>JAISLI010000019.1 GCA_031291035.1 Desulfovibrio sp.
TCGGCCTGGACTTCGGCAACGGGGACGTCTCCTTCGGCCTGAACTACAACCTCATGTTTTCGGAACACACCACGGGCCACGGGGTCTTCGGCACCTTCCGCTACGAGTTCTGAAACCGTCCGGGGCCGGGATGCCGGTCCATGCGCCCGCGACATTTGAAGAGCGGCAATTTTGCAACAGTCAAATTCTTGAGCCGGGAGCGGGCGGGCCAGGCCCGCCCGCTCCCGGCTCAAGGTGTTGTTCGCAATATTTATACTTATATTTTTTCGGCCGGCGACAGTCGGCTCCCTCCGCCGACCGACTCCAGCCCGGCGGACAGGAGCCGGGTGGATTGCCCCTTCCTGTTATCATGGTATGTTATGAAATAGCTTTCTTTTCCGGCGCATTTGACACCAAGGCCGGACAACGGCTATGCTCGCCAAGAAAATTTTCGGGGGGAAATTCCCTTTCTGGAGGACGTGTTGAACCAGTTCAGCCGCAATTTGATGCTCTGGGCAATCATCGTCTTGGCGATGGTCATGCTCTTCAATACCTTTGAGCAAACGCAAGGCCCCACGCAGCGGGTTCCCTATACGGATTTTTTGACCAGACTCAACGAGGGGCAGTTGTTGTCCGTAACCATGCAGGGGCCCAACCTGACGGGCAGAACTTCCGACGGCCGGAGCGTCCAGACCTATGCGCCGCAGGATCCCGGCCTCGTCGCCCGCCTTATTGAAAAAAAAGTCGAAATCAAGGTCGAACCGCCGGAAGAGCAGCCTTGGTATATGACGCTGCTGGTTTCCTGGTTCCCCATGTTGCTGCTCATCGGCGTGTGGGTTTTTTTTATGCGCCAGATGCAGGGGGGCGGAGGCAGAGCCATGAGTTTCGGACGTTCCAGGGCGCGCATGCTCAACCAGGAAAGCGCGCGCGTTACCTTTGACGATGTGGCCGGTGTGGACGAAGCCAAGGATGAACTTACCGAGGTTGTTGAATTTCTCTCCAATCCGAAAAAATTTACCCGCCTCGGGGGACGCATCCCCAAAGGCGTGTTGCTGGTCGGGCCTCCCGGCACCGGCAAAACGCTTCTGGCCCGCGCCGTGGCCGGTGAGGCGGGCGTCCCTTTTTTTTCCATTTCCGGTTCCGACTTTGTGGAAATGTTTGTCGGCGTCGGCGCCTCAAGAGTGCGGGATCTTTTTGTGCAGGGCAAAAAAAACGCGCCCTGCCTGATTTTTATCGACGAAATTGACGCTGTGGGGCGTCAGCGGGGCGCTGGTCTGGGCGGCGGGCATGACGAGCGCGAGCAGACGCTGAATCAGTTGCTTGTCGAAATGGACGGCTTCGAGAGCAATGAGGGGGTTATCCTGATAGCCGCGACCAACCGTCCGGACGTGCTTGACCCCGCCCTTTTGCGTCCAGGCCGTTTTGACAGGCAGGTGGTTGTCCCCACGCCGGATTTGCGCGGCCGCAAGCGCATTCTGGAAGTGCATACCAAACGCACGCCACTGAATGAAGACGTGGATCTGGACGTTCTGGCCCGCGGCACACCCGGCTTTTCCGGCGCGGACCTGGAAAACCTCGTCAACGAAGCCGCCTTGCAGGCCGCCAAGCTCAATCAGGAAAAACTCGGCATGGGCGACTTTGAGTACGCCAAGGACAAGGTGCTCATGGGGCGCGAGCGGCGCAGCCTGATTCTGTCGGATGAGGAAAAGCGCATCACGGCCTACCACGAGGCCGGGCACGCCCTGGCGGCAAAACTTTTACCGGGTTCCGATCCCGTGCACAAGGTCACCATAATCCCGCGCGGCCGCGCGCTGGGCGTTACAATGCAACTGCCCGAGGAAGACAGGCACGGCTATTCGCGGACTTACCTGCGCAACAACCTTGTGGTGCTGCTTGGCGGACGAGTGGCCGAGGAACTGATTTTCGACGATATCACCACGGGCGCTTCCAACGATATTGAGCGCGTCACCCGCATGGCGCGCAAAATGGTATGTGAATGGGGCATGAGCGACGCCATCGGAACTCTTGCCATCGGCGAAACCGGCGAGGAGGTCTTCATCGGCCGTGAATGGATACAAAACAAAAATTACAGCGAGGATACAGCCCGGCTGGTGGATGGCGAGGTCAAGCGCATTGTGGAGGAAGCCCACAGCCGTTGCCGCGAACTTTTGCAAAGCCACAGCGAGGTGTTGCACCGTATCGCGAAAGCCCTGCTTGAGCGGGAAACCATCAACAGTGAAGAACTCGGCAAGATTATGAACGATGAGGAACTGCCGCCGCTTGACACAAACGGCAACAAACCTGTTGAGGGCGGTGGAGATGCCGGAGAAAATCCCGACGGTCAGGATGGCGAGGCTCAGGATTTTGCGCTGGAACCGGATTCCGCCGATAAAAAGCAAGCCCGGACCGACAAAGACACCAATGCCTGATCCGGCCGCGCGAAATCCCGTGTGGCGCGTATCCGGCGGGCGTATTCCCGCTCCGTCCGCGCCTTTCGGCGTCATGGGCATTGTCAACCTGACGCCCGACTCTTTTTATGACGGCGGACGCCATGCCTCAACAGGGGCAGGACTGGCTCGGGCGTTGCGCCTTTACGGCGACGGCGCCGATATTGTCGATTTTGGCGCCGAGACCACAAAACCGGGTTCCGGGGCTCTCTCCCCGGAGGAAGAGCAGGCGCGTCTTCTGCCGGCGCTCCGCGCCGCGCGCGAGGCGGCCCCGGACATGACCGTTTCCGTGGATACGTATCACGCGGAAACCGCGGCGGCCGCCCTTGATCTTGGCGCGGCCGTCATCAACGACGTTTCGGCCTGTTCCTTTGACCCCGGTCTCACGGATGTGCTTGTTCAGCACAAGCCGGGATATGTGCTCATGCACCACAAGGGCCGGCCGAAGACCATGCAGGACAGGCCCCGGTATGATGACGTCCGCCGCGAGGTCGCGTTTTTTTTTGAACGGGAGATGGCGCGTCTTGTCAGGGCCGGCCTTCCCGAGGACCGCATCGCCCTTGACCCCGGTATCGGATTCGGCAAAACCTGCGCGCACAATGTGGAACTTCTGGCTCACTCCGGAGATTGGCTTTCCTTCGGCAGGCCGGTGCTTCTGGGCATCTCCATGAAATCCCTGTTCGGCGATCTGCTTGGCCTGCCGGCGGCTGACCGCGGCATTGCCACCCAGGTCGCGACGGCCCTGCTCTGGAGCGGCGGCATCTTCTGGCATCGTGTGCACGATGTGGCCGCGACGCGTCGAAGCCTTGCCCTTGCCGCCGCGCTGCGGCCCAAACAGTGCGGGAGCGCGGATGTTTGAGGGGTTCCCCGTAACCTGGAGGGATTTGCTGGACATAGCGTTCGTGAGCGCGCTGTTGTATCAGCTTATCCAGCTTTTGCGCGGCACGCGCGCGCTGGCCGTGCTGACCGGCCTCGGGATTCTGACGGTACTCTACTACATGTCCATGCATCTGGGTCTGAATACGTTGTTCTGGCTGCTGCAGCATATTTTCAGTTCCCTGTTCATTGTCATAGTAATTCTGTTTCAGTCCGACATCCGGCAGGCTCTCGGGGAAATCGGGGCGCGCAGAATATTCAGCCGGAACAGGCTCAAACAGAGCGGCATAGAAGAAGTCGTCATGGCCTGCCAGGAAATGGCAAGACTTCGTGTCGGCGCGCTGATTGTCATCGAGCGCGGCATGCGCCTCGGAGACATGGTGGCGCGCGAAGGCGTGCGAATCGACGCGCTGCTCTCGCGGCGTCTGCTCATGAATATTTTTCATCCCAAGGCGCCCCTGCACGACGGCGCGGTCATCATCAGCGCCGGGCGCATCATGGCCGCCGCCTGCATCCTGCCTTTGGCCACGGCGAACGGGCAGAGCTTCGGCACGCGCCATCGCGCGGCCATGGGCATTACCGGCGAGAGCGACGCCGTGGCAATTGTTGTTTCAGAAGAGCGCGGAGAAATGACCCTGGCCCTTCGGGGCGTTTTGACGCTTGTTCCGGATGCCGCGCGTCTAAGGCAGGATCTCCATGAAATTTTCTAGGCGCGGCCGTATCGCCTCCAACCTGTTTTCACTTGTTGTGGCCGTCCTTGCCTCAATCAGTGTATGGTACATGGTGAGCGTGCGTGAACGGCGCGAAGCCCAGATGGACATCATTGTGGATTACTTCGGCATTCCGGCGGATCTTGTCGTCACCGACGGACTGGTGAACAAGGTCACTGTGCGCCTTCGCGGGCCGGAAACCTTGTTGCGCACGTTTACCCGGCAACGCCTGGTGAGGGCCGTGAATCTTTCCAATATCCGCAAAGGGGCCACAACCGTGCCGCTAACCTCCGAAACGCTGTGGCAGACTGTGCAGTCCTTTGAAGTTGTGGATATTCAGCCTTCACGCATTGTCGTCCAGGCGGACAGGCTTGTCGAACGCAACGTCCCCTTGCGTTATGTCCTGGATTCCCCCCTGCGGAGCGATTCCCTGACAGTGGGCGAGGTGGGCATGGACCCTTCCACGGTCGTGCTGCGCGGTCCCGAGAAAATCGTCGCCGGCATTTCCAGCCTGCCGGTGACCATAACGCTTGATCCCAGGGCGGCGGGATCCCGGGTGAAGGAAAGCATTACCCTGGATACTCCCGATTTTGTCACTGCCGTGCCTTCGGCCGTGCAGGTGCAATATGCCATCACCAGCGGCAGGACTACGCTTTCCCGCCGGTGCAGGATCGCTCTTGTCACGGGAAACAGCCGACTTTACGAGGTAAGCCCGGCGGAAGTTACCGTGTTTGTGGAAGTTCCGGAAGCATTGAGCAAAAATTCGAAATATCTCAATCAACTGGAAGTAAGCGCGGTTCCCCCTCAGCTTGCTCCCGGCCAAAAAGCCAAAACGGACCTGCGTCTTCGCCTGCCCGAAGGCATGACGGTTCTGACGCCGCCGGATGCCGTGACCGTCACGCGAAAGGGCGATGCCAAAACGCCGGTTGCGAATTGACATATTCAAGGAGAACACATGTCTGAACGTTTTTTCGGTACGGACGGTCTGCGCGGCGCGGTGAACGTCTATCCCATGACCGTGGATGTGGCCCTGCGCCTGGGCATAGCGGCCGGGGTACGCTTCAGGCGCGGAACGCACTTGCATAAGGTCGTGATCGGCAAGGATACGCGGCTTTCCGGCTATATGTTCGAGTCCGCGCTGACGGCGGGGCTATGCGCCGCCGGTATGCACGTCATCATGACAGGCCCCTTGCCCACGCCCGCCATTTCTTTTCTCACGCGCAGCATGCGGGCTGACCTCGGGGTGGTGATTTCCGCCTCGCACAATCCTTTTTATGACAACGGCATCAAGTTTTTCGACGCCGACGGTTACAAGCTGCCGGATCAGATCGAAAATGAAATTTCCGGGATGGTGCTTGACGCGGACATGGCATGGCCCTATCCCGACACGCGGCGTATAGGGCGGGCCACAAAAATAGAGGATGCCGGCGGCCGTTATATTGTCTATACCAAAAGCTCCTTCCCCGCGCATCTTACCCTTGCCGGCCTGCGTATTGTTGTGGACTGCGCCAACGGCGCGGCCTACAAGGTCGCGCCCCTGGCCCTGGAGGAGCTTGGGGCCGAGGTGATACGCGTCGGCACGAGTCCCAGCGGGCTCAACATCAACGAACATTGCGGCTCGCTGCATCCCGAAGTGACGGCGGCCAAAGTGCGCGAGGTGCGCGCCGATGTGGGCCTGGCCCTGGACGGCGACGCTGACAGGCTGATAGTGGCGGATGAAAACGGCGCCATTCTGGACGGCGATCAGTTGATGGCCATGTGCGCGCAGTCCATGATGGAACGCGGCGAGTTGCCGGGCAATCTGCTGGTGGCCACAGTCATGAGCAACATGGCCCTGGAGATTTTCATGACCGCTCGCGGAGGACGGCTTTTGCGCACATGTGTCGGAGATCGCCATGTGGTCGAGGCCATGCGGCGGAAGGACGCCATGCTCGGCGGCGAGCAGTCCGGCCATCTTGTTTTCAGGCGCTACAGCACAACGGGCGACGGGATTTTGGCCGCGTTGCAGATTCTGCGCATTATGCGCGAGAAGGAAAAGCCGCTTTCCGAACTCGCCGGTCTTTTGACGCTCTTTCCGCAAAAACTTGTAAACGTGCGCGTGGAAAAACGTCTGCCCTTTGAGGAACGCCCGGCCATCGGAAAGGCCGTGGCGCGGATCGAAGAGGCTCTCGCCGGACGCGGCAGAGTGCTTTTGCGCTATTCCGGCACGGAAGCCTTGTGCCGCATCATGGTGGAAGGGGAAGACGAGGACAAAGTCAGGACGTATGCCGCTGAACTGGCCGAGGTTGTGGCCGGAGAATTGCAGTGAGACATCTGTTTCTTGCCCCGAAAATCCAGCGTGAGATATAGAGATATAACTCGCCGGGGGATGGCTTGAATTGCTTTTTTCATTGATGTAACATAGGGATGGCTTGAATTGCTTTTTTCATTGATGTAACATACGGTGCAGTCGTGTATTTGCGGCAACACCCGAAGCCGCTCCGTATGCCGGCGGCTGCGTGTTTTGCGTAAGAGTTACATACCACTTCTGGAAGTTACATGGAAAGAATCAGTCCGACGCCTTCCAATGGTACTCTTTCTGAAGCGCCCCAAGGGGAAAAATCTCCCGTCCCCGGCGACACTGCCGCGCCGGTCTCTTCCCCTCCGGCTGAAGCGGGCAAGTCCACAGGGCCTTTGCGGCCTTCAGATGTGGACTTCATGCCCGGCCTTTTGCGAAGTCTGGCTGTTTTGCTGCGCTTGCGCGGCAAGATTGTTTCGCCGCAGTTTCTTATGGCGAGCCTCACCGGCAGCAATATCACACCCCAGGCATGTCTGCGGGCAGCGCGAAAAGCGGGACTGTCCGGCCGGATTGTTTACAAGCCCGTCCTGGAGGACATCCCTGCGCCGGTTCTGCCCTGCATTTTGCTGCTCACCAGGGATCGCTGCTGCGTGCTCACTGCCGTCAGAGGGAATTCGGCGGAAGTCATTTTTCCGGAAACAAACGAAACGGCACAGGTCGTGCCTCTTGAAACCATCAAGGCCGATTATTCCGGCTATGCGCTCTTTGCCTCCGTACAGGCGGCTCCCGACGAGCGCGCGGAAAAACTCGTGCTCTCCAAAGGAAAGCGCTGGTTTTGGGATGTACTGCGTTATTATGCTCCCATTTATCGGCATGTGGCCCTGGCCAGTGTGGTGATCAAC
Organism: Desulfovibrio sp.; assembly: GCA_031291035.1. Lineage (GTDB taxonomy): Bacteria > Desulfobacterota > Desulfovibrionia > Desulfovibrionales > Desulfovibrionaceae > Desulfovibrio. Next base: position 7,193 of record JAISLI010000019.1, read on the forward strand.
CTGATTGCCGTAGCCAGCCCTCTTTTTACCATGAATGTTTATGACCGCATTGTGCCCAACGGGGTTGCCGCTCTTGATTCACTGTGGGTGCTGGCATCGGGCATATCCATAATCTATCTGTTCAACTTTTTGCTTTCGTCGCTGCGCACTCATTTTGTTGACGTCGCGGGGCGCAACGCGGATATTGTGCTTTCAAGCACCCTCGTCGAAAAGGTGCTTTCCATGCGTCTTGACGCCAAGCCTGAATCCACCGGCGCGCTGGTCAACAATCTCCGCGAATTTGAACAACTGCGTGAATTTTTCAGCTCATCCAGTTTGCTCGCATGCATCGACCTGCCTTTCCTGATTATTTTTCTTCTGCTCATAGTCTTTATCGGAGGACCGCTGGTATTTCTGCCAATCGCCGCCATCCCCCTGCTTGTCGGAGTGGGGATATTTTTGCAGCATCGGTCCAAACAGTGCGCGGAGACGAGTTACAAGCAGAATATGCAAAAAAATGCCCTGCTTGTTGAAATTGTCGCCGGACTGGAAACATTGAAATCCTGCATGGCCGAAAGTCGTATGCAGCGCCTCTGGGAATCCGTGGTGGGCCTTTCGGCGAAGTCAAACAGCGAGGCCCGCAAATACAACAACCTGGCCATCACGGCATCCATGCTGATTACGCAAATCGTCACCGTGGGCATGATTGTGTGGGGCGTATACCGCATCAACGACGGCGACATGACAATGGGCGCCCTTATCGGCGCCAATATCCTTGTCGGCCGGACCATGGCCCCGCTCCTGCAGATGGCTTCCCTGCTCACACGCATACAAAATTCGCAAGTGACGCTGAAAGCGCTTGACATACTTATGGAATTGCCTTCAGAAAATCAGGTGGAGCGGAGCTGCATGGATTTTGGAATGCTGCGTCCGTCGTTTACTCTGGAAGGCGTTTCATTTGCCTATCCCGGCTCCGAGAGGCTGGCGCTTGACCGCGTTTCAGTACACATAGAACAGGGTGAGCGCGTCGGCGTGATCGGCCCCATGGGTTCCGGAAAAAGCACGCTCTCCCGGTTGCTGATAGGCCTTTACCAACCCAGGGAAGGAGCCGTCAAATTCGGCGATGTGGATATTCGCCAGATACCCAGTTCGGATTTGCGCGGGCGCGTCGGTGTTCTGCCGCAGGATATTACCCTGTTTTACGGCAGCATCAGGGACAATATCGCCCTTGGAGATCCCACCATCAATGACCATCTGGTTCTGCGCGCCGCGGCGCTGGCCGGAGTTACCGATTTTTTGCGCAATAACCCTGCCGGTTTCGCCGCGCAGGTCGGCGAGCAGGGCAAGGCGCTTTCCGGAGGCCAGCGGCAGTCCGTGGCGTTGGCCCGCGCCCTGGTGCGTGATCCGGAGGCGCTGATTCTGGATGAACCCACGAGCAATATGGATACCGATTCGGAACTCATGCTGCAAAAGCGTTTACAGACCATTATGGAAGGCAGAACCGTTGTGCTTGTCACCCACCGGCTTTCCATGCTGCGTATCGTGGAGCGCCTGATTGTCATGGAGAACGGACAAATCAAAATGGACGGGCCGCGTGACAAGGTTTTGCAACGCCTTCGCGAGCGTTCCAGACAAAGTATGGCCGCGGTGGGGGCCGCGGCCCCGAAACCCCCGGGAAATTGATATATGGACCTGACTTCCAGAAAAAACCGGACTTCCGCCGTACTTGCTCCAGGCCAGGGAGCCATGCCGCTTTTCGAGCAGCGATCAGCCCGGAGTGACGCAAAAGGGCCCGATATCGCCAAAGACGACAATGAATTGCCCAGTATGCCGGGTATGCCGGGGGACGGCATAAATCAATTTTTCGCGGCCATGCTGGACAAAAAGCGTAATCCCAATGACCCGGATGTGTCCGTCTCCCCGGAGCAACCCGACCAGTTTGATATGCGTCCCCTCGGTGCGGCGTCTGACAAAGAAAAAAAAGAGGACGGCGGACCATGGCTTTTTTTGCGGGATATGATTTTTGGCGGCGGGCATGAGCAAAAGCCGGACAGAAATTTTTTGCAGTCTGTAAGAAGCGTCCTTGGCCATCGCAAGCAGGATCAGGCCGCGTCCGGCGGCAAGCCGGCGGGGCCGTCGGGCGCGGCCGGCATGTTCGCGGCCATGGATGCGCCGCTGCGTGGCCTTACGCCTGACGACGTTCAGTTTGCCGGCGAGGTGGACGCGGCCCTTGCGCGCCGTCCGCGCTTTGGCGTGCGCACTCTTTCCGTGACGGTGGCGGTGATGCTTTTGCTGCTGATCATCTGGGCGGCTTTCGCGGAGATTGATGAAGTTACCCACGCCGAAGGACAGGTGGTAGGCTCGCAACGCACACAGACCATACAAAACCTGGAAGGCGGCATTTTGCGCGCGGTGCTTGTGCGTGAAGGGCAGATTGTGGAGAAGGGCGATATCCTTGCCCAGCTTGACAATGAAATGGCGGAAAGTTCCTATCGTGACGCCACGAACAAGGCAATAGAAAACAGCCTTGCCACCATGCGTCTCGAAAGCGAACTCAAAAACCAGCGGCCGGTTTACCCCGCGGATTTGAAGGCATGGGCCGGTCGGCTTATCGGACAATCCGTGGACGAAAACACAGTAAACCGGGCTCGCCAGATTGTGGACGACCAGGAAAATGCCTGGGTATCGCGTCAGGAAAGACTTAATGCGGAACTTGATGTGCTGAAGGCCCAGTATGAACAGCGGCAGCATGACCTGGGAGAGCAGATCGCAAGGAAAAATCAGCTTGACCGCAGTCTGGCCATTTCCATTGAACAGCGCGATACGGCGTATTCACTTCTCCTGCGGAACAACTTCTCCCGCATGGAATATCTGGGTCTGCAGCAGAAGGTCGTGGAATTGCAGGGACAGATAGACATGCTTGCGGCAAGCATCCCCAAAGCCCAGGCGGCCGCGGACGAGTTTGTGCAACGTATCGCTTCCCGCAGGGCGGAGCAGAATACGGCCATTACCGATGAGATAAACAAACGCCGTCAGGAACTGAACTCCCTGCGCGAAACGCTTTCAGCGGGCGGTGACCGTGTTACGCGGACCGAATTGCGCACGCCCGTGCGCGGCACGGTAAAACAGATATATATCAATACGGTTGGCGGCGTTGTGAAGCCCGGCGAACCCATTATGGACATTGTGCCCCTTGACAACACCCTGCTTGTGGAAGCCAGGGTATTGCCCAAGGATGTGGCCTTTTTGCGTCCCGGACAGGAGGTGATGGTTAAAATTTCCGCCTATGATTTTTCCATCTATGGCGGACTTGAAGGAAAACTTGAATCCATCAGCGCGGACACCATTGAAGACAAGAGGGGCAACTATCACTATCTGGTAAAAGTGCGCACGCAAAAAACATCCATCATCTACCACAACGAAGTGCTGCCCATCATCCCCGGCATGATGGTGACCACGGATATTATGATCGGCAAGAAGTCGGTGCTTGACTATTTACTCAAACCGATACTTAAAGCCAAGCAAAATGCCCTCAGGGAACGTTGAGCGGACCGCAAGGAAACATGATGGCACAAGATTCAACACATAAGCGACATTCCAGGCGCGGTCGCGTTGCTTTTGCGCTTCTCGCGCTGCTGGCCCTGGTGGGGGCAGGCGTTGTCACAGCGGCAAATTTTGTTCTGGACGCAAGCAGAGAGCGCATTTACAGAGAAACCGAACAGGGGTTGAAGTCCCGTGCCGCGAGTACTGTCGCAAATCTCACTGTATGGTCCGGACGCTTGAAGGGCCAGGTGGAAATGTTCACTTCTCTTGACATGTTGCGCCTTTTTGCCGCGGAGGTTGACAATGCGGGCATTTCCGCCGGGGAGTTGCGTCGTTTGACCACGGAACAGAGTGCGGATTTCCCGCTTCCTCCGGAAGAGGAGGCCCCCGACGGAGTTTCCGACGAACGCAGGCCGGGCGCGACAGAGCCCATTCTGTCGCGCTTGCCCGTGATACTCAGCCAGTTGAAGGACTTTGCGGCAAAAAACGCCTGTCTGAATGTCTGTTTGTTGAACAGACAGATGGATGCCTACATCTCCCTTTCGGGCGCGACGGATTTGTCAAGGGAAGAGAAAGAGTTGCTGTCGCCTGTAATTGACAACAAAACGCCGGTGTTTTTGCCCGCGCGACTGCATGAGGGCGTTTTGCTGATGGATATGGTTTTCCCCATACGGGCGCCGTTGTACTTTTCCCCCAGCGAGCATGTTGTTGCCGCTTTGCTTGTTACTTGCGATGTCGCGCAAGTACTCAGAAACGCCACCCGTCCCGGTGTGGAAAAGGGGATCTTCAATTCGTGCGTCATACAGGCGCGGGGCGAACACCCGCAGATAATTGCCGAAACGACCGGCGGACCACAGCTGATAACCCTGCCTCCAGACTGGCGCCTGGAGGCCGGCCGTGGTCTGCCTCTCAAATTGCGTAAAATGCCCGCCGCGTCAGGCAAGGAGTATCAGGCGTATTCCATCGCCTTGCCGGTTCCCGGTTTGATCTGGTATGCGGCGGAAATGATGGACGCCGGCAAAATTGAAAAGGATTATGCCGATTTTCGCCGCAATGTGATTATTATCGGCGCCCTGTTGGTGTCTCTTGCCGCCATTGTTCTTGTAGCCCTCTGGTGGTGGGCTTTGGGGCGCCGCGAGCGCGCCATCGCCGATAAAATGCGTTATCTCTACCAAATAGTCAACCAGCAGAAGCAGATCATGGACGGCGTGAATTCCGCCCTTTCCGCCGGTATTATCCTCAATGACCTGAATGGCGTCATATATTACGCCAACCAGAGTTATGCGCAAATGACAGGGTTGAGCCAGACGGATTTGACCGGCCTTTCTTACAAAAACCTGAATGCGGATATGGCCAGAAGTCTTGTTACGCATACCCAGGCCGTATATCAATCAAAAAAAATGGCGAGTTTTACGGAAGTGCTGCCAATCAATGGAGCGGCACGGCATTTTCTTACTTCCTGCTCGCCTTTCTGCGGTGAAAACGGTGTAATTCTGGGCGTTGTCTCCGTCTATAACGACATCATGGATCTGGTTATGGCGCAACGGCGCGCGCAGCACATGATCACCCAGACTGTGGCCGTTTTTGTGCGCGCCATTGAGGCGGTGGACCCCTACCTGTGCGGGCAGTCTTCGTTCACCGCCAAACTGGCCGTCGCGCTGGCGCGTTATCTGGAGAAAAACGACGATGCGACGCTGGCGACATTGCGCACGGCGGCGAGTCTTTCGCAGATTGGCATGATCCAGTTGCCGAGGGATTTGCTGAACAAATCCGAGAAACTGAATGATGAAGAGCGCGCCCTGTTGAAAAAGCATGTGGAATACGCGCGCAAGGTTCTTGAAGGAATAGAATTCGGCATTCCCGTGCTGGAAACCATCGTTCAGATGTACGAACGTATAGACGGTTCGGGGTATCCCGCCGGCCTGAAGGACGAGCAAATATCCCTGAACGCGAAAATTCTTGCGGTGGCAAACACGTTTTGCGCCCTGATGCGGCCGCGCTCCTACCGTTCGGCCCTGGACGCGCAGCAGGCGATAAATGTATTCACCACAAAGCCTTACAAGTATGATTTAAAAGTAGTGCAGGCGCTTATCGAGTTTCTCAAGTCAGAACAGGGAGGGGTTTTCCTGAAGACGCTTCTTTCCGGCGAATTGACAGACTCGGAATCATAGCCTGTTTTTGGAGGATACATGCGCATTCTTTTTCTGCACAAAACCTTTCCGGGATCGTTTCGGCTTTTGGTCCATGCCTTTGGCGTACAGCCCGAAAACACCATTCTTTTCCTTTCGGAAACCGGCCAGAAATCAGCGCGGACGAATGTCCGCCGCCTGCGTCTTGCGCCGCCGCTGAAGCACATAACGCGGGATTCGGTTGAGAATGATCTGGTTCAGCGATACAGACGCGCCGCCAGAGCGGGCAATGCCTTGCTGCTCCTGAGCAAGGACGGTTATGAACCTGATCTGATTTGCGCTTCATCTTCCATGCCCGGTTCCCTGTTTGTCCGGGACGTTTTTCCAAACGCTTTTTACGCGATAGAGGCGGACTGGTTTTATAGGCGTGGCCAACAGACCTTTTTCAACCATGATATTACCCCCGCCGAATTCGCGCCCGCCAGAATACGCAATCTCTGGGAATATAACGCACTGGGAGACTGCGACTTCGCCTTTACTTCGTCAGTATGGCAAAAATCGCACTACCCGGATTTTCTGGACAAAAAACTTCATGTAATCCATCACGGGATCAATACCGCCTTTTTTTCATCCGTCCCTGAATTCTTTGTTGACGAGACAACGCATCTAAAGCTCGCAAATACCGCTGAAATTGTCAGTTTTTCCGGTCCGTACCAGGATCCGTCACGAGGTTTTTCCCAATTTTTGCAGGCTGTTCCCCAAATATTGAGCAAAAGGCCCAATTGCCATATTATCATGCTCTGGCCGGATCGTCGCAGCAAGCCGCGGCAGGGCGGGGAAACCATACGCCGGGAGGAAACGGAGAAATACCGCCAGTTGCTCGCGGACGTTCCCCTGTCCGACAAGGCGCGTTCGCGCTTACATCTGCTTGGCGTGCGTCCGATCAGCAAGTATCGTCAGATGCTGCGGGCTTCAACCGTTCACGTGTACCTGACGGCCCCCCATGCTTTGTCCACAGGCTTTCTGGAAGCCATGGCCTGCGGCGCTCTTGTGGTTGGTTCGGACACGGCCCCGGTAAAAGAAGTTCTGGAGCACGGCAAAAACGGTTTTTTGTGCGATTATGCGGAGCCCGGAGCCATTGCCGAAACTGTGGCAGGCGTGCTTAATCTGGCGCCGAAACTGACCTTCATACGTGAAGCGGCCAAGCAGATAGTGGCGCAGGAATACAATGCCGCGCTGCAGACGGAGCGTCTTGTTGCTCCTTTGCGCGAAGGCGTTTTAAAAAAAAGGCGGAACATTGCCCAGGCAAGGCGGCCGCCGCTTTTCAGATTTCACTGATTATTGCGACAACCACAGGATCGCGTTCCAAAACGCGCTTGAAGAATTTTCGCAATGTGGATCGAATGTTCTCGCGCAATCGTTGCGTGTTCCCGTATGCTGTCTCTATTTCATCCAATACCAGGCATTTCGCGTCTTCCAGAACGTAACTGTAACTGTAGTGTTGTTCGAAAATAAAGCCTTTGGAAGTGATTTCAGGTCCGTGGATTATATTGCCCGTGGCGGAATCCATCACCAGCACTACAATAACCATTCCCTCGCCGCCCAAAATACGCCGTTCCCTGAGTACGGCGACGCCGACATCTCCAACGCCTTTGCCGTCTACCAGAGTATGCTTGACCATCTTGCGCGCTTCGACCCGGAAGGATGTTCGCGTGAGAGTCAGCGGTCTGCCATCCTCCAGAATCACGATATTTTCCGGGGCGACACCGCAGGACTGGGCAAGACGGCCATGTTTCACAAGATGCTGGTATTCGCCGTGTACAGGTACGAAAATCCGGGGCCTGACGGCCAGAAGCATATCGCGCAACTCCTCGCTGTGGGCGTGACCCGACGCGTGAACGGCGTCAATGTCTTCATAAATCACTTCCGCGCCGAGGCGGTACATTTCATTGACAAGACGTGAAATCGCCCTGGCATTGCCCGGAATCATGCGTGAACTCATGACGACGGTGTCGCCCTGCCGTATGTCGAGTTGACGATGACCGCCCAGCACCATGCGGGAGAGGGAGGAGAGCGGCTCTCCCTGAGCTCCCGTGACAAGAAGCACGAGTTTGTGGTTCGGCAGATTCGGCGTCCCGTTGTTCGCATTGAAAAAAACGGAAGGAAGATTCAGGAGTTTGAGTCCGCAGGCCGTCTCTATGTTGTTGGCCAGAGATTTGCCGCTTATCACCACGGTTCGTCCGTGTTCTTCCGCAAGATCGAATACCTCCTGAATCCGCTGAATATGGCTGGAAAAAAGCGTGATTATGATGCGCCCGGCCGCTGTATCAAAAAGTCTGCCGAGCGATTTCTTGACTTCACGTTCCGTAAGCGACCGGCCGGGACGCATGACATTGGTCGAGTCGGAAAAGAGCAGACGGGCGCCCTCCGGGCCGGCGAAATTTTTGAAAATTTGTACATCCGTGCCGGGGCCGCTTAACGGGTGGGGGTCAATTTTGAAGTCTCCGCTGTGTACAATCCGGCCTGCCGGGGTTTCCACGCCAAGCCCAAAGCCTTCGGGGATGGAGTGACAGACGGGCAGGAAGTGAAAATCCATATCCGCCAGATTCAGCACCGTATCGGCAGTAACCGGGCAGAGCGTCACCCAGCGCAGTATTTCGCGCTCGCGAAGTTTCTGCTCCACAAAGGCCAAAGTCAGGCCAGAACCGTAAATGCGGGTTCCTTTGTTAAGCTCCCGGACGAGCCAGGGAAGGGCGCCGATATGATCCTCATGACCATGCGTCAGCACGATGCCGGAAAGCTTGTCTTTTACGCGGCTGACGGCATCGAACGAAGGAATGACTACATCCACTCCAAGGTGCCCGTCGTCGGGGAACATCAGGCCGCAGTCCAGCATGACGGCGCCGTGGGCCGTTTCCCAAAGCTGGCAGTTGAGCCCTATTTCCCCAAGGCCGCCAAGAGGGATGATGGTGAGCTCCCGGGAATTCATACCGCGTGTTGCCGGGTTATTGCGCCTGCAAAAGATCGGCGTGAAATTCGCCCATGGCGACATATATCTGGGCAAGCGCCGTCAAATAGTCCGCCTTGGCGCCGGTAAGGGACGCCTGCGCGGTGGTGAGCTTTGTGGATGCGTCCAATACTTCAAAATTGGTGCCCACTTGTTCCCTGTACCGGGCCAACGCCGCGTTAAAGGCTTCCGTCGCCTGTTCAACGCTTTTCTCCGCAAGGGCAATACGCTTTTCGGCTTCACGCACGGCAAGCAGTTTCGATTTGACGTCATAGCCAACGCCGAGTTTCAGGTTCTCCTCTTCATAGCGCATTTTTGTCACAAGCCAGCCGGCCTGCTTGTCGGCATACCAGGTGGTTCCCCACTGAAACACATTCCAGACGGCCCGCGCGCCGATTTCCCAATTTGTGCCGCGTGACCCGCCTTCGCCGGCGCGTTGCAGCCCGGGGGTATTGCCGGTATTGGTGACGTTGTAGTAGGCCTCCACCTGCGGATAATAATCGCTTTGCGCGGCGAGTTGGTTTTTATCGGCGATTTCCACCGCCCTGGCCGCTATATAGAGGTCAGCCCGCTGGCGGTAAGCCGTTTCAAGACACATCTCCAGCGGACGTTTGAAGGGGATATAGGCCAATTTTCCCACATAGGCGGTTTTCGCCGTTGCCGGCAGTCCGAGCAGGGTGTTGAGCATGGCCAGACATGTGTCGCGGCTGTTTTCAGCTTGAACCAGCAGATTTTCCGCCTGGCTGACGTTGACTTCCGCCTGTAGGACATCAAGACGCGGCCGGAGGCCGACATCGTGGAAGGCCTTTGTTATGTTGAGCTGGTCGCGCAGTCTGGCAAGAGAATCGCGTTCGCTTATGACGTTTTCCTCGCGTCTCAGATAGTCCAGGAAGTAACGCTGCACCTGTTCCGTCATATCCAGTTCGGCCTTGCGCAAGGTGGCCTTGTCGCTGTCCGCCTGCAAGGCCGCTTTCCGGTAATCCGCCAGAAGTTTGAAGCCCTGGAAAACAGGCTGGGAAATCTCGACGCCGAAGTTGTACATACCCATTTCCGGGGGGCGCGTGGTGACAGGCGATGATTCCCGCTCTTGCCTCACGGCGGTATAGCTCATGCCGAGGCGGGGGCCGAAGGCTCCGCGGGCCGCCTTGCGTCCCTCTTCCGAAGAACGGCTTTGCGACTCCTGGGAACCGAGGGACGGATTGAATTTAAGGGCGCGGGATACGGCCTCGCCCATGGTAAAGGACCGGGGAAGCCCATGCCGTTCGTTTTGCGGATCCAGGGGCCGTCCGCCGCCATACAGCGGCGAGGGCGGCGATTTTTTTGAAGCCGCAAACGCCATGACGCGGGGTGAGAGCAGCCCGCAGGCGCAGTATAGCGCAATCAGGACGAGCGCCATCCGGGTACGCCGCAGAAAAATTTGTCTGGACATATCCAAGCATACCCCGCCGAGAGCGCAATGGCAAGCCGCGCTGCCAGCGGAATTATACCGGCCGTCCGCCTCGCGCGGGCCTTTTGTTGAATTGCCGTACATTGTGCCATGTCCGGTTCTTTTACGATATTTGGGGCCGCAATGCAAAAATTTCTCTCTGGGCTTTTCCCATACAAAAAACAATAAAATCATCACATTGTCGTGTAATGTTGCATAATGTCGCGGATTCTGCTTTAATCCTGTCGCATGCTGGCGGGGTAGGGTATGGTACGGAATGAAAGCCGCTGTCTGAGAGTGTCCGGCCGTCTGGGTTTGAAGGCGCGCGCGGATTTGTTGCAGAATTGTCTGGCGGCCTGGCCGCGCCGGGGCAAAAGACTTCTGGAAATAAATTGCGGCGAAGGCGTTTTTTTGCCTGTCCTCTGGGAGTGCGGCTTTGACGTGACCGCGACGGAACATGATCCCTGCCTGCGGCGCCGGGCTCTGGCCCACGTTGGTTTTCGGACGGAAATCATGGCATCGTCCGGCGAGTATCTGCCGTTTGAAGACGATTCCTTTGACTGGGTAATTCTGCACGCCGCGGCAAAAAATTGGCCGGCGTTTGAAAACAGCCTGACCGAGGCATTGCGCGTGGCGACAGGCGGACTTGCCGTCGCCTTCTGGAATTCGGCTTCCCTGTCTTATACGTTGTACAGACTCGGCAACGGCAGATTTTGGCCCTGGCCCCGGTACAACTGTTTCAGAATATGGCGGAAGCTGAAGCAGCACGGCATGGGCAGTCTGACTTCGTTGAGCGCGCTGTCCGGTCCGGTTCGCATGTGGAACAAAATTCGCGGCGGAGTTTTTCGCCAGGCGGTAACGCGCATCCTGCCGCTTGGCGCGTGGTGCATTATCCGCATGGACATCGCGCCGCCCGGTTTTGTGACGCCTTTGCCTCTCCGGCTGCGCAACGCCCGGTTCGCATCTCCGGCGACCGTGCTGGAATGCCGTCGGGTCAATGATGATCCCAATAATAAAGAATAAATTGACTGGTAACAATTATGGATAAAAAATCATCTGTTCCCAAGGAGAGGCAAGACTCCAAACTTTTAGGAGATACGGGAAAAAATTTTATTTTCGGTCTGCTGGCATATCTGCGCGGGCGTCTTGTGGCGCTGGCTTTTATATCGCTTTTTGTTGCGCTGCTTGTCTTCGGTGGTTATCTGGGATGGCGTTATTATCAATACCGCCAGTCGGATTTTTTTGCCTTCAACAGCTTTTCTTCGGCTTTGCGGCCTCCAAAGGCGGAACAACTGGCGAAGCATGTCGATTTCAATACGCTTTCGGAGCGCTTGGCTCAAGCAATCGCCCGCAAATATACGTTTTTCAAACAAGGGCCGGACCAGGTGCGGGATTTGAAACATATGATACAGACGCAGCTGTTGCAGCGGGTAATGGTCAAGGAGGAGCCCGCTACGGAAAAACAGGATGCGCAAAAACTTCTGCAGACGCCCCTTGCGGTATTGCCCGATGATTTTTTGACGCAGTTCTCGAAAAATCTTGTTGTCCGGACGGCGCGTGATGATGCCGGCGAGTCTGTCGTCACGCTCGGCACAAAGATTGAACACCCCATGCTGGACCGGACTTTTTCGGTAGAGTTGCATACGGAGAACAACGACGGGAACTGGATAATCCGTGACATCGCCAATGCCGACGAGCTTGTGGGACAATTCCGCGAGGCGCAGTTGCAACGCATGGCGGCCCGCCGTGATGAGCTGGTTCACAAGAGGCAGGAAACATTAAAGCGCATGAACGGGATACTGCCTCTGCAATCTTGCTCCGCGGGGCCGGAAAGGCTCTCCGACGGCAGCACCCTTTTGTTGGTGGTAAATGTGCTCGGCAGAAATGTCGCGTCGCTGACTGTGAACAACACAAATATTGAGGTGATTTTCAGCTCCGAAGGCGGCGAGGAATTGTTGCGGCGGTATCTGAACAACACCCAGCCTGTCAAGCCGGGCGAGGAGTATGTCCGGCATTGGACGGTTGAATTTGACCTTCAGAATCCGCTTGCGCAACGCGTTGTGAGCGCCGGTCAAATTGTCTGTATGGCGGACTGGCGCAGCATGGGGCTGTCCAATGGGGAGGTTCTGCATGCCCCGGATCCCCCTGAACTGGTGGAAGACTTCAAATGAGCAAACCCCGTGAAGTCTACGTCTGCTCGGCATGCAAATCCAAAACGTTGCAATGGCGCGGCCAATGCCCGCAATGTCACGCCTGGAACACTCTTGAAGCGGTGATGCCGCCCTCCGTCCTGAATGCGGGTCATTTTTCAGAGGTAAATCGTCCGGTATCGTTGCGGGACGTTCAAAATTCCGGTTTTAATCCCTATGCCAGCGGCCTGCCGGCTCTGGACAGGGCGCTCGGCAAAGGGCTTGTGCCCGGAGCCGCCGTACTTTTGGGGGGGGAACCGGGTATAGGCAAATCCACCCTCCTGATGCAGGTGGCGGGTTTCGTTGCCGGACAGGAAAAAACCGTGCTCTACGCGACCGGCGAGGAATCTCTGCAGCAAATCAAAGCCAGGGCGGAACGTCTTGGAGCGCTTGCGCCCGGTCTGAAGGCCCTGGCCACCTCGCGTCTGGAAGACGTCCTGGCCGCGCTTGACGCGGAATCTCCGGCTCTGCTTGTGCTTGACTCCGTCCAGACGTTGGCGAGTCCGGCGGCCGACGGTCTTCCGGGGAACGTGAGCCAGGTGCGCGCCGTCGCGACGGCTCTGCTGGAATCCTGTCGCCGCGCCGCCACCACGCTGATATTGATCGGACATGTCACCAAGGACGGCGTTCTGGCAGGGCCGCGCCTTCTGGAACACGCGGTGGATACGGTTATCGCTCTGGAAGGCGACAGGCGGAACGCTTTTCGCCTGCTGCGCATATTGAAAAATCGTTTTGGCCCCAACGAGGAACTGCTTGTTTTTCGTATGAGCGCCGAGGGCATGCAGGTGGTGGACGACCCGTCCACATTTTTTCTGGAAGCGCGTGACCCGTCGCTGCCGGGCACCGCGGTCGTGATGGCGGTGGACGGCCGGCGCCCGCTGGCCGTGGAGGTGCAGGCTCTGGTCGCGCGCACGTTTTTGACCATTCCACGCCGCACGGCGCTTGGTTTTGACGTCAACCGCCTGCATCTGTTATTGGCGGTGCTTGAAAAACATCTTAAACTCAACTTGGCGCAGGTGGACATTTACGCAAAAATCGGCGGCGGCATCCGTTTACAGGAACCGGGCATGGATCTGGCTCTGGTGACGGCGGTTTTGTCTTCTTATTATGACGTCCCGTTGCCTGAAAAATGCGTCCTGTGGGGAGAAGTGGATCTGAATGGCCAGGTGCGGGCGGTAACGGCGCAGGATCTGCGTTTCGCGCAGGCGCGGAGGCTCGGTTATGGTCCCGTTGTGCACCCGGACGGATCCAAAGGAGGTGTCGCCACAGTGGCGGCCTTGCAACGCCTCCTTTTCAGCAGGACTTGAATGCGCGCAATGACCCTGGAAATTGAACGCAAATATATAAATGTGGATTTCGATGCCCTGCGGCCGGCGCTGAAAGGGCACGGGGCGCGATGCGCCGGTGCGCATTTTGAACGCAATGTGCTTTTCGATACCGCCGGGGAGCTTCTGCTTCTGGACAAACGTCTTTTGCGTCTGCGCACGCAGGAGTGGCCGGACAAAAAGAGGTATCTGCTTACGCTTAAATCGCCGCGGGAATCGCAAAATGGTTTTAAAGTCTGTGATGAACGGGAGGCAGAAGTCGCGGACGGCGTTTCCGTGAGTGCGATACTGGAGGGGCTGGGCTATGCGATGACGGCGCGTTATGAGAAAATCCGTGAATGCTGGCGGCTCAATGCTGTGGAAGTGTGCCTGGATGTGCTGCCTTTTGTGACGGCTGTCGAATTGGAAGGTGACCCCGCCCGTCTCTCGCGGGTGGCGGCATTGCTGGGGCTTGACGAGCGTACGGCAAGCATAAAAAATTATCACGATCTGCATCAGGACTGGCGGCGGCGGCACAACATGCCGTTTGAGCGTTCTTTTGTTTTCAGCGGGGAACAGCGCCGTTTCTGGCGGAAAAAACTTGGTTTTGCGCGGGAAATTTGAGATGGGACAGTATAAAGACGGAAACAACGGATACGGGCATGAGGAATCCGGCGGCCTGGTCGTTGAAAAAAAGCTCAAGGAGCCTGACAGATACGCTGTACTGCTGCACAATGACGATTATACAAGCATGGATTTTGTCGTCGGCGTCATCTGTTCCGTGTTCCACAAGACGCATGAGCAGGCGGCGGCCATTATGGTGCGTGTTCACAAACAGGGCATCGGCCAGTGCGGCATATTCACGCGCGAAATCGCGGAAACCAGGGTGCGCCAGGTGCGCCGCAAGGCGCAGGAAGCCGGTTTTCCGCTGAAATGCACTATGGAAAAGGTTTGAAAACAATCGCAGGCGGGAAAGCGCCACCAAATGACTTGATCAAAAATTCCTCGAAAGGCCTGACAAGGCATTCGTATCAAATTCTGACGTGATGTCGGGTTGTTGAGGGCTATGCTCCCGCACGATGCTGACCAGTGTATCAAACAAAGAAAAGCAAAAAAGATTCCAGAATATGCGCGGGAAACTCGGCAGGGCGGTTCACTCATTTCATTCCTGCAAGCTCCGGGCAATGGCTTCTCCGTGCGCTCCTCCGCCGGCCATTCTGGACAGTTCGGCACGGCGTTCGGTTGCGTTGAGTTGCACGCAGAGGGTATAGGTCAGGCGGTTACGCACTTCTTTGCTGATGAAAAAATGCTTTTCAGCGTGAACCGCCAGTTGGGGCCAGTGCGTTATAAGCAATATTTGATGCTTTCCAGCCAGTGATTTCAGTTTTTGCGCGAGATTGTTCAGGACAAGGCCGCCAACCCCCGCGTCAACCTCATCAAAAATATAGGTAGTGCTTGCGGGAACATGGCGCATGCCCACCAGGGCCAGCAGAAATCGGGAAAGCTCGCCGCCCGATGCGATACGGTCCAGCGGTTGCGGCGGCTGGCCCGGATTTGGCGCCCAGAGAAAACGCACGGTTTCATCATGTACGCCGGGCTGAATCTCCTGCGGGACATATTCCGGAATCACAGCGAGTTCAGAGGAAAAACCGAGGGTATGGAGTTCCTCCTCAAGAAGTCTGACAAATTCCCGCGTAGCGTCGCGGCGCAACGGAACAAGCGCCTCAAGTGTTTTTTTGAGTTTTGCCGTGAGCGTTTTTTCTTCTTTGGACAGCCGCGAGAGGTCAAGAGCGCAGGCGTCCAGAAAGGACAGGTTTGCGGCGATTTCCTTCCGCAGGGCGAGAATTTCCGGAAAAGTTCTGCGCAGCTTGCGTTTCATCTGCGCCAAAGCAAAGAGGCGTTCCTCAATGCGCTCAATATCCGCTCCCTCCACAAGACGCCGCGGCGGATGGCGCAGCTTGCTGGAAAGGGAGCCGATTTGCCGGCACAGTGCCGAGATTGCTTCGGCCGACTCCGTAAACGACGGGTCACTGTCGCCACACTTGTTGAGAAGTTTTTCAAATTTTGCAAGCTGTTCCAGCAGTCCATGACCATTCTCGCCATGAAGCAGGGCAATCGCCTCGGCATAATTTTTTGATGCTTGCGCGGAATTGCGTATTGTTACGCGCAGTTCCTCCAGTCGTTCCTCTTCTCCTTCTTCAGGTGATACTTTATCTATTTCCGCTTGCTGCATTTCCAGTAAATCCCGTCGCGCCGCCAGGTCAGCATATTTTTTCCGCAGGACTTCGCGTTCCGTTCTGTTCTTCGCGAGCGCGCGGCACAGCACGTCGCGTTCGGCCGGTAAAGGCGACCGCGCAATGGCCGCGTCTATCAGTCTGGCTTGAAAAGCAGGGCGGAGCAGCATTTGCTGCGCGTGCTGGCTGGTGTGCGTAATCAGATCGTCCCGCATTTCCCTGAGGGTGTCCCGGGATTTCAAACCGTCATTGACGTACAGTCTGCTGCGGCCAGTCCGGGCGGATATTTCACGCCTGACCACAAGCTCCTCTTCATTCCGCAGAAACAAGGCCTCAACTTGCGCCCGATCCGCGCCGGCGCGCACCATTTCCGGCGAGAGCCTGTCGCCCAGAAGAAAGCCCAGCGCCTTGAGAATGAAACTTTTACCCGCCCCGGTTTCGCCGGTAAGCACATTCATGCCCGGGGAAAACTCCAGTTCCATATCTTCTATGAGGGCCAGGTTGCGAATACGCAGATAATCCAGCATAGGTTTGGCGTGATTGTATGTGTTGTTGCAGGCGTTACAGTTAAAGCGTTACTTTATTGTTTTGTTCGCGGATCCAGTATCTCCCGCAGATATTCACCCAGCAGGTTGTAGCCGAGCACAGTCACCAGAATCGCCAGGCCGGGGTATACGGAAAGCCAGGGCGCTGTGCCGATGACCGCTTTTCCTTCCATGAGCATATTTCCCCAGCTGGCGGTGGGTGGTTGAACGCCGAGACCCAAAAAACTCAAGCCGGATTCCACCAAAATGGCGCCCGCCACGCCCAAGGTTGCAGTGATCAGCACAGGGGCGAGGGCATTAGGCAAAATATGCGAAAACAGGATGCGTCTTGACAGAAGACCGGCCAGTCTCGCCGCGGCCACAAATTCCCGTTCGCGCAGGCTCAGGGTTTCCGCGCGGACAAGGCGGGCTACCCCCATCCAGGAGGTCAGCCCTATGACAACCATGATGTTTGTCATATCCGGTTCCAAAAAGGCTATCACCGCGAGAATCAGAAAAAATGACGGGAAGCAGAGCATGATGTCGACGGCGCGCATGATGACTTCGTCAACCCATCCCCGGTAATAACCGCTTATCAGACCCAACGCGGTGCCGATGCCGACGGAAATGCCGACAGCCACAAAGCCGATCCACAAAGAAACACGTCCTCCGTACAGCATGCGCGAGAATACATCTCGCCCGAGGCGATCCGTTCCCAGCCAGAACCGGGTGGACGGTGGTTCAAGAATATGATTCAGATGCAGGTCGAAAGGCGGGTAGGGCGCCAGGAGAGGCGCGCAGATGGCGGCCAGGGACATGACGAGCACAATGACCGCTCCCGGAATCAACATGACATGCCGGCCGGCAAAGCATGGGGGCAGCGTAATGTTCATCAGACGCCGCCTTTGGACAAGCGGATACGCGGGTCAGCGAGTCCGTAGCAGACGTCCGCCAGCAGATTGCCGGCAAGGGTAAGCACAGCCCCAAGAACGAGATTGCCCATGATCAGCGTGTAGTCGCGCGCCATTACCGCCGCATAGAAAAGTTGTCCCAGGCCGGGCAAGGCAAAAATGGACTCTATAATCACGCTGCCGCCGATGAGACCCGGCACCGAGAGCCCGAGCAGGGTAATGACCGGCAGCAGGGCGTTGCGCAGGGCGTGATGCAGGATGACGGCGTGTTGCGACAATCCTTTGGAACGCGCCGTCAGAATGTAATCCTGACGCAGCACTTCAAGCATACAGGCTCGCATGTAGCGCGACATGCCGGCGAGACCGCCGACTGTATAAACGGTTACAGGCAACACAAGATGGTTTGCGAGGTCGGAGCATTTGTCCCAGAAGCCGAGTTCCGGAAAATTCAGAGAGGTCAGGCCCGATACCGGAAGCCAATGGTGTTCAATGCCGAAAAAGAGCATGAGCAGCAGGGCAAGCCAGAAGGACGGCATGGCAAAACCCAGGAAAACAAGAATCGTCACCAGACGGTCCAGCAGGGAGTTCTGTTTGCATGCCGTAATGATGCCCAGCGGTATCGCAATGACCAGAACGAGAACCAGCGAAATGAGGTTGACGCCGATGGTCAGCGGCAGGCGTTCGGCGATTTTCGTCAGCACAGGCCTTGCGTCCGCCGACATGGAATTGCCGAAGTCAAAGCGCAGCAAACGGACGACCCAGTCAAAATATTGCACGTGCAATGGACGGTCAAGGCCGTAAAGGATTTCCAGCTGCCGCCGCGCGGCTTCTCCCGCCAGGGGATTCAAGGTGGTTTCCGCGTCCGACGGAGCCCCCGGCGCGAGATGAATGACAAAAAAACTTATGCACGTGATGCCGAACAGCACCAGCAACATCCAGAATGTCTTTCTGAGGACTCTTATGGCGATTCCGGCAAAGCGCCGGCGCGAAAAAACGGCAGTGCCCGGCATGTGTGCGGATTTGTCAGTCAAGACGGGTCAGCCAGCGTCCGATATGGGCCACTTCATCCAGCCAGCCTGGAGAGAGGCGCAAGCGCAGAAAATGCGAGTAAAGTGAATCAAGCAAATCAACACAGACTTCAAGCAGATAAAATTTTTCCAGGAGAAGGGCGTCCGGGTCGTCATCCGGATCAATCGCATCAAGTTTTGGGGTTTTGACGGACACCAGAGAAAAATCTTCCGCCCTCAGGGTAAACCGGAACGCCAGATCTTCCTTTTCAAGGCGGATCTGGGCGCGGGCAACTTTTTTCCCCGTGCCCAGTCCGAATCTGGCTTCCCTTAAAGGGGAAAAGGCGCCTGTGACGGAAGCCGTTTCCCTGGCGTCGCCTTCCCCCAGTTGGACAACAATGCGTTGCTCCATGAAGACGGAGAAAGCGACGCCGTTTTTGTCCGTAAACGCGCCGGGGGCGGTATCGCTTTGGTACCAGAGCCAGGTCAGAAATTCCTGACCAAGTATGACATCGGCCGATTCTATATGTGTCCGGGCATTCATTTGAAGTATCGGTTTATTGTGAAATCGGGGCAAAGCATGCGGCTTCCAGATGATCAAGACAGGCCGGGCTGTCCCCGCCCAACACGCCGGAAGCCATATTATAGGGGGTCAGTTGTTCCAGATGAAGTTCAAAGGTTTTCAAAAATTCTTCAAGGAAAAGATCAATCATGCTTTCCCGGGTGGAGGCAAACCAGACTTCGTTTCTTTTCGTGAGCCATAACACGTTGAATTCGCCGGGAACGGGCAGGAAGCGACCGCGCAGGCGGGCAAGCACCTGTTCCCTGATTTCTTTTTTGCGCTCACGGGAAATGAAACTTTTATCCTGCCGGCGCAGGCGCTCATTTTCTTCAATAAAGGCAAGGCTCATATACTTTTTTACAACTCCCGCCGGAATGCGTCTTCTGTCCAGTCTCAGGGAAAAAACCACATAGTCGGCTTTCTGCGGGGGAATTTCGCTCCAGGCGGTATCAAGCATGTTGTCAAAGCTGACCCATCCGCAGGATGACATTTCCTGGGAGTCGTCAATATCCCGGAAAGCGTATTTACGCAATCTGTCCGGCAATTGCTGCCAGAGCGGCTGCGGAACCGGATCAAGAATACGGAAACGGGTGAAGCTTGACGTGCTGCCTGCAAATCCCATGAGTTCCTCCGAAATACTGCATTCGGCACTGTAGTCCTGAATGGGTTGTTTGACAAGTTTTTTTGTCCCATAATGATAATTATGTAAACTTTAATCCGGAAAGCCTCAATATATAACTTGACACAACGCCACCCTTTCAACACTATGCCATTGATATGGATACAGAAAAAAAATCCGGCAGGCGTCTGAACAAGGCCGTGGCCGCGGCGGGATTCTGTTCCCGGCGCAAGGCGGATGCCCTGATTTTTGCCGGATGCGTGCGGGTTAATGGAGAACTTGAACAAAATCCCGGCCGCACTGTTTTCCCGGAGGATGCAGTGCGTGTTGACGGGCATGCGCCCCGCGGCCCGAAAAAATTTGTGTATGTGCTTCTGAACAAACCCGCGGGCGTTGTTTCCACAGTGCGCGATCCCCAGGGGCGCCGCACGGTCGTGGATTGCCTGCCCGAACATCTCAGAACCTGCGGGCTCTACCCTGTCGGCCGGCTGGACTATTTCTCGGAAGGACTCCTGATGCTCACAAATGACGGCGACCTCACCTACCGTCTCACCCATCCCTCCTGGCACCAGAAAAAAAAATATGAAATTGTTGTCCGCGGTCCGGTTGACGCTGACGTGCTGCGGGCCATGCGTACGGGAATGACATTGTCCGAAGGCGACAAACTCCTGCCTGTCGCCGTGAAAGCGGCCACGGACAAAACGGGAAACACAATTCTCGCCCTGACGCTCCGCCAGGGGATAAATCGTCAGATACGCCGGATGTGCCGCGATCTGAATCTGACCATACTGCGCCTGAAGCGCGTTTCACAGGGCATTTTGACTCTGGGAGACCTGCCCCCGGGGCATGCGCGAATTTTGTCTCCCGGCGAGATTGACAGACTTATGGACAGCTTCAGGAACGATATTCCGCGTTCAGACTCACATATTCGTGCCCGAGATCAGAAGCCAGAAACATGTATGCGCCCGGTCCGTCACCGAGGGTGATGTCAACATGGATGTCCACGGCCTTGAGAAGCCGCGCCAAATCCTCCTCGCGGTCGTCGTTGACAGGCTGCCCACGGGAAAAACGCTCAATACCGCATAAAGCGAGGCTGACATCGACAGGCTTGAAGGCCGCTCCGCTGTAACCGACAGCCGTGACGATACGGCCCCAGTTTGCGTCGCCGCCATATATGGCGGTTTTGACAAGCTGGGAATGCCCGACGCTGCGCGCCGCCAGTTCGGCATCCGCATCGTTACGCGCCCCCTTCACCCTTATGTGAATGACCTTGCTCGCGCCTTCGCCGTCCTTGACCAGCATATAGGCCACGTCGCCCAAAATTTCCCCGAGCGCCTCCTCAAAGAGAACAATATCGGCCTCCGCGCCGACTGAAATGCCTGAAGCGCCGTTGGCAAGGCCAAGAATGGTGTCGTTGGTGGAAGTATCCCCGTCAACGCTGACCCTGTTGAATGTTTTATTGACGGCTCGTCTGAACATGGCCTGCCAGAGCCGTCGCTCCACAGCGGCATCGGTCAGAGCGACACAGAGCATGGTAGCCATGTCGGGGCAAATCATTCCGGCCCCCTTGGCCATAACAGTCAGACGCACCTGGCCGGAACCCAGATCAAGATCGCGCGCGGCAAATTTGGGAAAGGCGTCCGTGGTCATGAAAGCGCGGGCAAAGCCTTCGGCATCGCGGGCGCCGAGGCTGTTTACAAGTTCCGGCACGGCGGCCGCCCATCTGTCCATGGGCAATTGCCGGCCGATAACGCCGGTGGAAAGCGGCAGAATCTCCTCCGGCGCAAGGCCGGTCTTTTCCGCGACCATACGCTGCGTTGTCCGGCAATTATCAAGACCTTGCCCGCCGGTGCAGGCATTGGCCTGTCCGGCATTGGCAAGGACAGCGCGCACCGGCTTGCCTTTACGCAATATTTCCCGGCAGACTTGCACCGGCGCCGCCCGGAAGGCGTTTTGCGTAAAAAGGCCGGCAACAGCGCAAGGAAATTCGGACACGACAAGGCCCAGATCATCACGCCCGGCTTTTTTGAAATTCGCCGCCGCCGCTCCGGCCCTGAAACCTTTCGGCAGATCGCCGGCCGTCACTGCCTGCTCTTTTGTATTTCATCGGCCAGGGCGGCCGGCACACGCTCATAATGGTCAAACTGCATGGTGAATGTGGCCCGGCCCTGCGTGCGGGAACGCAGATCAGTGGCATAGCCGAACATGGACGCCAGCGGCACCTGGACGCGTACGCTCTGCGTGCCGCTCACGCGGGATTCCATGCTCTGCACGCGACCGCGCCTGCCGTTCAAATCCCCCATCACATCCCCCAGATATTCTTCCGGCGTCACCACTTCCACATCCATAATCGGCTCCAGCAGTATCGGAGCGGCTTTTCGCATGGCGTCCTTGATTGCCATGGAGCCGGCAACATAAAAGGCCTGTTCTGAAGAATCCACCTCGTGGTAAGAGCCGAAAACCAGATTGACCTTGATGTCCACACAGGGAAATCCCGCCAGTACGCCGGACTTCATGGCATCCTGCATGCCCTTGTCAATGGCGGGAATATATTCCTTGGGAATCACGCCGCCGGTTATGGAATTGACAAACTCGTACCCGTTGCCGGAATTGGGTTCCGCCTCAATAACGCAGTGTCCGTATTGCCCCCGTCCGCCGGACTGTTTGACATGTTTTACATCAGATTTGGCGGACCTGGAAATGGTTTCGCGATAGGCGACTTGCGGTTTGCCGACATTGGCGTTGACGTTGAATTCCCGTGTGAGGCGATCCACGATGATCTCCAGATGCAGCTCACCCATGCCGGCGATGAGGGTCTGATTTGTTTCCTCGTCGCCCTTGACGCGGAAGGAAGGATCTTCTTTGGCCAGCTTGTTCAGGGCCGCCGAAAGCGCATCCCTGTCCGCCTTTGTTTTGGGTTCAATGGCAACTTCAATGACCGGCTCCGGGATATTGAGGGATTCCAGCACAACGGGCCGTTTTTCATCGCACAGCGTGTCGCCGGTTGAAGCGTTTTTCAGACCGACCAAAGCCACAATGTCGCCCGCTCCGGCCCATTTTATGTCTTCGCGCTTGTTCGCGTGCATCTTGAGGATGCGGCCGATACGCTCCTTTCTTCCCGTGTTGGCGTTATAAACGCCGACGCCGGACTCAAGGCAGCCGGAATAAATGCGGAAAAATGAAAGATGGCCGATAAAGGGATCGGAGAACAACTTGAAGACCAGACCGGCCAGCGGCTCCCTGTCGTCACAATGACATTCGATGAGTTTTTCCTTATGCTCAAGGTCATGTCCGACCATGGAAGGAATATCCACAGGAGAAGGGAGGTAGTCCACCACCGCGTCCAGCAGCGGCTGGACACCCATGTTGCGGAAAGCCGAACCGCAGAGTACGGGAACTATGTTGCGCGCTATGGTGGCCTTGCGCACGCAGGCAATGATTTCCGCTTCCGTCAGGCTCTCCCCGTCGAGATATTTTTCCAGCAGGGCTTCATCCTCTTCCGCCACTGATTCCAAAAGCTCATGGCGCTTTTCCCGCGCCAGTTCACGCATGTCGGCCGGGACATCTTCCACAATAAACTCGGCCCCCTTGGTGCTTTTGTCAAAGCGCACGGCCTGCATGCGCACGAGATCCACCACCCCTTCAAATTTGTCCTCCGAACCGATGGGCAACTGCAACGACACGGCTTTCGCGCCGAGACGATCGTGGATCATCTCCAGACAACGGAAATAATTTGCGCCAATCCGATCCATTTTGTTGACAAAGCAAACACGCGGCACGTTGTAGCGATCCGCCTGACGCCACACGGTTTCCGACTGCGGCTCCACCCCGGCTACGGCGTCAAACACGCACACGGCGCCGTCCAGCACGCGCAGGGAGCGTTCCACTTCGATGGTGAAATCAACATGGCCGGGGGTATCAATAATATTGATACGACTGTCTTTCCAAAAACAGGTAGTGGCGGCGGAGGTTATGGTTATGCCGCGTTCCTGCTCCTGCTCCATCCAGTCCATGGTGGCGGCGCCGTCATGCACTTCGCCGATTTTATGGGAAACGCCGGTGTAGAAAAGAATTCGCTCGGTAGTTGTGGTCTTGCCCGCGTCAATATGGGCCATAATGCCGATATTGCGCTGTTTGTCCAAAGGAACAGTGCGTGACACAGTATTCCTCCTGTGCTCTTCACGACGCAGCCTCCTTGCGGAGGCTGCGTCGTCCGAATTTTATGTTTGTTTTTTTACCAGCGATAATGGGAAAACGCCTTGTTGGCCTCAGCCATGCGGTGCGTGTCTTCCCGTTTCTTCACCGCGCCGCCGCGGGCATTGTAAGCGTCAAGAAGCTCCGCGGAGAGTTTGGCGATCATCCCCTTTTCTCCGCGCGCTCGCGCGAAATTGATAAGCCAGCGTATTGAAAGGGAGGTCTGACGCTCGGGACGGACTTCCATAGGTACCTGATAGGTGGCGCCGCCCACGCGACGCGCTTTGACTTCCATGTGCGGCTTGACGCTTTCAAGCGCCTTTTCAAAGGCGCGCATGGGATCTTCGCCGGTTTTTTCAGTGAGGTTTTCCAGGGAACTGTAAAAAATCTTTTCGGCAGCCCCCTTTTTGCCGCTATACATGAGCCGGTTCACAAACTTTGTCACCAGACGACTTGAATACAACGGATCAGGCAAAATTTCTCTTTTGGGAACAGAACCTTTACGGGGCATTTTTCTCTCCTTCCGGATATTTTTGCGGCGCCGCCGGCCCCGCATTGCCTCCATAGCCAAGGAGGCAGCGCATGACGCACACCGCGTACAGAAGAATTACTTCGGCCGTTTCGCGCCGTATTTGGAACGGCTCTTCCGGCGGTCGGCCACACCCGATGCGTCCAGTGTGCCGCGCACCACATGGTAGCGCACGCCGGGCAGGTCTTTCACGCGTCCGCCGCGAATAATGACCACAGAATGTTCCTGCAGATTATGACCTTCGCCGGGGATATAGGCTGTCACCTCAATGCCGTTCGTCAGGCGTACACGGGCAACCTTGCGCAAGGCGGAATTCGGCTTTTTGGGCGTGGTTGTATAGACACGGGTGCAGACCCCCCGCCGCTGCGGACAAGCCTGCAGGGCCGGAGTTTTTTTACGTTTGCCGACGGCTTTCCGCTCAATACGGATAAGCTGACTGATGGTGGGCATTCCTTCCTCCGAAAATAAGACAACGCCAATGCCGACAGAAATACAGAAGAAGTATCTGTATCCACCCTGGCGCGGTTTGTCAAGCCTCACACGTTTTTTTTGTCAGGGCAACGGAACCCGGCGGCAGGCAAACGAAGATGACTGGTTGTAGACCTGTAGGGCAACTGGGTTCCCAGATTTTGCCTGTGCTTGCGCGAAGTAAATCCGCCTTGCGACAATCCAGCGGCAAGGATTTGCGGGCAAATCCCTGCCGCTTTTCAATGGTTTCAGAACTCGTAGCGGAAGGTGCCGAAGACCCCGTGGCCCGTGGCGTGTTCCGAAAACATGAGGTTGTAGTTCAGGCCGAAGGAGACGTCCCCGTTGCCGAAGTCCAGACCGATTCCGCCCGTATAGGAGACATAATCCATGATCCGGCTTTCCAGCTCCGCCTTTGTGCCCGTGCCGGTGAAGCGCGCCGAGGATTTTGTCTCGATGTCCCCGGCGGCCGGGATTACGGCCAGGTCAAGGCCGGGGCTGAAGAACCAGCCGTTGCCCGTTTCAAGGTTTCTGGAGAAGCTCAGGCCGACGGGGAAGGTCCAGATGTTCCGGCTGAGGCTGTCCCCTTCCAGCACCGTGCCGCCGCCGGAGGTCACGTCATG
>JAISLI010000020.1 GCA_031291035.1 Desulfovibrio sp.
TGGAAAACGGAACCGCCGCGAAAAGCTGGGCTTCCCGTTTATTTCGCGGTATTGCGGGTGGATTGAAAGGAGGCCGCGCGTTGGCGGCCCCCGGTGGACAAGTCAGGTTTGGAAATGACAAAAAGGCCCCACTTCCTTGAGCAAAGAAGGCAGAGCCGGAAAGCCGGAGATGGATATCCTTTTTCGCCCGCGCCTTCATGCCGTCCGCCCAGGGCAAAAATGTCCGTTCGGCAGTGCCGGAACGTCGTACAATCGTCACACAGACGAAACATCTACCTGTTCGCGGCGCGAAAGTAAAGATTTTTCTCCGGAATTTTCGGGGCAATTGAACAAAAATTCATAACATTTTGAAATTGCTCTAATGCGGCGACCCTGGTTCGAGGCGGGTACGCACTGACGGAGTACTCCCACTGCCGGGATTCAAATCCTCCAGCAGCGGCTCAATGTCGTCCGTTACGGGCACGGTGGCGGCGCCCGAGGCAAGCACTTCATTGCTGTTTACGTGAATCAGCTTCATGCTGAAGCGCACCTGTTCCGGCGTGACGACGTATGTTCCGGCCAGTACCGCCTGCCCCGCGCCCATTGTGCCGGCGAGCTTTTGCAGATCCCTCGTGAGAAAAAATTCGCCCCTGTTGTTGAAGCGGATATGGCGGCCTTTGCGAAGTTCAGTAAAACGGTAGCCCGCGTCCATAAGGCGGCGGGCGATTTCTTCCGTTATCTGCCTTCCCAGGGGCGATGATTCCTCAAGGTTGTTGATGTTGGCCGCTGTGGTGCCCATAATGAAAATGCGGGATCGGGCGAGCGCCTCCCGTTCACTTTTTTTCATATCGGGATTGTCGCCCGCATAGCGCCTCATCAGTTGCGAATCCATCTGCTTCGCGATGCTGGCCGCGGCGAGGGGAACCGTGCCGGTTTCAAAAAAGGCGGCCGCCGCCGGAGGAAAGAGCAGCACGGCAAGGAGCAATACGATGACGAGAAAAAATCTGCTCATGGCTCACCTCAGCGCATTGTGCGCAATAAAAGTTCCACCCCGCCCATTTCGTGCCGGATGACAGCCATTTCTTTATTGGAACGACAGGTGGAAAGGGCTTGCGCGTAGGATTGCCTGGCAAGCTCGTAGCGTCCCGCCGCGCGGTATTCGCGGGCCTGTTCGAGAAATTTTTCGCTGATGTCGGGTCCGGAAACAGCCGGAGGGGGCAGCGGGCCGTATGCGCTTTCCGCGGCCGGCACGACCGGCGGCGCGACAAAGTTGAATATGCCCGTTATCAGAATGAAAAAAACAGATGCCGGAATTTTCATGTTCTACCGTCCCTGTATGATGCGTATTGTTCCGGAGGAAACGGCGTCGGCCGGAGTGTGGAGCGGCGGATTCCGCTTCCGGCCCGGAGCGGCCGTCAGGGAGTTTTCCCCGGCTTTCCCTTTGTCCGTGTCCGGGGCGATCATTTTGCCGGCAAGGGCGCTGTCCGCCCTCCGGACAGGAAGCGGCGCGTCGGGTTTGCCCATTCGCATCACGACGGGCGTGTTCGCAAGCACAAGCTGGCCGGTGCGCAATACAAGTCCGTCGCCGGCGCGCACCAGTCGCGCGTTGACGAATGTGGCCCGCTTTTCCACATAATAGGTGCCCACAATGAGGGCGGCCCATTTCTGCCCCCCGGCCGGAACAATCTGGTCGGCGGCGAGCGCGAGATCATCCCGGCCGCCGACAACGGCGATGTTCCCTGTCAGGCGGTATTCGCGGGTGGGGAAACCTCGTTGATTAAACTCGTAAAACATTGATTCGGCAATCAGTCTGCCCAATGGCGAGCTTTGTGAAGAATTGTCCTGGTCCACAAAGGCTGTGGGCATGGCCACAAAGCCCTGCAGCGCGTCATTGGGCATGGTTGCAAGCATCTGGTCCGCCAGTTCGCGGCATTTGAGCTTCAATTCCACCGCGTCCACATAGTCCGGTTGTCCGGGGGCAAGCCCTCCGGAACACCCTGTGACAAGCGACAACAGCAAAACGCTGCTCAGGCGGCAAACGGAAAAACGCATGGGGCACCTCTATTTATGTATCCTGTCGGCTGCATCAACAAAAACTTGAGTGTCCGTTCCGGGAAAGCCTGAAAATTTTTTCGTCGCGCGACATGCCGCACACCATGCAAGGCGCGTTCCAGAACAGGGCGCGCGCCGCATTTTCCGTACGCGCCGCCAAAAGCCGTGAACCGGGCTTGGCTTGCGCCGGGTTATGGCGTATGGTCCCAACGTTAATTGCTACAAGGCAGGCGCAATGGAGACAGGGAAAACTCGTTCCATCCGTCTCGGCGGGGTGACCATAGGCGGCGGCGCGCCGGTCATGGTGCAGAGCATGACCAACACCGATACTCGCGACGTGTCTTCAACGCTGGCGCAAATCGAGCGGCTTGGGGAATACGGATGCGAGGCGGTGCGTCTGGCCGTTCCGGATGAAGCCGCCGCCAGGGGCATTGCCGCGATCAGGAAACGCGCGCGCCTGCCGCTCATTGCCGACATTCACTTTAACTATCGTCTGGCCCTCGCCGCCGTGGAGGCTGGCGTCCAGGGATTAAGGATAAATCCCGGCAATATAAGTAAAAAGGCGCAACTTTACCGGATCGTTGACGCCGCGAAAATGCACGGGGCCATCATCCGCGTGGGCGTCAACGGCGGTTCTCTGGAAAAATCCCTGCTTCGCCGTTACGGCAGGCCCTGCCCGGAAGCGCTGGCGCAAAGCGCTCTGGGGCAAATTCGTCTGCTGGAGGCGCGGGGCTTCGATCAGATCAAGGTATCCATCAAGTCTTCCTCGGTGCGGGACACCATCGCCGCATACCGTCTGTTGTCGGCTTCCTGCGACTATCCCCTGCACATCGGGATTACGGAAGCCGGCGGACTTTTGCGCGGGGCCGTCAAATCCGCCGTGGGGCTGGGGATTTTGCTCAATGAAGGCGTTGGCGACACGTTGCGCGTTTCCCTCAGCGCCGATCCGGTCCATGAGGTGACCGCGGCCTGGGAAATACTCCGCGCTCTTGGCCTGCGCGCGCGCGGACCGGAAATAATTTCCTGCCCTACCTGCGGACGCACGGAAATTGATGTCTTCGCGCTGTGCCGGGCCGTTGAGGAACGTCTGGCCGGTTCCACGGCTCCCGTCAAAGTGGCGGTCATGGGTTGCGCGGTCAACGGGCCGGGTGAAGCGCGCGAAGCGGATCTGGGCCTTGCCGGCGGGCGTGACAAGGGAATTATTTTTCGCAGGGGGGAAGTCATACGAACCGCCAGAGGCCAGGAGGCATTGATGTCCGCGTTTATGGAAGAGCTGCGGCTTCTGCTCGGAACATTTCCGGCAAAAACCGAAGCCCGACACCCGCGAACACCCGCGGCGGGAGCGGGCCGCGTCGCGGCGGCAACGTCAACCGATTCACCATGAAGGACAATTTGTATGCGTTTCAGTTCCTGCTATATTCCCACACTCAAGGAATCCCCGGCCGAAGCCGAGGTCGCGAGCCACAGGCTCCTGTTGCGCGCGGGCATGATACGCAGGCTGACGGCCGGCGTGTATGTGTATCTTCCCCTCGGGCTCAGAATGATGGACAAAATATCCAAAATAGTCAGGGAAGAAATGAATGCCGCCGGTTTTCAGGAATTGCTCATGCCCGTGGTGCAGCCGGCGGATTTGTGGAAAGAGTCGGGCCGCTGGGAACAGTACGGCAAGGAGCTTCTGCGCTTCAAGGACCGCAATGACCGGGAATGCTGCCTTGGCCCCACCCATGAGGAAGTGATCACGGACATGGTGCGCGGCGAAGTGCGTTCTTACCGGCAACTGCCCGTTCGGCTCTATCAGATCCAGACAAAGTTCCGTGACGAAATCCGTCCGCGTTTCGGTTTGATGCGCGGCCGCGAATTCATAATGAAGGATGCCTATTCCTTTGATATGGATGTCCCCGGCGCCGAACAAAGCTACAAGAGCATGTACGATGCCTATGCGAGAATTTTTCAGCGGCTGGGCGTCGGCTTCAGGGCCGTTGAAGCCGACAACGGGTCCATAGGCGGCAGTTTTTCCCACGAATTCATGGTACTGGCGGATACGGGGGAAGACACCGTGATTTTCTGCAGGAACTGCGATTATGCGGCCAACGTGGAACGGGCGCGGATATGCTGGACTGGGGAAAAGGCCGGGCGGCCGTGTCCCCCCTGCCGGGACATCTCCACTCCGGGAGCGCATACGGTGGCCGATGTCGCCGGGCTGCTGGGCGTTGCGCCCGCAAAGATTGTCAAAACCCTTGTCCTGCTTGCGGACGGCAGGCCCGTGGCGGCGCTGGTGCGCGGCGACCGGGAGTTGAATGAGACAAAACTGAAGAACCTGCTGAACGCGCGGGACATAAAACTGGCGGCCCCCGCCGCCGTGGAGAGTCTGACGCGCGCTCCCCTGGGTTTTGCGGGCCCGCGGGGGCTTGATCTGCCGGTTTACGCCGATCTGGAACTTCAGGGAGACACGGATTACGTCACCGGCGGCAACGCCGCGGACACGCACACAATGCATGTCGATCTGTCGCGCGACGCGCGTGTGGCGGTTTTTGCCGATTTGCGGAATATCGCGCCCGATGACCGTTGCCCGGTCTGCGGAGGAGAAGTCTCCTTGAGGCGGGGCATTGAGGTCGGGCATGTTTTTATGCTGGGCCTGAAATACAGCGAATCCATGCATGCCGCGTTTCTGGATGAAAAAGGGCGGGAGCGCCCGATGATAATGGGCTGTTACGGTATCGGTATTTCCCGCGTCGCCGCGGCCGCCATTGAACAGAATCATGACGCCGACGGCATTGTGTTCCCGCCGTCCCTGGCGCCTTTCGAGGCCGCGCTGCTCTGCCTTGATCCCGACAATGCCGGGGCGCGCGCCGCGGCGGAAAAAATATACGCGCTTTTGCCGCGCCTTGGCGTGGACGTGCTGTATGACGACAGGAGAGAGCGCCCGGGCGTGAAGTTCAAGGACGCCGATCTGCTGGGGATGCCCATGCAGCTTGTGATCGGGGCCAAGAGCCTCGCACGGGGCGTTGCGGAATGCAAGGACAGGCGCAGCGGCGAAAAGGGCGAACTTGATCTGGACAATTTTGAATCCGCTTTCGGGCGGTGGGCCCGTCGCGTGCGCGATGGATGGAATGAAGGCGCGCAGGGGAGCTGAAGTGTCCGAAGGCATACTGACCGTGCGTGAGCTGACGGAGCGGCTGCGCGAGAATCTGGAGGGAACTTTTCCCTTTGTCTGGGTGCGCGGCGAAGTGACAAACCTCACGCGACCCGGTTCCGGTCATGTCTATTTCAGTTTGAAGGACAGTGACGCCCGGATTCAGTGCGTCTGGTTTTTGCAGCAGCAGCGGCGGCGCGCGGGTCATGGGCGGGATTTTGACCCGCTCACCGGCGAGGTCTGTGACGTTCCGCATCCCTCTCCGTCGGAAATGCTGCGCAACGGCGCGACAATGCTGTGCGCCGGGCGGGTCAGTCTTTATGCCGCCCGCGGGCAGTGCCAGCTTGTTGTGGAACTGCTGCAGGGCGAAGGCCGGGGAATGCTTGCCCTGGCTTTTGAGGAACGCAAGCGCAAGCTCGCGGAACTCGGTTATTTCGCCGTGGAGCGCAAGAGGGCGCTGCCGTACGACGCCGGACGGCTTGTCCTGATAACCTCCGCCACGGGGGCCGCGATCCATGATTTCCTGACGCTTGGCGCGCGGAGGGGCAGCGGCGCACAAATATGTCTTTTTCCGGCGTCGGTTCAGGGCGGCGCCGCGGCGGCGGAAATAGCCGAGGCAATACATCGCGCCAACGCCCAGGGCTGGGCGCAGGTGATCGTGCTGATTCGCGGCGGCGGCTCACTGGAGGATTTATGGCCTTTCAATGAGGAGGCCGTCGCCGAAGCCGTTTTCCGGTCGCGGATTCCCGTGTTGGCCGGTATCGGGCATGAGGTGGATGTGACATTGGCGGACATGACGGCGGATGCGCGCGCGGCCACGCCCTCCCACGCGGCGCAGTTGCTCTGGCCGCCGCGCGCGGAACTCGCGCAGCGTCTGGACGACGCGCGGAGCGCGTTGCGGCGCGTCGCGGCCGACCGGCTTGCCGGTAGGGAGCGTTCGCTTCAGGAGCGGACGAAAGCGTTGCGCTGGCTTTCGCCCTCGCGCTTCCTGGCCCGGTTGCACGAACGGCTTGAGCGGATGCTTTCCGCTCTGGAAAAAATTCCGCCGCGGCGTCTTGCCGATGCGGAAGGCCGGATCGTCCTGACACAAAATACGCTGCGCGCGAATCTCGTTCGCGCCCTGGAACGGCGGGAGCACGCGCTTTCCGGACTGACTTCGGCTGTGGAAAACGCCAATCCTCTGGCGCCGCTGAAAAAAGGCTATGCCCTGGTCTCGACGGCGAACGGGGATATTCTGCGCTCGGTGAGCCAGACCGCGCCGGGGCGGGAAATCCATGTACGCCTTGACAACGGGCGGCTGTCGGCGATTGTCGGCGTGGTGAATCCTGAATGACGGAGTTTTGAACGATGAGCGAAACGGCGGAAGAAAATCTCTTCGAGCGGAAGATGACGCGGCTGCAGAATATTGTTGACGCGCTGGAATCGGACGAACTGCCTTTGGAAAAAAGCATGGCCCTTTACAAAGAAGGGATGGCCTGCGCCCGTTTTTGCAAAGAGCGGCTGGAAAAAGCCCGCCATGAACTCACCGTCTGGCAGGACGGCGAAATAAAGCCCTTTGCGCCGCGGGAAGAGGAAGACCCGCCCGATCCGGCGGGAGAGAATACCCCATGATGCCCGAAAACGCCATGAAAGACCTGCTCGGAGAGCGGGCGGCGATGGTGGAGCAAACCCTTGCGTCCTGCCTTGACGGTCTTTCGGTCCCCCCGCGTCTCGGACAGGCCATGCTGTACAGTCTGCTGGCGGGGGGCAAGCGGCTGCGTCCGGTCTTGTGCCTGACCTGCGCCTCTCTGTGCGGGGAGACGCTGGAGACGGCCCTGCCTTTTGCCTGCGCCATTGAAATGATACACACCTATTCACTGGTGCACGACGATCTTCCGGCCATGGACAACGATGACCTGAGGCGGGGCAGGCCGTCAAACCATAAAATTTTTGGTGAAGCGACGGCCATTCTGGCGGGAGACGCCCTGCTGACCGACGCTTTTGCCCTCGCGTGCCGCGCCGACGTCCGGGCGGACAGGCTCATCAGGGCCGTATCGACCCTCGCCCTGGCGGCCGGATCTTCAGGCATGGCGGGCGGGCAGCAATGGGATATGCTCTATACGGGCGGTCCGGCCGTCGCGCTGGAGGAACTGCGGCGGATGCACGCCATGAAAACCGGCGCGCTGATACGGGCCTCCTGCGTTTGCGGCGCGATCCTGGCCGGAGCCGATGAGGCGGACGTGAAGGCCGCGGGCGTTTTCGGCGCCGCTCTGGGCATGGCCTTTCAGATTACCGACGACATCCTCGATCTCTCGGCCGATACCGCCAGTCTGGGCAAGCCGGCGGGAAGCGACGCGGACAGGGGAAAAAACACCTATCCATCCCTGCTGGGCATGGAGAGAAGCCGTGAACTCGCCTGTGAGCAGATTGTCGCGGCCCGGGCCGCTTTGAGGGATTTCTCCGGAAGGGAGGCCGAATTTTTGTCCGCCCTGGCTTCTTATGTCATTCATCGGGCGGCCTGAGTGATGCGGACGGAGTTTCCGCTTCTGGGGAGTATCCACGCGCCCTCGCAACTGGCCGGGTTTTCCGGTTCACAGTTGCTCCAGCTGGCGGATGAGGTCAGACAACGCATTGTGGAGGTTGTTTCGCGCAATGGCGGGCATCTGGCCCCTTCACTGGGAACCGTGGAGCTTACGCTTGCCTTGCTGGCGACATTTGACCTGGACAAGGACAAGCTGATCTGGGATGTCGGCCATCAGTCCTACGCTTTCAAACTGCTCACCGGACGCGCGGACAGGTTTCACACCTTGCGCACTCTCGGCGGTCTTTCCGGGTTTCCGAGGATATCGGAAAGTCCCTATGACCATTTTGGCGTGGGGCATTCCTCAACTTCCATATCAGCCGCCCTGGGCATGGCCCTGGCGCGGGATCTGGCCGGGCTCCGCCATCACGTCATCGCCGTTATCGGCGACGGGGCGCTGACGGCGGGCGAGGCCTTTGAAGGGCTCAATCTGGCCGGGCACATGGGCAAACGGCTTATTGTGGTGCTCAACGACAATGAAATGTCCATTTCATCCAACGTGGGCGCGCTTTCGCGTTTCCTGAGCAGCGCGCTTTCGCGGCGCTGGGTACGGCAGGCGCGCAAGGATGTGCTCGAATTTTTGCGGGCCGTGCCGCGCATCGGGCAAAAACTGGCGCTCTATGCCATGCGGGGCGAGCTGAGCTTCAAGTCCTTCTTCACGCCCGGCATGTTGTTCGAAGCGTTCCGTTTTGCCTATATCGGTCCTGTGGACGGCCATAACACAGGGGAACTGAAACACCATCTGCGCATGGCGGCCTCTGTGGAGGACGGGCCGGTGCTTCTGCATGTGCGCACGCGGAAAGGAAAGGGATACGCCCCCGCCGAGGCCAACCCGACACATTATCACGGCGTCGGCCTGTTCACGCCGGAGACGGGACTGCCTGTTTCCGGCACGTCGGGCGTTCCAACCTTCACGGATGTTTTCGGAAAGACCCTCCTGCGGCTGGCGGAACAGGACGAAAGAATCATCGCCGTCACCGCCGCCATGCCTGAAGGCACAGGGACGGATCTCTTCAAGCAACGATTTCCCGAACGTTTTGTGGATACCGGGATTTGTGAGCAGCATGCCGTAACCTTCGCGGCCGGTCTGGCGAGCCGGGGATATCGTCCTGTTGTGGCCATTTATTCCACATTTTTGCAGCGCGCCTACGATCAGATAGTGCATGACGTCTGCCTGCAAAACCTGCCCGTCACCTTTTGCCTTGACCGCGCCGGTCTGGTGGGAGAAGACGGGGCCACGCATCACGGAGCTTTCGACATGGCCTATTTGCGGCATATCCCCAATATGCGCATCCTTGCCCCGCGCAATGAGGATATGCTCCGCCATTGCCTGGCGACGGCGCTTGCCTCGGACGCGCCCTGCGCTGTCCGTTATCCGCGCGGAAGCGGACACGGCGTGCCGTTGAACGGGGCGGCGCGCATATTGCCTTCGGGCGCCGGAGAGATACTGCTGGACGGAAGCGGCGTCGCCGTCATTGCCGTGGGCAACCGGGCGCATCCCGCTCTTGATGCCGCGTTTTTTGTGGAGAGGGAGTCGGGATTCCGGCCGCTGGTTTTTGATCCCGTCTGGCTCAAGCCCCTGCCGGAACGGGAATTGACGGATATGGCAAGCCGTTTCGACAAATTGCTGATAGTCGAGGAAGGCGTGCTGGCCGGCGGTTTTTCTTCCTCCGTTCTGGAATTTTTGAATGACCGGGGCTTGCTGAAACGGCTCAGCGTAAAGCGGATCGGCCTGCCGGACAGTTTTGTGGAACACGGCACCCAGCCGGAATTGCGTGAAATGTTCGGTCTGGACGGCGGGAGTATTGCCGGAGCGATTGCGGCACTGGCGAAAAAGCGGGATCTTGCCGAAGCATGACGAGAATGATTTTACACCTGCGGGTGGCCTTCGCGGCGCTCTCGGAGCAGGAAATCATTGACGGCGAAGGCAACGGGGGATCTCTTTTTGACGGAGCCACGATTGACCTGGACGGCATTATTACCGCCACCCTCAAGGCGCTGAATGTGACAGGGCAACCGAGTGAATCAAACCATCTCCGCAGTCAGGGCCGAAATCAAGAAATCGTCATTCCGGCCTGCGCGTTTACATCTGACACGCATACTTTTCTTTCCGGACAAGAATTTCAGCAAATTATGAGTGATATGCCTCAGCGTTTCGCCGTAAAACGCCGAAGGGAGCGTTTCAAAAGCAAAATGCTCCGGATGCGTCAGCCCTGTCTGATATAGAAAGGGATATTGACAAACACCTCCCTGGTAAATGTGAGCATCCGCTCCATGAGCCAGGGCATGGCCAGAAGCAGGGTGACAAACATGCAAACGATTTTGGGAATAAATGTCAGCGTCATCTCCTGAATCTGCGTGGCGGCCTGAATCACGCTCACCACCACGCCCACGCCAAGTCCCACGCCAAGCATGGGCAGCGCCATCATAAGGGCCAGTTCTATGGCCTGCCTGCCGAAACCGATGACAAAATCCTGTGTCATGACTCCTCCCCCGCAAAATTATCGTGGATTACAGCAAAAAACTGTTCACCAGCGAACCCACGAGCAGGTTCCACCCGTCCACCATGACGAAAAGCAGAAGTTTGAACGGCATGGAGACCATCATCGGCGGCAGCATCATCATGCCCATGGCCAGCAGCACGCTGGAAATAACCATGTCCAGCACCAGAAACGGGATGTAAATGAGAAAGCCTATGCTGAAGGCCGTCTTGAGTTCACTTATCACATAGGCGGCGGCCAGCATCACGGTGGGAACTTCTTCCTTGCTTCCGGGGGCTTCCATCCGGCTTATTGAATAGAAAAGAGACAGGTCTTTCTCGCGCGTGTGCTTGAACATAAAGGTCCGCATGGGGGATTGCGCCCTGTCAAGGGCGTCCCTGTAGTCTATTTGCTCCTTCAGGTATGGTTGAAGGGCGTCATCGTTAATCTTCTTGCCCACGGGAAACATGATTACCACCGTCATAAAAATGGCAAGGCTGGCCAGAATTTGTGTCGGCGGCAGTTGCTGTATTCCCATGGCTTGCCGCAAGAAGCTGAAAACAATAATGATCCGCGTAAAACTTGTAACCGTCAGCATTATGGCCGGCGCCACGGAAAGCACAGTGAGCAGAAAGAGAATTTCCAGCAGCACGGAAACCTTGTCCGGAGAAGACGCGCCGCCGGTCAGAGTGAGCTGCAGGGCGGGAAGGGAGAGATCCTGCGCCGCAAAAGCGTCAGTCGTCAGCAGAAGACAGGCCGCGATCACCGGGCCCGCCGTTTTTAACCTGTTCCATGATGTCTTTGAAGTCTGCTCCATGCGGTTCATGGCACGCTTTCTCCTCTGTCAAAAAGGTGATCTGGCGGTCTGTGACCCCCAGCAGCAACCTTCTATTCAAAAAACGTACCACCATAAGCCCCTTGCGCGGTCCAAGCGGCATTTGGGCTTCCATAACCAGCGCGTCGCGCGGCAAGGCCCCCGGACGCGGCAGAAAATTGAACCGCCCGTAACGGCGCATGAGCCACACAACCCCCCAGAGCAGGGCCAGGATTAAAAAAAGAACGCCTACGGCTTGAATATAGCCCGCCAGAGAAAAGGAGGCCGCATCCTGCGCGGCTGCCGTAAAAACAAGCCTATCCAAGTTGTTTCACCCTTTCTATGGGGCTGATGATATCCGTCAGCCTCACGCCGAATTTTTCATTGATGACAACCGCCTCTCCCCGCGCCACAAGCTTTCCGTTGACGTAAACCTCCAACGGTTCGCCCGCGAGCTTGTTCAGTTCAACAACCGACCCTTGGCCAAGCTGCAAAAGCTCGTTGATGAGCAGGCGTGTGCGGCCAAGCTCGGCCGATACCTCCAGGGGGATATCCAGAATAAAATCCAGCTCCCGCTTGAGGCTGTTGTCCTTCGGCTGCCGGGCCATTTCCGTCATGTCCTTGAAATGGGCATCCTGCGCCGGAGCGCTGAATGAAGGTGACGCCCCGCCGCCGGCCTCCGCGGATTTTTCCTTCTCATCGGCGGCCAGGGCCTCGGCCCATTGCGCGGCCAGGGCCTCATCGTCCGCGGCGCTTCCGCCGGCCGCCTGTTCCTCCGGCGCCCCGCCGGCCTCGTCTTCCTCAAGCTGGGCCGCCCATTCGGCGGCCATCGCGTCCTGATCTTCCTGTGACATGCCGCACCTCATGCATGCTTTTTCGCGTCACTGCCGCATGGACAGCACAAAAAGTATACGTCACTCCACCACAAAATCCGTAAAGTAGACCCGAATGACACGCTGGGCGCCGAAAATCTGATTCAAACGCGCGGCCATCTCGGCCTTGAGCATGACTTTTCCGTCCGGCGTCGCGATATCATTATAACTTTTCCCCGCCAGCAACATGATGACGGCGTCGCGGATACGCGGGGCCTGCGCCTTGATATCCTTGGAAACGTCGCTGTTGACTTCCACTTCCATCGCCAGCTTGAGGTATCTTCGCCCTCCGGGGTCAGCCAGATTGACCGTCACCGGCGGCAGGGGCAAAACCATGCCGGCGCTTCTGGGCAAATCGCCCTGCGGCTCGATGAGCGCCCCGCCCGCTCCGGCCGGAACAGCGCCGGCGCTTCCGGAACCGGACGCCTTGTCCGCGGGATCGCCCGCAACCTTCGCCGCGTCCTGCGCGGAGCCGGCCGCGGCGGGCGCCTGCGCGTCAGCGGGCTTGCGCAGATACAACCACCAGTAACCGCCCACACCGGCTCCGCCGAGAGTTATCAACAGGATTGCCAAAATAATGACAATACGCTTGACTTTTGACTTTTTTTTGGGCTCTCCCTGCGCCACAGGCAGGGGTTGCGCCTCTTTGACGCTGGTCTTGGGCGGCATGGTCCACCTCAAATTATTTTATGATGTTCAATGCATACTTTGTGCCACTGCGCGCGGCCCGAAAATATCCGTGCCGATACGCACCAGAGTCGCGCCTTCTCCGACAGCCGCTTCAAAATCTCCGCTCATGCCCATG
Organism: Desulfovibrio sp.; assembly: GCA_031291035.1. Taxonomy (GTDB): domain Bacteria; phylum Desulfobacterota; class Desulfovibrionia; order Desulfovibrionales; family Desulfovibrionaceae; genus Desulfovibrio. The sequence continues at coordinate 12,696 of JAISLI010000020.1, forward strand.
GAAAGCTCCGGCAAAGGCGACAGGAGACGCACGCGCAAATTTTCGCGAAGGGCGTGGAGACGGGCAAAATGCGGCCTTGCCGCCTGCCCCGCGTCAAAGACCGGCGGCAGGCACATCAGCCCGCGCAGGTCGAGATGCGGGCAGACCTGTGAAACATATTCGGCCAGAGCCGGCAAATCTTCAGCCGCGATTCCCGACTTTTGCGCCTCCTTCGCCAGATTTACCTGTATGAGCACGGATTGCCTCAGTCCGGCGGAGGCCAGGCTCCGCTCAAGGGCGTCGGCCAGTCTGCGCGAGTCCAGGGAGTGGATCAGCGCGAAATTCCCGGCTGCCAGGGCGGCTTTGCGGCTTTGGAGATGTCCGATGAAATGCCAGCGCATCCCGCCGTCTCCACTCCCCTCCCCCGCCGCGCCGGTTCCCTGCAGAGCCGTCATTTCCCGACGTTTTCGCAGGGCCTCCTGCACATAATTTTCCCCGAAATCCTTCTGCCCGGCGGCGTAAAGGGCGGCCACGGCCTCGACGGAATGCAGTTTCGATACCGCCAGCAGCGTGACTTCGGCCCTGCTTCGTCCAGCCGCCGCGCAGGCGGCTTCAAGGCGCTCCAGCACACGCTCGTAGCGGAAAATCAAACCCTCCCTGTCCACACATAACTCCGCGGCTACACAAAAGCCTGCTCCCGCAAAAAGGCCGGATCTTCCGTCCGGTTTTCGCGGACTTTGACCCACAATTCCAGATGCACCTTGCCGCCGACAAGTTCAATGACGTCACGGCGGGCCTCGGTGCCTGTCTGCTTTATCCCGGCGCCGCCTTTCCCTATCACCATGGCCTTGTGCACGGAACGGGCCACATATATGACAGCGTAAATCATCGTCTGCTCCCGCCCGGGGTCTTCCTCCCAGCGTTCCACCTCAACGGCGACGCCATACGGGACTTCCTCGCGCAGGCGCAAAAAAAGTTTTTCCCGCACAATTTCGGCCACCATAAAACGCAGGGGGGCTGTGGAAAGCTGATCTCCGGGGTACTGCGCGCTCCCCTCCGGCAGTCGATCCTCAACAAGGCGGACAAGCTCAGGCAGGCCATCCCTGTTCAAGGCCGAAACGGGAAAAATTTCCGCCCTGGGCCAGACGTCCTGCAGACGCGCGAGCAAAGGCAGCATGCGACTTTTGGCGAACAGATCTATTTTGTTGGCGACAGCGATGACAGGGCGGTCGTCGTTGGACAAAGCCCCGGCCACAGGCGCAAGATCGCGCTCAAGAAATTCCGGACGGCGGACATACAGATGCGCGTCCAGCACGGGCAAAATCACGTCCGCCTGCGCAAGGCTCTGCCATACGGCCTGCGCCATCGTTTTGGAAAGGCGGCCGCGCACCTGCGACAGTCCGGGCGTATCCATAAAAATGATCTGGGCGGAAGGGTTGGTGAGAATGCCTGTGATCTGATTTCGCGTCGTCTGGGCTCTGGGGGTGACAATAGCCACTTTTTGCCCCAGAAGGGAGTTCAGCAAGGTTGACTTGCCGGCATTGGGCGGCCCCATGATGGCCACACGACCGCAGCGGCGGATTCCTTGTCTCATCAAAAATTCCTCTATGGTTTGAAACCTCTTCCTTCAGGGAGGGGCAATCCACCAGGCTCCGCGGCGCGGGGCGCGCGACGGGCGGAAAACAGCATATACCAGCCTGGCCTCGGGCCGCAACAACAAAAAGGGCCGGATGCCGGGACCCGAACATGCCCACATGATCCCCGTACCATTGGGTATAGGCCCCGGTCAGGGCCACGTTGCGGTAAAAGGGCAGGTAGGCGCTTTCAGGCTGGCGGCCCAGCGCTGCCCCAGGCCGAAGTTGCCGATCCAGCGGTCCTGCCCGTCCGCCACGCCCCCGGATATGGGCATGCTCCGCGCCCCGATCTGGGTGAATATCGTCGTGTATCGCGAATCGTAAAAGGGCAGCGTATCCCCTTCGCCCTGAAAACGCCCGTCCCGGTCGGACGTGAAATTCAGGCGGGCGCGGCCGTTGTCCATAATGCCGGACAGCAGGGATTCGGCGGAGGAGTTGAGAACGCCGACGCCCCAGGACAGGGCGCGGTCCCGCGTCGCGCGCAGAGGATCGAAATTGCTGAAATCGCGGATTTGGCCGCTCGTCCGGTGCCCGCCGCAAGCGAACTGTTTCAGGCGTCAATCGCTGTAATGGATTACGTCGTTCACCCGATTGCCCTGATTCCGGTGGAGTGAAATCTTGCATTCGCTCGGGGTGTGGTTTATGATGAGGCACGTTCAAAATTTCATTTGACTTCTGTCCGCCGGGCTGGAATCAGTCAGCGGATGAAGCCGGCTGTGGATTGAAACACAAGTGATTGAGCAAAATTTTTCCCGGTCACGGCCGGGCAAGGCGAGTTGTGACTTGGCGGCATGGCGGGCAGCGGCAAGCGTTTCCCGGGGTGAACAGCCCTGTCCTTTCCGGGTGCAGGGTATCTTGAGGGTATCTTGGGGGAATAAGTCCTCCTAACATTAACCTGGAGTTGGTATGGAGGCATACACGATCAACGCGGGCTGGTGCAAGGGATGCGGCATATGCGTGGCCTTCTGTCCCAAAAAGGCGCTCTGTCTCCGCGGGGACAAGGCAGTGCATGATCCTGAATCATGCGTTCTTTGCGGCATGTGCGAACTTTACTGTCCCGACCTGGCCATACGAATCGACAAACCCGCGAAGAGAGCCGGGAAGGAGGCGGGGGCATGAGCAAAAAGGAGCGGAACATTTCCTTCGTCCAGGGCAACGAGGCCTGTGTGCGCGGTGCCCTGTATGCCGGCGTGAAATTTTTTGCCGGCTATCCCATAACCCCTTCGACGGAAATCGCCGAGTTGCTGGCCCGCGAGTTGCCGCGCATAGGGGGCGCCTTTATCCAGATGGAGGACGAAATAGCCTCCATGTGCGCCGTGTGCGGGGCCTCCCTAGCCGGGTCCAAGGCCATGACCGCGACCAGCGGCCCAGGCTTCTCGCTGAAGCAGGAATCCATCGGATATGCCGTGATGGCTGAAATTCCCTGCGTCGTGGTCAACGTGCAGCGCGCCGGTCCGTCCACCGGCCTGCCCACAAAGGTTGCCCAAGGCGACATCAATCAGGCCCGCTGGGGAACGCACGGCGACCATTCCATAATCGCCATGACGGCTTCCGGCATTCAGGACGTGTTCAACGTCACCATTGAGGCCTTCAATTTTGCCGAAACCTACCGCACCCCTGTCATTCTGCTTTTTGACGAAGTGGTCGGGCACATGCGCGAAAAGCTGGTCATCCCGCAAAAAGGGGATCTGCCGGTTGTCGAGCGCCTGAAAACCTCCGTGAAGGTGGGCGTCAATTACCACCCCTATCTGCCGCGCGAGGACGGGCGCCTGCCCATGTCGGATTACGGCGGCGAGCACCGTTTTCATGTGACCGGACTGTATCACAACATCTGGGGTTTCCCGACGGAAAACCCTGACGAGTCCCACAGACTGCTGCGTCATCTGGTGGACAAACTGGAGAACCGTTCCCACCTTTTGGCGCGCTGGAAGGAACATTATCTTGAGGATGCGGAAAGTGTGCTTATTTCCTACGGGGCTTCGGCGCGCAGCGCCCTGCATCATGTGGAGGGCTGCCGCGCCAAAGGGCACAAGCACGGCCTGCTCGAACTCCAGACCCTCTGGCCCTTCCCAAAACAGCTTGTGCGCGAGAAGACCGCCGGCGCCCGGCATGTCTTTGTCGTGGAAATGAACATGGGGCAGGTCACGAATCAGGTCAAGGCGGTGGTTGACGATCCGGACAATGTGTTTCTGATCAACCGTCTTGACGGTTCCCTCGTCACCCCTTCCGATATTGAGGGGATCATCCGCGTTGTCGAAGGCAGGGGGGTATAGGCATGGCCGTACAGGCTCTCATCCGTCAGCGGTTTTTTCCGCATCTCTGGTGCCCTGGCTGCGGGCACGGGATCGTTCTCAACAATCTTCTGCGCGTCATAGACGCGGAAGGGCATGATCCGTATTCCCTGTGCATGGTTTCGGGCATAGGCTGTTCCTCGCGCATTTCCGGCTATGTGAACTTCCACACCATGCACACCATGCACGGCCGGGCTCTGGCCTGCGCCACGGGAATCAAGCTGACCAAACCCCATCTCAAGGTAATCGTGCCCATGGGTGATGGCGACGCCATGGCCATCGGCGGCAATCACTTCATTCACGCCTGTCGCCGCAACATAGACCTGACCGCCATTGTGCTCAACAACCGCATCTACGGCATGACCGGCGGCCAGTATTCGCCCCTTTCCGGTCCCGGAATTTTTGCCACAACGGCTCCTTACAGCAGCATAGACAACATGTTTGACACAGTGAAGCTGGCTTCCGGCGCGGGCGCGTCCTTCGTCGCCCGCACCACGGCGTTTCACGTCAGGGAAATCCAGAGCATCCTGAAAAAAGCCATTGCGCATAAGGGATTTTCCGTGGTCGAGATTCTGGTGGGCTGCCCGACGTATTTTGGCCGTAAAAACAAGCTCGGCGGCCAGGTGGAGCTGATGGAACACTATCGCGACAGCACGGCGCCCATAGGTTCAAAGAAGCTTGAAGAAAATCCGCGACTTGTTCAGCGCGGAATTTTTGTGGAGGAAGAGCGCGCCGAATACTGCGCGGAGTACGCCCGCATCGTCGAGGGCGCGGTGAAGGAGCAATAACATGGAACGATACCGTTTTCTTCTGTCCGGTTCGGGGGGCCAGGGGGTCATCACCATGGCCATCCTTCTGGCCGAGACCGCGTCCATTCAGGAAGGGCTCATGTCCGTACAGTCGCAGTCTTACGGGCCTGAGGCCCGGGGCGGGGCGACCCGTTCGGATGTCATTATCTCGGACAGACCGATTCTCTTCCCCAAAGTGACCCAGCCGAACATTCTGGCGGCCCTGACCAATGAGGCCGCGGCCAAGTATCTTCCCCTGATCCGTCCGGGAGGGATCCTGCTTTACGACTCCGAACTTGTGCAGCCGAACGGGCGCATAGACGCGCAGATGACAGGGCTGCCCATGTTCCGGGCCACCAAGGAAAAACTCGGACGGACCGTGGCCTTCAACATTTGCGTACTGGGGGCACTTGTGTCGCTGACTGAAATCGTCAGGCTCCCTTCCGTCCGGAAAACCCTGGAGAAAAACTTTGCCCCCGCGCACCACGAGGCCAACAAAACGGCACTGGAGCTCGGGGTTGAGCTGGCGAAATCCTTTTCCTGGAATCGCTATTAAACCCGTGCGGAGCGTCAATGAACATACATGAGCATCAGGCCAAAAAACTGCTGAGGGAGTACGGGGTCCCGACGCCGGACGGCTTTGTGGCCGCGACGGCGTCGGAGGCGCGGACAGCCGCCGGGAACCTCCCCGGTCCGGCATGGGTGGTCAAGGCCCAGATTCACGCCGGAGGGCGCGGCAAGGGCGGCGGCGTCAGGGTGTGCAAAAGCCTGGACGAGGTCGAGCGGGCCGCGGACGAGATTCTCGGCATGCAACTCGTCACGCCCCAGACCGGGCCGGAAGGCAAAAAGGTCAATCTGGTCTGGGTCGAACAGGGCACGGACATCGCGCGGGAACTTTATCTGGCCGTCGTCCTCGACCGGAGGGCGGAAGTCCTGACGGTCATGGCCTCTCCGGATGGAGGCATGGATATTGAGGAGGTGGCGGAAAAACACCCGGAGCGCATCTTCCGCACCACCCTTGACGGGGGGCACCACATCTGGCCCTTTCAGGCCCGCAAGCTCCTTTTCGGCTGCGGGCTCAGTCCGGAGCAGGTCGGCAGGGGCGTTCCCTTCATCACCAGGCTTCTGGAACTGTGCGTGGCCAAGGACGCCACGCAGGTGGAGATAAACCCCCTTGCCCTGACAGGTTCCGGCGATCTTGTTGCCCTTGACGCCAAGATCAATTTTGACGAAAGCGCCCTGAAGCGCCGGCCGGAAATAGCGGCCTTGGCCGACCCCGACGAGGAAGACCCGCTGGAACGGAAAGCGGCCGCCCTGGGCGTCAATTATGTGCGCCTCCAGGGCTATGTGGGAACCATGGTCAACGGCGCCGGACTGGCGATGGCCACCATGGACGCCATCAAACAGGCCGGCGCCGAGCCGGCCAACTTTCTGGACGCCGGCGGCGGGGCCGATGTGGAGATGGTCAAAAAAGGCTTTGAAATCATGCTCTCCGATCCCAACGTGCGCGGCATCCTGATCAACATTTTCGGCGGTATTCTGCGTTGCGACATTGTGGCCGAGGGGGTTGTGCGGGCGGCCGGGGAGCTGAAGCCCAACCTGCCCATAGTCGTCCGCATGGAAGGGACGAATGTGGAGGAGGCGCGGCGTATTCTGAACGAATGCGGGCTGAACTTCACGACCGCGACAAGCATGGGCGAAGCCGCGCGGCTTGTCGCCGAACTGACAAGGGAGGCCCGGCCATGAGCATTCTGGTTGATGAACACACCCGTGTGATCATTCACGGCATTACCGGCCGTGAAGGAACCTTTCACGGCGGAAAAATGATCGAATACGGAACCAGGGTCGTGGGTGGGGTCACTCCGGGCAAAGGCGGGCGGCAGGCGCTGGGGGTGCCGGTATTCAATACCGCGTCCGAAGCCTATGCCGCGACCGGCGCGGACACGGGCGTGATTTTTGTCCCCGCCGCCGTTTCCGCCGACGCGGCCTGCGAGGCCGCGGACGCGGGGGCCAGGCTGGTGGTGCTGATAACCGAACACATCCCGGTTCTGGATATGGTACGGGCCAAGGCGTATCTCAAGGCCCGGGGCGTCATGCTTGTCGGCCCCAACTGCCCCGGCGTCATCAGTCCCGGAAAATGCAAGATAGGCATCCAGCCCGCCTATATCCACAAGCCGGGGAGCATCGGCCTGATCAGCCGTTCGGGAACGCTGACCTACGAGGCCGTCCATCAGCTCAGTTCCGCCGGGCTCGGCCAAAGCACCTGCATAGGCATAGGCGGCGACCCTGTGCCCGGCCTGAAATTTCTGGAGCTTCTGCAAATGTTTCGCGAGGATCCGGAAACGGAGGCGGTGTGCATGCTGGGCGAGATAGGGGGAGACAATGAAGAGCAGGCCGCGGAGTACATCAGGGAATCCCGGTACCCCAAGCCGGTCTTCGGTTTCATAGCGGGTCTTACGGCCCCTCCGGGGAAACGCATGGGCCACGCGGGAGCCATCATCAGCGGCTCCAAAGGGCGCGGCGAAGACAAGATAGCCGCCCTTGAGAATGCCGGGGTTACAGTTATCAGGGAACTGGGGCGCTTCGGGCGGACGGTGGCGGAGCACCTCAAAAAATAAAAAATCCGCGCACCGGCTTGAAACCGGCGCGCGGATTTCCGCATGGGCGGCTGGCAGGCCGAATGTCTTGCCCGCAAGCTGTGTCTGTCCCGGAATCTTTCCGGGTTTTCCCCTGTTTCTGTCAACAAAGAGAAAGGAGGAGCCTTTCATGATGTATGCAAGCGCGTTGACGGACTCTCACCGGGTGTTTCTCGAAGACCTCTTCGGGAAGGACGGCCTGAGTTTTGAACCGGCGGTACTGCGCGTCTATTCCTCTGACGCCAGCAATGAAAGGGGGAAGATATTCGCCGTCGTGCGTCCCGCAGACACCGGACAGGTGCAGAAATTCATGCGCTGGGCCGATGCGGAGCGCGTGGTCGTGCATCCGCGCGGTCGCGGCACCAGCCTTGCCGGCGGTTGTGTCCCCACCGTTCCCGGCATTGTCGTCTCCACGCTCGGCATGGACAAACTGATTGACATCTCTTCCACCGATTTTGTGGCAGAGGTCGAACCCGGCCTCTGCACGGCGACCTTCCAGGCCGAGGCAGAGAAACGCGGCCTCATGTTCCCGCCCGACCCGGCCAGCGGCAAGGCCACAAGCCTTGGCGGCAACGTCTGCACCTGCGCCGGAGGGCTGCGGGCCGTCAAATACGGGGTGACCCGCGATTATGTGCTGGGGTGCGAGATTGTCCTGCCCGGCGGCCAATTGATGAAATTCGGCGGCCGTACGCAAAAAGACGTGGTCGGTCTTGATCTGACCCGCTTTGTGGTCGGTTCCGAAGGCACGCTCGGCATCGTCACCAGGCTCATACTCAAACTCATCCCCAAACCTGAAGCCAGCGCTTCCGTGCTGGTCGGCTATCGTTCGCTGGATGACGCCCTTTCTTCCATGACCAAGGTTTTTGCCGCCGGCATTCTGCCCGCGGCCGCGGAATTTATCGGTGAAACCTGCATGGACATTTTGACCAGGACCGGCGAATGCCCCTGGCCTGGTGAAGTGAAGGCCATGATGCTGTTCCAGATCGACGGCGGCAGGGAAACCATCGGCCTTGAGAACGCGCGTTTGTCCAGACAGCTTGACGACGCGCTCTGGAAGATGGAAGGCGTGGACAAAGAGGAGGAAGACAGGCTCTGGTCCTTCCGCCGCCGTATTTCCGCCGCCTCTTATGTGCTCGGTCCGGACCGCATGGGGGGCGACATGGCCGTTCCCAGGGGAAAGATTTTGCCGGCTGTGCGTCGTTTTGAAGAGATCGCCGCCGCCAACGGCAAACGGCTTGTCGCCTTCGGACACGCCGGTGACGGCAATATCCACGCCAATCTGCACTATGACGCATCGGATCCGGACGATGCCGCGCGCACCGCCAAAACCCACCACAAGCTGGACAAAGCCGTGCTTGAGTTCGGCGGCAGCATCTCCGGCGAGCACGGCGGCGGTTCGCTCAAGGACGTGGGGCGGCAACTTGGCGCCGGGGAACATGAACTCATGCTCCGTATCCGGAAGCTGTTTGACCCCAATCTGATTCTGAATCCGAAAAAGGGGTATTGACCGTGAAACGCGGATGTACGCAATGCGGCGAATGCCTGAATGTCTGTCCGGTGTACAGGCAGTTTACCCGCGAGGAGTATTCGCCCAAAGGCAAACGGCTTCTCATGGAGCCTCTCGCTCCGGAATTCGGCGGCGATGAAAGAGCGGCCGAGCTGAACTGGGAGAGCGTCCGCTCACTGGCGCGCCTGTGCGCCGGTTGTGACAGGTGCAGGAAAGCGTGCGCGCGCAAACTTTCAACAGCCGATCTGCTCGCCGACGTCCGCGCTACGCATCCACACTGGACGCAACATTTCTGGCAGCTCTGGATCGCCCGCATGGGACCGCTGTGGCCTTCGCTCGGGCTTATGGCCACTCTTGTGCCGGACGGTTTGACTCCGAAACCCCTGAAGCCCCTGCATGACACGGCAAAAATCCTGGCGGACAGGGGCGAGGCCCGGCCGTGGGGACGCATCCGCAAAAATCCGGAATCGCGGACGGACGTCTCAAAACCGGTTCTGCTTTTTTCAGGCTGTACGGCCAACAATGTGAGAAAAAAATGGTCCTCCGGGGCGAATGATCTTCTGCTGGCCTGGGGATATGAGTTGTCGGATCCGGGAGGTTTTGTCTGTTGCGGCGGCACCATGCACCACGCCGGCCGTTATGGGGCGCAACGCGCCATGGAGGGACAAAACGTCGAATACTGGCGCAAAAGCGGCAAGCCCCGCATCGCCGTTTTTTGCGCTTCCTGTTTTCACAGCCTGCATGGTTACGCCGGCGGGGTCCTGACGGGGAATGAGGCCGGGGAATGGCTTGCGGCCCTGACTCCCGTCAGCGTTCTGCTTGCCGGCGCGGAAGTCGAACATACAGAGGCGAAGCCGGCCGCATACGGCTATCATCAACCCTGCCACTGGGGAGATAACGACAACGACATAAAATTTTTGCAGAGGCTTTTTCCCGGTCTGCACAAGGGGACAGGACTGTGCTGCGGCATGGGCGGGATATTGCAAATGAGCAATCCCGGTCTTTCCCGCCGCATGGCGGAGTCAACCCTCGATGGCTTCCCCGGGGCCATCAGCCGAATCGTCACCGGTTGCAGCGGATGCGTCATGCAGTTGAACGCCGCGGCCGGCGGGGACATGCGCATTGAGCACTGGCTTGACCTTGTAAGTCTGTAAGAGGGGAAACAGCGGAAAATCCCGCCCGGCGGGCTTTTCGTACATCTTGCGGATGAATATGGTTATTCATAAAAATTCGTTCACAACGCCCTCCCTCCTGTTATTATCTCACGTACAGCGCTGTTCCGGCCGCGGGTTGAGGCGGGCATTGCCCGTCGCGTCCCGCGGAACGAAAAAGCGGAATAAAAAAACCTGAACTTCAACCGGGAGGAGTCCGCCATGTCCGAACAGAAAAAACACCTGAACGCCTTGGGACGGGATGCCGCCTATCAGCTCGCGAATATAACCAAAACACCCCCGCAGTTCGCTTCCGTCACACCGCGCTGGCTGACCAGAATTTTGGAATTCAAAGCCCTTGACGCCGGTATTTACCGGGTGAACAAGGTGGTGGAGGGTGAAACTCCTCTGGACGTTCTGTGCAGTCAGGGACAAAAACACACGGAAATTCCCCGCGGGTATATTGAATATCAAAGCGGGCCGCGCGAGTATGAGCTCAATTCCATCTCAACCATAATTAATGTCGATACCAAAATATCGGATGCTTACAGTTCTCCTTATGATCAAACCGACGAACAGATCGCCCTGGCCGTGGAAAGCCTCAGGGAGCGTCAGGAAAGTCAGATCATCAACAGCGATGATTACGGGCTTCTGAAGAACGCGGTTCCCTCTCAACGCATACAGCCGCGTTACGGAGCGCCCATGCCGGACGATCTGGACGAACTGCTGACAAAGGTATGGAAGGAGCCGTCTTTCTTTCTGGCCCATCCCAGGGCTGTGGCGGCTTTCGCGCGGGAATGCACGAGGCGCGGAGTACCGCCTGCAACGGTGAACGTATATGGCGGAATATTTATCGCCTGGCGCGGCGTTCCTCTTATTCCCACCGACAAGCTGTTTGTGGACGGACTGAAAAATCCGAAGGGCAAAGCCGGAAAAACCAATATATTGCTGGTGCGCACCGGTGAGCAGAAACGCGGCGTCATCGGCCTGTATCAAGGTTCTCCGCCGGGAGAACATTCGCGGGGGCTTTCCGTGCGCCTGCGCGGCATAGACGATAACGGCTTGGCATCATACCTGCTTTCCCTTTACTGTTCCGCCGCCATATTGGCGGATGACGCGATTGCCGTACTTGAGGATGTCGAAGTCGGAGATTATTATGACTACAGATAACAACTTCCGATTTGACCCCGGAGCTTACGGCCTGCCGGATGAAAACGGGCTGCGGGACATCCTGTGGAAATACGCCTCCGGCTTCCGGCAAGACGGTTCCGCCGTCTATTCTCCGTTTGTCGGCCCCGCCGGCCCTGAAGCGACGGTCGCGGCCCATCCGGCATTGAAGAAAGCTCCGGCGGGCGCGGGCAGTCGGTATCTGGGCGATACTGTTTCCCTGCAAAAAATCAGGAATGATTTTCCCATACTTTCCGAGAAAATACACGGACACCCTCTGATATGGCTGGATAACGCGGCCACGACGCAACGTCCGCGTCAGGTCATAGAACGTGTGGCATACTATTATGCCCACGAAAATTCCAACGTACACAGGGGGGCGCATACTTTGGCGGCGCGGTCCACAGACGCCCATGAATCCGCACGTGAAAAGACAGCCCGTTTTATCGGCGCGGAGGGCAAGGACAACATTGTGTTCGTGCGCGGCGCCACGGAGGGAATCAATCTGGTGGCGCAAGCCTACGCAAGGCAGCTGCTGCGTCCGGGCGACGAAATCGTACTGACGCTGCTGGAGCACCACGCCAATATAGTGCCCTGGCAGCTCGTCGCACGGGAAACGGGCGCGTTGTTGCGCGTGGCGACCGTGGACGCCGGCGGGCAGATTGTTCTTCCGGAATATACGCGTCTGTTCAACAGCAGAACCCGCTTCGCTTCCGTGACGCATGTGTCAAACGCCCTGGGCACGGTGACGCCGGTGGAGGAAATGATTGCCGTGGCCCACGGTTTCGGCGTGCCTGTGTGCGTGGACGGGGCGCAATCCGTATCGCATCTGCCTGTAAACGTCACAGATCTGGATGCGGATTTTTTTGTCTTTTCAGGACACAAAATTTTCGGCCCCACCGGCATAGGCGTCCTGTACGGAAAAAAAGAGCTGCTGGAAAGGGCCGGACCGTACCAGGGCGGCGGCAACATGATTGCCGATGTGACGTTTGAGCGAACGCTGTATCAGAAAGCACCCGCCAAATTTGAGGCCGGAACGGGAAATATTGCCGGCGCCGTGGGGCTTGGCGCCGCTATCGACTATGTTTCCGCCATAGGCATGGAAAACATAGCCCGCTACGAACAGGAACTTTTCCGGTACGCAACGCGGGAACTGGCGCGTGTTCCGGGATTGATCCGGATCGGCTCGTCCGAGCGGCAGGTCAGTGTGCTGTCTTTTGTGCTGGAAGGGCACAGTCTGGAGGAAACAGGCCGGCGTCTCAATGAGGTCGGCATAGCCGTACGCGCGGGACACCACTGCGCCCAGCCCATTCTGCGGCATTTCGGGCGCAAGGGCACCATCCGTCCTTCCCTGGCTTTTTACAATACGTCTGACGAGGTGGATCTGCTGGTAAAAACGCTGTTTGAAATTGTGCGCCGGTAGCGGTTCACCCCTAATACCGGGGGAGGCTGTTGTCCACATCCCTAGCCCAGGCGTTGGTGCCCCCCAGCAGGTTGAGCATTTTGCCCGCATAGCCGGCTTCATGCAGAGCGCGGATGGCGAGGGCGCTGCGGCGGCCCACCTTGCAGATGAAAACCGCTTCCGTATGCGGGTCGAACTCGTCCATGCGCCGCACCACCTGACCGAAGGGCACGGGTCTGGCGCCCTCAAAAATAAACACATTCCGCTCATGCTGCTCGCGGACGTCAACTAGCTGCAGGGGCTCCTCCCTGTCCAGACGGGCTTTCAACTCCAGGGGCGTAATGCCGTCTATGTCCTCATCCGGCTGCGTCAGGCCACAGAACCGGTCGTAGTCAATCAGTTCGTCAATGACGGGATTTTCTCCGCAAACGGGACACGCCGGGTCTTTTTCCAGTTTAACTTCACGAAACTTCATGCGCCAGGCGTCAAAAAGCAGAAGGCGGCCGATGAGCCCCCGGCCTTCGCCCAGGATCAGCTTTATGACTTCGCAGGCCTGTATTGTGCCCACTATGCCCGGCAAAACTCCCACAACCCCTCCCTCGGCGCAGGACGGCACCAGACCCGGCGGAGGAGGAGCCGGATAAAGACAGCGGTAGCATGGCCCGTCTGTCGCATGAAAAACCGTGGCCTGGCCTTCAAACTGGAAGATGGAGCCGTAAACATTGGGAATGTCCAGCAGCACGCAGGCGTCGTTCACGAGATAGCGGGTCTGGTAGTTGTCCGTGCCGTCGGCCACCACGTCATAGTCGTGCAGTATGTCCATGGCGTTGCCGGCGGTGAGCGCGACATTGTAGGTAACGACGTTTACAAGGGGATTCAGCCCCTTGATCCTGTCTTTGGCGGATTCCGTTTTCGGCCTGTCGATATCGCGGGTGCTGTGGATAACCTGACGCTGGAGATTTGAGGACTCCACAAAGTCATTATCCACCACGCCTATGGTGCCGACTCCGGCCGCGGCCAGATACAGCGCCAGCGGAGCGCCCAGCCCTCCGGCGCCCACAATGAGCACTCTGGCGGCTTTCAGGCGTTTCTGGCCTTCCGGCCCCACCTCCGGCAACAGCAAATGCCGGCTGTACCGCGAGATTTCGTCGTTGTCCAGCTCAGTCAGACGCCTGTCAGGAATGATGCTCATGGCCGGAGCCCCCAGTCATCCGGGCAGGCCCCGCAATCGGGAGCCGGGGACGTTCCGCCGGCAATCGCGGGCACGATCATCACCGTTTCCCCATCCTGGACGGGCGTCTCAAGCCCGGACGCGTCCTTCACGTTTTTCTCGCCGACGTAAATGTTGATGAACGAGCGCAGACTGCCGTCGTCATCGTAAAGATGCCGCCGGATATCCGGGTAGAATCCGGCAAAGGCGGCAATCGCCTCGCCCGCGGTGCGCCCCTCAATTTCAACTTCCGCCTTTCTGTCGGTAAAGGCGCGCAAAGCCGTAGGAATCAAAATCGTAACCGCCATGATGCTGTACTCCTTTCAATAGCGCCGCTTTTGGCGTGGTGTTATGGCGCGCATTCCAATTCTTCCCGGTTGAACCGCGCGCGGTCGCCGGAAAGCTCCCAGGAGGAAATCTCCGCCGATGCGCCTTGTCGCACGCTCAGAATGACGTAGGAATAAAAGGGCAGCGCCTGTTCCCGGTCGTATTCCGACGGCGTGGATGTGTGATCCGGATGCGAATGATAAAAGCCCAGCACATCCAGGCCGCGAAGGCGCGCCTGCTTTTCCGCGCGCAGGAAATCGTCCGGGCCGATACAAAAACGGTGATGCCGTTCTTCCGCCAGACCGGCATTGGGCACGGGCATGATGTCCTCCACCCCGCGCCGCCCGTTTGCATCAATTTGTCCAAGCAGAATGCCGCAGCATTCATCCGGGTAACATTTTTCCCCTTCGGCGCGGATATGCCGTTCCACATCCCCGGGCACAAGAATCATGCCGTTGCCTCCCAAAAAGAATCGGACAGATAGCGCGTGCCGGTATCGCACAATATGGTGACTATTTCAGAATGCTTCGGCGCCTTGCGGGCAAGTTTGAGGGCCGCCTGAACATTGGCGCCGGAACTGATGCCGACGAGGATGCCTTCCTCGCGGGCCAGCCTGCGCGTCATGGCGCACGCCTCCCCGGTGCTTACGGCAATAATGCCGTCAATCAGATTTTCATCCAGAATCCCCGGTCTGATCGTGGACGGCATATGCTTTGTGCCCTCAATGCCGTGGAGAGGGGAATCCGGCTGAACAGCCATGGCGCGGATCGCGCGGTCATGGGCCTTGAGCCGCCCGGCCACGCCGGTGAAAGTGCCTGAGGTTCCCATGCAGGCGACAAAATGCGTCACCCGGCTCTGCCGCAGTATTTCCGCGCCGGTGCCGTCGTAATGGGCCAACGCGTTGGCCTTGTTGTTGTATTGATCCGGGTAGAAATACAATTCGGGCTCGGCCCCGGCCGCCGCCCTGGCGGCGAGATAGGCCCCGTCGGAGCTTTCCAGGGGGTCCGTGTACACGATATTCGCGCCGTAAGCGGCGAGCATGCGTTTGCGCTCGGCATTGGCGTTGGCGGGCATATACAATGTCACGGCGTATCCGAGGGCCGCCCCCATCATGGCATAGGCGACGCCCGTGTTGCCGCTGGTGGCGTCAAGTATGATTTTTCCCTTTTTCAGAAGGCCTTTTTGCATGCCGTCCACAAGCATGGCTTTGGCCGCCCTGTCTTTGACGGAACCGCTGGGATTGCAAAATTCCGCCTTGGCCCGGAGTACGATTCCCGGCACTTCGGCCGCGATTTTGTCCAGCCTGAGCAAAGGCGTGTCGCCCACCACATCCAGTATGCGCATGCTTATTTCCGCGGGCCGTGCCCGACCGTGATGCTTGCCGGACCGCGGCGCAGTCCGCTGATTCCGGAGGATTCTTTCCCGCTGAACACTTTGAGGGCCATCCCGTTTTTTTTCAGCCGCCTTTTCGTATTCACGCCCCGGTCTGTCCAGTCCGCCCACAAAAGCAGCACGCATATTTATGCTCCGCGACGAAGTGAAAAGCATCCATTAGAGCATTTCGCTTTTGAAACGCTCCCTTCGGCGCTTTACGGCGAAACGCAGTTTCGCCTGCGCCTCATGGGCGGGCGGCGGTGCATCCGCCCCGCCGCCAGAGCAATTTCATTTTGAAATTGCTCTAAGCAAAATTGCTCTAACAATAAAAACGATAGGTAGAGTAATATTTCATTCAGTCAGACGGGGGAAATACTTTTCTCGTATAAGCATATACGCGCGGGGGAGTATGCTCCTGGCAAAAAGCGGCAATTTCCGCCGGAAAAATCCGTCATGCCCCGAAGGCCGCGACGCCGGCGTGTCTCACGGCGTCAAACTGTAGTGACTTTGCAGCTCGTCTTCATTTTCGTATATGGGAAAAAATTCTTCTATCCCGATCTGTTTCAGGAGCTGGGCCACATGGGGCGCGGGCGCGAGCAGCACAAGCCTGCAACCCCGGCTCCGGCCCTTGGTGCTGGAGCTTACAAGCACGCCAAGGCCGGCATTGTCCATACGGCCGGCCCGGCTCAGATCCAGCACGACCTCCCGCGTGTGGGGCGCGAGCAGATGGGAATCAAGCTGGCGGCTGAACTCCCGCGTATCGTTGATGAGAACATCGCCCGTCAGACGCAGCACGGTAACATTTTTGGATAATTTTGGTTCAAGGGCAAACATCGGAGCCTCCTTCCGCCCGGGTTTCTTCCCCGTTTTTCAGCGCGCGGCGCAACACCTTTGCGGAATACCGGGACGCGCTCATTCGTTTTCCCGGTACGCGCCATCCGCCAACGCGCTGACGACTGCGTAGGTTTTGATTCCCTCGCATCTGCCGGTGAATCCCATGCCTTCTTCCGTGCCGGCTTTGAGATTGACGCATTCAGCGGGCAGATTCAGGAGCCGCGCCACATTGTTGCGGATTTCTTCGCGCCAGGGGGCTATGCGGGGAATTTGCGCCACAATGGTCATATCGGCATGGGTGGGGCGTATTCCGGCATTGCGCGTCATTTTGAGAACTTCGCTGAGCAGGACGGCGGAGGAGATGTTTTCAAAACGCGCGTCGCTGTCCGGAAAGTGCTGTCCGATGTCGCCAAGGCCGGCGCAGCCCAGAAGGGCGTCCATGAGGGCGTGCAGAAGCGCGTCCCCGTCGGAATGGGCCAGCACTTCCGGGCCGCCGGGAATGCGCACGCCGCCGAGGACAAAGGGGCGTTCTCCGCCGTAGCGGTGCGCGTCATGCCCCATGCCGATGCAGGGGCGCGGTGCCGGCGTATCGGCAAGCAGGGCAAGATCATCAGGATTGGTGATTTTCACGTTTTTCGGCTCTCCGGCGATAACGCGCACGCTGTGCCCCGCGTCTTCCATCAGGGCGGCGTCGTCCGTGGCGGCGAGGCAGCGTTCGCGGGCGCGTTCGTGAGCCCGGGCCAGAAGATCGGCGGTAAAGCCCTGGGGGGTTTGCGCGGCGATCAGGTTCTCGCGGGGCAGGGTGGCGGAAACACGGTTGTTTTCAATCCGTTTTAAGGTGTCTGTTACCGGCAGCGCCGGGATGACGGCATCTTCGTGGACGAGCGCCGCACAGACGCGGCGTATGAGGCCGGGGCTGACGAAGGGACGCGCCGCGTCGTGAACAAGCGTCCGGCGCGTGTGCGGCGGCAACGCGGCAAGACCACGGCGCACGGAATCCTGACGCCGCCCGCCGCCCGTCGTTATGACCCAGGGCAGGCCCGGATCGCTTGTTCTGCGCAGTTCGCGCAGACGCTTCTCCTCTTCGGGAAAAAATTCCTCCGGAAAGACAAAAACCAAGCCCCCCACAACGGCACTACGGCTCATGGCCAGAACCGAATGCCAATAAAGGGGCATGCCGCGCCAGAGCAGCGATTGCTTGCGCGCGCCGCCAATGGAGGCGGCAAGGCGGCTGCCGCTGCCGGCGGCCATGATCAGCGCCCAAGGTTTCTCGTTATGGAAAGGCATTGACATCTTTTCAGCGGGAGCCGGACTGTAAGCCGGGTTCTGTCATGCGCCGCGCGCATGTAACCGTCATTCCTCTAGGAGCGCGGTTACCCGCGCCCTCAAGCGACCTACCCGGAAGGCATGCGGCCGGGCCGGCCGCCTTCCCTATTTGGTCTTGCTCCAGACGGGGCATGCCTAGCAGGCTGCGTCGCCGCAGCCTCTGGTGGGCTCTTGCCCCACCGTTGCACCCTTACCGCGACGCGCGCGGCGGTTTGTTTTCTGTGGCGCTTTCCGAGGGTCACCCCTCCTGGGCGTTACCCAGCGTCTTGCCCTGTGGAGCCCGGACTTTCCTCTCCGGATCGGCATGATTCCGCAGCGACGGTTCGTCCGGCTCCCGCATTTGCAAAGTCATGGCAATTTCCGGAATATTTGGCGGATTCCTGCTATTCCGCGGCGGTTTCCGGTTTTTCCGTCTTTGCTTCCCGGGACGGGCTGAAATGCCCGCACCAGAAAATCAGCCGCTGACAGTTGGGGCAGCCCAAAATTTGCCGCCCTCTCTGAAGATCAATAAAAATCTGCGGAGGCACTGCTATATTGCAGCCGGAGCAGACGCCGTCCTTTGCCGCCACAATGACGGGGTGTTCCAGCCGGGAGCGGATAAATTCATAGCGCGTGAAAACCCCCGGCGGAATGCCCGTGCTGACCTGCAGACGTTTTTTCTCCAGTTTCGCCAGCTCGCCTCTGGCCGCGGCCAGTTTTTCCTCCATGCCGTCCTTTTTGACTTCCAGCTCGGCCTGAATGGCGGTATGACTGATGTCCATATCCGCCAGCGCAAGCTGCTGGGCCGCCAATTCCTCGGCAAGCGTGCTTTTTTCCTCCTCGCGGGAATGGTTCATTTTCTCCATGTTGTCCATTTCGCGCAACATGGCCTGGTATTCCCGCGTGTTGGCGACCTGCATGAGCTTGTTTCTACTTTTTTTGATTCTCGTTGCGTCTTCTTCAATTTCCTGCTCTATGCGTTTTTGTTGCTCCGCAAGATGGGAAATTTTTTCCAGAACGTGCTGCCGCTGGGCTTCGCACTTTGCAAAGCGCTGTTCCAGATCCATAATCTCACGGGGGGTTTTCTCCACATCCTGGCGGACGGCAAAAATGGCGTCATCCACCTTTTGCAGTTCAACAAGTTGTTTTATTTGTTCAAAATAAATAGAATTTCCCATATTACCTCCTCTTCATCATCATCATGAAAGAACAAGCGGACGGCGCGGGGATGAAGACGGTACGAAAAATACCGCCAGCGGCGCGAGCCGCTCCCGAAGAATCAGGCACAGGCGGCGCGTCATTTCTTCTTCAAGGCTGTGATGCCCCGCGTCCAGAAGACAGATTTCCGCCGCGAGGGCTGTATGGTATTTGACGTCGCCGGTGATGAACAACTGAGCGCCCTGAGTGACGGCATTTTTCAGCAGGGAAGAGCCGGATCCGACGCAGTAGGCGAGGCGCGTTACGGCCCCGGGCGCGGGGCCGCTGAGCGCGCCCGTGGAAAGATCAACATGCCGCGCCAGCGCGCGCGTGATTTCTTCAAGGCTTTGCGGACAGGGCAAATCCCCCGCAAGTCCGAAACCGGAGGGCAGGGAGCCCTCCCGGAGAGGGGGGCCCGTTGGCTCAAGCACCCCGAGATTTGCGAGTTTGAATTCCCCGGCCAGCCATCCGGCCGGGCCGTCGGGATTGGCGTCCAGCGTGGTGTGCGCGGCATAGAGGGGCACATCCGCGGCAAAAAGGAGGCGCAAGGCTTCATAATAGGCGTCCCGGCGTTTGGGCAGTTCAGGTTTGAGGGTCAGGGGATGGTGACTGACAATGACCTCCGCGTTTTTTTTCAGCGCGCGCCGGATGGATTCCGGCGTGGGGTCCAGGCACAGGGCGAGGGAGGATGCCGTGGTTCTGCGGGAAGTCACCTGCAGGCCCGAAGTGTCCCATGCGGCGGCAATGGAGGGAGGAGCGGCGCTCTCAATGGCGGAAAATATTTCGCTCAGTCGCATGGCGCCGCCTCAACAGAAATGTTCGCGCAGATGCCGCACGGCATTGACGAAAAGCATTGTCCCCGGCGGATCCAGTTCACCGCGCGTCCAGCCGGGATGATTGGTGACATGGTGAAAGGCTTCGGGGTGGGGCATAAGCCCGAACACTCGTCCGGTGGGATCAGAAAGGCCGGCGATGGCGAGGGGGGAGCCGTTGGGGTTGTGCGGATATTCCTGCGTGGGCTCGCCGCTTTCCGGGTCAGCGTACTGCAGCGCGATGAGCCCTTCCGCGGCAAGACGTTCAAGGCACTGCGCATCGCGGGCGACGAGTTTGCCTTCCCCGTGGCGCACCGGCATTGCCAGCAGAGGAAGATTTTTTGTAAAAATGCAGGGGCTTTGTCGATTCGGCAGAAGGCGCACCCAACGATCTTCAAAGCGCGCGGAGTCATTGTGCCCCAGGGAAACCTGACGTTTGAAGCGCTCTCCGCCCAGGGAGGGCAGCACTCCCAGCTTGACCAGCAACTGGAATCCGTTGCAAATGCCCAGAACAAGTTTTCCCTGGGTCAAAAAGTCCTCCAGAGCCTTCAGAAGCGGTCTGCCGTCGTCGAGGCGCAGATAGCGCCACCGCATGGCGGCGGTTTGCGCGGCGCCCAGATCGTCGCCGTCCAGAAAACCACCGGGGAAAATCAGAAAATGGTAGTCTTCCAGACGCGTTCTGTTCGAGACAATATCGGCGAAATGCGCTATATCGGCTCTGTCGGCTCCCGCAAGGCGGGCGGTGTGGGCTGTTTCCAGATGCGAGTTGGCGCCGTAGCCCGTAATGACAAGCGCGTTGACTGCCATGAAAAATGTGCCTCCTGCGCCAGGTCCTCAACCTCTCCGGCGTTGCGTTACAAGTGCGGCGTGACGGAACATTCAGGGACTCATTTGCCGCGTTGCCGTTTGCCTTTGCGGATTTCCGGGCAGGACAGCAAAGAATGAATTTATTACATGAGTTATGGGGGGTAGTCAATGCTGGCAAAAAAAATCATTTTGGGCTAGTTTTGACAAGATACAGGATAGCGCCTTATAGTCCGGCGGTTGCCGACAGGGTTCCGAATTCCGTTTTTTCCGGCGCGGGGAAGGGACATGAAAACAAAATACATTTTTGTCACGGGCGGTGTGTTGTCCTCTCTGGGCAAGGGGCTTGCATCGGCCTCGCTGGGGGCGCTTCTGCAAACCCGCGGCCTTTCGGTGACCATCCAGAAGCTTGATCCGTACATCAACGTGGACCCGGGAACCATGAATCCGTTCCAGCACGGGGAAGTCTTCGTGACGGACGACGGCGCTGAAACGGACCTTGATCTCGGCCATTACGAGCGCTATCTGAACGTACCCATGTCCCGCAAGAACAACACGACATCAGGGGCCATTTACAACAGCGTCATCGCCAAAGAACGTCGGGGCGACTACCTGGGGGGAACAGTACAGGTTATTCCGCATGTGACCGACGAGATCAAGGCCACCGTCCTTTCCCTGGCCGAGGGCGATAACGCGCCGGATGTGGCGATTGTCGAAATCGGCGGCACGGTGGGCGACATTGAGGGCCTGCCCTTTCTGGAGGCCATACGCCAGTTGCGTTCCGACCTCGGCCGGGACAACTGCCTGAACATCCATCTCACCCTCGTTCCCTATCTGCGCAGCGCGGGCGAGCACAAGACAAAGCCGACCCAGCACAGCGTCAAGGAGCTGCTCTCCATCGGAATTCAGCCGGACATCATTCTCTGCCGCTGCGAGCGAAGCATCTCCGAGGAGATGCGGCGCAAGATAGCCCTGTTCTGCAATGTGGATCAGGATGCTGTTTTCGCTGATGTGGATGTGGAAAATATTTATGAAGTTCCCCTGAAATTTTACGAGGAGGGTTTTGACCAGAAAGTCGCCATCATGCTGCGTCTTCCGGCGCGCAACGCGCATCTGGAAGTATGGAAAAAACTCGCCCGGGACTGCGCCGAACCCGCGGGCAGGGTGTCCATCGCCATTGTCGGCAAATATGTGGAGTTGAAAGAGGCCTACAAAAGCCTGCATGAAGCCCTGAATCACGCGGGTGTCGCCAACAGCGCGGGCGTCGATCTTGTTTACGTCAATTCCGAGACGGTGGACGACCTGAGCGCTCCGGCGGCCCTGAAAGGCTGCGGCGGGATACTGGTGCCCGGCGGCTTCGGCTATCGCGGCGTGGAAGGCAAAATCGCGGCTATCCGCTACGCCCGGGAAAAGAACGTGCCGTTTTTGGGCATCTGCCTTGGCATGCAGTGCGCGGTTATTGAGTTCGCGCGCCATGTGGCGGGACTGGATGACGCAAACTCCGAAGAGTTTAACTCCCTTTGCGAGCATAAAGTCATTTACCTGATGACGGAATGGTATGATTTCCGCACGAAAAATCTGGAGAAACGGGATCTGGAGAGCGACAAGGGAGGTTCCATGCGTCTTGGAGCCTATCCCTGCAAAATTTTGCCGGACACAAAGGCGTTTGTGGCCTACAAAAAAACCCTTGTGGAAGAGCGTCACCGCCATCGCTACGAATTCAACAATGCCTACAAAGAGTTGTTGTCGGAAAAAGGAATGATTTTCAGCGGCGTATCCCCTGATGATTCTCTGGTGGAGATTATGGAGCTGCCGGATCATCCCTGGTTTGTGGGCTGTCAGTTTCATCCGGAATTCAAATCACGCCCCATGGAGGTTCATCCTTTGTTTCGGGACTTTATCCGGGCCGCAAAAAATTCGCCAGGTGACAGGACACGGGGAAAACCCGACGGAAGGAGATCTGAAACGTCGTCTTGACAGCGGGGGTCTGCCGGGGTAGATAATCTGACCTAAAAGCGTCAGGGCCAATCCGGCCCTGCGCGGGATGCGTTTGCAACCAGGCCAGCATAGCTCAGTTGGTAGAGCAGCTGATTCGTAATCAGCAGGTCAAGAGTTCAAGTCTCTTTGCTGGCTCCAGAAAAGGCCCCGCGTGTTCTTTTTCGTCAAGGCCTGACCCGGCTCCTGTCCGCCGGGCTGGAATCAGTCAGCGGATGGAGCCGGCTGTGGATTGAAACACGTCCGTAAACGTCAGGGGACCACATTCCGCCATCATGCTGAGCGACGATGTTCAAAATATATTGCGTGACGCGCTCATGGAAGTGCACAGGCGCAAACATGAACTTCTCACCGTGGAGCATCTGCTGTATGCTTTGACGAACAGCATGAAGGGCAGAATGATTCTGGAAGGGAGCGGAGCGAGCGTGAGGGCGCTGCGTGAGCAGCTTGAGGGCTTTTTCCGCACCGAGATGATTTCTGTGGAAAAAGCCGAAGTGGACATCGCGCAAACGCTCGGCGTGCAGCGCGTGCTGGGCAGAGCGTTCAATCATATCCGCTCCGCGGGCCGCAAAACTGTGGAGATCGGCGATCTGCTCGTTGCGATCATTGACGAGGACGAAAGCTATGCCACCTTCTATCTGCGCAAGCAGGGTGTGGAACGGCTTGATGTGTTGACCTTTGTTTCCCACGGGCTGGAGGGCGGCAATGGTTCTCTCGGCGTGAGCGTGGAAAAGGGGGAGACGAAAACAGACGACGATCCCCTGGCAAAATTTACGGTGGAACTTACCGCCCTGGCGGGAAAAGGCGGAATTGATCCCCTGATAGGCCGGCGCGATGAGCTTCAGCGGGCCATTGAAGTGCTTTGCAGGCGCAGGAAGAACAATCCTCTTTTTGTGGGAGATCCGGGCGTCGGAAAAACAGCCCTTGCCGAGGGGCTGGCGCTCCGGATTGCGGAAGGGCGTGTGCCGCAAATGTTCACCGGAGCGAAAATTTTCGCGCTGGATATGGGGCTTGTCCTCGCGGGCACACGCTATCGCGGCGATTTTGAAAACCGCCTCAAAGCCGTCATTCAGGCATTGAAAAACACTCCCGCCGCCATTCTGTTTATTGACGAGATACACACCCTCGTGGGCGCCGGGGCCACATCCGGCGGCTCAATGGATGCCTCCAATCTTCTGAAGCCGGCATTGGCAAACAGCGACATACGCTGCATCGGCTCCACAACATATGAGGAATTCCGGAACCACTTTGAAAAGGACAGGGCACTGGCGCGGCGATTTCAGCGCATTGAGCTGCAAGAGCCGGATATTGCGGACTGCCTTGCCATCCTTCAGGGGCTTTCCGGCCGCTACGCGGCGCACCACCATGTGCGCTATGCCCCTTCCGTTCTCGACCTCATCGTGAATCTTTCCGCGCGGCACATACGGGACCGGTTGTTGCCGGACAAAGCCATTGACGTGATGGATGAGGCGGGCGCGGCGGTGCGCCTCCGGCGGATGGAGAAATCCCCGCAAGGCGCGGAGGGCGACGGTCCGCCCGCCGCCGTTTCCCCGGCGGATGTTGAGCGCGTTGTGGCCCGCATGGCCGGCATTCCCCGACAATCCGTGTCCGGCAGGGAGCGGGCGCGTCTGGCGACACTGGAGAGGGATTTGAAGAACTTTGTCTTCGGGCAGGATGAGGCCATAGAGATCACCGTGCGCGCCATTCTGCGCTCCCGCGCGGGACTCGGCGAGGAGCGGCGCCCGGCGGGAAATTTTTTGTTTTACGGGCCGACGGGCGTTGGGAAAACAGAAGTTGCCCGCAGCCTGGCGCATCTTCTGGGTGTGGAATTTTTGCGCTACGACATGAGCGAATACATGGAAAAGCATTCCGTGGCGAGGCTTATCGGCGCGCCGCCCGGTTATGTGGGGTTCGGCGAAGGCGGCCTTTTGACGGAAGCGGTACGCAAGGCCCCCTATTCCGTGGTGTTGCTGGACGAGCTGGAAAAGGCCCATCCGGATATTTTCAATGTGCTTTTGCAAGTTATGGACCATGCCACACTTACGGACAGTTCCGGCCGGAAGACGGATTTTTCCCATACTGTTTTGATCATGACATCCAATGCCGGCGCCTTTGAAATGTCGAAAACCGGCATAGGTTTCGGAGAGTCCAGCCCGCGGGATGCGGCGCGCAAGGCGTTGAGCGTTGTGGAGAACACGTTTTCGCCGGAATTCCGCAACCGGCTGGACGCGCTCGTGCCGTTCAAAAGCCTCACCCGGGAGATGATGCTGCGCATTGTTGAAAAATTTCTCGGCGAATTGCGCGTGAGGCTTGCGGGGCGCAACGTGCGCCTGTCCGTAACGGGCAAGGCCAAGGAGCATCTGGCCTTGCGGGGGTTTGACCCCGACATGGGCGCGCGCCCGCTGCGCCGCCTCCTGCGCGATGAACTGGAGGATCGTCTGGCCGGCGAGCTGTTGTTCGGAGCTTTGAAAAAAGGAGGGAAAGCCTCGCTGGCCTGGAAGGGCAACAATTTTTCCCTGCTTGCCTCTCCCGGGCAATTCTGATGGCTTGCCGCTTGCCGGACATTTTGCGTCCCCGCGTCCTTTAATCGTCGGATGTCCAGACCCATGACAAAAATTTCACGCCGTCTGCTTCTTGTCTGTAAAGCCGGCCATGAACAGGCTTTTTCCTGCGCGCGCGATTTGCTCTCATGGCTGCGCTGCCGGGGGCATCAGGCTGAAATGATTGCTTCCGGCACTGACGATGCTCTCTATGACTCGCCTGATTTGTTTTTGGTAGTTGTGTTCGGCGGCGACGGAACCATGCTCGGCGTGGCGAGACGTCTGATTGGCCTGACCGTTCCCCTGCTGGGCGTCAATTTCGGCCGGGTCGGCTTTCTGACGGATGTTCAGCCCGAGAATTGCCGGTCGCATGTGAAAGCCTGTCTTGAAGGGGACGGGGCCATCCGCTCCCGCATGGCCCTCCGCTGGTCTGTCGTGCGCCCGGGCGGCACGGAAGCCGGCGGCGTGGCTGTAAACGATGTGGTGCTGAGCCACGGCGCGCTGGCGCGTCTGATAAATGTGGATATTTCCGTCAACAGGCTGAGACTGGGCGGGTTTCGCGGCGACGGGCTTGTTCTGTCCACTCCTCTGGGCAGTTCCGGGTACTGCGTTTCCGCCGGGGGACCTTTGATCCAGCCTGATTTCGACGCCTTTATTCTGACGCCGGTCTGTCCTTTTCCGCATGCCGCGCCGCCCATCGTTTTTCACGGGAGCGCTGTTTTTGACCTGCGCGTGCTGCACGGTTCCACGGAATGTCACATTACCGCGGACGGACAGGTGGGGCGGGTTCTGCGAACCGGGGATATGCTTCAGGTAACCGGTTTGCCCGGCGCCGTGCGTCTGATGGGAAGAGAAACTTCTTTTCTGGAGCGGCTGCGCTCGCGTGGCTTCCTGACTCTGAATCCCACCGCTTGACGGCTGGTAAATCCCGATCCCCCCGCACAGAGGACTTAGCCCGGCATTGCCCGTCGCCCCGCCCGCCTTGCGACAATCCCGCGGCAAGGATTTGCGGGCAAATCCCTGCCGCTTTTCAACGGTTTCAGAACTCGTAGCGGAAGGTGCCGAAGACCCCGTGGCCCGTGGTGTGTTCCGAAAACATGAGGTTGTAGTTCAGGCCGAAG
>JAISLI010000021.1 GCA_031291035.1 Desulfovibrio sp.
AAGACTCAAAGGGTTCCGCCGTGTTTTTACGCGGTATGACAAGCTTGATGTCATGTTTTTCGCCTTTGTTGTTTTTGCTCTTATCGTTGAGACCTTTAGATCGTGTTAACAGGACCTAGAGCAATTTCATTTTGAAATTGCTCTGGCGGCGGGGCGGATGCGCCGCCGCCCGCCCATGAGGCGCAGGCGAAACCGCATTTCGCCGTAAGGCGCCGAAGGGAGCGTTTCAAAAGTAAAATGCTCTAAAGTTGTTCAGCCACAACTATTTTGTCCCAATCCCTATCCTTCACCATAACAAACCGACATAACCCATCCGACAATTCGGCCCAGAGTTCGCCAATGGCCCTATCTTCCTTGACTTTCGGCGTATCCCATCTGTCCGCGCCCTTGTACTCCACGACCAGAATTTTATCATCAGGCAGGGGGCAGACGAAATCAGGGTAGAATTTTCCGTCCACCTTGGGAAGGCTGAAAGAATTATCCGTCTTCACAAGATTGCGAATCCAGCATTTCAAATTGCCTTTCACAGCTTCATTGTCCAGAAAGCAGGCGCACTCAAATTCCTCTTTGGAGTCAAAGTTGCCGATACGTCGATAATAGTGCCTTTTGAATTTGTACTTTCCCCACTTCTTTTCATCGTAGCAAGATGCCGGGAAATAATTTGCAAGGTGAAATTCAAAGGAATAGCTGCCATCAACAAAGATCCTTTGCCGCGTGTCTTCTGAAAACAAGGCAAGCTGATACGCTCTGGATACTGCTTTTTTCCGCATATCGGCAATTTTCTGTTCCAGAACGCCGCGGATTGCCGCTTTCTGCCGTATGGCGCGGGCAAGCGTGAATTGGTCTTTTTGCAACAGGGCGTTCAGCCATGTGACGACAAAGGCGGACTTCACATCGTGCTCCATGAACGGGGCCTGTATTTTCTTACACAGCCATGCGGCAAGCTGAACCTCATTCCAATGCTCAGGAGAGTAGGCCCGATCAAGACAGATTTGCACCTCCCGCTGAAAGTCGCGCGTCATCTGACCGTCCGCCGTTACGTCAATCAGGCCGATTTCCGCCGCCTGAACATTGAGGGCGTTCAATGCCTCCGGCGACGGTTCAGCGTCAACCGGGGTTATTTCCAGTTCAACCTTGAGTTGCCCGGCGGGATCGTCAAAAGCCACTCTCCGTTTCTCATTACTTATCAGCGCAAGCAGAGAAAGCTGAGGTATGCGAACATGCAGACCCTGTTCCGAAGGGTATCTGATCTGGACAGTCTTTTCATTGGCGGTTTCGACGGCCTGCATGATTATCTCTTGCGCTTGCCCGCCGGCGACCATGCCCTTGGCCGCTTCCATTTCCCCGGCGGAAAGCGGGCTTTTGATGGTCAGCGTATTCGCGCTGTTGTCCCATTCAACTTTTCCCTTGAGACTCGCCGGAATGCCCCGGAATATCGTGTCTTGCGGCAAAGATACCTTCACAGGGGCGTGGGGAGTAAACAGTTCGCCGTCAAATAGCGAAGTTTGCGTGGGTGTGTCCGCGACAACGAACTCCCGCGCGTCTTTCTTTTCAAATCCCGCCACCGTAACCAGTTGATCAGTCAACGCGGCGGCGGTATCCGTGAAACTGCGGGAAGCCACGAACGCATAGGACTGGTTCAGTTCCTCGCTTGCGCGGCGCCGCGCTTCCGGCTGGCGCAAAATCCGGCCCAGGAGCTGTTCCACGGCGGTGGAGGAATGCAGGGAGGCGACGCTTACAAGAATGTATGCCGAAGGGCAATCCCAGCCTTCCGCCAGCGCTTTTTGGGTAATGACATACCTGGCCGGACAGGCCGGATCATTCAGGCCGAGCGGGTACTTGGAGGTGAGACTCTCCAGGCCCTTTTCCTCGCCTGTCGCCACGACAATTTCTTCCTGCGGAATACGGTTGTTGGTCATGAGTTCACCTTTGATGACCCCGGTATCAACCGTTTCCCGCTCCGCGCTTTTTGCTTCCGCCTGAATGAGAACTATGGGCCGCAGACGTTTCATGCCCGGCGTCCATTCTTTATCCGCCACGGCCTGCAACAGGTTACGGCGGTCAATGGCGTCAGCCAGACATTGCCGCCAGTCCGGCACGGTTTGCAGAACTATGGGCAGCTTGATCATTTCTTCCGCTTTCAGTTCGGCGGCGGATACGCTGAAAAGCACATTGGACGGAGTTTTCCTCATGTCCGGCGTGGCCGTCAGTTCCAGTATGCCGCTGGGCCTGAATTTCGCCAGCGTTTCAAAAGAAAGGCTGGTGCGGCTGTTGTGCGCCTCGTCCACAATGACGAAAGGACGGCGCAGGCGCAGGACATTGACCAGAGAGCAGGGAATCGTATCGTTGCCCTGTTCGTCCACATCATGGATCAAGTCGGCGAACGCGGCCGGGGCAAGCCCGTCAAAGTGGTGTTGCAGCGCGCCGTTGCTCTCGTAGACCTTGCGCCTGTTCTCGTTTTCCACCTGAAAAGCCTGCCGCGTAACCACTATCACAGTGGTGGACGTGTCCAGAGTGGCCCGTGTGACGCTTTTTGCCTCATTCAGATCCAACACGGTGATCGCGCCCGCCTCCCGCAAGGCGGCATGAAGCGGATGATCCCGATCTTTGAGGCCGTCCAGAGTCTGGACGCGAATCTGCTCCGTTGGGGTCAGCCAAAGGATGACGCTGTATTCCGAACGCAAAAGGTGGAGGTTGACGAGATTCACCGACTTGGCGGCCAGCCAGGTTTTGCCGCCTCCTGTGGGAATGCGGAGGCAGAAATACGGCATGTCGTCGGGGAAGCCGGGCAACGGTGAATAGCCCAGCGGCTTGCCGTACAGTTCATCTGTCGTCAAGGCGAAGGCGCGCCGCGCCGTCTGAATCTGACAGGCGTGGAAAAAGGCGGTCAGCGCGTCCAGGGCGTCCTGTTGATAGCGTTTCGGCATGAAAGCGGGCATGGGCTTACACCTCCAGCGCGTAAGGAGTCTGTTTGAAGGTGATCGCCTCGTGCCTCAGCCAGTCGTCGCCCCAGCAGGCGGCGGCATAGATGGTTTTTGGGCCGTCATGCTCCGGCAGGGACCGATAGACATCTTGGGTGAGAACATTGCCGCCCTTGATGCTTTTGTCCTTGAGGATGCCGTTGTAGAGCAAATAGACCGCCTTGCCGTCGTGAACGCCAAGCAGGGGTGAATCGCCCTTGCCCGCATGACCTGTTCCCGTTTCCTGAAACCAGACAAAATCCGCCAGTTGCGCGAAGCTCACGTCGGAACGGATCTGCCCGGAGGCGGAGAACAGCGGCTCTTGCGACAAGCGGCAGAACTGGAAGCCGCCGCCCAAGCCCGGCACGGTTTCCCCCTTGGCGTTCGTATACCCTGCCACCACATGCCTGAGGCGTTCAGTTGTCACAGTTTCCGAAATGCTTTTATCCATTTCAACAAGAATAAATTGTCGGCTCCCGCCGTCTTCGGTATTCTGCTTCAAGACGGCATGACCGGTCGTACCGGAACCGGCGAAGGAGTCCAGAATCAGCGAGTCTTTGTCTGTGGCGATTTGCAAAATTCGCTGAATAAGGCGCGTGGGTTTTGGATTATCAAATACATTGGTATTATTCATAAGTTCATTTAGCTCTTTAGTCGCTTCCTGATTATGCCCTACCTCAATATTTGTCCACCATGTCCAAGATGTAACACCCTATTTTTCTGATAAAAATTGTTTGAGGCGTGGACGACTCGTGCCATTTTTTCCAAACCATACTCTATTATCAGCAAGTAATTGTTTTACAGTCTCTTCTGAGTATGCCCAACACCTTCCTGCTGGTGGAGAAAATTTTTTACCTTGCGGAGAAATAATGTCAAAAAATTGATTAGGTGTGGCATGACCAGTTTGTCCTGTCATATCAACTGATGCCCATAATCCTCTTTGATCATTATCAGGATTTTTAAATGAATGAGTTCTATCTATAGATATAGGAATTTTGTTGAGAGTCTGTTTTAGTTTATTTATATTAAAAGCATATCCAACAATAAAATCATGAGCTGCCCCAAGATTCAATCTTGCGTCAGGAGAAGTTCTTTTCTGCCATATAATGGTAGCAAGAAAGTTTACTGTACCAAAAATTTCATTTAACAATAATTTTAGTGAAGCGTCTTCGTTATCATCGATGGACACAAAAATTATGCCATCTTCCCGCAAAAACTGGCGAAGCAAAACAAGGCGAGGGTACATCATGCACAGCCAGCGGTCATGCCTGTCCAGCGTTTCGCCTTCCTTGCCCACCACTTCGCCCAGCCATTTGCGGATTTCCGGGCTGTTCACGTTGTCGTTGTAGCTCCAGCCCTCGTTGCCGGTATTGTACGGCGGATCAATATAGATGCACTTGACCCGCCCGGCGTAGCGTGGGAGCAACGCCTTGAGGGCGTCCAGGTTGTCGCCCTGAACCAGCAGATTGCCGGAGGCTTCGCCACACGAAAGCCCCGGCGTCGGCTCTAAAAGCCGAAACGGGACTTCCCTGTGATGCCGAATAACGGCTTTTTTGCCGATCCAATCCAAACTTGGCATGATTACTCGCTGAGTTTCGCTGAATACGTCTTTAACAATAAGAACTTGTTGCCAAGACCATAGACGGAAACGGCGAAAAAAGAAATAATGCCTGAGTGACTTTTCCGCCTACTCCACCTGCCATCCCCTGAACTCGTCCAAATTCTGTTATTATTTAATAATTACATCATATTATGTTTATGCCCAAAAAAATGAATAATTTTTTTGCACTATCTGGTCAAATAGGGCATACTGGTCCCATAATCGGCTCCCTTTTGGTTTCCGGTGAACCGCAATGGTCACTCATGTTGCTGTGATATCGCAAGTCCGCTGACTTGCACGGGGGCGGTTCCATCCCACTAAAAGGCGATGAATACGGATTCTCGCTTTGTCCCGGAATGCCGGCGCGGCAGCCGTCTGTTCCATTCCCTGTCCTTCAACCCTTATCGTGAGGAATGCTTTATGACCACCAAGATAAAAATCATTACCGGCTTTGCCGCCATGATCGTCCTGCTGGCCTGCGTTTCCGCCATCGGCTACAGAGGGCTGACCGGCGCTTCGGAACTGTTTCTCGACTTCGGCCGGATTGCGACGCTGAATGTGGCTGCAAGCGACGGCGTCGCCGGCATTAACGCATCCGCCTATTACCTGGAAAAATTCATGCGCTTGTCCGACGGCAGAGATATGGATCTTTCCATTGCCGCTCAGGAACAAACGCTGGTTTCCGTTCAGAAAGCGCTTAAGCATATTGTCCTGCCGGAACGAAAAAAAGTGATGGAGCAGGCGGCGGCTCGTCTGCGGGAATATGTGGAGGCCCTCGGGAAGATGAAAGATGCCTTTGCTCCGTGGTACGCCGATTACATGCAGGTCATCAGGCCGAATTTCGGAATTTCGGAAAAAATGCTCGGCGATATTGGCGTTCATGCGCTGCAGGCGAACAACGCCGCCCTGCTCGGCCAGCTCAACGATATCTGGCGCCTGCTCGCCGGCCTGGAAACGGCCATCGACAATTTTCGGCAGCAGGGCGTCAAGGGGAACGCCTCCGTGATCGACAGGCTGCTGGAACAGGGCAAAGCCGTCAATGACCGCTTCGGCACTTCCCTTTCCACGGAAGCGGACAGGCGCTCCTTCTCCGAGTATCTGGAGCGCTATGAAACCATCGGCCGCGCCTACCGGAAACACAAGGAGGAAGTCATACGGGCCGAGGAAATCCTGGCGCGGGCATACGGCTGGGATAAGGAACTGGAAGAAACCATGAACAAGATGAACGCCAACGCCAACGCGGATCAGGACACGAGACAGGCGGAAGTCATTGCCTCCAACGACAGCGCCCGGAATCTCATGCTTGCCTCCTCCTCCGTCGGACTTCTCGTCGGCGTGCTGTCCGCCGTGACTATCATTATCGGTCTGAACGCGGTCCTGAACAAGGTCGCCGGGTTTGCCGTGGCCGTTGCCAACGGCGACTTTGACAGCGAGGCGGATATCAGGGAAAAGGGAGAAATCGGAAGCATGGCGGCGGCCATACAGCGAATTCCCCGGACGCTGAAGGAAATTCTCAAGGACTGCATGGAGCTGGAAAAGAAAATCGAAGCCGGGGCAATCATCTGGAAAGGCGACGCGGGCAAATACCAGGGCGGTTTTTCCACCCTTCTCAACGGCACCAACAGCATTCTGACCTGCCTCAACACGGTTATCGACAGCATTCCGTCTCCTGTGGTCATGCTGAACAAAGACGCCAGGATTGAATACATGAACAGCGCGGCCAAGGCCGTGGCCGGTTCCGAATATCAGGGCAAAACCTGCAAGCAGGTGTTCGACCGCGATGACGACGGCACGAGCGCCGACGCGCTGGCAAAAGCGGCAACCTCCGGCCGCCCCGCCAGCGCGGAGACCAGGGCGCATCCCGGCGGCAAGGACATGGACGTGACCTACACGGTCATTCCCATGTTTGACAAGGCAGGCAATCTGGCTTCGCTTCTCCAGTTGATTACCGACCTCACCGCCGTTAAAAGCCGGCAGAAAACCATCCTTCATGTGGCGTCCCAGGCTTCGGAAATCTCCAGCCGCGTGGCCGCCGCTTCGGAGGAGCTCGCCGCCCAGGTGGAACAGATTTCCAGGGGAGCGGAAACGCAAAGGGCGAGGGTGGAATCCACGGCGTCAGCCATGACGGAAATGAATTCCACCGTGCTTGAGGTGGCGCGCAACGCTGGTCAGGCATCGGAACAGAGCGAGTTGACCCGCTCCAAGGCCCAGGACGGTTCCGCCCTCGTCAACCAGGTTGTGCAATCCATCAACCAGGTGAACAAGGTGGCCGTTACGCTGCAAGCGAACATGCGGGAACTGGGTTCCCAGGCCGAGAGCATAGGCGGGGTCATGAATGTTATTTCCGATATTGCGGATCAGACCAACTTGCTGGCCCTGAACGCGGCCATTGAAGCGGCGCGCGCCGGGGAGGCCGGCCGCGGTTTTGCCGTTGTGGCCGACGAAGTGCGGAAACTCGCGGAAAAAACCATGTCCGCCACACAGGAGGTGAGCGCCAGCATCAACGCCATCCAGCTTTCGGCCCGGACCAATATCGGGGAAGTGAACAACGCGGTGGAAAGCATCGCCGAGGCTACCGGACTTGCCGATTCTTCAGGAAGCGCGCTCAGGGAGATTGTGGATCTGGCTTCGACCAATTCCGCTGTGGTGGCCTCCATAGCCACCGCCGCGGAAGAGCAGAGCGCGACCTCCGAAGAAATCAACAGGGCTGTTGATGAAATCAGCCAGATAGCCGGCGAAACGGCGAACGGCATGGTTCAGTCTTCCGCCGCCGTGCAGGATCTTTCCCGCATGGCCCAGGAATTGCGCCGGGGCATGGAGGCTCTCCAATAATCCCGGTTCGCGCCCCGACCGCTCCGGCGAATCTGACGAGGAAAGCTGTGGAAATACCTGAAGAAGGCCCGTATGGAATTGCTGCGGACCAGAATCCGGGGGCATAGTCCGTCGCGGCGGAGCAAAGGGTAAAAATGTGAACCCGCGTCAGGCGATTTCCTCATCCGTCAGATAGCATGCCGGATCTTCGGCCCAAGGATCGCCGTAGCAGGCCTCCGCTCTTGCCCGAAAATTGCCGCCGCAGATATTGAGATAGCGACATCCGGCGCAACGCCCCTTGACGTGCGTCTTTTTGTCCTTGAGTTTTGCCAGAAGTTCAATGTCCGGATCGTCCCATATCCGGGAGAAAGGCCGTTCCAGCACATTGCCGAAGGAATGCTCCCGCCAGAACTGGTCCGCATGCACTTTCCCGTCCCAGGAAACGCAGCCTATGCCGCGCCCGGAACTGTTGCCCTCGTTGAACTGGAGGAGTGTGTACACTTCATCGGCGCGTTTTTTGTCTTCTTGCAGAAGGCGCATCCACACATAGGGGCCGTCGGCATGATTGTCCACAGTCAGGATTTCCTTGGGATGTCCGGCCTCAAACAGGGCGCGGGTCTCATCCATAATGAGGTCAAGCGTCTCGCGCGTGGTCCGGTGATCCAGATCCTCCCTGATCAGGTTTGAGCCGCGTCCGGAATAGACCAGGTGATAGAAGCAGGCGCGGGGCACTTCCCTTTCCCGCAGCAGACGGAAAATGCCGGGGAGTTCGTTGACGTTGCCCCTGGTTATGGTGAATCGAAGGCCCACTTTGAGGCCCTCGGCCTGACAGTTGGCGATGCCGGCGAGGGCTTTCTGAAAAGCGCCGGGCACACAGCGGAAGCGGTCGTGCACCCGTTCAAGGCCGTCCAGGGAGATTCCCACATAGGAAAGACCCACCGCCTTGAGTTCACGGGCTTTGGCTTTCGTGATGAGAGTGCCGTTGGTGGAGATAACGGCGCGCATTCCCCTTTGGGTGGCGTGGCTTGCAAGCTCCGTCAAATCTTCGCGGGCCAGCGGCTCGCCGCCGGAGAAAAGCAGCACCGGCGCTCCATAGGCGGAAAGATCGTCAATCATGGACCGGGCCTGTCCGGTGGAGATATCGTCCCCGCCCTCAAGGGGGGCGGCCCGGGCGTAACAGTGCAGACATTTGAGATTGCAGCGTCTGGTCATGTTCCAGACAATCACGGGTTTTTTGTCCTTTGAGAATTGCAGCAGACGGGAGGGGAGTCTGCCGGATTCGCGGCCGTAACGCAACGCGTCCGAGGCCTCGGCCTGTCCGCAGTAGAGTTTTGAAATGCCGATCATGGACAGCCTTTTGTTTTTTTGCGCCGGTAAAACAAGCGCCGGGATACGCCTGAAACGGTTTGCGGCACGGCTCTATGCGTTTTTGAGACGTTCTCTCAGCGCTTCGAAAGCGGTGTTCAGCCCGTCGGAGTTGTTGCCGCCGGCTTGCGCCATGTCCGGCCTTCCGCCGCCGGAACCGCCGCACGGAACCGCGGCGAGCCTGACAAGGGCGGGCGCCGTAAAACGGCTGTGCAAGTCTCTGGAGACGCAAACAAGCAGCCCCACCTTGCCGTCCTCCACCGTGGCGAGGCAGATGACGCTGTTTTGGGCCAAATGCGCGCGCACTTTGTCCATCATTTCCCGCAGGGCCTTGAGGGGGATGTCCAGACGTTTGGTCAGAAGGGAAATTCCGGCGACCGTTTCCGCTTCAGCGGCAATATCCGCGGCGGACAACGCCGGGGCGGAGCCTTTTTCCGCAGATTTGCGCAGCTTTTTGAGGTCGGCCGCAAGAGCCTGGACACGTCCGGCAAGTTCGCCCGGCTGCGCTTTGAGCAGATCCGAAAGCGCGTTCAGTTCCGCCCGCTGTTCAGTTGTCCGGCTGTACGCGTTCCAGCCGGTGACGGCCTCAATGCGGCGTGTTCCGGCAGCCACGCCGCTTTCCGAGGTGATGAAAAAGGCCCCGGCCTGCCCGGTGGCGGTGAGGTGCGTGCCGCCGCACAATTCCAGCGATTCCGGATTTTCTCTGTCGCCTATGCCGACAACGCGCACCATATCCGCGTATTTTTCGCCAAAGAGGGCCACGGCTCCGGCGGAAAGGGCCTCATCCTTCGGCATTTCACGCGCGCGGAGCGGCAGATCGGCCAAAATGGCGCGGTTCACGTCCCGTTCCACGGCGGCGAGTTCCTCGGCGTTCAGGGTCGCGATATGGGAAAAGTCAAAACGCAGGCGGCGGTTGTCCACCAGGGATCCCGCCTGTTTCACATGCCCGCCGAGCACACGGCGCAGGGCGGCATGCAGCAGATGGGTACAGGTATGATTGCGGGCCGTTGCCGCGCGCGCCTCTTCATCCACGGTCAGGGATATTTCCTGCTCCGCGCGGAACGCGCCTTTGACCACTTCAACCTCATGCACGACAAGTTCAGGGAAGGGCTTTTGCGTGTCAACAACACGCGCCCGGCCGGTGGCGGATTCCACAAGCCCCGTATCTCCGGCCTGCCCGCCGGATTCGCCGTAAAAGGGCGTTTGCCCGGCCACAATAAATCCCTTTTCCCCTTGGCTCAAGACCTCCGTTGACATGCCGGTCGCATCCAGCAGGGCTGTGAGACGGCTTCTGGCCGTCAGGGATTCATGGCCTGTGAAAATACTTTGCAGGCCATCGTCTCTCAGACGGGCAAAAACCCGGACAAGGCCGTCCGGGTCTTTTTCCCGCGGAGCACGCATGTTATTTTTGCGGCTTTGGCGCGCCCGCTCCCGCTGGGCGCGCATGTTGGCCTCAAACCCCGCGCTGTCCGCCGTGAAGCCGCGTTTGCCGGCCACGTCGGTGACAATATCCAGAGGGAAGCCGTAGGTGTCGTAAAGCCTGAAGCAGAAATCGCCGGAAATTTCCTTCCGGCCGGCCTTGTCAAGCCGCGTCAGTTCCTCCTCCAGCAGGGCAAGTCCTTTTTCCAGCGTTTGCGAGAAGCGCTGCTCTTCCCCGAAGACGGCGCGCGGGATGAAACCGGCGGAGCCGGCAAGCTCGGGATAATCCCCGCCCATCACGCCGATGACGGCTTCACACACCCGGTACATGAAAGGCTCGTTCACGCCCATGAGCGTGGCGAAGCGCAGGGCGCGGCGAATGAGGCGGCGCAGCACATAGCCCCGGTTTTCGTTGGAGGGCAGAATGCCGTCGGCGATGAGAAAGGCGGCGGCGCGGCTGTGGTCGGCTATGACGCGCAGGGCCGTATCCACGTCGTTGGTGTCCGGCGGGCTGAAGCTGTAGGTCACTCCGGCAAGGGCCGCGGCGCGCTGTATGATTTCCTGAAAAAGGTCGCAGTCGAAATTGGATTTTTTCCCCTGGCAGACGGCGGCGATGCGTTCCAGCCCCATGCCGGTGTCTATGTTGGGCGCGGCCAGGGCGACGCGGCTGCCGTCACGGGCCTGATCAAACTGGGTGAAGACAAGATTCCAGATTTCCAGAAAGCGGTCGCAGTCGCATTTGCCGATGCCGCAATCCGGCCCGCAGGCCATCTCCTCCCCCTGGTCAATGTATATTTCCGAGCAGGGACCGCAGGGGCCTGTGTCGCCCATGGTCCAGAAATTATCTTTTTCGCCCATGCGCACAATGCGCTCTTCAGGCAGGGCGGCGGCCTTCTTCCATATTTCCGCCGCCTCGGCGTCCTCCCTGTAAACGGTGACCCAAACCTTGTCCGCGGGCAGCCCCAATTCTTTTATGACGAACTCCCAGGCCCAGGCTATGGCTTCCTTCTTGAAATAATCGCCGAAGGAAAAATTGCCCAGCATCTCAAAAAAGGTGTGGTGCCGGGCCGTGCGGCCGACGTTTTCCAAATCGTTGTGCTTGCCGGACACACGCAGACATTTCTGACAGGAAACTGCCCGGCTGGAACTCCGTTTTTCCTCGTTCAGAAAGAATTTTTTGAATTGCACCATGCCCGCGTTGGTGAAGAGCAGACTGGGGTCATGGGGAGGAATGATGGGGGCCGAGGGCACGATTTCATGCCCCAGTCGTCTGAAAAAATTCAGATAAAGGCGGCGGATTTCTTTGGCTGTGCGCATGTCGGAACCCTATTCACGCTCTCCGGCCGGCGAGAGAGCGTCTTCCGCGCTTTCCCGGCTGTTGGCCGACGGCGTGAAACCGTCCTGATGGATGCCCAAAGACTCCTTGAGGGCATTTTCTACCTGTGTGCGCAATTCGTCGTTTTCATCCAGCAGCGCGCGCACCTTGTCCCTCCCCTGTCCCAGTTTTTCCGAACCGAAAGCGAACCAGGAACCGCTCTGCTCAATAACGCCGGCCTCAACGCCCATGTCAATCAGTTCTCCGGAGCGGGAAATACCCTGGCCGTACAGGATGTCGAAAACCGCGCTGCGGAAAGGCGGGGCCACCTTGTTTTTGACGACCTTGACTTTGGTGCGCGAGCCGTAGGATTCCTCCTTGTCCTTGAGGGTCTGGATTTTGCGGATGTCCAGCCGCACGGAGGAGTAGAACTTGAGGGCGTTGCCGCCGGTGGTGGTTTCCGGATTGCCGAAACCCATGGTGCCTATTTTCATGCGTATCTGGTTGACAAAAATGACCGAGGCGCGTGATTTGTGAATGGTGCCGGTGAGTTTGCGCATCGCGTGCGACATGAGTCTGGCATGCCCCCCCACCTGGGTTTCACCCATGTCGCCTTCCAGCTCCATCTGGGGGATGAGCGCGGCCACAGAATCCACCACCACCAGCTCCACCGCGCCGGAACGCACCAGCATGTCGGCAATGTCCAAAGCCTGCTCGCCGTAGTCCGGCTGGGAAATGAGCAGTTCATCCGTGTTCACGCCGAGGCGTTTGGCGTAGGCCACGTCAAGGGCATGCTCGGCGTCCACAAAGGCGCAGGCGCCGCCGAGCTTCTGGCATTCGGCTATAATGTGCAGAGTGATCGTGGTTTTGCCCGAAGACTCCGGGCCGAAAATTTCCGTTATGCGGCCGCGGGGTATGCCGCCGACGCCGAGGGCCAGATCAAGACCTATGGACCCTGTGGGAATGACCGGGATGTTGACATGGGCCTCGTCGGAGAGTTTCATCACCGCCCCTCTGCCGTATTTGCGCTCAATGGTGACGAGGGCTGTGGTGAGGGCTTCGGCGCGGGCATTTCCCGCATCTGGGGCGTTTTTTCTTGCCATTGCTGTCTCCGTCTTGGTTCGGTGTAAAGTGATTTGTACAAGCCTATTATCAGAGAGTCGCGCACGAGGCAACAGGACAAAAAACGGGGCTTCGACGTTTACTGTGGAATTTTCCCTTTGAACAGGTCAGCAGTGGGGGCACCAAGGAATATGCAGCCGGTGTATTGCGCCGCATGAAGGTGCGAAGGTGAGCCCTTTCGTCAGAGGGGCTGGATAGGGTATCCCCAAGGTTTTCGCCTCAAACCCCAGGGTTTTTCAGATTGAAAAAAACAGCTACGGGATACCGTAAGACTCAACGGAGAAAAATCATGGTCAGCGCAACATTTGACACCCTTGGATATGCAAAAAAGCTGCAAACGCTTGAATTTACCCAGGAACAATCAGAAGGATTCGCGCAGCTTCAGCGCGAACTCATTAACGACTATCTTGCTCCATTCTCCAAAACATTGATACGCTTGCCGCCGCGCCACGGTATCTGGAGACGGTATGGAGCTTCTAAAATTTTTCCGGCGCGAGAAGCGGACCTCAGAAGACGCCTACGGTCCCGCCTTCGGCTATGCGCCCCTGCCGGACTACACGCTTTCCCCGACCTTGCGCTTGATTATGTCCGCTTTCGACCGTGGAAGCCCTGAAAGCCGATGGGCGGCACATGCCATAGCGGCGAGCAACGGGATTCTGACTGTGGATGAAATCAGGGAAATTGAGGGGTGGGGACCGATGGAACAGGTAGCGCAATAGTTGCACAAAATTCCCCCTTGGCAGTCTCGAAAATTGAGGTGTGACCTGAAGTTGGACGGATGGAAATAGTTGGACAGGAGTTGGACAAAACATCTTCATCGAACAAAAAGGATTTTCGGCTTTGACCGAAAACCCTTGTCTTTTCTGGCTCCCCGAGACGGACTTGAACCGCCAACCTAGTGATTAACAGTCACCCGCTCTGCCAATTGAGCTATCGGGGAATACTACATCGGTAACGGCTTTTCTTGTACGCGATT
The DNA here is from genome assembly GCA_031291035.1 of Desulfovibrio sp. Taxonomy (GTDB): domain Bacteria; phylum Desulfobacterota; class Desulfovibrionia; order Desulfovibrionales; family Desulfovibrionaceae; genus Desulfovibrio. Next base: position 13,569 of record JAISLI010000021.1, read on the forward strand.
GCAGAGGCGGGGTCAAGCAGAAAATGGCCTGACCCTAGGGTGTGTTGACACCAGAGTGTTTTAACTTTCATTTTATATAGAAAAAGTTTGGACTCATGAGATGACCACAACCACATTGCTGAGGCCGGTTGAACTGCCTCAGTCCGTCGGCGTCACCACGACAAAACTTTGTTTTTCATTGTGGCGGAACATGACGGTCTTGTCGCGTCCGTGGTGTTTGGCGTAATAAAGCGCCTTGTCGGCGCAGTCTATCAGGTTTTCCAGATACATCCCGGTCCAGGCGCCGGACATGGCGGCAATGCCGGCGCTGACGGTGATATGCACTCCGCTTTCCAGCACATTGCCGTCCGTATCACGGATGAGGAAATTGAACAGCCTGATATTTCTTCTGATATTTTCAGAAATTTTAGGAAGCAGCGATACCCCCTTGCCGGAAATGGCCAAGGCCATTTCCTCTCCGCCATAGCGGGCAGTCAGGAGCCTGTTGCCGGGGGGAACATCGTCGGCCGCCATGCGTACCTGTTTGGCCACCAGGGCCAGCACCTGATCGCCGATGCGGTGCCCATGGGTGTCGTTGAATTTTTTGAAGTTGTCCACGTCAAACATTGTCAGGCCCAGAGGGCGGCCGCTGTTTTTCCAGTCCTCAACGGCGGATGCCATGAAGTCATCAAAGGCCCCGCGGTTGGAAAGGCCCGTCAGCGCGTCGCGGACGGCCATATTCTCAAGAGTGCGCAGGTCGTGGACGAAAAAATCCTTTATCCTGGAAAAAGCCTCGCGCAGCCGATCCATCTGCTCCGGAGAATCCAGAGATTTTTCAATAATGCCGAGGGCCGTCTCTTCCAGGGAGTTGATGTCGCCGCGGCGCTCGCTGAGAATTTTCTGGAATTCCCGTATAAGCCCGACGGCCTCGCTGACGAGGGGGTCCATTTTTTTTTTGTATTGCCCTACGACGCAATCCCGGTAATCGTTCAGCACCCGGCGCAGATTTTCTTCGGAATAGTCCCTGCTGGAATAAATGCTGGCCATCATGGTCTGGATGTCCATTTTCTGGATATCGGACAAATGCGTGTAATCCTTTACTTCCCGCAGATAGAGGAGCAAGGATCTCCAGCGCGTGTCCAAGGGAACGCCAGCCTTGTCCTGCAAGGCCATCACTTCTCTGTAGAGCTGCATGCTGTCCATTAGGCCCGCCTCCGGCAAGTCTGGTCATGCGCTATTCGCGCAAATCCCGCGTTCAGCATAAATTTTCACGGCTTATCCCGGCAGGGGAATATCCGTCAAAAAACCTGTGCACATGGCTTTGGCAATCAATTCTCCGGAAGCATCAAAAATTTCCACATCGTATGACACAATGCGCCGGCCTGAGCGCACAACTTTCGCCTCGGCCGAGAGAGGGCCGGCTTTGCCGGGGCGCAAAAATTCAATAGTGGTGTTCAGGCTTACGACAACGACCGCGGCGTCCGCATTGGCCGCCGCGCCGAAGGCCACATCGGCGAGAGAAAAGATGGCTCCGCCGTGGGCCACGCCCATGCCGTTTTTATGGTGTTCCATAAGGGGCATGGTCACTTTTGCATAGCCTTTGCGCGCTTCTTCTATGGTTATGTCGAGATGGCGCACCAGTTTGTCGTGTTTGGCGACATAGTTTTCCATAAGATGCGTCCCTTTCATCTCACCTGCTGTATGCCGTCGAGCTTCCAGTTGCCGTCGGCTCCCGAACGCAGAAAATGCCAGATTTCTTTTACGGAAACCGGGGCCGGTTGATCCGGGCTTTCGCGCATGAGTACATCAAAGAATACCTCCGCGCGTTCCTCCCCGCCTGTTTTTTCCACATGCAGCAGCCGGGCGTTTACCAGCAGCAGCTCAGTCGCGCCCGGCAGAGGGTCAGCCGCGAGATCCTCACGTATCTTTTCCAGTACGGCCGGTGTGGCGAAGTGGGCGATGTCTTCCATCTCGCGCTTGTCCCAGGCGGCCTGCAGGCGCGTGTAGGCCATTTTCGCGCCGCGCAGAAACTCCTCCGCGTCGAAATCCGCGGGGATATCGCTCCGGGACGGGTCCGGTTCCGGATATGCGCCGGAGCGCAGCCCGTCCCATCCCGAATTGCCTTCAGGCGACACATCCCGATGGTCTGTAAAGGCCGTCCGCCGCCCGCCCGCTTCGGCTTCAGCGGGACGCCTCCTGGCGGCAAAAAACTTGAGAGCCAGATAGACCAGGAGGCCGACAAGAAGAATATCCAGAAAACCGCCTCCGGAAAATCCGTGACCGGAGAGAAGGGAACCGATGAGCGTACCCGCGAGAAGGCCGCCGAAAAGACCGCCCATGCCGCCGAACATGCCTCGGCCCTGCTGGGGCTGGCGGCTCACGGCGCCGGCGTTTCCGGACGGTTGCGCCTGCGTGGCGGGATTTTGCCGCATGGACGAAGGCGGAGACGCGGGCGTGCCCATATAGGGCTTGCCGCCGAAGGAACGTCCGCCGCCCAGGCGGGCGGCCTCCGCACAGTCCTGCATGACGATGAATATGCCCAGAGCCAGAACAAAAGCGGCAACAATATGATGTAGCTTCATACAAAATCCTGTTGTTGAAATTGCGACAGCCCCTCCCATACCTTTTTTCGCGCCGAAGCGCAAGAAGCGTTGACGCGCCGGCGCGCGGCCGATGACGTTTGGGCTGTCATTCCGCTTGACGGGCGGAAATTTGCTATGTATAAGACGCAATTCGTTTTCGATTTTTATATGCCGCAAGCCGCCGCCCGCGTCAGCGCGCCTTGGGCGCGGCGGCCGAAAACCAAGGACAGAAGCGATGAAAAGGACATATCAGCCGAGCAGGCTCAGAAGAACCCGCACACACGGATTCCGCGCCCGCATGGCGACGCCGGCCGGCCGTTCCGTGCTGCGCCGCCGTCGCGCCAAGGGCCGCAGACGTCTGAGCGTGTGAAGACAGCGCCGTATGGCGTCCTGTTTTTTGCCCTCTCAAGGCCGCGCCGCCCCGCGACACGAAAGGCTTCGCCGCAGGACGGACTTCACCGCCTGTTATGACAGGGGAAAGCGGTACCACAGCGAACATTTTCTTGTTTTTTTGCTTGCGGGGGATTGGACAGCCGAAAAAACGCGCGTCGGGCTGGCGGTTTCCCGCAAGGTGGGGAAGGCTGTTGCCCGCAACCGTATCAAACGGCTGTTGCGGGAATTCATTCGCCTGCATGCCGCTCTGCTTCCCCCGCGGGCTGATATGGTGACGGTGGCAAAAAAAAATGCCGGAAGCGCCGCCCTTGACCTGGGGCGCGTCAGGGCGGAGATTGTTCCGCTGCTGCGGCGCATGGCGGCAATCAGGGATCGCGGAACATGAAAAACCTTGTGCGCCATCTTTTTGTTTTACCCGTACGCATGTATCAGTATTTTATTTCGCCGGCATTGCCGCCCGCCTGCCGTTTTTACCCCACCTGCTCCGACTATGCGGCGGAGGCCGTGTTGCGCCACGGCGCGTTGCGCGGCGCGTTCCTCGCCTTGCGGCGGCTGGCCCGCTGCCATCCGTTCGGCGGATATGGCTATGATCCGGTACCGCCCGCAAAGCGCCTTTCGTCGCGGGCGGAAACGGACAAGCCTGCTCCGGGGAGGGGCCGGGACGAATTTTCACCGGATCGCCAAACGGCTTCAGGGAGTGGCTATTGACATGCAAGACAGCAGGAACATGATTCTGGCCGTTGCGCTGTGCCTCGCGGTGCTGTTCGGCTGGGGGCGCTTTGCGGAATATATGGGCTGGGTCACGCCGCCCGCGCAGCAAACTGCGCAACAGCAACCCGCGCAGCAGCAGCCCGCGCCCGTGGTCGAGGACAGGCCGGTTTCGCCGGCCTTTGTTCCGGCCCCCGGGCAGGACATACAGGTGAACACGCCCCTGTATGACGCGGTAATCCACAGCGGCGGCGGCGTGCTGCGCTCTTTCAGCCTCAGGCTCTACGGCACCGCCCTGGCCGACCTCGCGCGGCCCGCGCCGCGGGTGAACATGGTTTCGCCGCAAGCCGCAGCGATGGCCCCTCTGGGCCTTGTCGTCAACGGCCAGCCTTCCTGGAGTACCGGAAAATGGGCATCCGCGCCGGACACCGGCGACATCGCCCTTGAGGCGGACGGCCGGGCGACGTTGCGCCTGAGCGGCGAGGTGGACAACCTGCGCATTGAGCGGGAGCTTGTCTTCAGCGCGGATTCCTATCTCATACATGAAACCGTCCGTCTCGGAAACCCCGGCGCCCAGGCGCGTACCGCGCGTTTGATCTATACGGCGGCGGCGGACGCGAGCAATTCCACAAGCGACAACTATGACGGAATGCGTATCGCCTGGGACAAGGACGGCAGCCTCGCCGAGGAATCTTCCGTCAAAACTCTGGAATCCACAGGGGTGCGGGACAGCGGCAGGATTTACTGGGCGGGGGCCATGAGCACCTATTTCCTTTCCGCGGTGGTGCCGGATTCGCCGGACGGCGGGATGACCGTCAAGGGCCGCCTGCAGCAAAACGTATACCGCGTGGCCCTGGAGGAGCCGGAAATCAATCTCGCCCCCGGCGAGGAGAAGACCTGTTCCGTCTCCTACTGGCTCGGCCCCAAGGAGCGCGCACGTTTGCAGTCCGTCTCCCCGGAACTGGCCAAAAGCATTGATCTCGGCATATTCAGCCTTATCGCCAAAGGGCTTTTGTGGCTGCTTCAGATTTTCCACTCCTGGACGCATAACTGGGGAATCGCCATTATTCTCTTGACCGTGCTCATCAAGGCGGCTTTCTGGCCGCTCACCGCCAGGAGCTATTCCTCCATGGAGAAAATGAAAAAACTCCAGCCCATGATGACGGGCCTTAGGGAGAAATACAAAGACGACAAGGAACGGATGAACAAGGAAGTCATGGCCCTGTACAAAACTTACGGCGTGAACCCGGCCAGCGGATGCGTGCCCATCCTCATACAACTGCCCGTTTTCTTCGGCCTGTACCAAGCCCTGCTCACCGCCATTGAACTGCGCCACGCACCCTTCATCGTGCATCTGCCCTTTACGGACATCGTCTGGCTGGCGGATCTTTCCTCGAAAGACCCCTATTACATTACGCCCGTCATCATGGGGCTGACCATGTTTCTGCAGCAAAAAATGAGCCCTCCGGCGGCCGATCCGACCCAGCAGAAGGTAATGATGTTTCTGCCGCTGATTTTTACAGTGCTCTTTCTGAGTTTTCCTTCGGGGCTTGTCATCTACTGGCTTGTCAACAATATCCTCTCCATTGCCCAGCAATGGCTCATGATTCGGAAAAACAGCGCGGCGCGCGCCTGAATGCCGCTTTAATAGGTTGAGCGAGGTTTCGTATGGACGGCTTCAAGGAATTTCAAGGCAGTGATCTGGACGGCGCCATTGATGAAGCCTGCGATTACTTCAATCTTGCTAGGGAAAAGCTGGAGATTGAAATAGTTCAGGATGCCAAATCCGGAATTTTCGGAATTGTGGGAGCGCGCAAGGCGAAAATTCGCGCGCGGCGCGTTCAGTTGCCGGAACCGCTCAAGAATCTTCTGGGCGGAAAAACCCGTGAAGCGCCGGCGCGCGAACCGGCGCAGGCCGCGTTTCAGCCCGGCCGGCGGGCGGGGGAAAAGGACGCTTCGCCGGACAGGGACGCGCTTTTGGCGGTGGCGGTCGCTGAGGAGCCCGACAGCGGGTTTCCGGAAGAGGATTTGGATGACACGGCTCCGGACGAGCCCCGGACGCCTCTGGAAAAGATTGACGCGGAGCGCCTCAAATCCCTCCTCATGGAAGCCGCCGACAGGATTATCCGAAAAATTGTGGGCGAGGACGCGGAGATAACGGCGGATATCTGTCGGGACCGCGTGCGCGTGACAGTGCATTGCGCGCGGGACTCCGGCCTGCTCATCGGGCGTGAAGGACAGACCCTCGGCGCCGTGCAGTATCTGCTTTCGCGTATCGTTTCCCGCAAACTGGACGCCGCGGTGCGTGTGCAACTGGACGCGGGCGACTACCGGCGCAATCAGGAGGACAAGCTGAAGGCCTTGGCCCTCGCCTTGGCCGACAGGGCGCGCCGCAGCGGCAGAGCCTTGTCCACCCGTCCGATGTCTTCCTATCACCGGCGCATTATACATTTGAGCCTGCAAAACATGCAGGACATTCAAACGCGAAGCACCGGCGAAGGCCCTTTGAAGCGGGTTGTCATCCAACGTCAAAAAACGGAAAAATAGCCCGCCATGCCCACCGTCGCCGCCATCGCCACCCCGCCCGGAGCCGGCGGCATCGGGATTGTGCGCCTGTGCGGCCCGCGGGCCAAAGAGATACTGGCGTGCATGTTCCTGCCTTTTTCTTCGTGTTTTGAAAATTTTCATCCCTGGATGCTCTACCGGGGCCGCGTTCTGGACGAAAACGGCGAGCCTTTCGACGATGCCTTGGCCGTTTTCATGCCGGGGCCGCGCACCTATACCGGCGAAGACATGGCGGAGATACATTGCCACGGCGGCTCGCTCATTGTGCGGGCCGTTCTGGAAAAAACGCTTTCCTTGGGAGCGCGCGTCGCGGAGCGGGGGGAGTTTTCCCGCAGGGCCTTTTTGAACGGGCGCATGGATTTGAGTCAGGCCGAGGCTGTGGCGGAAATGATAGCCGCGCCTTCCAGGGAGGCCCTGCGATACGGTTTTAACCGTCTGGACGGCCTGCTGGGCCGCCGTGTGACCGCGCTGCGGGAAAAACTGGAAAATTTGCGCACTCAGGTCTGTTTGGCCGTGGATTTTCCGGAAGAAGACGCGGAGTGCCTTGCCCGCGAGGATTTCGCGGACGCGGTGGGAGACGTCATGGAGGCTGTGCAAAGCCTGCTGGCCGGGCGGAAGCGCGCGAATCTCATGCAGCGGGGGGCTGTTGTGGTTTTGGCGGGGGCCGTCAACGCGGGCAAATCTTCCCTGCTCAATGCCCTGCTGGGGCGCAATCGGGCGCTTGTGACCGAATCCCCCGGAACTACCCGCGATTTTTTGGAAGAGCCTTGCGACCTGGACGGACTGCCCGTGCGCCTGACCGATACCGCCGGTCTGCGCGATGCCGCGGAGCCTGTGGAAAGCCTCGGCGTATCCGCCGGGCGGAAAAAAGTGCGCGAAGCTGATGTCGTTGTCATTGTGCTGGACGGCGGGAGCCTGGGGGAGACCGGCGCACGCGCCGGGGTCTGCCCTGATCCGGCGGCGCGGCAGGCTCTTGCTCTGGCTTTGGGCAGGCCCGTGCTCTACGCCTGGAACAAATGCGACGTCTGTATGCCGTCCGTCTTTCCCCCGCTCTGGGCGGACGGACAACCCTGCTGCGCTGTGAGCGCCCTCACGGGAGAGCGGCTGGAGGAGTTTGCGCGCCTTTTGCGCGCTGTAACGCTGGGCGGGGAGCAGGGAAGCGCGCCGGACGGCGTGGCGCCCAATCTGCGGCAGGGCGCGGCCCTTGAAGAAGCCCTGGCGGACTTGCGTGAACTCAGGGAAGATATTGCCGCCGGCCAGACGTATGACTGCTGCGCCGCGCGGCTTGACGCGGCGGCGGCCAGGCTTGGCGAAGTGACGGGCGTGGCGGGTTCGGCGGAAGTGCTCAACGGAGTTTTTGAAAATTTTTGTATCGGCAAATAGCCGGTACCGCCGCGGATGGATAACAACGCCAAAATAGCCGTCCTCAGACGCCGCCTGAACAGCGAGGAAATCAATGCCCTGCCTTTGTGCCATTACGGGGGTGAAGTGCGCATTATCCGCTCCCTCGCCGACCTCGGCGTCGCCAGGCCGGATCTGGCTTCCGAGTCCGTGCTGGGTTTCGACACGGAGACGCGGCCCACGTTCCTCAAAGGCCAGATCAATGCGCCTTCTCTCATTCAGCTGGCGACAGGGCGGGCTGTCTATCTCATTCAACTGAATTTCCTGTCTTTCAGCCGGCCGCTGGCGGAGATTCTGGCAAACCCGCGGCAAATCAAGGCCGGAGTTGCCATACGCGACGACATGAAGCAACTGGCGGCCCTGTACAGCTTTGAGCCTGTGGGCCTTGTGGATATCGGCGCACTGGCCCGCTTCCACAAGCTGCCTACGCAGGGATTGCGCACATTGGCGGCAAATCTCTTTGGCCGCCGCATTTCCAAGGGGCCGCGCTGCTCCAACTGGAGCCTTGTTGAACTGAGCCGCCGTCAAATTGCCTATGCCGCCACGGACGCCTGGATGGGGCGGCTGATTTTTCTGCGCATGCGTGAGCTGGGCTTTATACCGGGCGCCGCGGGAGAGGAAAGGCGCCGCTCCATTGACATCCTCGCTGCCCAGGAAGTCAGCGGAATGCCCGAACTGTAGGTGAGGAGGCACACGCGGTCCTGAAAACAGGAGAGGCGCGCCCAAAAGACAGGAATTGCACGGATAAAAGGCAAAAATGGAATCAGGTATATTATTTTCAGGCTCGCGCAAGGCTGCAAGGGTCAAATTTGTCTTCCCGAAAAACGCCTTCGGCAAGTTTCCTTCCCTCTGACCAAAAGGGTGGTGGATTATGGCTGCCCGCCGCTCTTGTCAAATGCGGCATAATCGCTTATATGCAGGCTTGCTGGTTTTGTCGTTTTACTTGTCCGTCTGGGAAGCTTTCTTCAAGGAGTGTCATGTATGAAGGGTACTGTTCGTCTGAAAACCGGGCTGGCGGAAATGCTGAAAGGCGGCGTGATCATGGATGTCACAACGCCTGAGCAGGCCAAAATAGCGGAAGGCGCCGGCGCGTGCGCCGTCATGGCGCTGGAGCGCGTCCCGGCGGATATCCGTGCCCAAGGGGGCGTGGCGCGCATGGCTGACCCCACAGTGGTAAAGCGGATTATGGACGCTGTCAGCATACCGGTCATGGCCAAGGCGCGAATCGGCCATTTTGTCGAAGCGCGCATTCTGGAGGCTCTCGGCGTTGACTATATCGACGAAAGTGAAGTTCTGACGCCGGCGGACGACAAGCACCACATAGACAAACGGGCCTTTACCGTGCCCTTCGTCTGCGGCTGCCGTAACCTGGGCGAGGCCCTGCGCCGCATGGCCGAAGGCGCCGCCATGATACGCACCAAGGGCGAGCCGGGGACGGGCAACGTGGTGGAAGCCGTGCGCCACTGCCGTCAGGTTATGGACGAGATACGCATCCTGTGCGCCCTGCCCGAAGACGAAGTGGCAAACTACGCCAAAAATTGCGGTGCCCCGCTGGAGGCAGCGATTGTCGTGCGCAAGAAAGGACGCCTGCCGGTGGTCAATTTCGCGGCCGGCGGCATCGCCACCCCGGCGGATGCGGCCATGATGATGCACCTCGGCTGTGACGGAGTTTTTGTGGGATCGGGCATATTCAAATCCGGCAGTCCGGAAAAACGCGCCAGGGCCATAGTGCAGGCCGTGACGAATTACAGGGATTACGCCATGCTGGCCGATGTTTCCCGCGATTTGGGCGAGGCGATGACCGGCGTGGAAATTTCCGCCGTCCCGCCCGCCGAACGCATGCAGGAGAGGGGCTGGTAAAAGCATGCCGACTGTCGGCGTACTGGCCCTGCAGGGGGCATTCCGCGAACATCTGGCCGCTCTGCGCCGCGTCGGCGCGCGGACTGTGGAAATACGCCGGCGCAAACACATGGAGGGGATTGACGCGCTGGTCATCCCGGGCGGAGAAAGCACGACCATCGGCAAGCTGCTCGCGGAGGGGGACATGCTTGACCCTCTGAAAACGCGCCTGCAAAGCGGCATGCCGGTTTACGGCAGTTGTGCCGGGTTGATCCTGCTGTGCAAGACCATTGAAGGTTCCGACCAGCCGCGCCTGGGTGTGCTTGACGCCACCGTGCGGCGTAACGCCTTCGGACGTCAGGTGAACAGCTTTGAGGCAAAGCTCGCCGTCCCGGAAATTGGAACCGCCCCCTTTCACGCCGTCTTTATCCGGGCTCCCGTCATTACGGAAGTCGGCGCGGGCGTTCGCATCCTCGCCGAAATTGACGGACGGGCTGTCGCCGTGCGCGAAAACAATATTCTGGCGACATCCTTTCATCCTGAACTCACCCCTGACTTGCGTCTGCACCGCTATTTTACCGGCATGTGCGGGGCCTGCGCGAAACAGGCTCTTGACAGGGAACGGGCAAACGTCTAGATGCAACCCCAACAAAGGAATTTTTCATGGCTTACGATATCCGTCTGATGAAACTGGTAACGGGCGAGCTTGTCATCGGCAAGTACGACGAGGGCAAAGACTGCCTCAATGACGTGGCCGCCCTGCAGACCGTGCCGACACAGCAGGGGGTGCAGATGATGATGCTGCCCTACGGCTATCCCTTTGAACAGAATTTCAGCGGCACACTGGAAGGCACGGCTTTTTTGTACCGTTACCGCGACACGCCCAAAGAACTGCAGGACAAGTACATTGAAGCCGCCACCAATCTCACCGTAGCGGGAGGACTTGGCAGACTCCAGTTCGGCGCCGCGCCCGGCGCCGGCGGCAGCGGCCTGATTACCTGACAATTCCGGATAATGACGGGCTTTCCGGGCGGCGCGGTATGCCGCTCTTTTTGTGTCGACATGCGCGAACTGTTGCCCCTTTTCCCGAAACCAAGCCGTTACGCGGGCATAGAAGACGGCGTCCGCCGCAAAAATCCGGCGGATGTGCGCCTCACCATCGCCCTTGCCTTCCCGGACACGTATGATGTGGGCATGTCCTACCTCGGCCAAAAAATTCTCTATGGCGTTGTGAACAGCCGGCCGCACTGGCTGGCGGAGCGCGTCATGGCGCCGGAGCGGGAAGTCGCCGCCGTATTGCGCGCCCGCAATGCCCCGCTCTGCACTCTCGAATCCGACACGCCCCTCGCGAAAACCAACTGCCTGGCCTTCTCCGTCACCCACGAGCTCTGCTATACAAACATTCTCTATATGCTCGACCTGTCGGGCATCCCCCTGCGCACCGCCGACAGACCGCAATGCCTGACCGCCTGCCCCCTTGTCATTTGCGGCGGCGGCGCGCTGTTGAGCGCCGAGCCGCTCGCGCCGTTCATTGATATCATGGTTCTCGGCGATGGGGAGGAAGCCCTGCCGGATCTCCTGTGCCTGCTGGAAAAGGCTCTGGAGACGGATTGGCCGCGCCGCCGTATGCTGGAGGAATCACGATTTATTCCCGGCGTTTATGTACCCTCGTTTTTTGCGGACCCGGCCGACCCCGGCGAGCCGCCGATCCCTCTTTTTGCCGACTACACCCGTCCCGCCCGGCGGATTGTGGCGAATCTCGACGACGCCCCCTATCCTGTCCGGCAAATAACGCCTGTGGGCGCCGTACACAACCGGCTTTCGCTGGAAATCGCGCGCGGCTGCACGCGCGGCTGCCGCTTTTGCCATGCCGGCATGGTTTACCGCCCGGCACGCGAGCGGGCCATCCCGGACATCCTGACTCTTTTGCGCGACTGCCTGACCCGGACAGGCTTTGACGAAGTTTCCTTTCTTTCCTTGAGCGCCGGGGATTTTTCCGCCCTGAAGGGGCTGTGCCTGGCCGCCCTTGACCGTTGCGCGGCCGAGCAGATCAGCCTGTGTCTGCCTTCCCTGCGCGTGGGTTCCATTGACGACGAAATTCTGGAACGCATGGCCGATCTGCGCCGCACGGGAATCACCCTTGCGCCCGAAGCCGGCAGCCAGCGTCTGCGCGACGTCATCAACAAGGGAGTGACGGAGGAAGCCCTGCTGCTGCACGCGCAAAAACTGCTGGAACACGGCTGGCGGCAGGTGAAGCTCTATTTTATGTTCGGCCTGCCCACGGAAACGGATGACGACCTCGCGGCCATAGCCGAACTGTGCCGCAAGGTGCGGGACGCGGCGCACGGCGGCCCCCGCATGACGGTGACGGCCGCCATAGCCCCTTTTGTGCCCAAACCCTTCACCCCCTTTCAGTGGGAAGCGCAAATCCCCATTGAAGAAATGCGCCGCCGCACAGACTTGTTGCGCAAGCTTTTCACGAAACAGAAATGTCTGAAACTGCGCTGGCACGAACCTGCCATGTGCCTGCTGGAAGGCATACTCTCCCGCGCGGACCGGCGCATGGCCGATGTTGTGGAAAAGGCTTACAAAAACGGGGCGATATTTTGCAGTTGGGCAGACAATTTTGACCTTGCCCCCTGGCTTGACGCCCTCGGGGAATGCGCGCTTGACGCGCGGGCCTGTACCGGCCCGCGCGTTCCCGGCGCACCGCTGCCCTGGAGTCACCTGGAAGCGGGTGTTTCCGAAGATTTCCTGCTGCGCGAACGCGCCCGCGCCCTGGACCCCGCGGGAGCCAAAATTACCGGGGATTGCCGCTACGGGGCCTGCCGCCGCTGCGGCGCGTGCGACACCGGGGCCGCGCCGTCGCTCCTGGCGCGGGCAGACGCGAAAAGCATCGGTAACCGTCTGGTCCTGCCACAACGCGACCAATTCGCCCACTCGCCCACCCTTGACGATCACGGCCGCCTTGTCTGCCGCACGCGCCCCAACCGCCCGCCCCGGATTGCCGTGCCGCTTACCGTCAAGGCTGCCACATACCGCGTGTGGCACACAAAAACAGCGGGCAGCGCCTTTTTGAGCCAACTGGAGCTTCAGGCCATGCTGGACCGCGCCCTGCGCCGGGCCGGGCTGCCTCTGGCCTTTTCCCGGGGATTTCACCCGCTGCCTCTGCTCTCTTTTGGCCGCGCTCTGCCGGTCGGCGTGGAAAGCCTGGCGGAATGGTTCATTGTCACCCTGCGCGCGCCCCTTGACCCCCGGGATATTGCGGATCGGCTCGCCGTCTTGCCGTCGGGCATGAAACTTGTCAGCGTGGAACAGTTGTCCGAAGCCGGCCGGATCAAGCCGGCCCCGGCGGAAAAATTTCGCCTGCGTCTCGCGGAAGGCGACCCCGGCGCCGAGGCCCGCTGTTTTGAAGACTTTGCCGCCCAACCGGCCGTTACATACATGCGCAAGACAAAAACCGGCCTGCGCAGCGTCGATATCCGGCCGGTGCTCCACTGCTGGAGCGCCTCCATTGCCCCCTTCCGGGGCGAATCTCCCCAGGCCGGCGGGAGCCCCGCTCCGGCCGTGACATTCGTGGCGGACTGGCGTATGCTGTACCTGTCGCCTCTGGCATTCTGCTGCGCCGTACTTGCCCCTCTCGGCACTGAAGCCGCGTTGCGGCCGCGTCTGCGCCTTGTCAAAACAGCGCAGCTGTATACCGGGGAGGACATTCGCAAAGCCTCTTGCAAGGGAGCATGATAATGGGTTCCTGCATTCCTTTTGATGACGAAATCCCGTTCACGGACCGAATCAAAACTCTCAGCAATGAGGAGTTGATGGAAATATGGGAGGAAACGCAACGCATTGAACGGCTTTTTTCCTCAGAACTCCATCTGGAAATCTCCTTTGCCATGGATTATGAACACGCCATCGTGGAAGAGCTTTTCCTGCGCGCCTGCAAAAACCTGTCTCCTTTTTCATCCCCGAAAAAGCCGGACCGCGCCTCCCACCCGGAAACAGGAGTTTCAAAAATCGCCTGAATCCGTCCAGCGTTGTTTCCGTCGTTCCGCGCCTCCTGACAATCGCACGGCGGACGGGCGGACGATTGTGAAAAAATTAACAATGAAGAAAATATTCCCCTGTCCGCCTCGATGACCGGAAGGCGCTCTTTTACACAACACACTCTGAATTCACAAAAAATGCGTTATCCCCCGGATTGTGAAAAATTTGACAACATTTCCCCTTTTTCTTATGCTTCAAAAAAGCCGTCGGATTTTTATTGACACAAGGGCGGCGCCTGTTCACGATAGGTTCAAACAATACGGAGGCGAACTGTATGCGGGAAATTTCCTCGGAAAGTATCACAAAAGCCATAGCCGAACTGGCCGTCAAGGCGAACTGCGTCTTGCCGGACGGCGTTTACGGCTGGTTCAAAAGCCTGTCGGAGACCGAGCCTTCTCCCGTAGGCAGGGATGTTCTCGGCCAGCTTCTGAAGAATGCCGACATTGCCAAAAACGAAACCATGCCCATTTGCCAGGATACCGGGCTCGCCGTGGTTTTCGCGGAGCTTGGGCAGGATGTGCGCATTACCGGAGGCAATTTTGAGGAGGCCATTCACGAGGGCGTACGCCGCGGCTATGTTAACGGCTATCTGCGCAAATCCGTCGTGGCCGAGCCGCTCTTTGAACGCAAGAATACCAGGGACAACACGCCGGCCGTCATCCACATCCGCGTGGTGCCCGGGAACGGTCTGCGCCTGCGTCTGGCGCCGAAGGGGGCCGGCTCCGAAAACAAGGGCGTTCTGAAAATGCTTGTGCCGGCCGACGGCATTGAAGGCGTCAAAAAAGTTGTTCTGGACGCCGTCATCGCCGCCGGGCCCAATTCCTGTCCGCCCATGATCGTGGGCGTGGGGATAGGCGGCAATATGGAAATCGCCTGTCTTTGCGCCAAGCGGGCCTGCGCGCGCGATGTGGATTCAAAAAATCCGGATCCGCGCTATGCGGAGCTGGAAGACGAGTTGCTCGGTCTTGTCAATAAAACCGGCATCGGCCCGGCCGGACTTGGCGGCAGGACAACAGCCCTGAAAGTCAATGTGGAATGGTACCCTACCCACATAGCGTGCCTGCCCGTTGCCGTGAACATCAACTGTCATGCCGCCCGCCATGCGGAAGTGGCGCTGTAAGGAGACCAGTATGTCAGCGCAGAAACACATTACCGCGCCCTTTGACGACGCCACGGCCCGCTCCCTGCGCGCCGGCGACAGTGTGCTCATCAGCGGCACCATAATCGCGGCCCGCGACGCCGCGCACAAACAGCTTGTGGAAACCCTGCAACGGGGCGAGAAGCTCCCCATAGACCTTCACGGCGTGGTTGTCTACTATGTCGGGCCCGCGCCGGCAAAACCCGGCCAGCCGATCGGCTCGGCGGGGCCCACGACCTCCGGCCGCATGGACGCCTATACCCCCACCCTCATCGAGCAAGGGCTCAAGGGCATGATCGGCAAGGGCTACCGCAAGCCCGAAGTCGTGCAGGCCATGAAAAAACACGGCGTACCCTATCTTGCCGCGGTCGGCGGGGCGGGCGCGCTCATTGCCCGGAGCATCAAAAAATATACGGTGCTCGCTTATGAGGAACTCGGACCGGAAGCCCTGGCCGCCATGGAGGTGGAGAATTTCCCCGCCATTGTCGTCATGGACGCGGAAGGCAACGACTATTACTCCCAAGGGCAGGCCCTTTACAGGAAAAACTGAGGACGTTGCCGGTTTTCGCCGGTTTCCGGGCGGCGGGAAACGGATTGTCGGCATCTTTGTCAGGTAAAAACATTTCAGCACAGGAGCAATTATGAACAGGACAGTACGAGCCCTTCTTCCAATCGCCGTCGCGGCCATTGTCTGGCTGCTGCCGGCACCGGAAGGTCTCACGGTAAACGCCATGCGCTATCTGGGCATCTTTCTGGGCGTGATTCTCGCCCTGATACTTGAACCGTTGCCCAACTCCGCCGTCGGCCTCATCGGCTGCACGCTGGCCGGCGCCCTGCGTCTGGTGCCCGCGCCGAACGGCAACGTGGCCACGCTCAGCCAGTCTCTCGGGTTCACGCTGTCCGGTTTTGTGGACAGCACGGTATGGCTCATTTTTGTCGCCTACATGTTTGCCATGGGCTATGAAAAAACCGGCCTCGGCAAACGCATCGCCCTGGTTCTCATGAAAAAGCTCGGCGGCAAGGCCTTGGGCCTCGGTTACGCAGCGGCTTTCGCCGATCTTGTCCTGTCGCCATTTATCCCGTCCAACACCGCGCGCAGCGCGGGTACCGTCTATCCTGTCGTCAAGAACATTCCGCCCATGTACGGATCGTTGCCTGAAAGCGAACCCCGGAAAATCGGCGGCTACCTGATGTGGATTTGCATCGCCACCACCTCGGTGACAAGTTCCATGTTCTTTACGGGGCTTGCGCCAAATCTGCTGGCGCTGTCGCTTATCAACAAGGCGGCGCCCAATGCCGCCCCCATCCTCTGGATGGACTGGTTCTGGTGCATGTTGCCCGCGGGCGTTATCCTGTTTATTCTGGTTCCCCTCATCACCTACTTCATCTATCCGCCAACGCAGAAAGAATTTCCTGAAACTCCCAAATGGGCGGCCGGCGAGCTGGAAAAACTGGGCCCCGTCACGCGCAAGGAAATCACGATGGGCTTTATGGCCCTGACCGCCCTGCTGCTGTGGATTTTCGGCTCCAAGTTGCTCAACGCCACCATGGTCGCACTTGTGGTGCTCTGCCTGATGGTAATCCTGGACGTCATCAACTGGGATGACGTCGTCTCCAACAAGGGCGCCTGGAACACGCTGGCGTGGTTCGCCACCTTGGTCGCCATGGCTTCGGGACTCGCCAGAGTCGGTTTTCTCAAATGGCTTGGCGCGATTTTCGCGGGATACCTTTCCGGGTCAAGCGTCTTTGTCATCCTGTTCGGACTGATGGCGCTCTTTTATTTCGCCCACTATTTCTTTGCCAGCCTCACCGCGCACACGACAGCGCTTATGCCCGTGCTGCTGGCCACCGGCATGGCGGTGCCGGGCGTGGATATCCGCCTGCTGGGCATGATGCTGGCCGGATGCCTCGGCATTATGGGCATACTTACGCCCTACGGCACAGGCCCGAGCCCGGTGTATTACAACATCGGCTATATCGAGAGGAAGACCTTCTGGACATTCGGTTCAATTTACGGCTTTATCTTTTTCGCCGTATACGCCGTCTTTGCCATGTACTGGTTCCCCATCGCCTTGGGCTTCTAGCCTTGCGGAACGTCATCCGGACGCCGGCGGCAACGCTGTCCCAGGCGGCGTTGCCGTTGGCCTCCGGAATCCGGCAACAGGAGAAACATGCACGCGCTTGAAAAAATACTCGCGAAAAAATCCGGCAAAGATGTTGTGCGGACCGGCGAAATCGTCAACTGCGCCGTGGATCTGGCCGGAATCAACGACCTGTACCTGCAGACCGTGCGTTCCTTCCGGGAGATAAACGCGAAGCGGATGGTCAACCCGGGTCAGGTCGTCATGTTCATGGATCACTATGCCCCCGCCTCCACAATTATCCAGGCGGACAATCAGAAGCGGTTCCGCGCCTTTTTCAGGGAACAGGGCGCGGAGCTGGTTATGGACGTCAACGAGGGAGTCTGCCATCAGGTTCTCGCCGACAAGGGCTTCAGCAAGCCCGGTCAGCTCATTGTCATCACGGACTCGCACACGACCACCCACGGCGCTTTCGGCGCTTTCGGCACCGGAGTGGGCGCCACGGACATGGCGACAATCCTGGCGACCGGCAAACTGTGGTTCCGTGTGCCGGAGATCATCCGCATCACCATAAACGGCAAAACGGCCCCCGGCGTTTACGCCAAGGACGTCATCCTGCACATCATAGGCAAACTGGGCGCCGATCATGCCGTCTACAAGGGCGTCGAATTCGCCGGGGAAACAGTTTCCTCCTGGAGCGTTTCCGAACGCATGGCGCTTTGCAACATGACCACGGAAATGGGCGCCAAGTGCTCGTATATTCAGCCGGACGGGGTTACCGGGGAATTTCTCCGCGAGCGCGGCGCGACGCATTACGAAATCATGCACACGGATGACGATTTCCGCTATGCCGAAGAACTGTGTTTTGACGCGGGCGAAATCCCCCCGCAGCTTGCCGCGCCCTCCAGCGTGGACAATGTGGTTCCGCTGGCCGGGCATCTCGGTCTGCGCATCGACCAGGCCTATCTCGGTTCCTGCACGGGCGGGCGTCTTGAAGATATCGCCGTGGCCGCGGGCATCGTCAAAGGACGCGCAATCGCCAAAGGGACGCGCTTTCTGGTGGTGCCCGCCTCCCGCAAAACGCTTCTGGACGCCATGGAGAAAGGCTATATCCGGAGTCTGGTCAATGCGGGCGCAACCCTCATAACGCCAAGCTGCGCGGCCTGTCTGGGCACACATCAGGGCTTGCTGGCCCCCGGCGAAGTATGCATTTCCGCCACCAACAGAAATTTTCCCGGCCGTATGGGAAGCACAGAGGCGGCCATTTATCTCGCTTCACCGGCAACGGTCGCGGCTTCCGCTCTGGAAGGAGCGATTGCCGACCCATCCCCCTATCTGTAACTCCCAGAAACGAGGGAAAGCCCATGTTTGAAAAAACCCTGTGCGGACGTGTGTTTCTTTTCGGCAAGAATGTGGACACCGACCAGATTTACCCCGGCCGTTTTGTCGAACTGACCGATATCGACGACGTGGCGAAGCATGCCATGGAAGGGGCCGACCCCGAATTCGCCGCCGCCTGCGGGAAGGGGGACATTCTTGTTGCCGGCGGCAATTTCGGCTGCGGTTCTAGCCGCGAACACGCGGCGGACACCCTCAAGGCCGTCGGGGTGGGGGCCGTCGTCGCGCCTTCCTTTGGCCGCATATTTTACCGGAACGGCATCAACCTTGGTTTGCCCCTGCTGGTCTGCCCCGACCTGCACAGCAGGGTCACCGCGGGAGAGCGCATATCCATTGACGTGAAAAGCGGCGAAATACGCGATGAATCCGGACAGCTTCTTTCACGGATACAGCCTGTCACCGGATATATGATGCACATTCTGGAAAGCGGAGGAATCAAACCGCTGCTGCGCGGGCAGTTCCAGTAAACACCAACCCGGGCAGCGCTCTGTTCCTGGAGACCGAACAATGCAATATGAACTTGCCTACGGCGGATCAAAGCTGAATTTCACCCTCCCCGACAGCATAAAACCAACCGTCATACACGCCGGCATCCGGGAAAAACTGAAGGATCCCCTGGAACAAACGCGCGAAATGCTGAGAAATCCTGTGGGGACGCCTCCTCTGCTGGACATGCTGCGGGCCAAAAAACCGAAGAATGTCGTCATCGTCGTCAATGACATCACACGGCCCACGCCGTACGACATCCTTTTCCCCCCCCTGCTGGAGGTTCTTGCCGAGGCCGGCATCAGGGACGAGCAGGTAACGCTCCTCATCGCCCTCGGCATCCACGACCCGCACACCGACAAGCAGAACCTGGAGGTTTACGGCGAGGAAATCGTCCGCCGTTTCAGGATAATCAACCACGACGGCACGGATCAGTCCAATCTGGTAAAACTGGGCACATTCAAATCCGGCTATGATTTCATCGTCAACCGCAGGGTTGTGGAAGCGGATTTTCTGATTGCCTTGGGCGTTGTCATGCCCCATTATTTCGCCGGCTTCTCGGGCGGGCGCAAATCCATCCTGCCCGGCCTGACTTCCAAGGAAACCGTGGAAAAAAACCATGCCCGCATGGTGGAGCTCATGGATTACCTGCCCCCCATTGACGATAATCCCGTGAGCGCCGAAATGATTGAAGCGGCGCGGCGGGTGGGCCTTGACTTTATCCTGAACGTGGTCACCAATCCGGCCAGGGAAGTCGTCTTTGTGGCGGGCGGCGAGGTGCATGCGGCATGGCGCCAGGCCGTTGAAGTTTCCGCCTCCATGTATGAGGCGTCCTTTGACGACCATGTGGATGTCGCCGTCACCTGCGCGAGTGGGCACCCGCGGGACATCAACGTCTATCAGGCCCAAAAGGGTCTGGACCATGCCGACCGCATCACGAGGCCCGGCGGAACCGTCATTGTGGCCGCCGCCTGCCCGGAAAAATGGGGAGAGCATATTTTTGAGGAATGGATACGCCGCCGCTGGGAACCGGCCAGGGTAATGCGGGAAGTCAAGGCAAATTTCGTGCTGGGCGCGCACAAGGCTTTCGCTTTCGCCAAGGTCGCCGCGGAGAAGGAAATTTACTGGATTTCGTCACTGACGGAGGAGGAAACTTCACTCATCTGGGCGAAAAAAGCCAACAGCGTTCAGGAGGCTGTGGACGCGGCCCTGCTCAAACACGGTCCATCATCCTCCTGGGCCTGTCTGCCGGAAGGCTCGCTTGTGCTGCCGGTGCCCCGTCACTGAAAAAACAGAGCGCCCGCGCAAAACAGACGGATACGCCGCGCGGGCATACCTTAACTTTTTTCACCGGAGGGTTTGCGTGTGCAAACATTGAATTTTGACATTGCTGTTGTGGGCGCCGGCGGAGCCGGTCTGCGTGCCGCCATTGCGGCGTCTGAAACCAGGCCCGACCTGAAGGTCGCGCTTGTCTCGAAGGTATATCCCATGCGCAGCCACACAGTGGCCGCGGAAGGAGGCTCGGCCGCCGTTCAACAGGAACACGATTCCCTGGAACTGCATTTCAGCGATACGGTTTCCGGCGGGGACTGGCTCTGCGAACAGGACGTGGTGGAATACTTTGTCCGGCGGTGTCCGCATGAAATGGTACAGATGGAGCAATGGGGCTGCCCCTGGAGCCGTAAACCCGACGGCGGCGTTGCGGTGCGCAACTTCGGGGGCATGAAGGTGCCCCGCACCTGGTTCGCGGCGGACAAAACCGGATTTCACATGCTGCACACGCTTTTTCAGACGAGCCTGAAATTCCCGCAGATTCACCGCCTGGACGAACATTTTTTCCTTGATCTTCTGGTGGAGGACGGGCGCGCCGCGGGAATCGTCGCCCTGAACATGATGGAAGGCGAGCTGGTCCAGGTGCGCGCGGGCGCTGTGGTGCTGGCCACCGGCGGAGCCGGCCGCGTGTACCGCTACAACACCAACGCGAGCATTGTGACCGGCGAAGGCATGGGCGTTGCCTACCGCAAGGGCGTCGCCCTCCGGGATATGGAATTCGTGCAGTATCATCCGACGGGACTTCCGGGTTCCGGCATTCTCATTACCGAGGCGAGCCGGGGAGAGGGCGGCGTGCTGCTCAACAAGGACGGCTACCGTTATCTTCAGGACTACGGGCTCGGCCCCGAAACGCCGCTCGGCCAGCCGAAACCGAAACATATGGAACTGGGCCCCCGCGACAAGGTCTCCCAGGCGTTCTGGCACGAATGGCGGGCCGGTCGCATGGTCAGCACTCCGTACGGGGAGGTTTCCCTTCTCGACATACGCCATCTCGGCAGGGAGAAAATCCTGGAGCGTCTGCCCTTCATACGCGAACTTTCCATGCAGTACATGGGCATTGATCCCATTGACGATCCCATTCCGGTACGCCCGACGGCGCACTACACCATGGGCGGCATCGCCACGGACGCCAACTGCGAGACCAGCATCAGGGGGCTCTATGCCGCCGGGGAGTGTTCGTCCGTCGGCATGCACGGGGCCAATCGTCTCGGCTCCAATTCCTTGGCGGAGCTTCTGGTTTTCGGCGAGGCCGCGGGCCGCAACGCCGCGGAGCGTTGCGGGGAAAGCGGCGGGAGTTCGTCTTCTTCCCTAGACGCCCAGGCCGGCGATGTGGAGAGCCGGTTCAAAGCTCTACTGCGACAGAAAGGCAAAGAAAAATGGTCGGTCATCCGCGATGAAATGGGCCTTGCCATGGAAGACGGCTGCGGCATTTACCGCTCCGAGGAACTTATGCAGAAGACCATCGACAAGCTCGCGGAACTGCAGGATCGCATCAGCCATGTTGGCGTGGCTGACAACAGCGCGTCCGTGTTCAACACGGACATTCTGAATCTCATTGAAATTTCCCACGGACTGGATGTGGCTGAAGCCATGGCCCATTCCGCCATCCAGCGCCGGGAATCGCGGGGGGCGCACCAGCGCCTGGACGAAGGCTGCCGCGAACGCGACGATGAAAATTTCCTCAAGCATTCTCTGGCCTATTACAATAAAGGGGCCGCGCCGCGCATTGACTACGGCCCGATAAAAATAACCAAACTGCCGCCGGCGAAACGCGCGTATGGGGCGGAAGGCGCGTCCCAGGACGAAAAAAACAAGGAGAAGGCCAATGGCTGACGAAAAAAAACTGCTCCTGAAGATACAGCGTTACAATCCGGAAAGGGACAGCGCGCCGTATTTTGCCCCCTACGAAATCCTCTGGGACGATCAGACCTCGTTCCTGGACGCCCTGCAATACCTCAAGGACAATGTCTGCCCCGATTTGTCCTTCCGCAGTTCCTGCCGCATGGCCATTTGCGGTTCCTGCGGCGTAATGATAGACGGCGTACCCAAACTCGCCTGCAAGACCTTTGTGCGCAACTATCCCCACGGCGCCACGGTGGAGCCGCTGGCGAACTTTCCGGTTGAAAGGGATCTGGTGGTGGACCTCTCGCATTTTCTTGAATACATAGAAGCCCTCAAGCCCTATGTTATCGGCAATACCCGCAGCCCGGCGGACGGCCCCAACACGCAGACGCCGGCGCAACTTGCCCGCTATCACAAATTCTCCATGTGTATCAATTGCGGCCTCTGCTATGCCGCCTGCCCGCAGTTCGGGCTCAATCCCGCTTTTCTGGGACCGGCGGCCATCACCCTCGGGCATCGCTACAATCTCGACAGCCGGGATTACGGAAAAAACGAACGTCTGCGAACCATGAACACGGAAAATGGCGTCTGGTCCTGCACTTTTGTGGGCTATTGCTCGGAAGTCTGCCCGAAGCACGCGGACCCGGCGGCGGCGCTGCAGCAATGCAAGGCCGACAGCGCCCTGAACTTCGTGGCTTCCGTCCTGAAATGCAAAAAGAACAAGGAGGTCTCTCATGGCGACAAAACGTAAGCCCTATGTGAGAGAGGTCGGCTGCTGCTGGTGGAAGAGCAATCCCTATTACCGCTTTTACATGCTGCGCGAAAGCTGTTCCGTATTCACGGTATGGGTGAGCCTGCTTTTGCTGCTCTTTCTCTTTTCACCGTCATCCTTTGCCGCGCTGATCAGGCACCCCGTCATCTGCCTGCTGAATTTCGCGGCCCTCCTGGCCTCGCTGCTGCACACCAAAACCTGGTATGATCTGACCCCCAAGGCGCTGAACCTTCCTGAAGACAAACTGGCGGCGATAGTCAAGTGGCTGTGGGTGGTCACCATTGCCTTCAGCGCGCTGGCCCTTTTGCTGTCCTTACTGTAATGGAGTACACCATGAGCAATCCTGGCTGCAAACAAACCAATGAACCCATTTTCTGGGGCCTGTTCGGCGCGGGCGGCATGTTCGGCGCAATCTGCGCTCCGGCGCTCATCCTCTCGCTGCTTTTCCTCTATCCCTATTTTGGGGAATGCGAACAGGCGGGCCTGTTGTACCAATTTTTTCAAACCGGCGTCGGGCGGCTGTTCCTGGCCCTCTTTATCTCACTGACGGCCTGGTGCGGGCTGCACCGCATCGTGCACTGCCTGCACGACATCAGGATGTGGACTGCCGGACGCGCGCGCCTGTGTTACGCCCTTGCCACGCTGATCACCGTGCTCAGCGTCATGGGAATTTCCAGATACTGAAACCTTCCGGCCACGTTCCGGTTCCGGGCTGACAATGCGTTATTTTTTACCCCGGAACCGGAATGCCTGACCGGATGCCGCGCCGGAACGCGAAGCGTTCCGGGAGGCAAAAGGAGGAGCGGCATGGATTTGTTCACTCCCCGGGGAAGCTCTGGACTACCATAAAAATAAGGAATTTTTGATGAAACGCCGTGATTTTTTGAAGTGGCAAATGGCCGGCATAAGCCTGCTCGGCACAAGCGCGCCTTTGCTTGCGGCGGCGGAAAAGGCTTTTGCCGATCCTCTGCCGGATGTGGCTGTGGCCAGAGGGGAACCCGGGCCCGCCGCAAGAGCGGCGGTAAACCAGATAGGCGGCATGGGGCGGTTTGTCAAAGAAGGGCAGAAAGTGGTCATCAAGCCGAACATGAGTTTTGCCCTGGGGCCGGAAAGCGCCACAAACACCCATCCCGAAGTGGTCAGGGAAGTGCTTGTCATGTGTGGGGAGGCCGGGGCGGCGAAAATTCTTGTACTCGACAATGTGTTGCAGGATGCCGAACTCTGCCTGAGCCGCTCCGGCATACGCGATGTTTGCAATGCCTTTCAGCCGGGCATTTGCCACAACCTTGCCGGCGCGTCGTTTTTTGCCGAGTCCGCCCTGCCGCGGGCGGAGGAGATGCGCGCCAACGCGTTCATGCGCGACGTCCTTGAGGCCGACGTGATTATTGCCGTGCCTGTGGCCAAATGTCACGGTTCAGCGGGCGTGTCCCTTTCACTCAAAGGACAGATGGGGCTGATTTACGACCGCCGCATTATGCACTCGCGCTATGACCTGGCTGTTTCGATCGTTGACTTGGCCACGCGCGTGCGGCCGGCTCTGGCCGTTATCGACGCCACAAGAGTGCTTGCCACCAACGGGCCCGGCGGCCCGGGCAAGGTGATAAGGCCGGGTGAGGTTATCGCCTCGGCGGATCCCGTGGCGGCGGACGCGACGGCCGTTGCCTCCTATGAATGGTACGGCCGCAAAATGCAGCCGCGCCAAGTGCCGCACTTGCGCCTTGCCCACGAGCGGGGGCTTGGCCGTATGGACATTGACGCCCTTGTGACAAAGCGCGTCGCCGCATAAATGGCGCCGGAAAGTATTCCGTTTTCTCGCGCGGAGAAACAGGGAAAACGCGACAGCGTGATGCCGCGGCTTCAGAGCGACACTCCCGGCAACAACACGCCATGAAACCTTTCCGCGGACGCGTTTCCGGCGCTCTGGCGCATGGCTCGCAAGCCGTAAGCCTGTCGCTTTTCTGGTTTCTGCTTTTCAGCGCGTCCTGGCCTTCCGTTGAACTGTGGCTGCCGGCGGACCTTTTTTTACGCATGGACCCCCTGGCGGCCGTGCTGGCGCCGCTTGCCGGCCGGCAATGGATCGCCGCGCTTGTTCCGGGGGTCGTGATTCTCGCGTTCAGCTTTGTGGCCGGGCGTTTTTTCTGCGGCTGGCTGTGCCCGTTCGGCGCTTCCCTGACCTTCGCGCGCCGATTGCTGCGGGCAAAACCCGCCGCCGCGCAAAACGGAGAAAAGGGCATTTTCAGCGGCGGACCGGAGCGCGGAATCCGCAACGTCAAATTTTTTGCCCTAGCCGTCATGCTCGGCGCAGCCGCCCTCGGGGTCAACGATTTTTACTGGGGATCCCCCATTCCGCTGATCACGCGCTTTTACGCGCTTCTGGCGCACCCTCTCCTCCTCCTTCTTTCCAACCTCGGCCTGACTTGGGGGCAACCCTTCTTTGCGGCTTTGGACATGCAGGCCCTGCAGTATCTTGACCTGCCCGCGCGTCGCTTTGACGGCCTGTATTTTCTGCTGGCCTTTTTCGGCCTTCTGTTTTTTCTGGAGCGCCGGCATCCGCGATTCTGGTGCCGCTGTCTCTGTCCGGCGGGGGCCCTGCTCGGCCTTGCCTCGCGACGCCCCCTGTTCAGACGCAGGGTAAGCGGCTGCATACAGTGTTCACGCTGCGCGCGCCTGTGTCCCATGGAAGCGATCAACCCGCGCGCCATGCGAACGCGGCACGACGAATGCCTTGTCTGCCGCGCTTGCGCCGACGTCTGTCCGGCGCGGGCCATCACTTTTTCCCCCTGGGGACGGGTCTCCCGCGATGTTGCGGAGAACGCGCCCGCCAGACCGGAACGCGCCGCGGCGCCGGACATCCCGTATTCGCGGGAATCCGGCCCCGGCCATTTGCCCCCGCTGCCCTCCCGACGGGCTTTTCTGGGCGCCGCGGGGCTGGGCCTGCTTCTTGCCGGCGCGCAGTATTCCGGCGCGCGCAGCCTCCTGAACGCGGACAACCGCCAGATATCGCCGGCCTGCGTCCGCCCGCCCGGAGCGGTTCCCGAACCGGCTTTTCTGGCTCTTTGCCTGCGCTGCGGGGAATGCATGAAAATTTGTCCGTCCAACGCCCTGCAGCCCGCCTGGCTGACCGCCGGCCCCGAAGGATTGTTCAGCCCTGTCCTCACGCCCAGACGCGGCCCGTGCCTGCCGGATTGCAATGCTTGCGGCCGCGTATGCCCCACGCATGCCATCAGGGCGCTGCCCCTGGAAGAAAAACGCTGGGCCCGTGTGGGCACCGCCCTTGTGCGGCAAAATGCCTGTCTCGCCTGGGCGCGGGGACGCGCGTGCGTTGTCTGCCAGGAAGTCTGCCCTTACGGCGCGGTGCGATTGCGGAAGATGGAAGGCCTTGCCGTGCCCGCGCCCGTTGTCAATGACAGCCGCTGCTACGGCTGCGGCTACTGTGAACGCCACTGCCCTGTGTCGGTGTCCGCCATTGTCGTTGAACCGCTCAATGCCCTGCGTCCGGCGAAAGCTTCCCACAGACTGGCCGCGCGGGCGGCGGGCATGGACTACAGCCCGCCCGATTCCCATGGCGGCAAAGAACCGGATTTCGGCCGTAAGGACTTGCCCGAAGGGAGCCTGCCGCCGGGATTCAGTGAATAGGGCGATTCACTCGTTTCATTCGTGAACCGCCCCAATTACTCCTGACATTTCACCGGGTCACGCCGTTCATTCGGTGCCCTGCCGCGAATCCTGAAACGCGGAAGTGGACACCCCGGTTGCCGCATGGTAATAGTGCTCGCCCGCGTCGAACGGCGCTGAAAGCAGAGGAACATGTTATGGCATCTTATGATATTCTGGATAACTTCACCGAGGGGTTTTGCCGTTGGACGCCCGACTGGCGCCTGCTGAAGGCGAATGCCGCCTTTTTTCGCCTGACGGACATCAGGGGCGAAAGCTCTTTTTCCGAACTTCACGGTATCGACAAACTTTCCTTCACGTTTTACGAGCTGGGCAACGCGATCGCGCGGCAAGTGGAAAATCTGGAATCCATCAACAACTTCGAGATACGTCTGGCGCGTGAAACCGGCGGTTATTGCTGGTTCAGCGTAAATGCCCGGCGCGTCCCGGACGCCAGGGGGCAGACCGGCTATTACGACGCCTACATAAGGGACATCACAGAGACCAAGTCCAAAGAGGCGGAGCTGTCCCACCAGACTTTTTACGACCGCCTGACAGGCCTCGCCAACAGGGAACTTTTCGTCGACAGAATCCGGACGGCCCTGCAGACTTCCAAAAGACGCAAGGATATCGGGTACGCGGTGCTCAGTTTTGACCTGCGCCATTTCAAAAATATCAACCAGCACTATGGGCGGGGGTTCGGCAATATGCTGCTGCGTCACACGGCGGAAACCATACGCGCCTGCTGCCGCGAGGCGGATGCGGTGGCCCGCACCGGCAGCGACGAATTCGGCGTGCTCCTTCAGGGACTGGAGGACGGCGCGCAAATCGTCAAAATCATAAAACGCGTCCGGTCCAGGCTCAACGCGCCTTTCAGCGCCTGGGAGCAAAGCATAAATTCGGTACGGCTCGACATCGGCGTCATATTTCCCCTGACGGACTATGGCAAGCCCGAATCCGTTCTCCGCGACCTGGACATAGCGGTGGGAAAAGCCAAAGGCACGCGCAGCAAGCTCGGGTGTAAATTTTTTTCCAGAAGGCAGCTGGAGGAAACCCGCAAGCATCTCTCCCTGTCGGTCGTCTTGCAGGAAAAGCACAATCTTGAAGATTTTTATCTGGACTATCAGCCCATTGTGCGGCCTGTTGACGGCGGGATCCATTCTTTTGAAACCTTGGTGCGCTGGAAACACGAAGGCGCCGTCGTGCCGCCGTCAATTTTCATTCCCATAGCCGAGGAAACCGGCTTTATAGGCCGGCTCGGCGATTTTGTCATTGAGGAATCCTGCCGTCAGATGCGTTACTGGCAAGAGAAGCATGCCGCCGATATCCGGCTTCATGTCAATATTTCCCCATATCAGCTCGCTATGCCGACCTTTCCCGAAACGGTGCTGGCTGCGCTGTCCCGCACCGGCGTTGACGCTTCCCGCCTGTTTTTTGAAGTGACGGAATCCGCGTTTCTGCGCGATTTTAAAAAAGTTCTTTACAATATCAATGCCGTCCGCAAGCAGGGCATACAGTTTTGCCTGGACGATTTCGGAACAGGCTATTCCTCCCTGAGTCACCTGAGGCATCTTCCCATCAAGTGCCTCAAGATTGACCGCAGCTTTATCAATGACCTGGAACGCGACGAAAAATCCAGGATACTTCTCAGGCATATCCTCTCCATCGGCATGGATATGGGGTACAGCCTTGTGGTGGAGGGCGTGGAAAGACAGACGCAGTTGAACCTGCTGGGCGACCTCGACCGCTTGCTGATCCAGGGCTATTATTTTTACAGGCCGTTATCCGTCGATTCCGCCGGGGCCCTGCTTGAACTGCAAAAGAAGCGGTAAGCGGCGGATTGCCCCGTCCCTGACCCGCGTCTTTTGTGGACAATTTGAGAAAAAAAATGGATACTGTGTACACAATGACGGAAACCGCTCCGGATTTTGGCCGTTGTGGAGAATTTCCGGGAAACTTGCGGTGGATATCCATGGCCCAGTACGAAGCCGTTATCGGCCTTGAAGTTCATGTCCAGCTTGCCACTGCCTCCAAACTTTTTTGCGCGTGTTCGACGGCATTCGGATGCCCGCCGAATACAAATGTTTGTGAGGTATGTCTTGGCATGCCCGGGGCGTTGCCGACAATCAACCGTGAGGCCGTGCGTTATGCCGCGTTGGTGGGTTTTGCGACAAACTGCGCGGTGAATCTCCGCTCAATTTTTGCCCGCAAAAATTATTTTTATCCGGATCTCCCGGCAGGCTACCAGATCTCCCAGTATGAACTGCCGATCTGTGAACATGGATTTTTATATGTCAGGGCGGAAGGCAAGGGAAAAAACGTCGGTATTACCCGTATCCATCTGGAAAATGATGCGGGCAAAAACATACACGACCAAAATGAAAACGCCAGTTACGTCGATCTGAACAGGGCCGGAACTCCTCTTGTGGAAATCGTCTCCGGGCCTGACATGCGTTCTCCGGCCGAGGCGGCGGCGTTTTTGAAAACGCTTTATGGTATAGTGACGTATCTGGGAATATGCGACGGCAATATGGAGGAAGGCAGCTTTCGCTGTGATGCCAATATTTCCCTGCGCGCAGCGGGTTCCGATATCCTGAGCACGCGGACGGAACTCAAGAATCTCAACTCGTTCAAAAATGTCCGGCGCGCTCTGGAGTATGAAATAGAGCGTCAGCGGGATGTTCTTGATGACGGCGATGCCGTGAGGCAGGAGACGCGCCTTTATGATGCGGACAAAAATGTCACTCACGCCATGCGCAGCAAAGAAGAGGCCCATGACTACCGCTATTTCCCTGATCCGGATCTCCTGCCCGTCGAGATAGCGGAAGAAGACATTAGGGCATGGAAAGCCGGGCTGCCGGAATTGCCCGGGGAACGGCTTGCCCGTTTCACGCGCATGACGGGGTTGCCTGAAGCGGATATTGAAATTCTGGTGCAGCACAGCGGCACAGCCGATTTTTTCGAAAAAGCCGCGGCCATGTCCGATGCGAGGAAGGTGGCCAATTACATGATCGGCCCCATGCTGCGCGAGTGTCATGCGCGCGGCGTTCCCATTGAGCCGTCGTGTTGGGCGATGAAGCCGGAGGCTCTGGCCGGGCTTGTGCGAATCGTGGACAGGGGAATCATAAACGCCAGGATCGCCAATGATATTTTTGGCGATCTTTTCAGCAGCGGTTGTATGCCGGAAGCCTACGTCACGGAAAAAGGCATCGGGCAGATTTCCGACGCCGCCGTGCTTGAAGAAGCCGTGGACGCCGCCATAGCCGCAAATCCGGCCGAGGCCGCCGCATTCAGGGGAGGCAGGACAAAATTGCTCAGTTTTTTTGTAGGGCAGGTCATGCGGGCCACAAAAGGCAAGGCCAATCCTGCCCTCGTCAATGAGCTCCTCAATAAAAAACTGTATTAACAATCAGCTATTGCATAATTTTTGAAATATGGCACAATCTTTGAAAATACATCTCGAAAGGGACTTCTTCAGCAACGGGTGAAAATGGTTACATGTAAATTCAATGCGCCGCTTGCGGGCATCGTTGTCACGATATAATCGGCATGGCACTGGAATTCCGCCAGCAACTGAAACTCAATCAGCAGCTTTTCATGACGCCGCAGCTGCAACAGGCCATCAGGTTGCTGCAGCTTTCCCGTCTGGAGCTTCTGGAAACAGTACAGCAGGAACTCCAGGAAAATCCGTTTCTGGAAGAAAGCCAGACGGAAGACAGCATTGACGACGAAACTGTTGAGGACTTCCGCCGTGACAACGCGGGTAACGACGCCTATGACAGAGAGCTGAACCGCAACGCCGACTGGGAGGATTACCTCGGCGAATTCGCGAGTACCCCCCGTCTTTCCCAGAAGCATGAGGCGGAATCGCCTGACGAGATCGCCTCTCTTGAATCCCGGCATGCCGCGAAGCCGACGCTGGAAAGCCACCTGCTGTGGCAATTGCATCTTTCCGCCATGAACGGGGCCGAGAAAGGCATCGGCGAGGAGATCATAGGCAACCTTTCCTCTTCCGGCTATTTGCGGGCCACCCTCAAAGAGATCGCCGATCTGTCATCCTCAACGGTTGAGGAAGCGCGCCGTGTGCTTGAGCGCATTCAACTGTTTGATCCGGTTGGCGTCGCCGCGCATGACGCGAAAGAATGTTTGCTGATCCAGATTAAAAATCTCGGCTATGACCGCGACCCCGTTCTCGTTGAAATCGTCCAGTCCCATCTGGAGGATCTGGAAGCCAGACGCTACAAGCCGCTTTTGCGCAAGCTCAGGCTGGACTTTGAAGACCTGAAAGAGTATCTGAACATCATACAAAGCCTTGATCCCTTGCCGGGGGCGAGTTTCGGCGGCGGTGACCCCGTATACATAAGCCCTGATGCATATATTTACAAAATTGACGATGAATTTGTAATTCTGCTGAATGATGAGGATTTGCCGCAATTGCGCCTCTCCTCGCTGTGCGGCGTAAAAATCAAATATTCCTCGGAAAAGGAAAAAGAATACTGCGGCGAAAAAATGCGCGCGGCTTCGTGGCTGATTAAAAGCCTTCAACAACGGCAGCGCACGCTTTACAAAGTTATGGAGAGCATCGTTCGTCACCAGCGCGGATTTTTCGAGCACGGCATTACAAAGCTTGTTCCCTTGGTACTTAAAGATATCGCGGACGATATCGACATGCACGAGTCCACAATCAGCCGCATAACCACAAACAAATATGTGGCAACGCCACACGGCATGTTTGAATTGAAATTTTTCTTTAACAGCGGCCTTGAACTGGAAGACGGAAATCAGGTCGCTTCGGAAAGCGTAAAGATTCTGATAAAAAATTTTATTGCGGCGGAAAATTCCTGTACGCCCCTGAGCGACGAACGGCTTGCCGAGATGATCAAGGAAGCCCTTCAGGTGAACATCGCCCGCCGTACCGTGGCGAAATACCGGACAGCCCTCAATATCCCGTCATCGTCAAAGCGCAAAAAATATTTTTGAACATCAGGAAACAGTTAAGGAAAATTTTATGAACATCTCTTTTGCATTCAAAAATTTTGAACCGTCCGAGCATCTCAAAAAATATGTGCGCCGCCGCATGGAAAAGGTGGAACGTTTTTTTGGAAAATCCTCGGGGCTTGAAATGAGCGTCGTTCTTGTAGTGGACAAATTCCGTCACCGCTGTGAAGTGACGGTTACCGGGGAAGGACTGCACATTAACGCTTCCGAGCAGAGCAACGACATATATGCGTCCATAGATCTGGTCTCGGACAAGGTGGAATCCCAAATCAAACGCCAAGTTTCGCGCGTCAAGGAACACAGGCGCAAAACAGCCGGGGCCGATATCGACGTCTTTACCTGGAATCCCGACGCCCAGGCGGAAGAAGGCGCGCCCATCCAGGGCACTGAGCGTGTTGCCTCCAAACCCATGCATGTTGACGAAGCCATTATGCAGCTTGACGCGATAGGCAGCGAATTTTTTGTCTTTTTCAACGCGGAAAGCAGCCGCGTCAATGTTGTCTACCGCAGGCGGTCAGGCGGACATGCCCTGATTGATCCTGTGTTGTAGCCGCCGCGATTGTATGGGAGCCTCATCCGGGTTTTCCCGCTCCGAAAATCCCGGCAACAGTTGCCGGGGAACGGCCCCGGAACAGGCGGGGGTGCGGGTGTGCATCGTCACCGGCCTTTCGGGGGCCGGCAAAAGCACAGCCTTGCAAGTCTTTGAAGATTTGAATTATTTTGCCGTGGACGGGTTGCCGGCCAATTTGTCCCCTGAAATGGCGAACATGATGAAACTTCATCCCATGTCGCATTTCAGGGGCATTGCTTTGGGCATGGACATGCGGCAAAGCAATTTTCTCGGCGAGATAAACGAGGCCCTGTCCGCTTTGAGCGAGCGCGGCGTTCGGCCCTGGCTGATTTTTCTGGAGGCGCGGACGCAAGAGCTTATCCGCCGCTACGCCACAACGCGCAGGCCGCATCCCCTGGAGCGCAAAGGCATGGGACTGGAGGCGGCGCTTACGCTTGAGCGTGAAAGTTTGGCGCCCCTGCGGGAACTGGCGGATATAGTCATTGATACCACAAAATTTTCCGTACACGATCTGCGCAGAGCTATACAGAAACGCTGGAGCGGCCATCAGAGCAAATTGCGCGCCGTCCGCGTCAACGTGATATCTTTTGGCTTCAAATACGGCGTCCCGCGTGAGGCCGACATCGTCTTTGACCTGCGTTTTCTTCCAAATCCATATTTTATTGAGGAATTACGTCAGCTTTGCGGTAAAGATAAAGCCGTTTCCGACTATGTTTTCGCCACGGAGAAAGCGGTGGAATTTTCCGAAAAATTGAATGATCTGCTTTGCTTCATGCTTCCCATGATGGAAACGGAAGGCCGTTACCGTGTTACCGTCGCGCTGGGCTGCACCGGCGGGCGGCATCGCTCCGTGGCTATGGCCGAGGAAATTGCGCAGACGCTCCGTCAGGCGGATTATCCTGTTTCGTTGGAACACAGGCATCTCGAACTGGGCTGAGATTGTCGGACACCGTAAACAGCGCGGATTTTTTATGGTTGAAAACGACACGGCTGAAGTAGGAATTGTCATCGTTTCTTACGCCGATTATGGTTCGGCCATGTTGCGCGCCGCGGAATCCGTTCTTGGTCCGCTCAGCGACTGCGCTTCCATGAGCGTGACCATGGAAAACGAGGTCGCCGGGATCGTCCGCCGCCTTGACGACGCCGTAACCCGCCTCGACAAAGGCGCCGGGGTGATTATCCTGACCGATATGTTCGGCGGCACGCCGGCCAACATCGCCCTTTCCCTGCTCGGCCACCATACCCGGCTGGAGGTGGTGACGGGCGTAAATCTGCCGATGCTGCTGAAAGTTTTCACGCAGCGAAGCGGAAAGCTGGACGAACTTGCGCGTATTGCGTACGAGGCCGGCATAAACGGCATTTTCGTGGCCGGCGAGCTGCTGCGTACAAAATGTCAGAAATCCTGAACAGTTTGCGGTTCACTCGTTTCATTCGTGAACTGCCCTATGGAGACGCCGGACCGCCTTCCCGCAGATTCGGGGCCGTCAGGCCGTGATCCCGCATGAGCCGGTCTATATGCCCGATAACCTGCCGGCCGGGGAAGTCGCGTTCCACTTCGGCGGGGGTGCGTCCTTCCCATCGTCCCAGGCTGATTTCGCGCAATTCCGGCGTGGGGCGCAGGGGCACGCCCGGGGCCGAGGCGGAGAGAATGGCCGCGCTTTCCCGGCCGCGCGACAGGTCGGAGCAGTAGATCGCCGCCAGCGCGCGGAATTGTGTCCTGCCGGTTTCGCTCAGGGGAATGTCCGAGGCGCCGATGAAACGCCGTTGCGGATTGGGCGGCAGCGCGCCGTGCCGGACGAGCCAGATTCCCTTCACGCGGACTGTTCCGCCGCGCGGCCAACGGCCAGTCTCCTCAGGCGCGCGTAGTCCCGCGGGCTGTCCATGTCCTCCAGAATGCAGGGGTCCTCCGTGTCCACCGGACGACGCGGCAAGGCGGCGAGGACGGCGCGCAGGCCGTCTTTGGTCTTGTCTGAAAGCACGATGTTTCTGTAAACAGCCGGCAGAAGCGGCGGGTGTCCTTCTTCGCCGTTGTGCCGGGCGAGCGGCATGCATCCAGAGCCGCATCCGCCAGGAGGCGCAGGGTTTGCGGACGAACTAGGGGAATATCCACGGGATGGATGAAAAAGGCGTCGCAGTCTGGCGGAGCGGCGCGCAAGCCCGTGCGGACGGAAGAAAACATGCCGCGTTCCATGGCCGTGCGGGGCGACGCCGGATATGAAGGGCATTTGTCCCTGCGCCAGTCCCCAAAGACGGCCGGCGCGGGTTTTTGCGCGGCGGGCATTGTCCAGGCGGGAACGGAGAACAGGCCGTGTTCCGGGAAGATTTTGTTCAGAACAACGATGCGCGGTTCTTCCGGCCGCGTCTCGTACGCGGCGTATCATTGACGCGCGGCCTCCGCGTCCAGCCCGTAGCTCTGGACAAGTTCCCGGATTTTGTCCCAGCACTCCGCCAGCACTCCGCCAGCAGTTCGCCGCAGGCCACGGGATCGGGAGCGCCTCCGGCCTCTTTCGCCGTCGCGCCCAGGCCAGCTGCTATGGCTTCGCAGTTTGTTCCGCCGTATTCCGCGACGCGGTCATAAAACCAGCCCGCATACTCGTTGAGCAGGGGGGTGAGCATGGGATGGGGCGTTTCGTGCCGCGCCCCTTTGCCCGTGAGGGCGGCCAGCGCGCACGCGCCGCCGGTGAGCAGGCCGCAGGGGCCGTCCGACCGACCGATGCCGTGGCAAAGGCCCTGCATGGCCCGGACGAGAGCCGGATTTTCCGCGCCGCCCTGTTCAAGCATGAGCAGCGCCAGCAACTGGCTGCAGCAATAGCCTTGCCGCACGAGCGGCGCTATTTCCATCATGAGAGGATGCATGGCGTCTCCTTTTGCGCTATCCATAGACCATAGCCGCAACGCGCCGGGCAGGTGCCGCCGGCGCGGGGTATGCCGAATACGTCCGGCAGGTCAGGCCGCCCGTACCAGACGAGCCGGGCCGCAATCTCGGCCAGCGTCGCGCTGTGGTCTTCAAAAGTGCGGAGCAAAAAACCGGCTTGCGCGAGCAGGGCGTTCCATTCCGCCGCAGGTCGGGCTCCGTCCAGGCAGGAGGCTGCGCGCGGGGCCGGCTCAGGACGGCCGGTCCCGAAGCCGGCGGTTCCGTCGCGTATATAAAATTCCGTCAGCAGCAACGCGCCGCCGGGCTGCAGCACACGACGCCATTCCTCCAGAGCGGCCCGCGGAGAAGGCAGCAGGGAAAGCACGCATTCGCACACGAGGGCGTCCATTGCCCCGTCGGCGAAGGGAGGGCGCATGACGTCGGCGCGCACGGCGCGGCCTGTCAGTAAGGCCGGAGGTTTTTTCCAGGCCGAAGGCCTGGTAGCCTTCCTCGGTGAGCAGCCTGAGGGTCGCGCCCGCGCCGCAGCCTAGGTCCAGCACGCGCGCCTGCCGCGCAAGGCCGCAGTATCGCCCGCACAGATCAAGGCCGCGCCGCGTCAGGTCAAGGCCGCCCGGCCGCAGGGTTTCTCCCGCCGCCAGCCGGAAATCCTCCCGCTGCCAGAGATTCATTCCGGCGTTCGGGTTCCGGGAATCATTTGTCTTCCAGCAATGCTTCCACTTCAAGCATTTTACCTTCTGCCAGAGATTTGGGCGTCATGGTGAGTCCGCATTTCGGGCGGAACGCGTATGCCGGCCGGTTGCGGGACCGGCGTTTCCCCGCCGGCGCGGCCGCGCAGCAGGCGGCGGCGCAAGGCGGCCCTGCCCGCGCGACGGGCTGAGAGTCCGGGGCCTTTTTCCCTGGCGGCCTCCTTTCCAGACATGGTGGAACGCGGAAAAAGCAGGTCCAGCAGAGCAGGCACTCCTTGTCTTGCCCCACCAGCCTGTCCCGGCACATGATGCAGGAGGCCAGAGCCGTATGGGGCAGAGCGGCCGCGCGGTTCGCGCTCATCTCCGCGGCGAGATCCGGTTGGGCGCAGGAAACGAGTCCGCCATAGCCGCAACAGGATATCCTTTCACCGGATAGGCGCGGTTCTTCAAGGCACGCGCCGCACTTGCGGGCCAGCTCGCGCACGGCGCTTTGCCAGGCTGCGTCGTGACGGGCCGTACAGGGATCATGAACGGACAGCGGTTCTGAAAAACCCGTGCCGTGCCGCCGCGGCAGCGGCAGGGCATTGAGCACCTCCCAGACGGAACGTATGCGGGCTTCCGGCAGGGACAGGCGCAGCGCCTTCATGCAGGAGGAGCAGGCCGCTATGACGCAAGGCCCGCCGAATTTCTTCCATTGTTCGAGCAATGCGGAAGCGTGCCCGGCGAATACGGTTCGCCGCCCGGCCCAATGGGCGGGAATACCGCAGCAGGACAGCAGCAGGGCAATTCCGCCGGAAAGACTTTCGCGCAGATGCGTATGCAGTTCAATCACCTGTTCCCCGCGCGAGGGCGCAAGCTGGCAGCCGGGGAAAAACAGCCATGCGGGTTTCGCGCCTTCGGGCAGGGAATCGTCATCAAGGACCAGAGCGCAGTCCGGGCCGGAGGCGCTTTCCATGTCTTCCAGGGCAAATTCATGAGCCGGGGCGGGCATGTAGTTACGGTCCACCATGTCCTCGCGGGCCGAGCGGCAGAGGTCGGCCATGGAAAAATTTTCCGGACAGAGCCGTTCACACTGGCCGCAGAGGGAACAGCCGTTAACTAGGGCGTTGGCCGTGTGAAATCCCTGTACAATGGAAGTGTTGTTGTATATCTGGCGGGCGTAAACGCGAGGGTAGCCCTTGTATTTTTGCAGATAGACGCACTCCCCGACGCATATCAGACACTGGCATTGCAAACAGCGCACGGCCTCCGCCCGCGCCTCTTCCGGCGTATAGGCCGCGCCGGCCGGTTCGACGCGCGGAACGGGCGCAATGCCCTCCAGAGAGACGTGCAGCGCTCCCCGCTGTTTTTCGCGCGCGGCCGTCAGCGAAACTTTGCCCGCCAGACGCTCCAGCGTCAGCGCGGCCCGCCGGCCTTCACCCGCCTGGCGCGCCGTTTCGGGAAAGACATGTCCGGTCGGGGACCGGCTCAATCTTCCGGCGCAGCAGACATTGTCCCGCCAGTGCCGTGTGTCGCCGTCAACGGCTTCTTCCGGCGGGGCAAGCTCCCGCGCGGCATCGGCATCCAGCAGTACGCCGTCAAATTCCGCTTCGCAGCGGGCCAGCAGGGCCGTGTCCGGACAGGTCTTTTCAAAGCTCACCCGCAGGCCGGAGAGGGCTTCCAGTTCGGCGGCCAGGGCATGGTTTGATTTGAGCGCCGGAAAACGCGCCACAAGCGGCGCCGCAAGATCGTCTTTGTAAAATACTGTAACGGGGTAGTCCTTGCGCGCCAGTTCCGCGGCGGCGACGAAGCCGGCAAGACCCGGTCCGAGAACGGCCAAGGAGAATTTTTTGGGCGGCAGGGGCAGTATGCGGGCGGGTTCGGCAACGGCAACGCAGTATTGCTCCAGCTTGTTGATGGCGAGGGCGCGATCCAGAATTTTGCGCGCCTGCGCATGCCGGCTTTCGGCTATGGCGGCCAAAAAGGCGCGCGCGTCAAGCTGGAACGGACACAAGCTCCGGCAACGCGGCGGGCTTTCCTGAGTGCAATGGGATTCGATTTCGTGCAGATGCGCCAGATCGAAGTTCATCAAAAATTTCTCTATGGTTTGAAACCTCTCCCTTCAGGGAGCCTGACGGGAATACGCAAAAATTGTTCCGGCGGTCAACGCCTTTTTCCGGTTTCCGCACGCGGTGAAAACGCCGCGTGCGGAAACCGGAAAAGCCGGATTCAGAAGCGTGCGACTACTTCGGCATGGCTTTCAGCACCTTGTCCGGACAGGCGGGTAGATGCCTGATCCGCGCGCCGCAGGCGTTGTATATGCCGTTGATGATGGCCGCGTGCGGCGCGGTGAGCGGCATTTCACCGATGCCCGAAGCGCCGAAGGGGCCGTCCTTGCGCGGCGTTTCCACATAGATGATTTCCATGCCGTCGGGGATCATCTTGATGTCGGGAATGCCGGCGCCGGCGATGGTGCCGTGCTTTTTCAGATCTTCGTAATCCTCGGAAAGAGCCAGGCCGACGCCCTGCACCAGGCCGCCGTATATCTGGCCGTCCGTGACCAACCTGCTGTTGACTTTGCCGATGTCGGTCACGCAGGTGAGTTTTTCAACCTGCGTTTTGCCGGTTCCCGTTTCCACGGCGACTTCGGCAAGAAAGATGCCGTACATGTAGCAGCAGAAGGGGCTTCCTTGGCCTTTTTCATCGCAGTTGGTCGCGGAAGCGGTCCATTTGCCTTCCTGGCGGGGGTTGCGTCCCGCGGCCTTCATTCCGGCATGGTCATAAAGACCGCCGCCGGGTTTGCGCATGGCCTCAATCAGGGCCTCGCAGGCCACGCGAATGGCGTTGCCCGTCATTACCTGGGAGCGGGAGCCGCCGGCCGGACCGGAATTGGGAGCAAGGCTTGTATCGTTCATGACAAGGCGGGCCTTGTCCGGCGTGATGCCGAGCGGGCGCAACGCCTCATGGGCGGAACCAAGCGCGCCGGCGTCCGCTCCCTAGCCGTGGTCTTCCCAGCAGGACCCGACGGTGACGGTGCCGTCCTCGTTGAGCTGGGCCCAGGCCTCCGAGGAGTCCGGCCCGTCCAGGCCGGCGCCGTACACGCCGAGGGCAACCCCCGCGCCGCGTTTGACCGCGGCCGTGGAGCCGGCCTTGGCTTTTGCCAGCGCCGCCTTGTAAATTGGACGCATCTTGTCGAACATCTCCGGCAGGCTGTAGACTTCCGGTTCCTGGCCTGTCGGCGTGGTGTCCCCCTTGCGGTAGCAGTTCAACGCCCGCAGCTCCAGCGGGTCCATTTCAATTTTTCGGCCAGTTTGTCCATGAGCGCTTTCCGAGGCGAATTCGGAATAGGGACCGTGGTCAACCGACCAGTCCGTTTCCATGGCGAGAATTTTGCCGCGTTTGTCGGCGGCGTAGCGCACCGTCGTCCAGAAGGGCGAACGCTTGCCGGTGTAATTCTGCTGTTGCTCGTAATTGTAGCGCAGGTGGCAGGGGCGGCCTGTGGCCAGCACAGCCACGCCCAGCAAGGCTTCCATGGTGGGGCTGAACTTGTAGCCGAATGTGCCGCCCGCGGTGTTCTGCACCATGATCATGTCTTTGCCGAAATCCAGCCCCAGGCCGGGCGCAATCATGAGGCCGTGCAAATGCAGCCCGATGGATTTGGAGTGGATGACAAGCTTGCCGTCGCCGTTCAGATAGGCGTAGCCCACATCCGGTTCAATGGGCAGATGCGGCTGGCGCTGGGTGTAGAATTCGTTCTCCGCCACCACATTGTCCGGGTTTTTGAAGAAAGACCGCGTGTACTGCCCTTTCTCGATATCCTGCTCATAATAGACGTTGGGTGTGCCAGGGTGGATCTCAACGGCGTCAGGGGACATGGCGTCCGGCGCGCTCATGTATTCGGGCAGAAGCTCCAGATCGAACGTGACTTTTTCCGCCGCGGCGCGCGCATGGCATTCCGAATCGGCGCAGACGACGGCGAGCGCGTCGCCGTACTGAAATACCTTGGTATCGTTGAGAATGGGGCGATCCCACCCGTCTCCCTTGTTGGTCGGGAAGGTAATGAGGCCGGTGATGCGGTTTTTGCCCTTCACGTCTTTGTGGGTCAGCACTCTGTAAACACCGGGCATTTTTTCGGCTTCAGAGGTGTCAATGCCCCTGATGAGCGCGTGGGAAACAGTGGCCTGGGCTATCGCCAGATGCAGGGTGTCCGGCGGCAGGCGGCAGGCGGCGTCCGCGCCGAATTCCGCTGTGCCCGTGACTTTGGCGAGGGCGCTTGGGCGCGGAATCCTGGAACCCCAGATGCGTCCGTCGGCCGGAAGTCTGAATTCGATATCCTTCGTCTTCTTTTCGCCGCGCATCACGGCGGCCGCGTCCATCACGGCGTCCACCAGAGGCTGGTAGCCGGTGCAGCGGCAGAGATTGTGGTGTTTATGGAACCAGTCGCGCACTTCCTCGCGGCAGGGTTTCGGGTTTTCGTCGAGCAGACCCTTGGCCGACACTATGAAGCCGGGCGTACAGAAGCCGCACTGCGCCGCGCCGTGGAATATCCAGGCTTTCTGTATGGGGTGCAGGCTGGCCGGCGTGCCTATGCCCTCCACTGTGGTGACGGCCGCGTTTTCCGGCACGCGGCGCATTTTGACGATACATGCGCGTGTCACCTTGCCGTCCAGAATAACGGAACACGAACCGCACTGCCCTTGGCCGCATCCCACTTTGACGCTCGTGAGCTGCAACTGGCCGCGCAGCACATCCGCAAGGGAATCCTCCGGGTTGACTATCAGGCGCTTGGGAATGCCGTTGACTGCCAGCGTTTTTGTTTCCATGTCAGCTCCTTGGAGGTTAGCGTTTGATGCCTTATGGTGCGTCTTTTTATATCTGTTACCATATATATCTTTTGTACCTATATGTTTTCTTTAATATATATTCTACCCGGCCATCAGGGGCGGCGTACGCGGGGCAGGCGGCTCACATATTCAACCGCTTTAACTGGTTCACGCTCTCTCAAGCCCCCGGCTCTGCCGGGGGGACTTGGCAAACGGAAAAAATCAAAACGTATGCCAACTGCCGGCTTCCCTTTTGCATCTGTATCTTCAAAAATTCAGGATGATTGATAGTAAAATTATTTTTGTGTGCTGCACAAAAAATCTTGACGTGTTTTTAATCAGCGCTAAAGATGGTTCTGGAGCGATGCAGGGGTTTTCTGGACACTGAAATGGGCGAAAGTCGCTCTTTGTCCGTATTTTCATTGATGCCAACAGGACAAATCGGCGTTGAGCGGTTGAATTGTTCGCTTTTCCTTCAAGAGTCGTAAGGCATGAATGCGCTATACTCTGAAGACGATTTTATCCAGCTTTCCGCCTTGCAGCATTACGCCTATTGCCCGCGGCAGTGCGCGCTGATCCACATGGAGATGGCATGAGCGGAAAACCGGGCTACGGCTGAGGGCAGACTTCTGCATGAACGGGCGGACAGCGGCAGGGTGGAAGTGCGCGGCGATCTGAAAATCGTCGCCGGACTCTTGCTGCGTTCCGCGGTGCTGGGAGTGAGCGGCAGGGCGGATGTGGTGGAATTTCACCGGGAAGGCGAGGTATGGCGTCCCTTTCCCGTAGAGTACAAACGTGGGCGAAGCAAGGCGTCCGACGAGGATCGCGTTCAATTGTGCGCGCAGGCCATATGCCTGGAAGAAATGCTCCAGCGGGACGTCAGGGAGGGTGCCCTGTTTTACGGGCGGAGCAGGCGACGGGAACAGGTTTTTTTTACCCGGGAACTGCGGGAAAACACAGCGCGCTTGGCGTGCGCCGTGCATGACATGCTGTCGCAAAAGCGCCTTCCGGCCCCGGCCAATGACGCCCGCTGCCCGGGGTGTTCACTGCTGGAGCAATGCCGTCCCGGGGACGCGGCCGGACGTTCCGCGTTTCGCTATCTGGAATCACTGCGGGCGGAGACATGAAACATCACCTGAACACCCTGTTTGTGACGTCGCAGGAAACCTATCTTTCCAAAGACGGCGAGTGCGTTTGTGTGCAACCAAAAGAAGGGGCAAAACGCAAACTCCCCATTCACAACCTAGGGAGTCTGGTGCTTTTCGGCCAGGTTTCCTGCAGCCCTTTTTTGCTGGGACATTGTGCGAAAAAGGGGGTCGCCGTGTCCTGGCTGACGGAAAACGGACGCTTTCTGGCCTCAATGCATGGGCCGATTTCTGGCAATGTCCTTCTCAGGCGGGAGCAGTACCGCAAAAGCGACGTCCCGTCTTTTACCTCGCGATTGGCGCGTTCCTTCACCATTGGCAAGATATACAACTGCCGCACTGTCCTGCGTCGAACCGCAAGGGAGCGTCCGGACAAGCGTCTTGATAACGCCTGTGAACGCCTGACGCACTGTCTTGAGCGTCTTGCCGTGGATGTGAACATTGAAATTGTTCGTGGCATAGAGGGAGAAGCGGCAAGTGTGTATTTCAGCGTTTTTGACTGCTTGCTGACCGCCCGTGACTTTTTCTTTGCAGGCAGAAGCAGGCGACCTCCCATGGATGCGACAAATTGTCTGTTGTCCTTTCTTTATACGCTGCTCGTTCATGATGTGCGTAGCGCCCTGGAAGCGGTCGGCCTTGACTCGGCGGTCGGTTATCTGCACAGGGACAGACCGGGCAGACCGAGTCTGGCGCTGGATGTGATGGAGGAATTCCGCCCCTATATGGCGGACAGGCTGGCCTGTACCCTTGTCAATAAAGGTCAGGTGAGGGTAAAAGGCTTCAGGCGACAAGAGTCGGGCGCGGTGCTTATGGACGATGACACGCGAAAAGAAGTGCTCGTTGCGTGGCAGACCAGAAAAAGGGAAGAGATTGAACATCCGTTTTTAAAAGAACGCATGCCTGTGGGCATGTTGTGGCATATGCAAGCGCGTTTGCTTGCGCAGCATCTTCGTGGCGATCTGGACGCGTATCCGCCGTTTGTCGTGAGGTGAGCCATGATGGTGCTGGTTTGTTACGACGTCAGCACAGAAAGTCCGGAAGGGCGCACCCGTTTGCGCCGCGTGGCGAAACAGTGCGAGAACTGGGGACAGCGTGTGCAGTTTTCCGTATTTGAATGTTTGCTGGAACCTGCCCAGTGGACAAACTTGAGGGCGAATCTCCTTGAAATTATGGACGAAAGCAAAGACAGTTTACGTTTCTATTTTTTGGGAGCAAACTGGCGCAGACGTAGTATGCCGGACTCAAAAAAATTTTGACCCGGAGGAGGTATTAATATTATAAGACGAGGTTGCGAGGATCGTAAGCTTACAAAACGGACCGGGTACATTCTCGACAGGATAATACACTGATAAATTTTATTATTTCATAACAATGGTAAATAATGGAGAGTTATGCGTAGGCCCAGCCTGTACGTTTTCGATTTTGGTGTGCTTGGGCCTACTCTCCCAAAAGATTGCCACTAGGCCGTCGCTCCCTCGCGGGAGCGTGGATTGAAACTTAACAACATCATCAACTTCATCCCCGAGTATCCAGTCGCTCCCTCGCGGGAGCGTGGATTGAAACATCAGCCCTTCCGCAATCGCGTCCTCCTCCGTAAATATGAAAAGCCAAGAACTTATTGACAACATCGATATGGCAAACGGTTAGGACCTATCAACACGGAGGGAATATGAAAAATTGTCTTTTGTTGGCGGTTTTTGTTTTTAGCGGTGGCCCTTATTGCGATGTAGGGTCAAAAAGAAGATACACCGACAACATCCATCTGCATATTGCTTACAATCGCGTTCACCAGGAACGGTTGGCCCAGCATGCCCCGTA
The DNA here is from genome assembly GCA_031291035.1 of Desulfovibrio sp. Classification (GTDB taxonomy): domain Bacteria; phylum Desulfobacterota; class Desulfovibrionia; order Desulfovibrionales; family Desulfovibrionaceae; genus Desulfovibrio. The sequence continues at coordinate 56,678 of JAISLI010000021.1, forward strand.
CTATGATTACAGGACGCTTTCCAACACCTGTCGCCAGTTGGAACAGGAATATGACCTTTTGGTGATTTACTCCATTCCTGCCACGACAATCCCTTCATTTTTGGCTTTCTCAAGTATTTCAAGCAGTACTACACTTTGCTTGTCTGTAGGTATTTTTAGCGGGATTTGCGTGGCAACGGTCAAGATACCAATTTCTTTCTCGGAAAGTAGCTTTCGGGCGGCAAGCTCTGCCAGTAGCTGTTTCCACCGTGCAGGCGGGATACTGACAACGCGTTTTTGTGCCGCAATACCATCATCGATATTTTGAACTTTGGCAGCTTCGCGTTTTTGATAGTTTTCCTCATCTCGCGAAACAAGGTTTTTCCAAAAGGATTCTTCTTGATTGGCTGCAAGACTTGAGAGGTCATTCGTCAAAGTCGTCCAGCAGCTGTCCTTCTTGAACCATTCAGAATCTCTTGGCAAACTGTCAACGGGTTGTTCGACATGATCATTGATAAACGAGGCGCAGACGGCGATTGCATTCTGTAAAACAGGGGGAACTTCCTGTTGATTCCAGACAGTCATAAACGGAATAACTTTGTTGTGGCGCTTTGCCAGCTCGCCAAGGCAAGCAAGGCTATAGTAGACAATATATGAACGGATACTGCCGCCTGGGCGATACCATGGCTGTGACGAAACAATAAATTCCGTCTTACGGAACAAGATTGCCCTTGCAACTGCCCGCTTGTAATACTGCTCATTAAAAGTATCTTTTGAGGTTTCCCATTCTTTACCTATACGGGCAGCATATTGGGCAAAGTTCTTTTGGCGACCCTTGCTGACATGTTTGGGATGCTCATCCCACACATTTTCATATTTTGCCAAGTCTTCCTTTGTAAACAACTGTTTTTTGGGGGACAGGGCCTGAAATTTGCGCTTTTCGGCATCTGTAAACTTTGATTGCGCTTCGGCATATTGCCCTCGTGCACGTTCATAAAACCATTTTGTTTCTCTTGGAGAGTCCGGACGTGCCGGAGCCAGAATTCGACGTGAAAATCCTTCCATCCTGAGGTGAAATGGCGAATTTGCAAAAAAGTCGGCAGCATTTACCCGATTTTGCGTATTTGCGTATTCGGATATTTTGGGAACGATTTCTTCGCTTTTTTGAGGGTCAATAACGGACAGCTTCATTTGTACGAAAATTTGCTCCAAAGAAGCTTTGTCTTTTCTTTGGGCATGAAACAACGAGGCTGTCGTTTGGCCACCGTTTACAATTTGAAGATCACGAATATGGGTAATGACAAATCCATCTTTCGTATCATTGACCTCAACATTTTGTGCGGTAGCAGTTATTCCGTTGTTATAAGCAAAAAACATTGAAGGCTCATTCAAAATTGTCGCACGAATTCCCTTGTTTACATTTCCCCTTGCCTGTAGAAACGTGCGGACATTCTGCTCCAAGAGCCGACTGTCGTATTTTTCGTATAATTTTGAAAGCACTTGCCCTGGTATGACGGCCAGATAGGATTCATGCGAATCTGTGTCGAAATTGGCCCGAAGACACGGAATCCCTTGCCCGAACATTTCAATGAAATCCAGCTCAAGTGGTTCTTTGCGCCCACGAGAAAGATTTTGCCTGTAAAGCCGCGAGATGTCCCAAACATGATAATAAATCGGCTTCCCGCAAATGCTTCCAACTTCAAGTTTTTTTACACGCTCACTGAGCGCCCTTTCCGACAATAAAAACAAATTCACTTTGACAAATGCCGCCAATTTTTTTTCAATCAATCTTGACAGGTGATACTCGTCGGATGTGACTTCAAGCTTGGGGCAAAGACGCTTTTTACCGCTCTTCTCAAAAAAATTTTCAATTCTCTTAAAAATTATGTCCAGTTCAGTTTGGGACAAAGAAGCCAGCTCATCCCTTGAATCATAATCGGCAATAAAGAGGGACAATATTCCCTCTTCTTCATCAAACCAATATCCATCAACTCGTATCCCGCCTTGAGGGAGGTGATAATGACAAAAGTTGAAATCTTCTACGGAACCCACTTCTGCAAGTTCATTCCCAAATACGGATACGAACTCTCTTAACGCTGAAGTGTTGTTGGCCTCCACACCGGCCATAATATCTTGCCTGAAGTCGACAAAAAAATCTTGAAGGGTAATTTCCATTTAAATATCCCCCAAGACTCGCCCAAACTCGCAGGCAAAGGATTCTATTTTATCCAGTTCAATCTGGTAGTTTACATGGATGATACCCACAGGAAGGCCAGAACGCACCAGCTTAGGGAATTCATCACAGCAAGGTATGTCTTGGATATTTGCAATAAAAAATTTTGGAGAGTCATAATCCGGCAACGGAATATATCCATAATCGGCCAACTTCGCTTCAAAGATGGCCAAAACATCCTTGTCTGCCAGCAGAGCCGCTATTTTATCCACAAGATTATTCAAAGACATTGCCATGGCGTTTTCTTGTGATTCGGCAAGTGAAAAGCAGACGAGGTAAAGCTTGCCTTCGATGGTTTCCAACTGATTTTCGGAGGAGATTCTGACGGAACTCCGATCACTATATTTTTGAAAATAATTTTTGTCAATATTATCAACAAGAGCAACTTCAGGAAGTGTCACTTGTCGCAGGCTGGCAACAAGGCTTTTGCACAGGGTATGAAACAAATCGCTGTCAACTTGGCGTTCCAACGTAAGAACCAGATTCTGACTATTTTGTGAAGCATCTCGCCGGAGGTCTATGTGCATTTCTTTGACCGACAATTTTTCTTGCATAAAACGCGACTGAAAGTCACCAGCAAGCGACACCACGCAAAGGAATTTGCCATCACAGTCTTTACCCCAGTAGATTCGGGATAGCGCCACAATCAGGTGCAAGACGTACATTATAATCGGTGTCGGGAATCGAAATGTCGTACCAGGGCAAGCGGTTACTCATCGAAATCCTCCTCATCCTCCATGGCTGCCATTGCTTCCTGCCTGTTGTCTACCCAAATTTTGTTGGCAGCGATTCTGACTGTGCGACCGTAATCACCGAACGGGAAACTTATACCGAAAGCTGGCACTCTTGCTTTCAGCTTTTCATCAGAAAGCTCCAGAAGGTGCAGCATCAAAAGGGGCTTGTGCCTGACTTTACGATAGTGGACATCCGAAGGTTTGTTGCTTTTGTCAGGGTCTTTTACATGGTCTTCTTCCGCCAGAGTCTTGGCCGCGGACTCTTGGGGCTTGGTCAGCCCAATACGCTCATCCCCTCGGCTGGCGACGCGAGCTTTTGGTAGCTCCCAGGCGTCTCCACTATGTTTGGCGGTTCTTGTTTGAAAGCCGAGTTTATATGCGTTACCATTCGCCTCGTTTGATTCGATCGAAATCAAAAGAACATCACTTTTGGGGTGCATGTCTGAAACTAGACTCAAATATTTAATTATTCCACACTTTTGATCTTCAAACGAAGAATGGACTTTGAACTTTGACAAAAAATTTTCAATTACATCTGTATTGACATCCTTGGCCTCCCATCCTTTGTCCGTGGCGACTATTTTAGCGCCAAAAGCTTTTTTCCAGTAATCCTGGATCAACAGTTCATTTTCTTCATTTATTGTAGACTCTGACGGGAGCCTATACGTCTCTCTCAGATGGCCGCTGAAACTTTGTTGCACTGTTGTTATGACGGCATTTCTCATTTTATTTGCAGACGTAATCATCAATCTGTCCGGGTGGGTTTCTATATATAATCCGAACTGCTTTGGAGTCAGTCCGTCTCGGCGCATTATCCTTATTTGTCGCCTCAATTCTTCCGTTTTTTCTGCAATATACTCATACCATTCAACGGATTCTGTAGGAAGATATATGCGGCACAGATCTTCATAACCTCGGCGATAGCCAAACCATCTTCCCATTTGCATCAAGGTATCATACATGCGTGTATTTCTATACATATAGCTTACACACAGCCCTTCAAGCGTAAGTCCACGAGACAGGCTGAAACCGCCAACAGTCACAGCGGTCAAGCCATGGCCATCTTTTTCGTAACGGGCATAATCAAGGACATCATCTGATTGGCTGTTGATGACAAGCAATTTCAGCGTATCAAAGGCCGAGTAAAGCTTGCTTTTTACGGTTGGCCAACTCACTCCGCAGCCAGAAAATTCCGTATTATAAATAGCTTGCAGCGCTTGCATGTATTTATTTTTCGACGAGGCTCTTTCAGGCATGGAGTAATTTGCTTTCACAGCCTCGCGCAAAGATTTTTCGTATATGGCCAGTAGAGACTTCACGGTTCTTTGGACGGGAACAAACCTTGAAACATTGACAAGCATGGAGCAGTGCTTGTGTTGCTGCCCCCGGCAATTTCTGATTGCTTTGGCGATGATGAATGTATTGAATGCCACATACAAACTCGGAGGAAGTTCCGTGAGAGAAAAATCCTTTTTATGCGAAAATGGGATGTAGTCTTCACAGTCAGCAATGGTGCGTAATATTCTCACGCTACTTTCGTCATCCAGGAAAACTTTCTCCGGGCCGAAATATGTGTTGGGGGCATCAAGCGAGTATATAAAATCACGAGGAAACAGCTCTTCGCGGACTTTTACATCATATCCATCTGGATTTATAAATATATTTGCAAATGGTGTAGCCGTATATCCGACATAGCAAGATTTGTCGAATAGACTCAATATTTTCCTCAACCAAGAATTTGTTTGAGTCGGATCAACATCCGGCTTGTTGGTATTTATTGAGGCATTGTCCGCCTCGTCATCAATCATCAACATCGGCACATCGGATATTTGATCGTTTTTTGAGTTCAATTCTTTAAGCCATTTATACAATGATTTAAGCGTAGTAACATTCTTTTTTATTACAAGGATAATTGGCTTGCTGAAATCGTTCAACTTCCAGCCGCTTTTTTCAGCAGTACTTTTGTTGAAATCTTCGGTTATATTTGTAAGCGTTGCCGGGTGCGGATAGTTTGGGTCAAAACAGCCGACCCCAATTACAACACGATTTGCAGGATCACTGGAGCGCCCGATAAACCCCTCATCAACTCTTTCCTGGGTTTGTTTCCGCAAATTGTTATGTATTCCAGCAATAACTATAATGAACTTGTAGCCAGCATCGGCAGATCTTGCGACCACGCCAAGATAGTTCGCCGTTTTTCCCGACTGAACATGCCCAATTACCAAGCCACGCCTGTCCCACGCGCCTTCGCTTCGCGGATCTTGCAGGTGCCCCAGAATGCGTTCACTGGTTTCCGATATGGCTTGTACGGCATCCGGAGCCCAGCCCTCACGCTTCAAATAATTTTCGTAGGCACTAGAATATAGCCATGTAATGTCCCGCTTCAAAACCCATTCGTTATCATGCGGAGTTGTTGTGTCTACAATTGATACCCCCCTGCCAACGCGGGTAGCAATTGCGACAAGAACTTCCTCGACAATATTTGCCAAGTCGCCATTAAAATTTTGCATCTTGGCAAACATTTCAGCTCGTTTTTCAACAAGCTCTCTGGTCGGGGTGGGCACTTGTTTTCCCAGCGAAATGATAAGAAGATTAACTACTTCTTTTTCTTTTTCCAAGTCCGATACGCTCATGACAATTCCTTCGAAACATACTTTTTAACCAGTGCCATCTTGTTGCCAAAGACCCGCTGCAATGATTGTACAACATCAAGGAACATATCACGATCTGGCACACTGTCTTTGAACAATGCCAAATGCAAATCTCGCAACTTGATCCAAAGAGCTTCGTCGGAAACCTCTTCGGTCTCCACCAATCGCGGTTTTGTCGCATAGTCGTCGTATATGCTTGCAACCGGCAAGGCTGAGGCTATCGAATCAAGCAAAATTTTCAGCGACCTGCCCTCGTCCTCAGACAAATTGTCCGACAAGGCTCTTACTAGGGCGTGATCCCTGTTTATCGCGTAATGAATCCCCTCTCGTTCTTCAAATCGATCCCATATGGGAGCCTTGATGTCATCGAACACCTTTTGGCCCCGCTTTTTGTAAATCCGTTTGCTGCCTTCGGATATTTCCGGAAGTATCTGCTTCAGCCTTTCACGAACAAAATGCGGCGGGCGGGCGCTGGATTTCTTGATGTCTATCGTCCAGATATTGTCGAGTGTGCTGGGAAAATCAATTTGCACTCTGGCAAGCTTGGTGGACTCTCCTTTCGGCATAAGCCGAAACCAGTCTCCCCAAGCCATCAGACGGCCATTTCGGTAAACATAAGCGCCTTGGTTGGAAAGGAAATCGCTCCGATTTTTGTAGTATGCTTCATCTTTTGCGGAAAGTCTGGAAAAATGGGGCAAGATATAACCGTTAATCAGAACACTTTCGCCGTCCAAAACGACCCTTTCATTCTCTATGATCCATTGTGAACCGCTTTTTTTACAAAATGGGTCAAAAGATTCAACTTTATCTCCGTTGATAGATATTAATATTTTTTCTCTACTTTGAAATTCTCCATCCAAAAATCTGTGGAAGACCAATGAAATGTGATCCGCAAGAGCAGAAAGACTTTCGTTTATCAGTTCATCCCGTTTATTTTTTTGTTCTTCCTCAAACAGCCTGTCAATCTTTCTCCATAAAACAAGCGTTCCATCTGCCCCAAGACGTTCTACAAAAGGAACATTGAAGATGTCCGAATTCTCCAGGACCGAAATAACCCAATCGTCCTCATCTTTTACAACATCAAGATCCCACTCCGCCCCACAAGGCTGCCCGCCCCGCGCACTTACGACAGTAAGCTGACGGCATTGTGAAAAGGAAGCTGTTTTCAGGCCAAGGCCAAATCTGCCAAGGTCTGTCCGCAGGCGCTCAACTTCCGGGCCAGATGTTCCATGCTTCATTGCCGCCAACAGTTCGTTTTCATTCATGCCTGTACCATTATCAAGAATAGCCAAAACAGGAGATTCAAACGACATGTCGCATATGATGTCTATGGAAGTTGCCTGGGCAGAGATGCTGTTATCAATTATGTCGGCAACAGCAGTCTCTAGCGAATAACCAAGATCACGCAATGACGCGGACAACGAGCGCGCACTGGGAGGAAGGACTTGGGGTTTTGCCATGTTACTACCGCGACTTTATTCTATTATGTGCCAAACATCATTGAAACTTCGTCCTCAATGTTTTTCTGCTCAAAAAAAATCGCATCTTGCAAAACAGACCATACACAGTCAGCGATCTGCATGGCCAACAGAGGTGGAACGGCATTTCCGACCTGGACATACTGAGCCGTTCGTGGCCCCTCAAAAAAGTAGTTGTCCGGAAAGGTCTGAAGTCTTGCGGCCTCACGAACGGTCAGGCTTCTGCACTGCGCAGGGTCTGGATGAATAAAGGAATGTCCATCTTTTGAAAGATGGCTGGTTATGGTCGTAGCGGGGCGGTTGGCCAACTGGACCTTGAACCTGTCATCAAAATGACCTGTTTCCCAGTTGGCATGATTGGGGGCCAACCCCGGCAGATCAAAGTCTTTTGAGCCAACGGGGTTTTTCTTCTTGATACTCGCATGGGTAGCTATATATGCATATCTGCGCAGATCGCTGGCCATATGTGCGCGTGTTTCATGATTAAGCCACCCTCCGAGACTCTCGTCTCGCAACCAGGAGTGCAGCACTTTTGCGTGTGGAGGAAGGCGACTGTATTTATCCTCAATCCATTGCCCGCCGCGTGAGAGGGCCTCGCTGATGACCTTTTTACCTGCCTCCGTGAGAATCTCTGTCAGCCTGTGGCGCTTGGCAGTTTTCGCACATCTGGCCAAATCGGCATATTCTGCTGAAACCAGATCTTTCCATATGGCAGCAGAGTCTTTTTGTCTGGATATTCCGCTTCGGAGAGGCGGCATATCGCTAATAGCATCCCAAACGGTAACAGGGGCGGAAGGGATCAGCTTTGGCAAAATTGCTGTAACATCTTCGCGGATACCAACAAGAATCACCCGATGTCGTGCTTGAGGAATGCCGTATTGTTCACATTGAACAATAAATTTTTTCAAATCCAGTTTGGCAGCATCCATCCCCGTCTCATAGCAGGTATCCGCAACTAGGGAGTGAATGGAATATTTATAGTCCTTTACGCCCCGCTCGCCTTGGCCAGGGCAAGCCAAATCCTCCATGATTCGATGAATGATATGCCCGTACTCCAGTTGACAGGACAACATCCCTCGAACATTCTCCATAACAAATATCGAAGGGCGAAATTCCCTTATGACATTCAAATATTCTTTGTACAAACGATGCCGTGGATCTTTTTTGTTTTTTTCCCCGACACGGACACGTCCCACAACTGAATATGCCTGACATGGAGGGCCGCCAATCAGCACCCAGTGCTCGTCGTTGGAAATTTGTTGGCAAATTCGCTTATAGATCTGAGCATTGTCTTCATCTTTCCCCAACTCCAACAACAAGGCTTCAGCCTTGGCCTCTTCCCACAGATCTTCGGTGTCTTCAGTCCATGGCCTGCGTGCCCGCCCCTTGTAATACGTATGCAAAGCGTTCATGGGCTTTCTATGACGTTTCAAAAGACGCCAATAGGCACGAAGCCGCAGTGTACTGTGCGCAAATTTGTCTTTTTCGACAGATACAGTTATGTTAAATGGATTCCGACTGTCGGCCTGAAAGGAAGAGAACCCTTCTCCCAGCCCGCCAGGCCCGGCAAACAAATCAACTATTTTAATAGATTGCATCAAATGACACCATTTCGATTCTAATGGGAAAATAGTACATGGATATTGTCTCTCCCGCAACACGTTCCCGCATGATGGCAGGAATACGCTCCGCGAATACAAGGCCAGAAATTATTGTAAGAAGCATCCTCCATACTCAAGGCTTTCGGTATCGTCTTGGAACAAAGGTGTTGAATATTGTTCCAGATATTGTGCTGCCAAAATACAAAGTCGCAATTTTTGTGCATGGCTGCTTCTGGCACAGACATGAGGGCTGTAAATATGCTACGACTCCCAAAACACACACCGAAAAGTGGGCACACAAGTTTGATGCAAACACTTTAAGAGATTCTCAAACAGTAAAAACACTCACCGACGCAGGGTGGCGCCTTGTTGCCATCTGGGAATGCTGGACAAAACGGAAGCTCGATATCTCATGGCTATATTCCTGGATAAAAATGTCAGACTGCCCCTATATTTTTTGGCCTGAAACAGACGACTTCATTCTACATAATGTTCTTCCAACGCTTGACAAGTGCGATAATACCGAAGCCAAACCCAAGTGTAGTAGTTCAGACTTGATCTGACAGTCGGCTCCGTTTTGATGGCTCCGATTAGGTTTTGTTAACACTATCTGAGGTCCTCAACGATAAGAGCAAAAACGACAAAGATGAGAAACATGACATCAAGCTTGTCATACCGCGTAAAAACACGACGGAACCCTTTGAGTCTTCGGAAAAGACGTTCTACCTCATTGCGCCTTTTGTACAGTTCCTTGTCATATTTCCAGGGCTTCAATCTATTGGGATTTGGCGGTATCACCGGAGAAAATTCCAAATCGCAGATCAATTGCCTTGTCTCGTTGCCTTCGTACGCGCGGTCCGCGAGCAGACTGCAAGGCTTAACCGTTGGCCTTAATGACAAGACAACAAAAGCTTTCGCCCTTGCGGCGCGTCTCCGGCATTGCCGGGGGGAAGGTGAAATATTAACGCGCATTCGGCATTCGCGGCAACCATAAAACGCCTGATAGTAAGGGTTTTGAACCCAAACTTCAACAACGCGCTCATCACTACGCCAGCTATCCGTCAATATTTTCTGCAATCCAGTCATTCAACTCCGTGAGATCCAAACTCCAAGGAAAATCACCACTCTTGATCTGCACGCCAACGCCGTAAAAGCGCGTCCCGGCGTATTCGGCCGCGTCACGATCCGTGACGGCATCGCCCACCATCAGCACGCTGTCCGGAGGCAGGGCAGTTTCGGCGACGATCTTCGTCAGCAGTTGCGCCTTGTCTGGCGGCGAGCCGTAAATTCCGCCAAAATAGTTCTCCAGTCGACGTTCACGCAGTATGACGCGCAACTCTTCCTGCGGCGCACCTGAACACACGAAGAGCGGCAACCTGCCGCGCCAGTCGTCCAGCACCTTCTGCGCACCCGCGATCAACCGGCATGAGCGCACTTCATCCAGGGCATACCGCACAAAAAGGCGGCCCCATTCAGCGGATTCCTCCGGGGTAATGGCACGGCCCAAGACTTCCCGAAAAAACCACTCAAATTTTTTGTAACGATTCACTCCACCATGCGCGATGTGGTACACAACAAGGCGATCCATGGCCTGTGTCCCGTAAGGCTCCGCCAGACGTGCAAAGGCACGGGTTTTCGCGGGTACGCTGTCGAGGATGACTCCATCACAGTCAAAAATTAGGCATTGCACTGGCATGTCGTTCCCTTATACGGTTTCCCGTTGTCCGATAATTTTCGCCGGCACCCCCCCCACCATGACAAAAGGAGGTACATCGCGCGTGACAACGGCTCCGGCGCCCACAACCGCGCCGCGTCCTACGTGCACATCCGGCGTTACTACGCAGTTCGCGCCTATCCAGACATTCTCTTCAATGACGATTTTTCCCGGAACATGCCCTTGAAACATGATAGGATCATTCCGCCTGTCAAAACGGTGGTTCGCAGCGCGCAACACTGTGCCCGGACCTATAGCCGTATATGGGCCTATTTCAATATGCCCATCGTCAGCGCTGAGGTGCACACAGGGAGAAAGGGCGACATGTTCACCCAAGGTCAGACTGCCGTTGGCGGCGGTGATAAAGGCACCACGCCCCAAGCGCACGCCGTCGGCGAGACGCATATGGCGGCAACCTGACAGCGTAAGGCCGGGGGCGAAACGCACAAAGCCGCACACGGCGAAAAGGGGCTTCCAGGCGGCCAGACGCAGGAGCATGCCCAAGGGCGTCGGTATCCATGCGAAGAGGGCAAGCCACAACTCCTCCAGAATTGCCGTCAGGCGGCTTTGTAGCGACGGCCCGCGCTTTCCGGGATACGCCGGGATATGCGGGGACATGTCGGGATTATTGTCCGGCATGGGCCTATGAATCCGGAGTGTAGCGTTCGCGCAGGCTGTCCCCTTCCATGAGGCGGGCCACATGGGCCAGATCCCCCGGCGTGTCCACGCTGAAGGTGCGGACGGACGTGGGAACCATGCGCACTTTTTCGCCGTATTCCAGTATGCGCAGCATGTCCACCGATTCGTGGATTTCCAGCGGGCTTTCTTCCATTTCATTGAAGCGCAGCAGATAGTCACGCCGGAAGGGGATGACGCACACCTGCTTGCGCATGGGCACTTTGTCCGAACCTTTTTTCCGCGAGGGGACAGGCTCGCGCGAAAAATAGAGGGCGTCCATGTTGCGGTCAACCACCACCTTGACTTCATTGGGGTCTTCAAATTCCTCAACGGTTTCCATATCGGCCATGAGGTTCACGACGTTGATGGAGGGATCCCCAAGCATGGGGGCCACGGCCGCGTCGATCATTTCCGGGGTCACCATTGGCTCGTCCCCCTGCACCATCACCACGATGTCCGCCTTTTTGCCATCCGCCTCCTCAATCTTGAGCAGGGCTTCGGCGGTTCGCGTGGTGCAGCGCGTATGCCCGTCTCCGGTCATTACGCAGGCGAGGCCGGCGTTTCCGCAATAATTCGCGATAATTTCGTCGCAGGTGGCCACATGGACGGACGAGAGGCTTTTGCTCATGGCCGCGCGGAAGGCCACGTGCCCCACCATGGGCACATTGTGGATCAGGGCCAGGGGCTTGCCGGGGTAGCGGCTTGACCCCATGCGGGCCGGAATGACGGCGATGATGTTCATGGGCAATGTCCTGTTTACGGCCGGCAATCGTCCGGCTGCATAAGATAGCCGCCCTCCGCCTGAAGACGGGGGTGCAGGGCCTTGTGCTCCTCCTCCATCACGCGGAGGATTCCCTGCCCCAAGTCAACGCTGAGGGGGGGCGTCAGCTTGCGTCCTATTTTGGGCATGAAGGAGTACGGCGTGATCTGGTAGTGTCCGCTGTTGGGGTCTTCCAGATATTTGACGGACAATTCCCTGCCGAGCATCTCGCCGATCATTCTGAACAGATCCCCCACGCGCATGGGCTGGTTTCCGGAAATGACGATATTCCGGTTTTCAAATTCGCCGTCCAGCACGGACAGGGTGGCGGCGGCGGCGTCGTCCGCGTGCACGTACTCCCGCAGGGCCGTCGGCGCGCCGTAGTAGGTGATTGTTCCGCGCGTCAGGGCCTCGTGCACGAAACGGTGGATGGCGTTGCGCGAATCCGCGCGCGGCCCGTACAGGGAACCGTAGCGCAGGATGGTGTAGGGCAGGCCGTGCATGGCTTGATAATTTTCAATAAAGATTTCGCAGGCCTGTTTGCTGCAGCGGTAAAATCCGCCGGACCTGCCGTAGACATACAGGGAACTCGCGAACACATAACGCCGGACGCCGGCCTTGCGGCAGGCCTCCAGCAGCATGACGTTGCCCAGCACGTTGACGCGCGCCGTGTCCACGGGGCGGGCATTGGCCTCGCCGATGTCGGCGATTCCGGCGTAGTTGAAGACCATGTCCGCCTGTTCGACGGCCTCCCGCACAATATTTTCGTCCAGGATGTCGCCGGCGAGCATGGCCTGATCCGGCCTGAGCCACGGCGAAGGGCGCAAATCCACGACGGTGACGCGGTGGCCGGCCTCCGAGAGCTTGTCGCAGACGTGCGATCCCAGAAAACCGGAACCGCCGAAAACGGTCATCCTCACGCCTGTCCCCCCGGCCGGGGCCGCTCCGCGCCAAGCCACAAAAACGTCGCGTCTATGCCGTAGGCGACAAAACGCGCGCCGTCCGCAATCTGCTTGGCCAGCTCGTCCGCGTCGGGACGCACGATGTGCAGGCCCATGCGCGCCCGGCAGCGCCGGCAGGCCGCCCGGACGGCCGACATGGCCGCGCGGAAGTCGGGATGATCGAAGTGGCCGGTAAGCCCCATGCTGCCCGACAGGTCATACGGCCCCACCATGACGGCGTCCAGGCGCGGGTGGGAGAGAATGTCGTCCAGATTTTCAACGGCCCTGACGTGTTCTATCTGGGCCACGAGAAAGATGTCCGGAGCGCGGCCGTTCAGGTAGGCGTCAAAATCCCGGCCGAAGGCGTTGGCCCGGCAATAGCCCACCCCGCGGCGTTCCCCGGCCGGCTCCCCTTCGGGCCTCCAGGAATCCTGACCCGGATAGGTCGCGTAATCAATGGCCCCGTCAAGCTGCCGGCGGGTTTCTATCATGGGGAAGATAAGCCCTTGGGCGCCGGCCTCGAGGGCGGCCTTGACGGCCGTTTTCGAGGCTTCGGGCAGGCGGGCGAAGGGCGCGGCCCCGCCGTTTTCAATGGCCCGGAAAATGTCCGGCAGGACGGAGCGGCTGAAGGAGCCGTGCTCCAGATCGGCCGCGACCCAGTCGTACCCGGCGCGCGCCAGAATTTCGGCCACGTCGGCGGAGGGCAGTTGCAGCCAGGTGCCGACGGTGGCCCTGTCCCCGGCCAGCAGGGCGCGGATGCCGCGAACGTCCATCTACCAGCGCTCGTAGTGGATTTTTTCGGCGCTGAAGCGATTGGCCTCGGAAAAAGGCTGCTCGCAGTGCCCGATGACGACAAGGCTCAAGGCCCTGATATGGGGCGGCAGATTGAGTATCTCGCGCACAACGCCCTCGCGGTCCTCCCTGGGATAAAGCCCGCACCACACGCTGCCCAGGTTTTTGCCGCGCGCCGCCAGCATGAGGTTCTGCGTGGCCGCGGAACAGTCCTGCACCCAGAATTCGGCCCCTTTATGTTCGTCCGGCTCGGCGCAGACCACAATGACGACCGGCGCGCCGGCGGCCATTTTGGCGTAGGGATGGCGCTCGGCAAGGGCCTTGCGGACGGCTTCGTCCCGCACCACCACAAAGTGCCAGGGCTGGCCGTTGTTGGCGCTGGGGGCCAGCATGGCGGCTTTGAGCAGAAGGGTTATGTCTTCGTCGCTCACGGGTTTCGGCAGATATTTGCGTATGCTGCGCCGCGTGAACAGGGCCTCGAAAATGTCCATACCGGCCTCCCTGGAGGAATTTGCGCTTCCGTCAACAGTAAACCCGCCGGGCCCCGCGGTCAAGATGTTTCAGGCCGCGATCCGGGGCGGGGACATCTTCTTGCCGGGCTTGCGCCCCGCGCGCTGATGCGCCCTTGCCTTGAGCTTTGCCGGGGTATATGCTTGACCGGAAGGGGATACCCGGTACAAAAACCCTTATGATGTATTAAATGACTGAATTAACAATAAATTCGCTAAAAAATGAGGCTAAGAATTTCTCTGTTATTGAATCTGACCATGATGAAGCATCAATCTTTGGCTCAACTGACGGGAAGGCGGTTGGAACTTATCTGGAACATAAATTCAAAAAATACCTGGAAAATAACTATACATTTATAAAAGGAAATTCAGCAAGCGGCATAGATTTTCCCGGTGATACAATAAATGTTTACTTTATGCGGCATTTCCTGCTCCAGAGGCTCAGCGATTGGCTCAGCGCCTTGAGATACACCATACTCCCAAGTACGGAAGCTGGCTGAATATGGCAGAAATAGAGTTAAGAAGCCATCTCAAAAACCCCTTAGCAGAATGATGATGCAAGCAAGTTGGACCATGGCAAGGAAATTTTCCGTATGAAATTCATGTCTTACCACAATTCTGCGGAAATTTTGCAGCTAG
>JAISLI010000022.1 GCA_031291035.1 Desulfovibrio sp.
TCCAATCATCCGTAAAATAGTACCAAATTTTCCACTTCCTGAGACGACTCATCAATCTGGCAAGGGTTCCCTGACCACGATCCCCACATTCCCAGTCAACGAGCTGACCGGTATCACGACAATAAGCCTTCCAGATCCACAGTTTGTTTTTTTTAAACGCAGATAGTGCCACATCTCGTCCAACTCGACGACAACAGCCTCAAGGGGTTCCGGTTTTTCATAAGTCTTTTCCGCGAAAAGCCGTACCCAGCGCAGCACGGCTGGTGTTGAAACCTTGAACATCCGCGCAATGCAGTTCAATGAAAGCCCCAAAGTATAGAGAAGAACCGCAGTGGCTTTTTCACTCGCCGGACGCCCTCTCGGCGTAGTACGAGTAAATTGGAAACCACATTTTGTACAACGATGTCTTTGCCTTCCAAGATGGAAACCGTTCTTGACAGTTTCCGTTGATCCACATTTTGGGCATTCGGGCATACTTCCTCCTCATGGCTTGGAGAAAGCATACCGTAAAATCATTCTATTGTTAATACCCTCGAGCAGGGTTCTGTGGATGACAGAAACATTGCAATTTTTATTAAATTTAATCTTTATATTGCCCAGTATTATAGATGGATCTCCGCGAATAATGGGAGCACAAGAAAGGCCCCAATCACCTTCTGGACTGCCTGATGCTCTCGGCCGCCTGCGCGGACGCGAGCTGGACGCCGTCCCTGCCGCTCTATGTACTGCAGCTCCAGCGGCAGGCCCAAGCCGCGAACGCGCCCCGTCCGGCCGTGAAAAAGAAAGAACCCCCGTAGAGTGAAAGCCGCTGGAGATAAAAAATAATCAAAAAATAATCATTTTTTGCATAAAAATATTGACTTTTATATTTTGCGGATGTAGATTGTTTTTGAAGGAAATGACCATGCCGACAATGACCAGCAGAGAAATAATCAGAAAGTTGAAGTCTGACGGGTGGCAGCATGTCGCAACGGTTGGGGATCACTGTCAGTTTAAGCATCCCGTAAAACCCGGCAGGGTTACTGTTCCGCATCCGGAAAAAGACATCGAAATAGAGCTGATAAAAAGCATCGAAAAGCAGGGCGGCCTGAAACTCAGAAACAGTTAGATTGAAGGAGTGGCAAGTGTATTGCTATCCAGCTTGTTTAATACCGCATCGAGATGGTTCCGGCCAATACGGAGTTTTCTTTCCGGATCTTCCCGGCTGTGTGTCCGTGGGGAGCAACATCGCCGACTCATTGAGAATGGCTCAGGAGGCAATGGAATTGCATTTGTCCGGAATAAACTCTGATAATGATCAAATTCCACCACCATCCACTCTTGAGGCGGCAATGGAAAAAGTGGAAGCAGATGCTCTTGAGGATGGTGAGCCGCTGCCTGACGGGGTAATCTGTCAATATATTTTTGTTGATTTGCCTCCCGCGGTCAAAAAGACTCCTCCCGTCCATGTATCTATATCACTGAAGCCAAATGTCTTGGCTGATATAGACTCCTTTGCCGATGAAATGGGCTTGACGCGTTCCGGAATCATTGCAGCCGGCATGCGTGACTATATCAGCCGCATGCGTGGATGACTGGGGAAGTATGAAAGTTTTTCCACATTCGGCGTCCCTGTCGCTCTTGACGCTTCTTCTGCTGGTTTCCCTGGCGGCCTGCTTTTCATCCGGCCCGCAAAAAAACGCTCAACGCCATGGCCGGGGCGCTGCAGAAAAAAGACAGTTCCGCTTTTCTTGCCTGTCTGGATTTGAAACGGTACGCCTCCAACGAGATCAAAAATCTGACTCGCGACAATCAGGCGCTGAACTCGCTCAATTCCTTGGGTCGCATGATGGGCCTGGGAGACGGGATGGTGGATGGCTTGCTCGACAGCGTGCTGAATATGGAATCGCAGTTGCAAAGGCAGTACTCGCGCGAGGTCGGTACCGGCGAGATGGAAAATCAGTGCCGCACGGTCCGGACGCCGGATTGTCCTTGGACTCAGGATGCTCTGAAAAACGCGCAAATCATGGTGTGACAAAAATCTGAAACCGCCCTTCAGCTGATCCTGTATGATTGAACGCAGCCACAGACGGCTTGTTTTCGCCGTCTGCACCACCCAGTTTTTCATGCCTTTTATGATGTCGGGGGTCAACGCCGTGCTGCCCCCCCTGGGGGCGTCCTTGAACGCCAGCGCCCGGGAACTGAGCCTTGTGGGGACATTTTACTCTCTGGGCCTCGTGGTGTTTCAGCTGGCCGGGGGGCGCCTTGGGGATATATGGGGTCGTCGCCGCGTGTTCATGTGCGGCATGGCCGTTTTTGCCCTTGCCGGAGGGGCGCTGGGTTTTGTCTCGTCTGTGCCGCTTTTTCTGATGCTGCGTTTCATGCAGGGTATGGGGGGCGCGCTTTTCAACGCCAGCGGGCTGGCCCTCCTCGCTTCAGCTTCGCCGCCCGACAGCCGGGCCGTATATCTGGGGTTCAGCAGCACTGCGGTCTATGCGGGCATCGCCTGCGGCCCGCCTGTCGCCGGATTCGTTACAGGGAGCTTCGGCTGGCGCTGGCTTTTTTTCGGCAATGCCCTGTCTATGGTCGCCGCCTTTTTGATTATGAAATACTGCGTCAGGCTGGAATGGCGCACAGCCAGGGGACAACCCTTCGATGTGCGCGGATTCGCTGTTTACGCCCTGTCCATGGTGGCCCTGACGTTTGGTGCGTCGGAACTTGCGCACAGACCCGTTATAGCGGGCCTGCTGATAATTTTCTTTGCACTTTTGCTGGCCGCTTTCATCTTCAGTGAACTGAAAACCGGATATCCTCTGCTGGATGTGCGTTTTCTGGCGCATCAGCGTGTTTTTGCCCTGTCTTCCTTGGCCGCTTTTGTCAACTACAGTTCCTTTTTCGGCATGGTGTTTTTTTTCAGCCTTTTTTTGCAGACAGGTCACGGCCTTTCCGTACGCCAGGCAGGACTGTTTCTGGCCGTGCAACCGCTGGCGCAACTGTTTGCGGCGCCCCTTGCCGCCCGTTTGTGCATGGTTTGGGACTCCGGCAAACTCAGCGCCGTGGGAGTCGCGCTTTGCGGCATGGGCCTCATGGCCGCCGCTTTTCTGGATCTTGCCGCGCCGCTCTGGCATCTCGCCGCCGCGCAGTGTCTGCTTGGCTGCGGTATCAGCCTTTTCTCCCTGCCCAACACCACGATCATGCTGGAGAGCGCCGGCCAGGAGCATGTGGGGCAGGCCTCGGGCCTCATCGGGGCCATGCGCAACGCCGGCCAGCTTTTCAACATGGTGGTGGTCACCATAACTCTGAGCGCGTTATTCGGTCACGACAGTGTGACCCGTGAGAATTTCAGCGTTTTTCTGGACTGTATGCGCGTGGATTTGGTTATCTTTGGTCTGCTCAATTTGCTGGCCGTGGGATGTGCCCTAGCGCGAAATAGGAGTTAAGGAAGCGCTGATTTAATCCCCGGAGAGTATTATTAATAAAAGAATGATGCAATATCTTCCCTCACTCCGTTGACGTGAAAGCGTGCGAATAAGGCCGTTGTCAGATCAACCATAACAAGTATCGCAAGCCAATCCTTGCGGGGGACATAGCCTATAGAACGCGGGAAATGATCAGGGATATTTGCCGCCAGGAAGGTGTGGAGATTTTGAAAGGGTATATAAAAGATCATATTCATTTTCCCTTGACCACAGGGCGGGGTCATATATGCTGTAGACGGTTCACATATTCAACCGCTTTGAGCGGCTCATGCTATTTCAAGCCTCTGGCTTTGCTGGAGGTACATGATTCTGGATAATCGGGAAAAGCAATCGGCAGGTGCGGGCATGGCTGAAGGGCGAACACCGGGCGCTAACAAAGGCGCGGCATCCTATCCCGTTCCCACCGCATCACCGCGGGACGGGCACCGCACGGAGATTCTCGTGCGTCGCAGCCGTTTTCTGGCGTCATGCGCCCGGACGCCCGACGCGGCTTCAGCCCGGAACTTTGTGGAAAGCGTGCGCTACCGCTGCTCTGACGCCACGCACAATTGCTGGGCCTATGCGGCCGGCCCGCCCGGCGACACGGCACGCATAGGCGCTTCCGACGACGGCGAGCCGCGCGGCACGGCGGGCCGGCCCATGCTGAACGTGCTGCTTCACAGCGGAATAGGGGAAATCTGCGTGGTGGTCAGCCGCTGGTTCGGCGGGGTCAAACTGGGCACAGGCGGCCTCGTGCGCGCCTATCAGGACGCGGTGCGCGAAAATCTGGCCACCCTCGCCCTTGCAGAGCGCGTGCCCTCGGCGCGTTATTCCGTAAGTCTCGGGTATGCGTATCTGGATGGTTTCCACCGCCTTCTACCCCGTTTTGGAGCAACCGTCATTGCCTGGGAACATCTGGAGGAGGCGGGCCTTCTCCTTGAACTGCCCGAGGCACGACGCGCGACCTTTGAGAACGCTCTGGCGGAACTGACCAACGGCACGGCCGCTTTCAGGGCGCTTTGAATAAAAATCCCGCGAAGATGTGGTTGATTGCGGGATGCTCGTCAAGCTGTATGACAGCAAAGGAAATTATTATGGAGCTGAAAAACGGCGTATAAACGGCAATCCAGATATGGACCACATCTCGACAAGTTATGTTGAACGACAGAATCTGACCATCAGAATGGTCAACCGACAATTTTCACGGCGTACAGAGGCTTTTTCAATTCGCTTGACTTGCCCTCCACAACAATATATACGAATTCGCATCAGAGAGCAATGAGGAGCTTATTCCCATGAAAACATTCAGTCCCACCCCAAAGGATATCAACCGCCAGTGGTTTGTGGTGGACGCCCGGGGGCAGATACTTGGACGCCTTGCGAGCCGGATTGCCCATCGTCTACGCGGCAAGCACAAACCCGAATTTGCGCCGCACATGGATAACGGCGACTTCATAGTGGTTGTCAATTGCGAAAAAATCAAAGTTACCGGCGCAAAATCGACTGACAAGAAATATTATCGTCACTCCGGATGGGTAGGCGGCCTCAAGACGAGAACTCTCGGCGATCTGCTGGCCGACAAACCGGCCCGCGTTTTGATGACCGCCGTGCGCGGCATGTTGCCCAAAAATCGGATGGGACGCGCCATACTGAAAAAGCTCAAAATATATGCCGGTCCCGATCATCCCCATGAGGCTCAAAATCCGCAAGTATTGCGACTGCCCGCTTAGGAGTTCACACAATGAGTGAAAAATTTGATTACGGCACAGGCCGCCGCAAAACCGCCATCGCACGCACGCGTGTGTATAGGGGAACCGGCGCCATTACCGTCAACGGTCGCGCCTGTGAAGAATATTTCCCCCGCAAAACGCTCCAGATGATAGTCCGCCAGCCGCTCGCGCTTTCAAAGCTTGCGGATAAAGTTGACGTAAAAGTGAATGTCGCCGGCGGCGGGGTCACAGGACAGGCCGAAGCCGTGCGTCACGGCATTTCCCGCGCTCTTCTGGATGTGGAGCCGGAACTGCGCGCCGTGCTCAAAAAAGCTGGCCTGCTGACGCGTGACGCGCGCAAGAAGGAGCGCAAAAAGTACGGTCTGCGCGCGGCCCGCGCCCGTTATCAGTATTCGAAGCGTTAACCGCCCGTTGCGGAGCATGCGTTGCCGGCCTTGACTTTCCCCCGGCAAGTATGGGCTTCCGGAAGTCGTGCCGGCAGGTGTGCCCGGGCGCAAAAGCTGGCATCAATACGGCGGAAGTAGCTCAGTTGGTAGAGCACCTGGTTGTGGCCCAGGCGGCCGTGGGTTCAAGTCCCATCTTTCGCCCCAGCATGTAAGAGTCCGCAAGAGATCGAATAACTTGGCGGACTCTTTATTTTCGCTGCCCTCCTCCGCTGTGGAATGCAGTCAGCCGACTGTTTTGAAAATCAGCATTGTCCGTCAGCAATTCTAGGGATTGTTGACACTGCGTTTCCCTGTTTCCCTATCCAGAGAAAAAGTGGGGTTTTCTCCGGATAAAAAATTACAGCTCTATTTTGGTGCCAAGTACCTTCAAAAAATCTCGAATCCACGATGGGTGGGCCGGCCAGGCGGGAGCGGTGACAAGATTGCCGTCTATGCAAGAATTGCTGGCGTCCGCATTTACCTGGCACCAGCGGGAACCGGCATCCTCCACATCAGGCTGCACGGCGGGGTATGCCGTACTGGTCCGGCCCTTGAGTATGCCAGCCGAGACAAGAATCTGCGGCCCGTGGCAAATGGCGGCGATGGGTTTTTTGGCGGCGTCGAACTCGCGCACAATCTCAAGAACGCGGGCATGCAGGCGCAGATATTCCGGAGCCCGCCCGCCGGGGATCAACAGCGCATCATAGTCTTCTGTTTTAACCGCATCAAAATCGGCATTGAGGGTAAACTTGTGCCCAGGCTTTTCTGAATAGGTCTGATCACCCTCAAAATCATGGATGGCAGTTTTGACAGTATCGCCTGCCTTTTTTCCGGGGCAAACGGCATGGACGCTGTGCCCGACAGCCTGCAGAGCCTGGAATGGAACCATAATTTCATAATCTTCAACAAAATCGCCGGCAAGCAAAAGAATTTTTTGGGCGGACATAGGAACTCCTTGTGGGTTTTGTGCGTGTACTTTGCTGATTACGAAAAAATTGCCAGAAAAATCGTATTCACCGTATCAGCTCACGACTGATACGGGGTCAACCGCTATCCGGCACCCCCGCTCAAAATTTTGCTGGCCTCCGGGGTATAGCCTCCGGGCAGAAATTTTCTACCCCCGGATATACCTCCGTTGCATATCGGTATCTATAGGATAAAACAGGATGTTCCGGAATAAACCCTTGTGTTTGGCTTCTTGATTTTCAAAATATTTTTGGCTTATCCGTATCCCTCTGAATGACGCTTTGGAGCGGGAAACGGGATTCGAACCCGCAACTTCAAGCTTGGGAAGCTTGCGCTCTACCGTTGAACTATTCCCGCAGAATATTTGGACTGATACCCGAAACGGACCGGTTCTGTCAAGCCGCTTTTTTGCGGAGTCCGGACGAGTGTTCAAAGGCACGGACAAAAATGAGTTCCGCCATGTTTGACACGCGTCGCGTCCTTGTGGTAATGTCACATAGATATGGTTCAAAAAAACATGTCCGACATGGAGGCAAGCATGCCGCGATTACGAAGTCTGTTTTCCTGGGTGGCGATCCTGTTGTGTCTTACCCTTGCTTCCCCCGCCTTTGCGCTTGATCCTCCCGTTCAGACGGCGAAAAACAGAAAGCACAAAAACGTCGTTACATCCGTCCCGTCAAAATCCGCCTCGTCAAAATCCACAGTCAGGCGCGCGAAAACAAAGAAGAGCAGCGTCGTTTCCGCCCGCTCAACGCACAAAAAGCGGCGCGCCGGCAAAAAAATATCTTCGCGTCCCGACAGCCGCTACATCTGGCTTGAACGCGCTAAAAACAGCGAAGTGCTTTCGGGCATGGCTTCCTGGTACGGAGGGAAAGCCCACGGTAACGCGACGGCAAGCGGCATAGCCTACGACATGTACACGTTTACCGCCGCGCACCGCACCCTGCCGATCGGCACCATTGTGAAAGTGACCGACCAGTTGAGCGGACGCAGCGTGATGGTGTGCATCAACGACCGCGGGCCGTACGTCAGGGGGCGCATTATTGATCTCTCCTATGCCGCCGCGAAGCGGATTGATCTGAATTCACGCGGCATCGGGAAGGTGGCTCTGGAAGTTGTCGGCGACGAGAACGGCGCGTCGCTCAATGCGGGCAAAGCCTGGTATGTGCGCTACAGCGCCGTAAAAGGCGGGGAAAGCGTCGGGCCGTTTCGTGTTTTCGCCGATGCCGCCGCCATGCACGAAGCCCTGCTTCAGGCCTATCCGGAGGCGGAAGTCGTCATGGACAACGCCGAATGAAGGCTTGAAATGTTACTGGTGTATCATAACCTTGGCCGGGCGCAACACCCTGTCGCCCAGCCTGTAGCCTGACTGCAGAACGCGGCTGACGGTGCCGGCCTCCAAATCGTCGCGCTTTTCCACTCCCACGGCTTCATGCAGATCCGGCGTGAATGTCTCTCCTTCTTGGCCGAAGGGCGCAAGCCCGTGTCCGGCCACCGCCTCCAGCAGCAATTTCCGCGTCATGGACACGCCCTGCAGCAAATCGGCGCAGACCTCGTTTTTGCCGCCGTACTGGAGCGCGAGATCCAGACTGTCCAGCGCGGGCAGAAGATCCCCCAGAACGCGCTCCGCCGCGTACCGCGTCCGCTCGTCATGCTCGCGTTGCAGACGTTTTTTGAAGTTTTCCATTTCCGCCGCGGCGCGCAGGCGAACATCCTCCACCTCGGTCCTGAAGCGGGCGATCTCCTCTTCCGTCGTCTTCTCCGCCGTGACCGGTGCCCCGTCCGTTCCGTCTTCAGAGGTCCGAGGTTCCGGCGCCGGTTCAGGACCGGACATGTTCGGAGGTTCCATACCCAGCGGGTCATCCCAGGGATTGAAGACATCCGCGTAATCCTGACGCTCGAGCTCTTCCCGCTGCTCAGCGCCGGACGGGCTCACTTTACGCCGGTGCATACATATCCTCCCCTTTTCGGCTCAGTCCGCGCCAAGGCGGTTTGCCGCGCTTTCAACCAGATAGTATAAGTCCTGAATTCGTAAAGGCCAGAGGGGGCCGCCAAATTTTCGGGACAGACGCGGCGCTTCACGCCCGCGGCCGGAAGTCCGCCGGAATCTCTTCCGCCAGCCAGCGCCGCAGAAAGGCCTGTCCGGCTGCGCGCGCCGCGTCTCCCAAAGCCAGCGCGTCTTCCCGTATCTTTCCGGGGGCAACGCCTGACGCGGCGAGTTCGCAGCAATGGCCCACAAGCCAGGTTTCCATACGCCCGGCATCTGCCTCAGGATGAAACTGCAGCGCCAGTTGTCCGCGAGCCGCGGAAAAAGCCTGATTGGGCGTAAGGGAGGTAAAGGCCAGACGCCGCGCTCCGGGGGGGATATCAAAGGTGTCCCCATGCCAGTGCAGCACAGGCCGTCCCTCAAGTTCACCTAGGGGGCCGTTCCGTCCCTCATCCGTCAACCCGATGCCGCCCCAGCCTATTTCTTTGCCTTGTCCGGCGTATACGCGCGCGCCTAGGGCCGCCGCCATAAGCTGCCCCCCCAGGCATATCCCCAGCAACGGACGGGCGGAAACAAGCCGTATGCGCGCCAGCGCGCGCTCTTCAAGGAGAAAAGGATAGATATCCTCCTGCCCCACCCCGACGGGGCCTCCCAAAATCACGGCGAGATCGGCGGCAAGCCATTCGTCCCGCGTCACGGATTCCACCCCGGCCTGCACATACCGGATGGCATATCCCGCCTCCTGAAGGACCGGTGCGAAGACGCCCAAATCTTCAAAACACACATGTCGCAGCACCAGACATTGCATGACGTTTTTCTCCAGGTTCGTCCGGGGTGAAAACAGGACATTATTCCGCATAGCGCACGGCTATGGACTGAAATATCGGCTGAAGCCTGTCAAACGCGTCTGTCACGTCCGGATCAAATTGCGTGGCTTTGCCTTCCAGAATAATCCTGGCGGCCTCCTCATGGGTCATTCCCGGTTTGTACACACGTTTGCTGCGCAGGGCGTCATAGACGTCCGCCACGCTCATCAGACGAGCGGAAAGGGGTATCTCCCCTTTCCCGAGCCTGCGCGGATACCCCTTGCCGTCCCAGCGTTCGTGGTGGCAGTAAGCTATGTCCTGCGCCGTGTTCAGAAAAGAATTTTCCTCGCCCAAAAATTCTTTCGTGGAGGACAGCATGTCCCGCCCGCGCGTGGTGTGTTCCTTCATGATTTCAAACTCCACCTCCGAAAGGCGACCCGGCTTGTGCAGCACGGCGTCGGGGATGGCCACTTTGCCCACATCGTGCAACGGGGCCGAAAGATAGAGCATGGAAATGAATTCCGCCGTCAGCGTTTCGTTATATCCGGGCAGTTTCGCCATGTGCCGGGACAGAGCCTGCACATAGTTCTGTGTGCGCTTGATGTGCGCTCCGGTTTCCGGATCCCGCCATTCCGCAAGGTTCGCCATGGCATGGATTGTCGCCTCCTGCGTGAGGGCCAGTTGCCGCGTGCGCTCCGCCACAAGCTCGTTCAGGTGATCCCGGTGGCGCTTCAGCTCCACCGCGCTGTCAACGCGGTTGCGCACCAGGGAAGCTATAAACGGTTTTTTGATATAATCCTGCGCGCCCAGTGAAAGGCCGGTGGCCTCATCCACGCCGTCATCCTGCGCTGTGACGAATATCACCGGGATATCCGATGTTTTCGGGGATTTTTTGAGGCGCCGGCAGGCTTCGTAACCGTTCATGCCGGGCATGACCACGTCGAGCAGGATAAGATCCGGCGGCGTGTCGCTTTCTGCGATGCGCAGAGCGTCCTGCCCGTTTCTGGCAAACATTATTATATAGTTGTCACGCAGGGTCTCGCCGAGAATGCGCAGATTTTCCGCCGCGTCATCCACGATCAGCACACGGCTCCGGGGCATGGCGGCAACGGTTTCGATCATTCGCGTTTCTCCTTCGCCATCAGCGGCGGCAAAAGCCCGGCCAAACGGGTGGCGAAACGACTTGCAAGAACGCTCTCGGCCCGCACGAGGTCGGTATATTCCCGACCGCGCACGGGTTCCTCATCAGCGTGGCTACCCTGTCCCAGCACGGCATCATGCCGGTTTTTCAGCGACCAGTGCAGTTCCGCATAGGCCTTGCCGCCCACCGTCCCATCCAGCCGCCGCACATCAAGAAAGAGTACGACGTCTCCGCCGTCATCCCCGCTCGCTTGGACATTCACCCCCGCCTCAAGCAGCTGCGGGGCAAGTTCTTCCCGCACAACGCGGCGTACGCCCTGGTCCAGCGGTTCCGCCCATACGTTGAACTGGGCTACCACAAGACGCGTTTGTCCGTCAACACGGCTCACAATTCCGCCGCGATTCAGGTACTCCGGCACAACCACGCGGGCTATGCGCAAGGTTTTCGCCGGCAGGCTGTCCGCCCGCACCGGTTCCGCGGAACTTTCAAGCAGATAGTAGGCCGTCGGCGCGCTGTGGACGCAAGCGGCCAGCATGAGCACGAGCAAAAAGGCAAGAGGGCGCATCATCTGGCTCCTTTTCTGCCCTGCAACAGGGATTCGGGATTGCGTTCCAGCATGTTGGCCAAGGCGCGCAGGGCGCGGGCGGCGGCCTCTCCTTCCTGCAACAGGCGGCGCAGATCGGCGACTGTCGACGAATCCGGTCTGACAATGTCTTCAGCCGAATCCGCCGCCCGGCGCAGTTGCGCCGCCGAATCCGCCAGGGCGCGCATGGCCTCGCGGAAGGCAAGCAGGCTTGCCGGCGCCTGTTCCTGCACCGTCTTCGCCGCTTCATCCAGGCGGGTCAGCGTGCCTGTGAGGGTCTCCGGCAGATTTGCCTCTCTGAGCAGCTTTTCAGTCTCCGCGAAGGTTCCGGCGAAAGCGGCTATGCCGTCCCTGAGTTTTCCGTCGGCAAGCGCGTCCGCAAGATTGAAAAGAATATTGTCGAGCGACTGCACCAGGCGTTCCAGGGGCATTTTGGACAAGACGCGCTGAAAGGCGTCAATGGACGAAGGGATGGTGGGGATTTCAAATTCGGTATTCGACGCGCGGTACCGGGGCTTTGATTCAGGATAAAAATCCAGCTCAACCGCATACTTGCCGGTAATCAGGCTCTGCAAATGCAAACATGCCCGCAGCCCCCTGCCCACCATGCTGCGGATCATCTGCTGCTCAAATTCCTCGGAAACGCCGGCAACGCCGTCACTGAGCATGATGCTTCCGGCGTTGATGCTGATGAAGACAGGGATGGTCACGCTGCCTTCCTGGGCGTCCGCCACAAGGTTGATCCGCCTGACGCTGCCCAGGGGCACGCCGCGGAACACCACGGGCGCTCCAATGGAAAGCCCGCTCACCGAACTGTCGAAATAGAGAATATATTCGGTTTCGTCGCTGAAAAAACGCCTGGTCGTAAGCAGAACCAGACCGATCGCGAAAAGCGCGACGGCGCCCAGCACAAAAATACCGACAGTCGTTTTATTCCGCTGTAATTTCATGCCAATCCAGCCCCTCTGGTCAAAAAACGCAGGGCATTGCCCTCTGTGGCCGGATCCCGCGCAAGATCGGCCGGCCGGCCCCGCGCCGTCACACGGCGGCTCGCGGCATCCAGATAAATGCAGTTGTCCGCAACGGCAAAAATGCTCTGCAACTCGTGGGACACAATGACAAACGTGGTCTTCAGCGCCGCCCGCAGCTCCAGCACAAGGTCGTCCAGCATCCGGCCGCTCACCGGGTCAAGGCCGG
The DNA here is from genome assembly GCA_031291035.1 of Desulfovibrio sp. Lineage (GTDB taxonomy): Bacteria > Desulfobacterota > Desulfovibrionia > Desulfovibrionales > Desulfovibrionaceae > Desulfovibrio. The sequence goes on from JAISLI010000022.1 coordinate 12,273, forward strand.
CCGACGGCTCATCCAGAAAGAGAATCCGCGGGTCAAGCGCCAGAGCGCGGGCAAGACCGGCTCGCTTGCGCATGCCGCCGCTGATTTCCGAAGGATAATAATCCCCGAATCCGGTCAGGCCGGCCAGCGCCAGCTTCAGCAGGGCCTGTGCGCGGATGTCCCCGGCGCTCATGTCAGTATGCTGCTGCAAAACAAATTCCACATTTTCGGCCAGCGTCATGGAACTCCACAGCGCCCCGCCCTGAAAAAGTACGCCCGCGCCGCGCATAATGCCGCGCCGGCTTTCTTCGTCGCCGGCCCAAAAATTTTTCCCGCCGTAAAAAACCTGCCCGGCCTGCGGCGCCTTGAGACCCATGAGTACGCGCAGAAGCGTGCTTTTTCCCGAACCGGAACCGCCGAGAATACAGAATATCTCTCCGGCGCGCACGTCAAAACTGACCTCCCGCATGAGCACACGCCGGCCGAAACCGGCCTGCAGGCCGCACACCCGGAGAAGCGCCTGCGTCGCCGCCGTGTTGTCAGGATCCATGCGCTCGTCCGGCATATTGCGAATTATACGTTAAGCGCGCTGGCGACGACGGTGATCGCGGCGGTGGCCACAATAATCCCCACAATGGAATGCACCACGGCCGCTGTGGTGGCAAGGCCCACCGCCTGCGCGCTGCGACCGCAGCGCATGCCGTGAAAACACCCGGTCAGCGCGATGATGACGCCGAAAAAAGTGCCGTAGGCAAGGCCCACCAGCACGTGCCTGAAAGGCGTCAGCTGTGCCGCCGTACTGAGGTAATCATAGGGATTGATGCCCATCAGCGTCACGGCCACCAGAAAACCGCCGATAACTCCCGTGATGTCGGCATAGAGGGTGAGCAGCGGCGCCATGGCCGTCATGGCCAGGGCGCGTGGCAGCACCAGAAAATCCACAGGATAAATCCCCGCCGCCTGAAGGGCGTCCACTTCCTCATTCACCTGCATCGCGCCGATCATCGCGGCATAGGCCGCCCCCACCCGACCGGACATTACCACCCCCACCATCACGGCCCCCATAATGCGCAGCATGCCTATGCTCACAAGGCCGGCCACATAAATCTGCGCGCCGAACTGCGTGAGCTGCACCGAACCCACGAAAGCGAGAATCAGGCCGAAGAGCAGGCTGGTGAGCGAAATAATCGGCAGGGCGGCAACGCCGCATTCATGCACGGCCTCCCAGAGATCCCGCGCGCGCATGTGCGCGCGGCCGAGCGCGAGGCGGCAGCATGCCTGTGAAAACTCACCAAAAAAAGCGAAAACATTGTTCATCCCCGGCAGAAGACCAAGTGCGCGCCCGCCTACGGCTGACAGAAAGGATTCTTTCACCTCCTTCTGTCTCGCGTCAGCGGCAGCCGGCACCGCAAAAGCAAGGGAGAGAAGGCGCGTGAGGCCGTCCGGCAAATCAAGGCACACGCCGACGCCCCCCGCGCGCGCAACGCCGACAAGCCGGGCGAGAAAAACAAGAAGACTTGAATCCCACGGGCCGAGCCCGTCGGCTACAAGCGTGAGTCGCCGCACACGCCCGCTCTCAAGCTCGTCAAGGAGAGAGGCCAGTTCGTCGCGGCGCTCGCTTTCTCCCATGCGCCATTGCCCGCCGACGCTGACGCGCAACCTGTCCTCCCGCGCCCTGTCTGTCTCCACGCGGTTTGTCGCCCTGGACGTTTCTTTTAGCCGGGGGATACTCTGCATTTCCGCACTATAGCCCGTACAGGACATCCGCGCAAGTGCCGGCTCAGCCTGATGTCGCGAGCAGATGATATACCCGAAATAAGGAGGTTCCCCCATGAAGCCGAAAGAGGATCGGTCAACTCGTGTGCTACATACACCGGTCAAGTCAATTGCTATCGACAGACTTGTTATAACTTATTTTGCGTTATTTTCCGTGTTTGGATGTTCTCGTTGTCCACCGGAATCCAGCCCTGTCTCAAAAAGGCCAGATCGCGGGGATGTAAAACGTGCAGAACAAAAAATAGATGACCACCAAGGGCGAACCGGCCTTTACATAATCCATGAAACGGTATCTTCCGGCGCCCAGAACCAGGGTGTTGGGAGGCGTGCCCACTGGAGTGGCAAAGGCGCATGAGGCCGCAATGGCCACAGCCATGATGACGGCGTGGGGGGAAACGCCGATGCCCTTGGCGATGGCAAGGCCGATGGGGCAAAGCAGTGCCGCCGAGGCGGTATTGGACATGAACTGGGTAAGGCCGGCCGAGAGGATGAAGAGCACGGCCGTCAGAAAGTAGGGCGAGGGATGACCGCCCATGAGGCTGATGACGCTGTCGGCGATGAGTTTGCCGGCTCCGCTTTTATCCAGCGCCGTGGCCACCGGCATCATGCCGGCGAAAAGAAAAATGGTCACCCAGTCGATGCTACGGTAGGCCAAACGTTCTTCAATGCAACCGGTGATCACCAGAAAGCCGGCGCCGATGACCGCCGCCATCTCCAGGGGAATCCTCCTGATGTCCAGGGCCATGACAATAACGACGGCAAACAGGGTAAGGCCCGTTATCCACATCTTGCGCGGATTATCGGATACCTTGCCTCCCGCGACTTCGGCCTCCGCGGCGGCCTCCACCTCTTCCTGAACGGCTCCGCCCCCCTTCGGCAGCAGCCTGGAGCCAATGAGCATCATATAGACTATGCCCAAAAAGGTCATGGGGATGCCTATCTTGCCGAACTCGAAAAAGCCGAAGGTCTCCATTGACGCGGCTTTGAGGGCGGCGTTGGCGATAATGTTGGGGGGCGTGCCCACCAGGGTAATGGTGCCGCCGAAACCGGCCGCGAAAGCCAGGGGCATGAGCTGCCGCGACGGGGAAATGCGGGCGGCGCTGCAAATGCCGATGACCACCGGCATGAGGGCCGCGGTCGTCCCCGTGTTGGAGGAAATGGACGACAGCAGGGCCGCGATAAGCATGGTTCCGAACATCAGGCTTTTTTCCCCGGCCCCGCAGCTCCTGACCACAAGACCGCCCAGCCGCTGCGCCAGTCCGGTATGGAACATGGCCGCGCCGATGACGAACATTCCGGCAAAAAGCACCACCGTTGAATTGGAAAGCCCCGAGAATACCGTCGATGTCGGGATGACGCCCAAAACGCCCAAAGTCACCGCGCCGCCCATGGCGGTGATGGCGAGGGGCGTGAGCTCCGTGACGAAAAGAACGGCCATGACGCCCAGTACAATCAGCGTAAGTGCAGCCGGAGACAATTCCATGCCTACCTCCACGTCTGAAATCCGTCTGAAACAACGGGACTGTCAGTCTGCGAATGGTTTTTGAGGTCGTTGGCCCTGAAGCGCAGGGATTACCGGGCGCAAATCATTTTGCCGCCAGTTCCTTCCCCACAGATACGGAATAAACGAAAAACTGTCAACGCGACACGCGGCCGGCCACAGGGAGGGTGAGGAGGCCGGGCGACACTGGATTGCCCGGCCCTGTGAATCCCGGCGTCGTTGTGACCGGTCGGAAAGTAACCCGCAAGCCGGTGCTGAACTCGTTTCAGCACCCGCCCACGCTCAGGGCAAGGCCACCTCCCGCTGTTTCCTTGTACTTGCGGTCCATGTTGTGCCCGGTTTCGCCCATGGCCTGTATCGCCATGTCCAGACTTACCCGGTGCCTGTCCGGATCTTCGGCCGTCGCCATCAGACAGGCGTTATACGCTTTGAGCGCGCCCATTGCGTTGCGCTCGATACAGGGTATCTGCACATACCCCCCCACAGGATCGCAGGTCAAGCCCAGATGGTGTTCCAGAGCGATTTCCGCCGCGTTTTCCACTATGCGCGGCGGGTAACCTCTGGCCTGGGCCAGCATGGCCGCCGCCATGGCCGAGGCCACGCCCACCTCGCCCTGACAGCCCACTTCCGCGCCGGCGATGCCCGCGTTATGCTTGGCCAGAAATCCCACCGCCGCCGCGGCCAGCAAACCGTCGCGCACCGCCTGGGGGCCGAAGCCCAGATAGCCCTCCATAATGGTCAGCATGGCGGGCACAACCCCGGCGGCCCCGCAGGTGGGGGCGGTGACGATAATCCCGCCCGCGGCGTTTTCTTCGGCAACGGCGAAGGCATAGGCGTTGAGCAGACCCAGGAAACGATTCAGGGGGTCATCCATGCAGTCCGCCCTGTGGGCCAGACGCGCGGCCTTGCGGTAAACCCCGAGCCTTCCCGGCAACAGTCCCCCGGCGCGTATGCCCCTGTCCACGCAACGCCGCATCAGATCAATCACAGTATCCAGTTCCGCCAGAATTTTCGGACGGCCGAGTCCGGTCACGGCCATTTCATTGTCCATGATAATCTGCGGCAGACTGAGGCCGCTTTCCTCCACCAGGCCGCGCAAGCCGCCGGCGGAGTCGAAGGGGTGGGGAGGAGGGTCGCGTTCCGGCGCGCTCCAGCCGTCCCATTGGATAAATCCCCCGCCCACGGAATAGTAGACCCGTTGCAGAACGGGGTTCCCTTCGGCGTCCGACAGGGAAAAAATCAGTGTGTTGCTGAACGGATATCCGTGTTCCAGCTCGCCAAAGACAACCGTATCCCCGTCCAGTTCCACCACGGCGCCGCCCAGGCGGAGTGCGTGCTGGTCGGGCGGCATGTCCAGCACCCCGGCGGGCAGGGCGTCGGGGCAGGAACGGGGGGAATACCCCATAAGCCCCGCGAGTACGGCTTTATCCGTGCCATGCCCCCTGCCGGTGGCGCTCAGGGAACCCAAAAGGCGCACCGTGAGCGAAACGCTCCGGCGTTTGTCCTCCCCGGGCAAAAGCTCAAGCAGATTCCGGAAATCCAGTCCGGCCAGCATGGGGCCTATGGTGTGTGAGCTTGAAGGCCCGGGTCCGACTTTGAACAGTTCGAAAACGGAAGTGGTGATCGGGCGCGCTGTATGATTCATGGGGTATTCCCCGAAGTTTTTCTCCGCCGTGCGGCCGGAAGGGCGAATTCTGTTATAATACCGGAAACGATAATTGTTAAGGGATTTCCCCTCCCGGCGGCATACATTTTGAGGTGACGAATCCGTTTCGCTTCAATCCGCGCCAAGTCATTTTTGCATTACGCCTGCCGCGTGCGGAAGCGTCCTCCGGCAAATCCCGTCCGGACTTTCCTCTTTCCGCATCCGGCATGATTTCTGCATAGCCGCAGGACGCAAAAATGCGGTTTTCCGTGAAACAGGAGCAGGCGGGCTTTGCCCGCCGTAAGCGGACTGTTTCAAGCGTTAACATGCTGTAGTGCTGATTAAGGAGAGTGCGGTATGAAAATCGGTTGTCCTGCGGAAATAAAAAATAATGAAAACAGAGTCGGCCTGTCACCCAACGCAACCGTCGGGTACCCAAGAGGTATCGTCAGGCTCCGCAGAAGATAAGGCTTGCCCGCCACCCTTGCAGACGCCTGTAAGAAAACCCCGTAGAAATATTTCTTGTTCGCGTTTTGGAGTAGCTTGCCATTTTTCGGCGGATGTTTCTCCTCTTGGCGACACAGGCATCAAAAGCACAAGCGCAATAGTGATAATCAATTTTTTCATGCCTGCCTCACTCGCGTTTCAAAAAGTTGTCTCCTTTGGATTCAATTATATAAAAGCCGCGCAGCACAACGCCGCACGGCTTTCAAGGAGAGGCATGCGTGGAAATGCAAACGGCTCTAGAACGTGAACCTCAATCCCAAACTGAATTCATTGGCGTAGGGAGATATGCCGAGCTTCTGCTTCTGACTGAAGCCGCTTGTCGAGTATACTGTCTTTTCAGATTCGGCGTATCCCAGTCCGACAAACCGGTATGCCAGGTCGGCGGACACATTTTTGTTGAAGGCATAGGAACACCCGACGCCGGCATTCCAGGCAAAGACTGTCTGGTTGTTGGTGAAAGAGTCATCAATAGTTGGCACATTCAGAGCATAACGACTGCGAATGAACCCCATGCCCAGGCCCGCGCCGATGTACGGCGTGAAGGCCGTGCTGTTGTGGAAGTCAAAATAGGCGTTGAAGAACAGAGTTTGCAGGTTCCATTGCCCTTCAAGTTCGCCATTCACGCCGAACCCTGAGACATTGGCGCGTCCGGAAGTCTTGGCATTGGTACGGATGGCATACTCAATTTCCGCGCGGACCGGAAGCTGGTGCTGCGGATAAAAATCGTAACCGACAAAGACGCCGCCGCCAATGGTATTTTGGCTATAGTTGCCCGCCAACCGCGCGACTTCGCCTGACCTGGAGAGATCCCCGGTGCTGAAAATGGAATCAATGAACTTCAACCCGCCATAAATCCCGTTGACTTCCGCCGCCGCCGGGGCAGCGAGCGCGACGACAATCGCCACTGTGAGGAAAATGCGTTTGAACATGATTACCCCCATTGTTACGGTTCGGCATGCCT
>JAISLI010000023.1 GCA_031291035.1 Desulfovibrio sp.
AGAGTTCCCGGAACGCCCGGAAACAGCCGTTTTCCGGGCGCGCCCCGGCGGAGGTTGAGCGGATTTTCCAAAGCGTTTTTTGTCGGCCTCATGTCACTGCCCTCCTGTGGAAAACGGAACCGCCGCGAAAAGCGGAGCTTCCCGTTTGTTTTGCGGTATTGCGGGTGGCTTGGGAAGGGACCGCGCGTTGGCTGCCCCCGGTGGACAAGTTTTGAAAATGACGAAAAGGCCCCGCTTCCTTGAGCAAAGAAGGCAGAGCCGGAAAGCCGGAGATGGATATCCTTTTTCGCCCGCGCCTTCATGCCGTCCGCCCAGGGCAAAAATGTCCGTTCGGCAGTGCCGGAACGTCGCACAATTGTCACACAGACGAAACACTTATCTGTTCGCGGCGCGAAAGTAAAGATTTTTCTCCGGAATTTTTGAGGCGCTCGAAGAAAAATTCATAACATGTTGAAATAACAAATATTTATACAATTTCGCCTGAAAATATTTCTCTGATACCAAAGTTGCAATCAATCGAGAGTTGGAGCATTTTGCTATTGAAATTATCTAAAATTTATTTAGAATACCTGACATAGAATTGCCGGCCATTTTGCCGGGCATTTGACGCGGCCGCAATCCTCATGTAACTGATTGAAGAAAAAGAGGACAATTCGTGGCGACGTCACCGCGCGGCGTATATTTCGACAGGCAGGACAGGGAGATTCTGGTCCTTGTCAACCGTATGCTGGAAGTCAGGCGCAATGAGGCGGACAGCAGCCTCTTTGACCCCAGCCTGCACCCCCACGGCATCAAGGAACTGGTCGCCACGCCTGTTTCCCGCATTGCCTACGCCGTCATCAATCTTCTCCGCAATCTGGAAGCCGGCGGCACCCAGGCCCGCGACCGTCTGCTCGCCCTTGAAAGCCTTTATGACGAGGTGCTTAATTCCGCGTATTCCGCTCTCAGGCGCAACACGGCGCGCGTGCTGGTGCAGATTATGAAAAGCATGGTGCGCGCGCACGGCCGCCGCATGGAGCAGTTGCGCCTCGCCCATGATTTCCGCCGCGCCGTTCAGGGCACGCCGCGTGTGGTGCGCAAGCTTCTCGCGCGTTACCATTTGCCGGAAATGCCTGAGGAATGGAATCAGCTCGCCTTTGACGATCACGTGTACGACGCCAACACGCGCGGCCGCAAGACCCCCACGCACCTGATCATGGACGCCTGGATCAAGGGCCTGCGCAGCCTCACCGTCGCCTATGAATACTGCGTCAGCGCCGGGGCGGCCGCCGAACTGCTGAAAGCCGCCAAGATAACGGGCATTACCGTGCGCGTCGGCATTGAATACCACATCCCCTTTTACAACAAAACCGTGAGCCTGTTCTGGATACCGCGCGGCTTCAGCGGCAACGAGGACTTCCTGGAATTTCTGCACGACCAGAAGGTCGCGGAACTGATGGAAAAAGGCCGTGAGGCCCTGTTGTGGCGCAAGGAGAGGACGCTGGATTGCCTTCATGCCTGGAACAAAAACATGCGCGGCCAGCTTGAAAAGGCCTGGGGCACGCCCGTGCCGGAGCTGAGCGGCGAAGATTTCCTGAATTTTGTGGGGCGGGGGCAGCCCACAACCCTGCACTTGGCCGAATGCCTGCACCGCCATATTTTGCCGGCGGCCAGGGCCAGAGCCGAAATCCTGGCCCGACGGCCAGGCCCCGAGGCGGATGCCGAACTGCGTGAACTGGAAAACTTGGGGACAGAGCAGATTGTCGAAAACTGGCTTTCGCCCGCGAAATTTTCTGAAATGCGTCATGCGTCCGTGCCGGAGCGGGAATTGCCCGCACTTCTGCGCCACACTCCCAAAAAACTCATTGACGAGCTTTTGGCATGCAATCCCGGCTACCGTCTGGTGCTGGGCACCATGGGGCTGACGGTGGAAGACGTGACGGAACTGCTGTGGGATTGCGAGGGGGCCATAACCCATCTTGAAATTTTCAACATGAAAGGCTGGATGGAAGAACGCCACCAGGATATTGCGGCCATAAGCGAGCTGCAGCGCGCCCTCAACGCCGGGCACGGCCCGCGCATCAAGCAGATGGCGCGGCAGATGACGCGAAACATTCTCAATTCCGATGACGTGAACCGCGCTGAAAAATTCCAGACAATACTGCGCAGGGTGCCGCAGCTGTGGGAGCACTACCGGCGGCACCCGCTGGGAACGCGCCTTGGCACAAGTTCCGTGAGCCGTTTCACCTTCGGCATGGGGCTTGTCATCACGGACACCCTGCCGCGCCGCGCCGTTGCGGCTCTCTACCACAGGCACAGGCAGCAGCCCAGAAAGCCCGTGCCTGTCTTCGCCCCTGTCGAGGAACGCGTGATTTACCGTACGCCGCACAATCCCACCCTCTGGCAGCGCCTGCTCGCGCCGTTGCGCCGCCTGCCGGGCTGCCGGCATCTGGGGACGACGCACAGGAGGGAATGGAGAGCCGCCAGTGAAAAATTTCGGGTCTGCGACAGCGGCAATGTGGTCAACCTGGGCGGCCTGAGCCAGCGCGGCCCCAACAACCTGCTCCTCGGCGAGGCGCAGGCGGCCGTCCCGGCCCGGACCGGCATGGCCTATCTGAACAGCAACCTCTCCAATCTGCTCAAGGTGCTGCTTGGCTTCGTCCCGGCGTTTTGCTCCTTCCTCTATACGCAGAACTGGTGGTTTCTGGCCTGGTTCGGCGTGGTTATCTGGTTCGCCGTCACGGGCGTGCGCAACGTGGTGCAGATGGTGCTGGCGGCTCAAGGCGCGACGCGGGGCAATCTGATTCATTGGAGGGATCAGGTCAATGTGCGGCGTTTGTGCGATTCGCTCATGTTCACGGGTATTTCCGTCCTGCTGCTGGAAGTGCTGATGCGGGTGGTTCTGCTGGAGCGGACGATGGGGGTGAGCGTGGAAACATCTCCGCTCGTCGTGTTTGCCGTTCTGAATGTTGTAAACGGATGCTATATTTGCGCCCACAACGTCTATCGCGGTTTTCCCCGACAGGCGGCCATCGGCAATCTTTTCCGCAGCGTACTCGCCATCCCCGTGGCCTCCCTTTACAATACCGTTCTTTATCAGGCGCTGTTTTTCCTCGGCGTGGAAAATCCGGCTTTCTACCTTGTTCCGAGCGCGGCCGTGATTTCCAAAATGGCTTCGGATACGGTAGCCGCCGTTATAGAGGGTTTCGCCGACAGCCAGATCAACCTGCGCATGCGCCGCTGGGATTACAGAAGCAAATTTGAAGAGCTTTTCGAGTGCTACACGCGCCTGGAACTGCTTTTTCCTCAGGAGGACGCGCTTGTGCGCCTCGGCCGTTCCGGCGGACTGAAGGGCCGCGGAGGGAAACGCGCCGGAGAGCTGGAGCGTTCGTTCATTATCCACGCGCTGGATCTCATGTACATCTGGTTTTACCAGCCCCGGGCGCAGGAGGCGCTCCGGCAGGTCATACGCACCCTGCCGGCGGCGGACAGGCTTACGCTTCTGCGCACGCAGCTTGTGCTCACGCGGGAACACGAGGTAAGCCAGATGATGGTGGACGGCCTTCTGGGACGCGATTTTTCGCGTCCTTTGGCCTTTTATCTGGAAAACCGCAAAGAATACCTGCGCAAATTGAGCCGAATTTGCCACCCCGCGGACAACCGGCGCGTTTACGGCGCGCGGTAGAGCTTTCCGCCGTCAATAATCAGCCACAGCACAAGGCAGAAAGCGCCTATGCCCGCCGCCATTCCCGCCACGGGCAGCACCGGTCCGGAAAAGGGCAGGGAGCAGAGCATCATGGCCAGACTGCCGCACATGAGCCCGCCGCACCCTATGAGGGCGGACACCGTGCCGTTGTCCGTATCCTGCTGGGAGAGCATGAGCAGGGTCGCAACCGGACGGCTTGCGGCGGAAAAAAAGGTCAGGGGCAGGTAGAGCGCCAGAAAGTACACGGGCCCGGTTTCTCCGGCTATGAGCAGGCCGAGGCCGCTTGCCGTCATGGCGGCGAACACGAGGATCAGGAAGACCCGCCGGGAAAAGGCGCGAAAGAAGCGCACATAGGCCAGAGGCCCCAGCATGGAGAAAAAGGCGTTGGCGGCGAAGAAAAAACTGAAATGCTGCTCCGTGAGGCCGAAAAAATCTATGTAAATAAAGGCCGAAGACGTCAGATAGGCCATAAAAGGCATGAGCGAGACGGAAAACAGCAGGAGCAGACGCCCCAGAGCAGGATTTTTCAGGACAACTCCGACGCGCCCCAGCGCGGCGAAGCAATTGCCTTTGACGGGTTCCCGCAGGGTTTCCCCAAGGGCCGGAAGCAGGGCAAGCCCGACCAGAGAGCAGACAAGAAGCGCGGCGAAAAGTCCCCGCCATGAAGTGAGGCCCAGCAGGGCCGCGCCCAGCACCGGGGCGAGGACAGGGGCGAGCGTGCTCATGGTCTGCATCCACACAAGCGCGGTCTCCACCGTCCGCCCCCTGAAAACATCCTTGACGACGGCCATGCTGACGGAGCACACGGCCCCGCTGCCTATGGCCTGGAGCGCCCGCCCGCCGACAAGCATATGGATGTTCACGGAAGACAGACAGAGAACCGAGGCCGCGGCATACAGCGCAAGCCCGGCGGCGAGCACGGGCCTGCGCCCGTACCTGTCGCTCAGTGGGCCCCAGACAAGCATGGACAGGGCGAAAAACAGCATAAACCCGCTGATGGTCAGGTCCACAAGCCAGCGCGGGCAGGAAAAAACCTGCGTCATGCCGGGCAGCGCGGCAAGATAGAGATCCGTGGAGATGGGGACAAAGGCGTTCAGAAAGGCCAGATACATGATGAAGGGCGTGTGCCCGAAACGGAAAGGACAAGGCATGGCACCTACTTATATTCCGTGCGCCCTGACTTGTCAATCGGAGCGGCATGGGATACACACAGGACAAACGGAGGAGCGGTCTTTGCGTCTGGGGGATAAACGTCTGTTTGTCCGGCTTGTCGCCGGCCTCGCGGCAATGGGGCTTGCCTGGCGTATATTTTTTCCCGGCGCGGGCGGCCCGCAACGCGGAAGCATGGAAGCCCCGCCTGTTCGCGTCGCGGTCGCGCGCATTCAGGATGTGCCGCACTACCTGAGCGGTTTGGGCCTTGTTCAGGCCTCCAGCGATGTGCTGGTCACAAGCCGTGTGGACGGCGAGCTTGTGCGCCTGCATTTTGTCGAAGGCCGGCGTGTCGGCGCCGGGGATCTGCTGGCGGAAATTGATCCACGTCCCTTCCGGGCGAAACTTGACGAAGCGATTGGCGCCCTTGCCAGAGATGAAGCCCAGTTGCAGAACGCCCGCCATGATCTTGCGCGATACGCAAAACTGGTGGGAGGAGATTTTATCGCCGGACAACAGTACGAAAGCCAGCGATCCCTGGTGCGCCAGTACGAGGGCATTGTGGAAGCGGACAAGGCCTCCGTGAGCGCGGCGCGCCTGCAACTGGAGTACAGCCGCATCACCGCGCCCGCCTCCGGCCGCCTTGGCCTGAAGCAGGTGGATGTGGGCAACCAGATTAAAAGTTCCGACACGGGCGGGCTGGTGCGTATTACGGAAACCGTGCCCTGCGATGTTGTTTTTACCCTGCCCGAAAAATTCGCTCCCCTTGTGGTCCGCGCCCTACGCGAGCGGGAGCGGAATCCGCAGACCCCGTATCCGTCTGTGGAGGTATGGGACAAGGAGGAAAACAGCCTGCTCGCCGCGGGTGAACTTCTTTCCGCCGACAATCAGATAGACCCGGCCACCAATACCGTCAAACTCAAGGCGCGTATCGCCAACAGTGATGAGAGCCTCTATCCCAACCAGTTTGTCGTGGCCCGCCTGAAGGCGCGCACGCTCAAGGACGCCGTGACTGTGCCGGAATCCGCCGTGCAACTCGGCATGCGCGGCACATATGTGTATGTAATTGATGAAAACGACGTGGCCCGTGTGCGTGAAGTTACGCCCGGCATCACGTCCGGCGGGGTCAGCGTGATTGAGCGGGGTCTGGGAGCAGGCGAACGCGTGGTGACGGACGGCGTGGACCGCCTGCGCGACGGCCTGGGAGCCACCATAGCCGCTTCCGCCGAAACGCCCGCGGTTGCGCGGTAACAGCGGGGCAGGACAGCCAAAAAATTGAACGAAATGCGCCCGGCCGCCTTAAGTAAAAAGAAAACACTCCGATAACTGTTGCATTCGGCGCTGACCCCGGCAAAAAACCGGCGTCACGGATGTCGCTGTATGATGTTGAGCAAACGGAGATGGGCATGACCACAAAAATTAAAATCATTACCGGGTTTGTCCTGATGATGCTGCTGGCCGGCGCGATAGCCGGCATTGGCTACCGCACTCTGGGGGAAGCGTCGGACGGCTTCGACAATTTTGCGCGCCGCTCCGGGGTCGCCGCGATCTTCTCGGATATAGTCGCCATACTCGGCGATACGACGACGCATTCGGCGCGTTTCATGTACACTCGCGATTCCGTGCATATCAAGGCCGCGCTGAAAGACATTGACAAAGTGGCGGGCATGCTCGGGGAAGCCGACGGACTGGTCGCAAACCCCGACGACAGGGCCACCATCTCCGTCATTGACAAGTCGCTCCCCCTGATTCGGGAGAACCTCGGGCAACTTGAAGCCAGCGTGCAAATGGTTCTGAAGTCATATACGGACGTGCTGCGCCCTGCGGAATTGAAAGTGCAGGAGATGTTTGGCGTCCTGGAAAAGATAATGGTGGAAGCCGGCAATCTCGCCTCTCTGCGGGAATTGATCCATTCCGCCCACGCCCTGGCCAACTGCCGGGCCGTGTCGTCCCGCATGGCCATGTCGTTCAGTGAAAAGGACGGCGAGCGCGTCCTTGTGCGCCTGAAAGAAATGGGCGAAACGCTGACCCAAATAGAGCCGCTTTTGCGGACGGAGGCGGGACGCGTGGAATTCGGCAAGCTGACGGACACCTATCAAACCATGCTTAAAGTCGGTCAGGGCAACGTCAGGGAAATTCACATGGTGCAGGAAACATTGCGCCGGTATGTCAACCAGGTTGAAACCGCCAAGAAGACTGTGGACCAGTTGCGGGAGAACCTGAGCGCCCGCATGCGCGAGGCCAACCTCACCCTGGCCGCGGCCAACAGAAACGCGCAAACCCAGCTGCTGGCGCTTTCCGGCGGCGGTCTGGTGCTCGGCGCGATTTTGGTCTTGGTCATAATTGCCGGGCTAATCCGCGTTCTCAATGAACTGAAGAATTTCGCCGGAGCCATTGCGGCGGGAGATTTCGTCCATACCGTGAAAAGGCGGGAAAAGGGGGAAGTCGGCCTTGTTCTTGAAGCCATACACCGCATTCCGGAGGTGCTTACCGGCATGATCGGCAATGCGCGCACCCTGGCCAACGACATAAAGACGGGCAAATTGCGCAACCGCGCCGATCTTTCGCAACTGTCCGGTTCGTATGCGGACCTGGGCAAGGCTTTCAACCATATCGCGAACGCCTATACCGATCTCATTGACTCCCTGCCCATGCCGATCATGGCCTGCGACAAGGATTGCGGGATACGCTTTCTCAATAAAACGGGCCAGGCCCTTCTGGACGGCGAAAACCTGGGCAAGGACTGCGTCGAGATCTTGAAGGGCCAGTCCGGCGGCGCCGGGGAAAGCATCGGCAAGGCCTGCATGTCTTCCAACAGCGTTCACAACGAGGAATCCGCCATCAACCCCGGCGGCCGGCGCATGGAAGTCTCCGTAAGCGCCATGCCCCTGCATGATATGGAAGGCAGGACAGACGGCTTTATGGAAATCCTCACGGACATTACGGATATCAGGGCCTCCCAGCGGACCATGCAGGATGTGGCGGCCCAGGCCTCGGAAATTTCCAATCGGGTGGCCGCGGCTTCAGAGCAGCTTTCCGCTCAGGTTGAGCAGGTTTCGCGCGGCGCGGAAATGCAGCGTGAGCGGGTGCAGAGCACGGCCTCGGCCATGACGGAAATGAACTCCACCGTGCTGGAGGTCGCCCGCAACGCCGGACAGGCATCCGAACAGAGCGAAATGACCAAGGAGCAGGCCGACGTCGGCGCGGACACGGTCAACAAGGCCGTAACAGCCATTACCCAGGTCAATGAGGCCGCCGCCACCCTGCAGCGCAACATGCAGCAGTTGGGCGCGAAAGCCGAGAGCATCGGCGGCGTCATGAATGTCATCTCCGACATTGCCGACCAGACCAATCTGCTGGCCCTGAACGCCGCCATTGAAGCCGCCAGGGCCGGCGAGGCGGGGCGCGGTTTCGCGGTGGTTGCCGACGAAGTGCGCAAACTGGCTGAAAAAACCATGTCCGCCACGCACGAAGTGGGGGACAATATTGTCGCCATTCAGCAGGCCGCCGAGCAGAACATCAAACAGATGGAGCAGGCCGTTACCGCGGTCACCCAGGCCACGGAACTGGCCAATGCCTCTGGTGAGGCCCTGACGGGGATTGTGTCGCTGGCCACGCAGAACTCGTCCGTGGTGACCTCCATCGCCACGGCGGCGGAAGAGCAGAGCGCCACATCCGAGGAAATCAACCGGGCCATTGACGAAATCAACAGAATCACCGGAGAAACCGCGGACGGCATGGTGCAGGCGTCCGCCGCAGTGCAGGAGCTGGCGCAGATGGCGCAGGAACTGAACACCGTCATGGACAAACTCAAGTAAGAGCGGTTCTTCCGACGGCATTTCCGAAAGGCGGCCAGGGGCCGCCTTTCGTTCGTCTCCCCGATTTGACAGCGGCGTTGAAATTGTTTATCGGGGGCGGCGATCGTCCGCAAATCCTTGCCGTGAGCTTGTCGCAAGGCGGATTTAGTCCGCCGCAGGCGACAATCTCAGGCGTAAAGCGCCCCAAGGAGTCGTCCGCCAATGGACCATGTCATCAACGTATTCAGTGAAACCGTCAAGCTTTTCGCCCTGATGACGCCGCCCGCCGTACTCTCCGCTTTTCTGGGCGCGACCAGGGACTACGATCAGGCGCGCAAAAAAGCCACAGCCCGCAAGACGTCCCTGGCTGTTTTCATCATCGGGGTGCTGCTGTTTTTTCTGGGGGACAGCATATTCAGCATGTTCGGCTTTACTTTGGACGCGTTCCGCATCGGCGCCGGCATCCTGCTTTTTCTCTCGGCCGTGTCCCTGATGAACGAAACGCCGCAGAAGCCCTCCCCCTTTTTGTCGGAAGACGACATCAGCGTTGTGCCCCTGGCCATTCCTCTGTGCATGGGGCCGGCATCCATAGGCACCGTCATGGTGCTCGGCGCTTCAGCCGTTGACATCGCGGCCATGATCAGGGGCGCTCTGGCCCTGTTGCTGGCCTCTCTCGGCATATACGCCATTCTTTACTTTTCCGGGGCCATGAAGAAACTGCTCGGCAAAACCGGCATGGTCGTACTCTCCAAGCTTACGGGACTGTTGATGGCCGCTATCGCCGCCCAAGTGGTGTTTACCGGTATGCGGACATTTTTGAGATAGAACAAATTAGAGCAATTTCACTTTGAAATTGCTCTGGCGGCGGGGCGGATACCCCGCCGCCCGCCCATGAGGCGCAGGCAAAACCGCGTTTCGCCGTAAAGCGCCGAAGGGAGCGTTTCAAAAGTGAAATGCTCTAATTGATATAGCCGCCGGAGGTTGAAGCTGTCCTATTGGTATCCGGCAGTCTGGCTTGTCAGGATGCCGCCGCCGAGTCCCCCCAGAACAGCGCCCGCCACAATGCTGGTGGTCGCCGCTCCACCGGCGATCATGGCCATGCCGGCCCCGCCCGCCGCGCCTATCACGGCGCCGCTCACAATGGCCTGTTGCGTTCTGCTCATATTGGTGCAGCCTGTGCCGGCCAAAAGCATTGCGAGCAACAGGGCCGCCGTCAAAAACCGTTTCATGCTTTCTCCTTGTTCTTCCCTTGTCAGCTTATCGGCGCTTCTGATAAAAACATAAGCGTTCGGAACAACTATTTGGCGGACTCAATGCTGGCGCGGACATAATCGTTGGCAGGCATGGGAACCCTCCTTGTCTGTCTGAAAGGAGGCGGGTCTATCCCATCAATCGCGGGAAACAGGGCATGCCGGAATTGCCGGAAGTGGAAACCATAGCCAGAACCCTGGCTCTCCAGATTGTCGGAAGCGCCATAACCTCGGTACACGTGCTCCATTCCGCGAGCCTCGCCGCCGGAGCCGCGCTTCTGCCGGCGCTTGCCGGATCGCGTATAGCACGGGTGGCGCGTCGGGGGAAACTGCTTGTGTTGTGTCTTGAACACGACGCCGACGCCGTCCCGGTCCTTGTGCCCGGGTTGCCCAAGGCATCGCTGTATCTGGTATTCCACCTGAAAATGACCGGAAGCTTTTTCGTTCATCCTCCTGAAACGGCCGCTCTCAAGCATACGCGGCTCATTTTCGATCTGGGGGAAAACAGCCGCCCGGAAAAACCCACAACTCGCGGCAGGCTTTTCTTTGACGACATCCGTACTTTTGGGTACTGTCGCGTCATGCTCCCGAACGACTTCGCCCTCTGGGGCTTTTTTACATCTCTCGGCCCCGAACCCTTGAGCGTCGGCAATGAAGACATCGCCCAGGCCCTCAAGCGCGGCGGGGGAAACATCAAGGCGGCCCTGCTTGATCAGCGCCGTCTTGCCGGCATCGGCAACATTTATGCCGACGAGTCGCTTTTTCAGGCAAAAATCGCCCCCCAGACAAAAATCTCCGCGCTGTCCCGAAATGCCTTGCTGCGTCTCGCCGTCTCTCTCAGGGCCGTACTCGAACAAGCCGTCAGGGAGTGCGGCAGTTCCATCCGCAACTACCGTGACGCCGCCGGCAACGCCGGATCATTCCAGAACAGTTTCATGGTTTACGGCCGCAAGGGAGAAAAGTGCAGAATCTGCGGAACCACCCTGCTCGGTTCAAAAGTGGCCGGGCGGACGACGGTCCACTGCCCCCGCTGCCAGAAGTTGCCCTGACGCGCGCGCCGGTTTTTCGTTTTTTCCTCCTCAAAAGGCTTGCCCCCCGCCCGCCCGGCGCATATTATAAAGAGACAAGAGGCCACTTTGGAGACAAGACGCGTACAAACGATACAAAGCAAAACGCCGCCCGTTCTTGCCGTCATTCTTCCCTGCTACAATGAGGAAGCGGTTCTCCCTTCCACCATTGAAACCATTGTCGCCCTGCTGGACAAGATGACGGATGACGGGCGGATATCGGCCGGGAGTTTCGCGTTGTTTGTTGATGACGGCAGCCTTGACGCCACATGGGACATCATCGCGGCGCATCATCGCGCGGACGCGCGCGTTCGCGGTTTGAAATTCGCGGGCAACGCGGGTCAGCAAAACGCCCTGCTCGCCGGAATGGCGGCGGCGGAGCGGCAGGCCGACTGCGCCATCACCATTGACGTCGACCTTCAGGACGACATTTCGGTCATTCCCGAGATGCTCAGGCTGTTTCACGCGGGGAGCCATATCGTTTACGGCGTGCGCGGAGACAGAACCAGCGACACATGGTTCAAAAGAACCACCGCCGGCATGTTCTACACATGCATGCGCCTGTTGGGCGCGCCCGTCATTCCCGGACACAGCGATTTCCGGCTGGTGAGCAAATTCGCCATGCGGGCCGTAAGCGGGTATCCCGAGAGCCGCATTTTCCTGCGGTCCATATTCCCCGGCATGAAAATGCGGTCCTCCCGCGTGTATTACGCCAGAAAGGCCAGAACCTCCGGTGAAACCAAATATCCCCTGCGCAGGCTGCTCTCGGTCGCTCTCCACGGCATCGCCGACGGCAGCCCCGCCCCCCTGCGTCTGGCCGCCGTTCTCAGCATCGCCACGCTGTTCTTTGCCCTGCTGCAAACAGGCGCCTCGCTGGTCGCCTATTTTTCCGGCAATGCCATCCCGGGCTGGACATCGCTGATGCTGATAACCCTGTACCTCGGCTCGGTGCAGCTTTTCTGCATCGCCCTGCTGGGAGAGTATCTCGCTAGGGTATTCACGGAAGTGAAACGCAGACCGCGCTACATCATAGAAAAGGAACTGCGCTGAACCCTTCCGGACCCGTTGCGCCATGCTGAACGACAAAAAAGACAACCCGGGAAAAACATTGCGCCATGCCGGCGCCGCGACGCCGGACAGTGAACCTTGGTACGCGGGGCGCCACAAGGACGCGGTTTTCTATCTGCTCACCGCAGTACTGCTGATAGAACTGGCGGTGGGCGGTATAGCCTTTTTTTATGGCGTCATTCACGCGGTCCCCCTCACTCCCGGAGGACCGCCCATGGCGCGCTTTCCCTGGCTTGGCTGGGCCGTCGCCGCTGTGCTGGCCCCGGTGGGTTTGCTGTTGGTTGTGCATTTGACGGGCCTGTGGCTCTCGCGCGCGCTCAGGCGCGACCAGGAGGCCGGGGGCGAAACTGGCGTGCTGCCGGAGCGTCTTCAGCGATTTTACGCCATTCTGCGCAACACCCCCACCATCGTGCTGCTGACAGGCATGCTTCTGCTGGGCGCCGGGCTTTTTTTTGTGGACGGAGCCATCTCCGGCCTCATCAGTCTCGGCGGACGCCTGCTGGACTATACCCACTGGATCGTCGGGAGCACGGCCGCTCTGCTGGCCGGCTGCTACATCACCCACCGCGTTTTTGTTTACCGTCACCAGCGCATGGAGCGGGAATACGCTTACCGCCGCGAAGTGCTGGAGCGTACCGGCATTGTGCTGGCGGACAAAAACTGCCTGCCGCTCCCCTCAGGACAGAACAGTCCCCTCATCCTTCCGGCGGCCGGGAATCCGGCCCTGCCGGGAATAGTTGACGCGGAGGGCGCGGCTGTCGCGGACGCATCCTCCATCAGGCGGGGAGAAAACCTCCGTTCTCTCCCCGCCGGAGACGAAGCCGCTCCAGGGCAAGTTCCGCCAGGGCATTGACGCAGGCCGCCGCCACAGCCGAGCCTCCCCGGCGTCCCAGCAGGGTGAAATGCGGCCAGGGGCTTTGCGCGAGCAGTCTTTTGGACTGGGCCGCGTTCACAAAGCCCACTGGCATGCCGATGATAAGCGCCGGAGGCGGCGCGCCCGCCTCCAGAGATTCCAGCAGGGCAAGCAGGGCCGTGGGAGCGTTGCCGACAACAATGATCTGTCCGTCCAGCTTTTCGGCCACAGCCTCCATCGCGGCGCGCGCCCGCGTGATGCCGCGCCGGACGGCGATTTCTTCCAAACCGGGAAGTTCCGGCAAGGCCGTTACGCTGACGCCCAGCGGCCGCAAGCGCCGCGGGGGGAGCCCGGCGGCGGCCATGCGCGTGTCCGTGTATACGGTGCAACCGCGTTCCAAAGCCGCCAATCCCGCCTTCATGCTTTCCCGGTTCAAACGCAAATCCGCAACAATGGCAGTGTCGCCCGCGGTATGGACACAACGCCGCGCCACCCGCCAGAGCGCGCCCGTAAAGGGGCGCGGTTCCGGAATCTCCGCTTCGATGAGGGCGAAGGAACGGGCTTCTATCTCTTCAGGACTTTTTGCCGGGTCAAGTTCCATACCTTCTGTTCTCATCCCGCCATCCCGCGCAGCCACGCTTTCCAGAAACGCCTGGCTCCCTCTGGATATAAATGTACCCAGGAGCCGGCCACGCCGCCCTTGCGGCAGCCTTCAAATCCCAGGTCCGCCCCGGCGCTGTCATACATCCGCCAGATGGGGGCGCATGCGTCCGGCAGCCCTGTTTCCGTCAATCTTCCGTAGTGAAACTCGTGTCCCCGCGCCCAGAGAAGTCCACCGCCAGCGGCATCTCCGGCGTCAGGCGTCCGCGGCGGCCATCCCGCCAAGGCGCGTACACCCCTGTAGCCGAGAGCGGCCCGCTCTTTCCCCACAGCGCAGGCGAGCGGCAGCAGGCCGCCAAAAGCATACTCCGTGCCGTCGTAACACAGGGAGCGCATCAGATAGATATAACCGCCGCACTCGCCGTATATGGAGCCGCCCCGCCCGGCCATATCCCGCAAAGCCTCAAGCATGGCCGTATTGTCCGCCAGTTCGCGGGCATGAAGTTCCGGGTATCCGCCGGGGAAATACAGGGCGTCGCAGGACGGCGGAGCCGCATCGGCCAAAGGGGAGAAAAAAACGCTCCGGGCGCCGAACTCCGCCAGGAGATCGGGCAGATCCGCATAGCAGAAGCTGAAAGCCGCATCGCGGGCTATGCCCACGCGGATTTTTCCTGTCCCCGCAGGTGCGGCTCCGGTTTCGCGTTTTCGTCCGGGACGCTTTTTTATAAAGCCGATACGCGCAAGCAGGGCGCCGACATCGCAATTGGCCTCCATCCAGTCGGCCAGGGCCGAATGGTCAAGCGCCGGCGCGGCCTCGCGCGCTTCCACCAGACCAAGATGGCGCGAGGCCAGACGCGGCGCGCCTTCACGCGGCAGCAAGCCCAGCAGCGGCACGCCCGTTCCGGCCTCCACTTCGTTCAGGGCCGCGCGCAATACGGCCTTGTGTTTTTCCCCGCCCACATGCGTGCAGGCAAGGCCCGCGAAAGTCAGCTCCTTGCCGCAATGCGCGAGCCAGGCGGGGCGATGCCGGAGAAAGCCCTCCGCCAGCGCGCCCGCGGACTGCCCCATGCCGCCGGCATGGAGAAGCAGCAGCACAGGCAAATGCAGCAGCATCGCCAGATGGGCCGAAGAAGCCAAGCCGGAACCGTCAGCCGTGCCGTCATACAGCCCCATGGCCCCCTCCACCAAGACCATGTCGGAGGCAGCGCGCAGACGCGAAAAAAGTCGCCCGAGACCGACGGGAGCCCCGGATATCACCCGGCCGCGCGAGGGCCGCGGCGCATCCGTTACAGTTTTCCGGTCTGCCGGGCAGCGCGTTGGCGGCCTTGCCGCGCGGCTCATCCACACATCGAGGTTGAACACGGGCGTTCCGGCAACGGCCGCATGAAAGCCGGCGTCAATGTAATCCGGGCCGCTCTTTGCCGCCGCGACATTGATCCCCCGCGCCCTGAGAGCGCAAATCAGAGCCAGCGTCGTCAGGGTTTTGCCCGCGCCGCTGGCGGTGGAGGCCACAAGCAGAGACGGAAAAGCCACCCGTGCCTCAACGGATGCGCAACGCGTCGGCGATAATGGCCGCGTCCTCAACCGGCCTGGCTTTCAGGCCCAGTTCCGCGTGACCGCCAAAGCAGACGAAACCGTTGCGCCCATACTCCACAGTGCCGCCGGAAAGTATCTGCCCGTAAGGCAGCTGCTCGCGCATGTCCCCATGATCCACACGGCGCGGAAAAATAAAAGGCACCGGCTGCCCGGAAAAATCTTCGACAATCAAATAGTTCATACCATTGTTCCCCCGCCGTGACGCGGCGGTGTTCCCGCGCCTCACTTGCTCCTTCGCCGTTCAAGGTAGCGTCGCACAGCCTTGTTGTGTTCTGAAAGATTTGCGGAAAAAACATGCGCGCCGCCGTCGCTTTCCGCCACAAAATAGAGAAAATCGTGCGCTTCCGGATTCACCGCCGCCCTGAGCGCGGCCATGCCGAATGAACAGATGGGGCCCGGCGGCAGACCGGGATGTTGATACGTATTGTAGGCATTGGCGGGATCCTCCAGATGAATGCGGCGCAGATTGCCGTCAAATTTCTCGCCGAGACCGTAGATGACCGTAGGGTCGGCCTGCAGCGGCATTCCCCGTTCAAGCCTGTTCCGGAACACCCCGGCCACGCGCGCCCGTTCCTCGTCGCGCCCGGTTTCCTTCTCCACCACCGAGGCCAGAATGACGCATTTTTTCAGGAATTCGACCGCCGGTTTCGCTCCGTCCGGCCACACTTCCGCCGCCTTGCGCCAAAAATTGTCCACCATGCGTCCGGCCACGGCGCGGGCCCGCGCGGTATCCGGCAGGTCCGGCTTTTTGAGCAGGTAGGTATCCGGCATGAGAAATCCTTCCGCCGTATCGAAGGGAATGCCGTAATGGCGTAAAAAATCCGGATCCGCAATCACATTGCGAAAATCCTCAAAAACGACAAAACCGGCTTTTTCCAGCGCCTGCCCTGTCTGTCGCCAGGTCAGCCCTTCCGGGATTGTGATGCGAAAGAGCAGCGGACGTCCGTTCACAAGCTCATTCAGCGTTCTTTCCGGTAACCAGCCGGTATTCATGGCAAAGCGCCCCGCCTGCAAACGGCCGTCCAGTTTTTTCCAGCGGGCCAGAAGACGGAATTTCCACGCGTCAGTGATGAGGTTCTTTTCACGCAGCTGCCCGCAGACGGCGGCAAAACGCGCCCCCGGGGCAACGTCGAAGAACACCTCACGGCCGGCCTGCTCCGGGGCTGTGCGCAAAAAGACGACAGCTTCATGCCGGACCCAGACGCCGCCGGCAACAGCGCACAGAAGCAGCAGAGCGAACAGGCGCGGGAGAATCTTCACGCGAGCCTCCGCCTGTCAGGCGGCAGCGCCAGAAAGGAGGCAAGGATACATACGGCCGCTTGCTGATCAAGCGCCGCCCGGCGCTTGTCCGCCCTTGCTCCGGCCTGGCGCATGTTCTGAAGGGCTTCCGCGCTGCTGAGCAATTCGGGCATAAAATAGACGGGCAGGGCGATACGCCGTCTGATGCGCTTTGTGACATTACGCACCTGCCTCGTGGTCTCGCTTTCAGTGCCGTCGGCATGAAGCGGCAGACCCATGACGACAGCCTCGGCCCCGGTTTCCGCGATGCGGGCCGCAAGGGCCGCAAGCAGGGCCTTGCGGTCGGGAAAATCGCGGAAGAAAAAGGTAATCAGGGGAAAAGCCATGCGCCCTTCCGGGTCCGATACCGCCAGACCCGTACGGGCAAGGCCGTAATCTATGCCCACGTATTTCACAGTGCCACCACGCGCCCGCCGCCGGTCAACATTTGCGCTTCCGCGTTACAGCCCCATTTTCTCCCGCGCCCGCTCCAGCGTGCCGCGGGCAAAAGCGCGGGCACGCGCATTGCCGGCGGCCAGAATATCCTCCACGGCGCCCTGACGCCGCTCCAGCGCGGCACGGCGTTCTTGCAGGGGGGCGAGGAAATCGCGCAACCTGGCGAGAAATATTTTTTTGCAGTCCACGCAACCCAGCGCGGCTGTCGCGCAGCCCAGGCGAATGTCTTCCCGGACGGGATCCTCCGTCAGCAAAACATGATAGGGGAAAAGATTGCATACGTCCGGATTGCCGGGATCCGACCTGCGCATGCGCGCCTGATCGGTGAACATGCCGCGCACCTTGTCCTCAATGTCGGCAAAGGAATCCGAAAGGAAAATGCCGTTGCCGTAACTTTTGGACATTTTGCGGCCGTCCAGGCCGGGACACTTGGCGGCCGGCGTAAGGAGCGCCCGAGGTTCGGGAAATATCTCGCCGTACAACGCATTGAAGCGTCTCGCGATTTCACGGGTGAGTTCCAGGTGGGGCAGCTGGTCCTCGCCCACGGGCACCTCGCGCGGCATGTACGTGAGGATATCCGCCGCCATCAATACCGGATAACAGAGAAAACCCGCATTGCCGAGATCCTTGTTACTGATTTGCTGTTGCTGCTCCTTGTAGGCGGGATTGCGGGTGAGCCAGGAAACAGGCGTGATCATGGAAAGCAGCAGGGAAAGCTCGCCATGCTCCTTGACGGCTGACTGGCGAAAAATAACGCATTTTTCAGGGTCAAGGCCGGCGCCTGCCCAGTCTTTGACCATTTCCGCGATATTGCGGCGCAGGCCGGACGTATCCGCAAAATCGCTGGTGAGCGCGTGCCAGTCCGCAACAAAAAAGTAGGCATGGGTACTTTCCTGCAGGGCAATCCAGTTCTTCAGCACACCGAAATAATGACCCAGATGCAGCGGCCCGGTCGGGCGCATTCCTGAAGCTGTCCGCGATTTCCCGTCCATTATCGACGTCCTTTATTGCAAACCAAGCAATGTGAACAACCCCCGCACGCTGCCCCGGACCAGCGGCCCCAGCAAATCCCCCAGCAAGCCGGTGAAAAGCAGCAAGAGCAAAACGGCAAAGCCGTACCTGTCCATCCCCATAAAACGCCAGCCTGTCTCGCGCGGCAAAAAATAAGAAAGCACCTTGCTGCCGTCCAGCGGCGGAATGGGCAGCATATTGAGCCAGGCAAGGCCGAAATTTATTACCACGCCGGCCTGCAGGGAGGACAGGGCGAAGATATACACGCCGCTGTGCCGCCACAGGTCGGGCGGAAAAAAATACACCATCAGGCGCAGCGACAGGCCGAAAATGACGGCCAGGACCATATTGGTCATGGGGCCGGCCAAGGCAACGAGCATCATGTCCCTGACAGGATTGCGGAAATATCGGGGATTCACGGGTACCGGCTTTGCCCAGCCGAAAACGAACCCCGTCAGGCTTGTAAGGACAAAAACGAGAATGCCCATGGGGTCAATGTGCGGCAACGGATTTAACGTCAGGCGGCCCAAGGCCGCAGCCGTCGGATCGCCGCGCCTGAAGGCCACATAGCCGTGAGCCACTTCATGCAGAATAATGCCCAGCAGGGCGGGCGTCGCCGCGATGGCGACAGCCCGCATGACGTCGGGCAGGTCGTTGAGCGCGTTGGTCAGCATGTTCACCGTCGCGTCTGTATAGCATGTTTGGAGCCGCCGGGCAATATGACCAGACGAACCAGAATTCACCACCCTATACGCCTACCGCGAAGTGGTCCGGAAAAAATGCTCGGACAAGATGGACGAATCCCGGCGTGACGCCATGATCGCCCTGTGTATGCGGGCGACCGGCTACACCCGTGAAGAGGAAACACAACACCGCCGACAGACTAAAAGAAATGAGATAGATTTTTGCACAGCCGTGTGTTATAATTTTTAATGATATTCCACAGAAAGGAGGCGATTAGAGTATGGGTTTTAATTTAGATAGTCTCAAAGATAATTTGAGGAGAAGAGGGTTTCACGCTGTTAGCTGCAATGATCTGCAAGAAGCTGCAAGTTTCATAATAGAAACATTTCCTGTACGTAACGATATGATTATAGGAATGGGAAATTCATTGACTTTAGACGCTTTAGGTATCAAAAAGATATGGGAAAGGCAAACCACAGCTATTTATCAACATACTCCGAATAGTTCTGAAAGAGAGACCAAAAAGGCATTGTTGGCTGATATATATTTGACCTCTGCTAATGCAATATCCTCTGATGGTCAAATAGTTAATATTGATGGAATGGGAAACCGTACCGCTGCGACTTGTTATGGTCCTAAACATGTTATATATGTAATAGGGAAAAATAAGATTGCCTCATCGTTGGAAGAAGCTATCAAGCGTGCAAAAAATACCGCTGCGGTACAAAATGCAAAAAGATACAATCGGAAAACACCTTGTACGATTACCGGAAAAAATGTATATGTGGCGTAATGACAATTCATCGCAAACAACCCTACGGTGTAAAAATAACAGTAGTTCTTGTTGATGAGGAAGCAGGTTTTTAGAAGCCATCTCAAAATGTTTTCCAATAGTTGGGATCAATATCGCGGCGATTTTTTTAGAAAATATCTGGACTTTTCATTCTGTTTTGCCCCATAACTGGGCATGGACATTACAAATG
>JAISLI010000024.1 GCA_031291035.1 Desulfovibrio sp.
CATTTCCTCTTTGACGCGGGAAGCAGTCGGCAATTCTATCGTATTGTTCCCGGGTGATTTCCATACCTGAACAATGTCCTATTACCGCGAGTTTGTCAATTAGTGTTAACAGGCCCTAATGCTGTAGTCGTTGAGGGTGGAGCGCCGGGCTGAGGAATTCATGCTCCGGAGACGCGCGGGAACTGTTGCGGGATGGAAAGATGAGCTTGATATGTTACCGTGTTCCTGGCATGAGGACGGCAAATATCTCCACAAAAAAGCCGCCTCTCATTGTACTGACCAAAAAATTCGGGTAGTTAATAAATTTCCGGGCAGGGACTTGAACAATGACTACTGTGGGCGAAATTCAAACTTTGTTTACTGTCATGTCGTTGCGCGGCAATCTCTTCCGTGTGACGTTTGTCTTTTTTTGCCTCTCCCTGCTTGCGGCCTGCGGAACAAAAAGATATTCGCAGACCCCGGCGAGAACGCCCCTGGCCTCCTGGATGAACACGCCCAAAGACGTGCGCGACTTTCCGCAGGACCTGAATGTTTACGCGGACGCGGCCGGACGGGACAAACGCCTGATGGACGCGGCCGTGCAGACGTCATCGGACGCGGCCTTCAACAGGATATTTTTTGGGCCGTGGGAGACGGCCGCGGCATCCGCTCGCGGAAAAGACGTGGCCGCCGTCTTTCGCAAGGCCCGTGGCTACAAATCCGACGGCACGCGCTGGCGGCAGCCCGAATGGGATTTGCTGGAACGCAATGCCCGGCTGGAGGCATTCCCTTCGCGCCGTGAACACGCCGTGACCCTGCGCAATACGGATTTGCGCGAAATACCCACCCATGAGCCCAGATTTGCCAAGCCGACGCCGGACCCCTGGGCGAATCCCTTCGACTACTTTCAGTATTCGCTTCTGCCGCCGGGCACGCCGCTTTTTGTCGCACACACCACGCGGGACGGGCTCTGGCACTATGTGGAGTGTCCCGTGGCCGGGGGATGGGTGGATGCGCGGGATGTCGCCTTGGTAGACGCTGATTTCAAACGCGCATACCTGACAGGGCGTTATGCCGCGCTGATTCGCGACGGTGTGTTTCTGGCGGGCAACCGGGCGGGGATAGGGGCGGTGTTTCCGGTACAGCCGGAAAAGACCGCCGGCAAGGGGCTGTATGTCCTGTATCCCGTCAAAGGTTCGGGCGTCACGGCCGAAATCGGGGAGACGAGGCTTGGTCCCGAGGACGCGGCGCTCAAGCCCCTGCCGTTTACTCCGGGCAATGTCGCCCGCGTGGGCAATGCCGTGATGTCGCAGCACTACGGCTGGGGAGGCATGTTCGGCAACCGCGACTGCTCTTCCCTGATCCGTGATGTGCTGACGCCTTTCGGTCTCTGGCTGCCGCGCAATTCCGCCGCGCAGTCGCGCCGTGGTCTGGTTCATCATCTGGAGGGAATGTCCCCGGGAGACAAGGAAGCGTTCATCCTGACCAACGGAACGCCCTTTGCCAGCCTTGTGGGCGCGCGCGGGCACATCATGCTTTATGTGGGCGGGCACAGGGGCCGGGCCGCCGTTTTTCACAATGTCTGGGGCATTCGCGTTGTCGATGGCCCCGATGACAACGCCCGTTTCGTCATCGGCAGGGCCGTGGTCACTTCCACAACACCGGGCCGGGAGCTGAAAAATCTGTACCGGAACGCCACGCTGGAGGAGCGCATTCGCACCCTCACAACTTTGACGGACGCGCGCTTTTGAACGGCATTGAATTTCTGACCGGGCCGGAGGTTGCCGGCCGGCGTCTGGACAGCGTGCTTCGGGAGAATGCGCCGCGGATTTCGCGCGCGGCGCTGCAAAGGGCTGTCTCCGCCGGGCGTTGCCTGGTGGACGGGCGTGTGGAAACGCGGCCGGCCGCCAGAATCAGGAGCGGGCAGCGCATTGTTCTGGATATTCCCGAAACACGGGAATCCCCGGTGCCGGAAGCGGGCGCGCTGGACGTGCTCTGGCATGACGAACATCTTCTGGTCTGCAACAAGCAGGCCGGCCTTACCGTGCATCCTTGCCCGTCCTGCCGGGGGAATACTCTGGTGCAGCGCCTTCTGGCCCGATTTCCCCGGCTTGCCGCCCTGGAGGGGCAGCGTCCGGGCATTGTGCATCGCCTTGACAAGGACACCAGCGGGCTTTTGACTGTCGCCCTTGACGAGCGCGCCCGACTCGCCCTGACCTCGGCTTTTGCCGACCGGCGGGTGCGCAAGGAATATCTGGCCCTGGTCAGCGGCGTTCCCGCCGAGGAAGGCGAGTGCCGCGAATCTGTCGGCCGGCATCCCGTCATAAAGGTCAAAATGGCCATCGTGCAGGAGGAAAAGGGCGGCAAGGCCGCCCATACCAGCTGGAAACGTCTCTGGAGCGCGCCCGGCGGGCGCGCTTCCCTGCTGGCCGTATGTATCCACACCGGCCGCACGCACCAGATTCGCGTGCATATGGCCCATCTCGGCCATCCCCTGCTGGGGGATGCCCTGTACGCCCCCAGGGACGTGCGGGCGGCGGCCCCGCGCCAGATGCTGCACGCCTGGAAACTTGCCTTTGCCCACCCCCGCGGCGGCGAGGAACTGCGTTTTGTCTGCCCGCCGCCGGAGGACATGCCGCAAGCCGCGCTGGCCGCCTGCGAACGCATGGAGCGCGTGGTGATAGTCGGCAATCCCGGCAGCGGCAAAACAGCCCTGCTCCGGCATCTGGCCGGCAGGGGCGTTTCCGTGTTCAGCGCCGACGAGGCGGCGGCAGGGCTTTACGCGCGCGGGGGCGAGGCGACGCAATGGATCAGGCGGCGTTTCGGCGAAGGCATGCTGACGCCCGAAGGGGCTGTGGACAAAAAGGCCCTTTTCGCAGCCCTGTGCGCCGATCCGGCTTTATACCGCGAAGTGGAAGCCCTGGTGCATCCCTTTGTGCGGCAAGGGCTGGAAAACTTCTGGCGGGCGCGGGAAAATGCGGGAGACGCGCTGGCGCTGGCCGAGGTGCCGCTGTATCTGGAATGCGGCTGGAAAGAACTTTTCAGCCCCGCCCCGCTGCTTGTGGGCGTGCATTCTTCCTTGCCCGTCCGTCTGCGCCGCCTCGCGGCCGCGCGCGGCTGGACGGAAGCCAAAGCGGCGGCTCTGGAGGCGCGGCAATGGCCGCAGGAGCGCAAAATGGCGGCTTGCGACCTGCTTGTAAACAATGATGGCCCGCCGGAGGCCCTTGCGGCCTTGGCCGGAAGTCTGCTTGAACGCCTTGCCGGGCTTGCGGAAGACAGGCTGCGCGCGGAGCGGGATAAGCTGGAATCCCTGTGGTGACTCTTTATATTTTTCTGGAATTTCAGTTGGATAGACATCCCAATCATCCGTAAAATAGTACCAAATTTTCCACTTCCCGGGACGACTCATCAATCCGGCAAGGGTTCCCTGACCACGATCCCCACATTCCCCTGTTTCTCCTGCTGACAGTTCGCGGGTTTTTTGTTACATGCCATCTGGTTCCTGCCGTGGCAAACAGCGGCTTTTCGCTCACAACAACAGGTTCGGGGACGTTATGCGGCAATCCTTTTTTGCTGTCTTGCGACATCATGCGTCAAAACACTTTGCTCCGCTTGCCCTGTGCGTCGCGCTGGGCATGGCCTGTCCCGCGCAGGCCCAAGTGACTTTGCTTGTGCCGAGTCGCGCAAGCGTGGAAGCGCCATCCGCTGAACCGGTCAAAACGGAAACGGCACGGGATAAAAACGCGCACGGCGGAGAGGACAGGGCGCAGCCCGCCGCGCAAAAGGCGGACAACGGCCCCGCGGATATCGGCGAGGAAGTTGATCTCCTGATCACCATGATGCAACCTTTTACCCTGAACTGCCTTGTAATGGACATGCCGGAACTTTTCGCGGTGCTGCGCTATGACGATGCCACTCCCTCCGGTAACGGCGTTTTGCAGGGAGAGCGCCTGGATTTGCTGGGTGATCTGGAAGAAATCCGCTATCTTGACAAAAAGGCCTGGGCGGCCAATGTGGCCCTGGACAAACCGGGACTGTACCAGTTCAGCATTGATTCCCGCCCTTGGTGGGACGCCCCGCGCGACCGTTTCCTCCAGCATTACGTCAAGACAATGCTGCCGGTCCACGGTGTGGAGCGCGGCTGGGACACGCCGGTGGGCCAGCGTTTCGAGATACAACCCCTTGTCCGCCCTTTCGGGCTGACGGCGCCGTCTCTTTTTTCCGGCCGTGTGCTGCTTAACGGGGAACCGCTGCGCGGCGCGTCCATACGCCTTGCCCGCATCAACACGGACAAGGGCGTTGTGCCTACCCGCTGGCATGAGGAACTGGCTTCAATATCAGATGCGACCGGACAGTTCGCCTTTGTGGTCAACCAGCCCGGCTGGTGGTGCTGCATGGCGCAGACGCCGGGGGCCCCCCTCAAAGGGCCTGAGGGCGCCCCACGTCCTTTGGAATTGGGCGCGCTTTTCTGGTTTTATGTGGATGCTCCGACGGAGAGCCGCAAACGCTGACGGCGATTTTTTTTGCGGGTGCCGGCTATTTGCCCCAGATAATGGACAATGGGCCGGCCGGCGCCAGTTTTTCAAAAGGCATTTCCACCGCCTGCGCGCCGGCTGCCCAAGGCGCCACCTGATAGGGCTGAAACTGAATGACAACACCTTCCGGCGTGAGCGTGAGGCTGGAAAAATTTTGCGCATTCGGGCTTATTCCGTCCTTGAGCATCTGCAATGCCCACGAGCCGGCAAAAGGGAGACGTCGGGAGAGAATCCGGAATGACCAGGACGACATGAGCCTGAGAGCCTCGTCGGGGTCATCGAACAAGTCAACCAGTTCCAGACGCTGTCCGGTCAGGAGGCTGTAATTCAAGGTGATAATATCCAGGTTGCCGTGAGCCCCTCCGGTATATGTCCATAATTCGAAAGTCAGGCTGACGGCCGCGGGCGACGGCTGCGCAACCGTGTAGGAGCCTTGCAGGGCGTAGTCTTGGGTTTCTTCCTTTGTCCGGCTTTCGTCGCCGTCGGACGGGCCGTCGTCCAGATTTTCCTCAAAAGCGTCAACAATGCCCATGACCCAGCGGTGTATGTCGGCGTCAATGGCCGCGTAGTCCAGAACGGGATAATTGAGGTTGACGTCAATGACATGCCTGCCGCGCTGTTTGGTCCGGCGGACGGCATGATCCGCAACGCTGAGCTTCCCGGAGGCGTTGCCCGGGGAATTGCCGGAGGATATCTGGCCCGACAAACCCAACAAAGGCATGGCAGCGGGCTGGTTCCACATCAGAAATTCGGCCAGGGCGGCCACAAGCGCGCAGGACAAAAGTCCCTTTCCAACTTTACGGATTTTCATGGCGACAAAACGGTCGACCAGCGGCATACGCGCTCCAACAGCAAACACCTTCCAGACTTCCGCACATTCCACAGCGCCGTCCGGCGCGATTGTCCCGCACCTTTTGACGCCGGGCGACGCAGGCCGCGGGGCTTGAAATCATACCCTGAAACCGGAACGCAGTTTCCAGACCCGCCGTCTGTTTTTGAGCAGCAAAAACGCCGCCAGCCCCAAATAAAGCCAGGCATAAAAGGCGTGCAGACGCAAGGGGTTGTGCGTCAGTCCCAGCAGGACTTCAATTTGCCTGTCGTACAGGGGAGAGAGAAGCTGCGCCGCGAAGAACAGAAGCAGCCAGAAGGCCTCGCGCACGCCGAGGCGCAAGTCCGCAAGCAGTATCACGGCAAAAATGGATTGACCGGCCGTGAGCAGTATCTCCTGAAGCTGATGGTTGTCCAGATTCATGGGAGAAAGGCCGCCCGAGGAGACGGCGTACACGCCCGGAATCATCCCCACAAGCAAAGTCCATTGATTGAGCTTGGAAGAAAGCAGACTCCCCAGGGCAAGCCCGGCGTTGCCGCGAAAGGCGAACATCAGGGCAATGATAAATTCCGGAGCTTCCGATGCGATGGGCGCAAGCCACTGCACCAGCAAAAATTCGTTCACGCCGAGCAGCTTGCCGCTGGCCACCAAACTTTCGCTGAACGGTTCGGCATTGCACAGAATCACTAGGGCGGCAAAACAAAAGAGGCCCGCAATTGACGCAAGCCGGCGTTTTTTGGGAAGTCGCGCCAGCACGGCCGCCGGGCCTTCAGGAGCTTCCTCTTCCACGGGCCGGCGGCAGATGAGGCATATATACCAGACGTAAATGCCCAGAAAAATCACGCCGTCAAAGAGAGTAAGGGAACCCTTGAGCGGTATCAGAAGCGCGTAGAGAGTGGCCAAGCCCAGAAAAAGCACATCCGTGCGTTTGTCGTCTTCCAGCGCCACGGCCGATTGGAAGCGCCCGGCAAAAACGAGTACGATAACCGACCAGCCAAGGCCTATCAAAAGCCGGTTCGCGCCGGTCATGTTGGCAATGGCGTAATGGGCGTACGCGCTTTCCGGATTCTGTCCCGCCATCCAGGTAAAATACATGTCCACAGCGTATTCCGGCAATACGGCTATAAAGGCCACCACGGCCACGGCCACGGCCTGCGGCATGTCCATCTGCGCCACTTCACAGGCCCAGGTGAGCAGAAAGGAAGCGCCCAGGATAGCCGCGCCCGCAAGCAGGGCCAGCCAGAGCGGCGACATTTCCGGCTGCGCGAAACGCGCCGCGACGCCAGGCGCGGTGCAGACAACGGCAAGCAAAAAGGGGCGCCAGGCGATCAAGGACATGCTTTGCTTCCTGTAAACATAAGCCAATAATTATATACTATACCTCAAATAGGTGTCAAATCAGATTCACGGATTTTTTCGCTTGACCACCTCCGGCCGGGACGCTTATTCCAACACTGTCAAAGAATATTGTCCGGAACGGAAGCAAGCGCCACGGAGGCATGAAAGGACAGCCGGCATCGGGCGCATGGACGTTTTTGCAAGGGAGGGGGCGTGAAAGCCACACTGCGCTTCGGCATCAACATCTGGATGGAAACCGACAAAGGCGCCTTGCTGGGCCGGGGAAGAATGCGTCTGCTGGAATTGATTCAGGAAAAGGGTTCCCTCAAGCAGGCGGCCGCCGCCCTGGGCATGTCGTACCGGGCCGCCTGGGGCAAGATAAAGGAAAGCGAAATCGCCTGGGGGACGCCCTTGCTGGAAAAACAGGGGAGCAACCGCCAGGGTTTTCAATTGAGCGAAAAGGGCCTTGAACTGCTGACTGTCTACAGGACATGGCTGGAAGACGTAAGGGGCTATGCCGAAAAAAAGGCCAGGGAATCCTTCAAGACTTTTTTCGACGTTGAAACACTGGAAGGAGAAAGCACAGTTCAGGGGAATGTCCGGCACACCAGAAAACGCCAGCCCCGCGGCTGAATCCGGAGAAGACGCGGCGGAGCGTCCGATTGCCGTGGAAAGGATTTGCCGGCAAATCCTTTCAGGGCGGTTCACTCGTTTCATGCGTGAACCGCCCTGATATTTTTGAACCCAGCTAAATATTTGCCCGCCAATGCCGATAATACAACCGGCGGCCCTCAACGCCGGCGCTTCCCGGCCTGCCCGCGCCGGGAAAAAATGCCTTGCACAATTCTTGCATGCGAAGGGGATTGAGGCGCCCCGCCGGCGGCCCGCGGCACAGGGGCGCCGCGACGAGCATCCGGGGCCGCGGGGCGACAATTCTTTTCGAGGGGCGTATATGGCTACCACAATTTCGGGTTCAACAGCCATTTCCGGCCTTGGCGGCTCAGATACCGATTTTGACCTAGTTCTGCGGCAGCTCAGGCAGGTCGAATCCATACAGATCAAGCGCATGGAAGCCTGGAAGAGCGACTGGAATCTGCGCTATCAGGCTTTCGGACAGATTATTGAACAGGTGCAGGCCGCCGGCAATGTGCTCGGCTCCCTAAGCGACCGCAACAAGTTCGTCACCAAAAAGACAACTTCCAGCGATCAGAACGTGATCACCGCCGTGGCCAACGCCTCGGCGCAGGACGTGCGGCACACCATCACCGTGAGCCAGATGGCGAGCAATGCCATCTGGGCCAACACAGGTCATGTGTTCAACTCCAAAACCGACATTATCACCACAACGGGCGGAGACTTCAAATACAATTACGCCGGCAAGGATTACACGGTGCACATTCCCCAAAACACCACGCTGGAATCCTTCATGTATATGGTCAACAACGCGGTGGGCAACCCCGGCGTGCTGATAAGCCTCATCCAGACCGGTTCGGGCTATGTGTTCCAGATAGCCGGCAAGGACACGGGGGCCGCCAACGATCTTTATGTCTACAACAACCCCGGACTTCTCGGCATGGACGCCTCGGGCACGACCTCCACATGGCAGACCAATGCCACCGCGGACCCGACGGCGCCGATCACCAATCCCACGACCTATACCTATGACCTGGTGCTGGAAAACGGCGCAAAACGCAGCTTCACCATTAAAGGCGACTCCACCAGGGAGCAACTGGCGTCCGCCGTAAACGCGCAGATAAGCGGCTTCGGCTCGGCCGGCGTGGACGCGAACGGCAATCTTGTGCTGGACGGCGTCAGGTCGATCAGCCGCAAAGACGAAAGCGGCACCGCCCGACCCCAAGGGCGCTTGCTCAGGGCCGATACCGACCTGACTTTTGCCGCCGCCCATTTGGCCGACACGCTCAATAACGGAGATGTGTATACCCTGACAAAAAAAAACGGCAGAACCGTCACTTTCGCCTATGACGGCGGCACCGGCAAACTCACGATAGACGACAACGAAACCGGCAACCATACCGTCGTTTCCGCAAGAACAAAGGCCGATCTGCTGGCTGCCGTAAAACAGACAATGGGCGGTACGGAAAGCACTGACGCCGGCGATACCGTGTTGATCCTTGGCGATGTCCAGGATTTCGCCCAGACCACGGGGAGCGGCGGCATGAGCGGCATCACCGTCGCCGCCGATACCGAGACGACAATTGAGGCCGTCGCGTTTTTTCAGGACGGGACATCATATCTCCTTGAGGCCCCGCCCAACCTCGCCTACGACATCACGCTGAACGACGGCACGGCGCTGCAGGTCACGCTGCCCAGCGGTTCCGACATGCAGACGCTCGCAGCGGCGATCAACTCCACGGCGGGCTCCAAAATCGCCGGCCTGGTAAAGGCGGACGGCTCCGTCTGGAATGGCCCCGCGGACGGGGATGCCTTTCTCCGGGCCGAAAATGTTCTGGCGATTTCCGGACCCGGCGTACAGGGGCAGGTGATATCCTCCGGCAACTGGAGCATACAGCGCGCCGCCAACGCGGTTTACCGCGTGGACAACTGGCCCCTGGACATGGAATCCTCCTCCAACAGCGTAAGCGATGTCATTGGGGGCGTTATTTTCGACATTCAGGATGTGGGAGTGGCCAAACTGAGCGTGAGCACCGACATCGCCTCGGTGGAGCAATCCCTCCAGACATTTCTGGACGCGGTAAATTCCGTCCTGCTCACTGTGCGCGATCTGACTTCCTTTAATGCCGAAAAGAACGTTACCTCCAATGATCCAAATGATATAGGCAAAAGCAATTACAGCCCCTCGCAGCTCACTTCTGAAAAAGGCGCGCTTTTGCAAGGCAATTACGGCGTACAGCTTTTCAACAGCCGTTTCAAGAATCTGCTGATCGGCGCGCCCCCGGGATTCAAGAGCCAACAATCCGCTTCGGACATTCTTTCCGGCGATCTGGTGGCAAAGCTCGCCGACATGGGCATCAAAACCTGCACGGACCAAAACGACTCCAACTACGGCCTGTTTGTGATCGCGCCCAACTCCTCCATTACGGAACTCAAGTCAATGGACATGGAGCGCTATAACGACATGATCAGCAACCACCTGCAGGACGTGGTGGATTTTTTCTGCACCAGCGGCACAGGCGTCAGCACCAGCGCCGACTTTCGCTACGGCAGCCATATCAAGGGCATCACCAAGGCCGGCGTGTATGACGTCACATACCACGTTGACGGCAGCGGCGGCATAACCGGCGTGACCGTGGGCGGCGTGGAGGCGCAGCGGGACATCGGCATGCCGGGGTATTACTACAGCGTGGGTTCCGGGCCGGCCAAGGGTTTGTCCATATCCATCGACAACCTCACCCCGGGCGACCATACAGGCCAAGTGCGCATCAAGGAGGGTCTGGTCCAGACGGTGCAAACATTCTTGAAAGACGAAATGCGTTTCACAGATGTGAATGTCGGTTCCGGCAACGCCGACGCCATTTCCCTGAAGTCGGAAAACGGCGCTCTGATGGTGTTGCGCGACAATTATAAAAAAATTATGGAGAACATTGACAAAAAAATCGAACAGGAAGAGACGCGCCTGGCCATGTGGGAATCGCGGCAGAAAAGAATTTTCGCCAACCTTGAAACCATGCTCAAACAGTACAGCGAACAGAAGAAGCGTCTGGAAGGGCAGCTCCGTCAACTGAAGAGCGGCGAGTGACAAGCTCTGCTGAAATTGCGGAACCGGAAACAAAATATAAAGGATGCACCATGAACAAAGCGGCGCAAGCA
The DNA here is from genome assembly GCA_031291035.1 of Desulfovibrio sp. Taxonomy (GTDB): domain Bacteria; phylum Desulfobacterota; class Desulfovibrionia; order Desulfovibrionales; family Desulfovibrionaceae; genus Desulfovibrio. The sequence continues at coordinate 10,471 of JAISLI010000024.1, forward strand.
TATTTCAACACCAAGGTCAGCACCACCGACCAGGGGGAACTTTTGATCATGCTCTACGACGGCGCGCTCAACTATCTGCAGCAGGCCAGAGACAAAATGCTGGCCAAGGACTATGCGGGCAAGGGCATTCTGATATCCAAGGTCATTGATATCGTGAACGAGCTCTCGTCTTCACTGAATATGGAGCGCGGCGGCGATTTGGCCGTCAACCTGAACAACCTCTATATATTGTGTACAGCGCGCCTTCTGCAGGCCAACCTGAAAATGAACGTGGAATCGCTGGACAGCGTTGTCCAAATTCTTTCCGGTCTGCGCGGGGCCTACGCCCAAATACTGGAAACTCCCGAAGCCCGCAAGGTCGCCACGGACATAGGCAATCGGCTTCACCCCGCGGCTTCCGGCAGCGCGGCCCAAACTTTCGCGCGGCCCTGGCCGGACGTCACTCCGCGCACTCACGCCCACGCCGCCTACGGCAAAAACGCCCTCCGTCCGGATCAAAAGCGGGAAGGGCCGCAACGCGCCAATATCCGGCAATTTGTGCCCGATACCGCCGGCACGGAAGAGTAGCTTTCATCGGAGCCGTTCAACTTTGAAAAAGTTGGGCCGCTCTGGAGCATTTTGCTTTTGAAACGCTCTCTTCGGCGCTTTACGGAGAAACGCGGTTTCGCCCGCGCCTCATGGACGGGCGGCGGTGCATCCGCCCCTCCTCCGGAGCAATTTCAAAGTGAACTTGCTCTAATACCGCGCTTCCAGCGGCACTCCCTCTTCCCACAGACGTTGCCATTCGGCGGCATAGCGTCCGGCCAGCTCCGGCGCGTCGCGGATGAGCAGGACATTCTCGGCGTTTTTGTTCACCGCCGCCGCCGAGTAATTGAAACTGCCTGTCTGCACATGCCGCCCGTCAATAACCATGAATTTGTGATGGTGGATGGCGTAGTGCCCGTTCAGGCGCACGGGTACTCCCCGGTTGGCGAGGAAGGTCACGGCGGTATAGCGCCCGCTGTTGCTCTTCTTGTCCGCCACTACCCGGACGCTGACGCCACGCTTGCTCGCCTCCAGCAAGGCTTGGGCTACAGGTTTGCTGGTGAAGGAATAGGCGGCGACGAGGATGGATTGCTCCGCAGCCGAGACGGCGGAAAGCACCAAGTCCAAGCTATCGCCCTTTGGAGAAAACGCGACATTGTACTTGCGCCCGGACGCCAAGCAGCCCGCCATGCACAAGCAGAGGAAAACCGCCAAAGCCTGGAGGAAGGCGCGCGGGCGCGGGATGCGCCGAAAACGAACGGTGCGCATGGGGAATGCCCTGTTCTTTGTAAACGGAAAAAGCAGCAAGCAGCACGGCAGCCAGCATCCATATTTATTCGATTTTGCCTGAAAATATTCCTCCAGGGAGGGGCAATCCACCCGGCTCCTGTACGCTGGGCCGGAGATTGAAACATTGGGGACAGCCTTGCGCGGCATCAAAACGGGCTTACAGGCCGCCAAAGTTTTCCGAGGGCGCCGCAGTCCGTTCAATGTCCTCAAAAGACGTGTAGGGCGCTATATACATCAGCTCAACCGTGCCCACGGGGCCATTGCGCTGCTTGCCCACGATGATTTCGGCAGGCCCGTGTGAAGGCCGTTCCGAAGCCTTGGGATGTTTGTACACATCGTCGCGGTAGATAAACATGATCACATCCGCGTCCTGTTCAATGGCCCCGGACTCGCGCAAGTCCGAAAGAATGGGGCGCTTGTCCCCGCGCTCTTCCACCTTGCGGTTCAGTTGGGAAAGCGCCACCACGGGCACATCCAGCTCCTTGGCAAGAGCTTTCAGAGAGCGGGAAATATCCGAGATTTCCAGTTCACGGGAATCGATACCGCGACGGCTCGCACGCATGAGCTGCAAGTAATCCACCACGACGAGGCCAAGGCCCTTTTCCGCCTTCAGACGTCGGGCGCGGGCGCGCAACTCCAGGGTTGAAAGCGCCGGCGTGTCGTCAATGAACAAGGACGCGTCGCGCAGAATATCCGCCGATGCCTGAAGGCGCTCCCAGTCGTCGGGCGTCAGTTGGGAAGGGCGGCGCAACCGGCTCATGTCCACCTTGCCGTGAGCGGCCAGCATGCGCTGCATGAGCTGCTCCTTGCTCATTTCCAGCGAAAAAACGACGACCGGAACATTCCGGCTTGTGACGGCGGCGAGAGCCATGTTGAGGGCAAAGGCCGTTTTGCCCATGCTGGGGCGGGCGGCCACGATAATAAGGTCCGAGGGCTGAAGGCCGGCCGTCAGTCTGTCCAGGCGGAAATAGCCGGTGGTAACGCCGGTGACCACTTCCCGCGAGGTGGAAAGAAGGGTCAATTTGTCAATGACCGGAACAATCAGATCGCCGACGGAGAAAAAATCCCGGCCGGTATTGCGTTGCGCCACGGAAAAGACAGCCTGCTCGGATTCGTCCAGCAGCGCTGAAACTTCCTGCGAGGCGTCAAAACAATTGCTGATGATGCCGGAGCAGACATCGATCAGGGTACGCTGGAGGGACTTGTCGCGAACGATGGTGGCGTAATATTCCGCATTGGCGCCGGACACCACGGCCTGCGCCAGCTCGGCCAGATAGACGGCCCCGCCGGCATCCTCCAGCTCCTTGCGGTCCCTGAGCAGTTCCGCCACAGTAACGAGGTCGATAGGCGCCCGTTTATTGAACAGCTCCACAAAGACGTTGAAAAGAACGACATGGGAGGGCAGGTAGAAATCTTTGGGGATCAGAATGTCCACAAGTCCTTGCATAAGGTCCTTGCGGCAGAATACACCCCCGAGCACCGCCTGTTCGGCTTCCACACTGTGCGGCGGCACCCGGCGCAAAATATCCAGAGCGCCGCCCCCTGGCTTGCGGGTGGAGGCGGCGCTGTAATGTTGTTGGGGCATGGCCTGTCAAATGTCGGGGTTCAACCCGCCGCCTGTTCGGCATCGGCGGCCTTGATGCTTTCGCCGGAAGGGGGAGCCTGTTCGGCCGGTTGATCTTCGGCGATCCGGCTGTCAGAAACCACCTTCACGGGCACTGCCGCGATAACGCTCGCGTGCAGGCGTACGCGGACGAGGTGCTCGCCCAGCTGGCGTATGGGCGCGTCCAGCAGAATGCGGCGGCGGTCAACCTCAACGCCCAGCGCGGCCAAGGATTCGCCTATGATGGTTGTGGTGACCGAACCGTAAAGTTTGTCGTTTTCGCCCACACGCACGGGGATACGCACCTCAAGGGCCTCCAGACGGGCCTGCAGATCCCTGGCTTCAGCGCGCAGGGAATCCATGCGCACTTCCAGTTTTTTTCGCTCCAGTTCAAAAACCTTGAGGTTGGCGGGGCCGGCCGTCATGGCAAGCCCTTGCGGCAAAAGCCAGTTGCGGGCATAACCGGCCTTCACATTGACCACCTCGCCCAGATTACCGAGATTTTCCACATCAGCGCGCAATATCAGTTTCATCTCCGGTCCCCCTAGATCATGCTCTTTTTCTTCACGACACTGTCATGCGTGGCGGTATAGATGAGCAGGGCCATCTGGCGGGCGCGCTTGATTTCCCGCGTCAAAAGGCGCTGATGGTACGCGCAGGTTCCCGTGATGCGCCGGGCGAGGATTTGTCCCCGTTCGGTAATGAAATCACGCAGAATGTCGGGGCGTTTGTAGTTGACCGGCAAGTCCTTGTCGGCGCAAAAACGGCAAAACCTGCGCCGCGGAGCGAATTTTTTCTTGAAAACCATCAGGCTCCCTCCCCGACCGCCGCATCGGCCAATCTGACTGTAACAAATTTGAAGATCCCGTCGCTGATACGGATATTGCGTTCCAATTCGGCGACAAGAACGGCCGGAGCCTGATATTCCAGCCGGGTGTAATAGCCGCGCATTTGTTTGCGCACGGGGTAGGCGAGATCGCGCATACCCCAGTTGTCCACCTCCGCCACAACGCCGCCTTCGCGCTCAATCACACCGGTGAGGCCGGTGATGACGGCTTCGCGGTTTTCAGCGGAAAGCTCCGGTGAAAGGAGCAGCATGGTTTCAAATTTCCGCATTACGGGTTCTCCTCATGGATTGACAGCCCGCGGTCAAAGGCCTGTCAAGCCGCCGCGGGCAAGGGAGTAGTCATATACAGGCACAACGAAGGCCTGTCAAGGGCAATATTACAGCGTTTCTTCTTCCCTTCTCAGGAGTTTCGGGCCTCATTCGGCAAAATGACGCCCGGAGCCTGGGGGCCCAGATAGATGAGCAGGGTCTCGATTACCCGGTCTATCTCCACGGGTTTGGCAAGATGCGCGTTCATGCCGTTGGCGAGGGCCATTTCCACGTCTTCCTTGAAAGCGTTGGCCGTCAACGCCACGATGGGAACCGTCGCGGCGTCCGGTCTGTCGAGCCGGCGTATGGCCTGTGTCGCGTCATAGCCGTTCATGCGCGGCATCTGCACATCCATGAAAATAATATCATAGAATCCGACGGGCGATTTTTCAAATTCCCTGACGGCGCTCTCGCCATCCTCGGCTTCATCAATGACCAGCCCGGTGTCCGCAAGCGTTTCCGTGAGGATGAGGCGGTTGATGTCCACGTCGTCCACAAGCAGCATATGCTTGCCGGCAAGGTGCCTCGTATCGGGTTCCGCCGCTTCCGCATGCGCCTGCGCCCGTTTTGCCTTCTTGAGCCAGAGGCTGAAGTAAAAGTCGCTGCCCTTGCCTTCCTCGCTCGTCACTTCAAGCCGGCCGCCCATCATCTCCACAATGGTGCTGCTGATGGTCAGGCCGAGGCCTGAGCCGCCGAAGCGGCGGGCAAGATGCCCTTCGGCCTGTTCAAAAGGATTGAATATGGTTTTCATGGCATCCTCGGCAATGCCGATACCCGTGTCCCTGACCGAAAAGAACAGTTTGTCCCTTTCGGCCTCGCTTTCCTCCATACGCGCGGTAAATACAATCTCCCCGCATTCCGGCGTGAATTTGGAGGCATTGCCCAGGAGGTTGATGAGAACCTGCTTGATGCGCAACGTGTCGCCCTCAAAGGCGGGCATGTCTTCCAGCCCCTGCAGCACTACGCTGAACTCAATGTTCTTTTCCTCGCAGCGCGGCGAGATAATGGAACACACATTGTCCAGGAGAACGCGCAGATCAAAGATTTCCTCCACCAGATCAATCTTGCCGGCCTCAATTTTGGAAATATCAAGAATGTCGTTGATGAGGTTGAGCAAATGATTGGTGGAGCGCGCAATCTGGGTCATGTTGGCAATCAGGTCGTTCGTTCGCACTTCACCGTCGTTGAGCTTGCGGCGCACGATTTCCGTCATGCCTATAATCGCGTTCATGGGCGTACGGATTTCATGGCTCATGCGCGCCAGAAAATTGCTTTTGGCCACCGATGCCTTCTGGGCTTCCTGAACCGCGCTTTCCAGCTGTATCTGGGCGCCGCGCAGCTCATTTTCCACATTCACGCGCAGGGAAACGTCGCGGGCCACGCAGAGATAGCCCTGCAACGCGCCCTTCTCGTCGAAAATCGGCGTTCTGACGATGTCAAGATGCTCCTCGTGACCGTCGGCGAAAGTCAATTTTGTTTCCGAATAGATGGCGGTTCTTTGATCCCGGCAGAGTTCGTACGTATCTTTGAATCCGTTGGCGATCTCCTCCGGGAAAAAGTCGGAAAGATTCATGCCGATCAGACGCGCGGGGGGCAGCCCCGGCAGCGAGGCGAAGCGCGGGTTGACCGCGAGATATCCGAATTCCGCGTTATAGAAGGCGATGAGATCCGGCGAATTGTTGAAAATGGTGTCCAGCAGGGCGCGCTGCTGGGCTATCTTTTCCTGCTCAAGCAGAATGCTCGTCACATCATTGGTGGCGACAAGATAGCCTGTGAGTTTCCCCCTTTTATTTTTGAGAGGTTCGGCTTTTCCCCGGTAGTATCTGTGAGTGCCGGCATATAAATACGGCGCGGCCTCCATGCCGTGTTCCAGAGCGTACACGGGATCCGCGGGGCTTTGAAACGGAAAGATGGAAACTTCGCCGTAAGGGAGGCTCACTACCTCGTTTATTGTTTTGCCGAGCATGTTCAGCAATGTCCTGTTCGCGTAGCGGACATTGAATTTTTCGTCCAGAATGACAACCAGCCCGCTGGCGCTCGCCTCCAGGCTTTCCGCCATATCGTCAAAAGAATCGGCAAGCTGCCCCAGTTCATCCTTGATGGGTTCCTCAAAGCGGAAATGCCGTTCGCCGTTCTGGAATCTGGCAATGCCGCTGACAAGGCGCGTGACGCTACGGGTGATGACGGAGGCCATCCAGATGGCGATAAAAATAACTATCGCAATCATGACGGCGGTGGAAACAGAAAGGTTTATGGCTGTTTCCTTCAGGTTCGAAGCGATGAATTCATATGTTTTCCGGGAAAAATCGTCCAGTTCGCTGTCGGTTTTCGCGATAAGCCCGTTCAGGACATCCCGGGTGACTGTGGCCGGGCGATGAAAATCATCCAGTCCGGCGCCCATGGCCACAAAACCGAAGCCGATCCTGGACTTTCCGTAGCGGCCCGTATAATAAGGTATGGCGGCCGCCGTGTTGAGCTTCCACAGACCGCTCCAGAAAATACGCAGGGAGCCGGAGCCGCCGTCCTTGACCAGATCCATCCATCCGGTGCATTGCGGGGCAAAATTGAGATAACGGCAGTCCAGTCCTACAAGACCGGCCTCCGTCAACTCCCTGGCCGGTTTTTTGCTTCTGGATTGCGCCTGAAATGTGGGGACGCTCTGAATAAAATCCTGATAAGGCAGGCCGCTGGCCTTCCATTCATCGTAAATACGGTCTTCCAGCCAGGGCACCTGCGGCTCGCCCGTCTCCGCGTCAAAGCCTACAATGGAATGGTGTCTCGGGTGAACAATGCTCTTGCCCTTGTAATCCCAGATAAAGGCATAATTGCCGGCAAAGGCGTCGGGAATTTCGGTATAGCGGTCATCCGTGGGAATGGGATGGGCCATGAACTCCATGAGGTGATCGTGGTCCAGGGCCAGAGTGACGTAACCGATCCTCTTGCCGTTCTGTTCCACGGGCATGCCCCAGCGCACAATGCCCCTGAAGCGTCTGCCGTGCGGATTTTCTTTGCCCGCGTAAGCCGCTTTTTCCGGCTCGTAGGGCACGCCGCGCCTGGCGGCGTTGGCGGGCGTGTACATGCCGATAATGGTGGTTCCCACATACTCGCCTGTGACTTCGGAGACGTAAATCTCCCCGGGCCCAAGTTTTTTGAGTTCCTCAAAATACGTCTCCGCCCTGACAAACGTGTTGCGGCGCCGGGAGACATCCTTCAGGGCCTTGTCCATAAGGTCCGAAGTGACGACCTTGATGCGTTCCCGCCCGTCGAGGTCCACAAAGGTAATCTCGTGGTACAGCGGCTTGTCTTCGTAAACAAAGGGGTCCGGCGGACGGTAGTGGAAAGCGTGGTCGTTTTCTTCAAGACTGGAGGTGTTCATGGTCGGCGCCGGCAGCTCCGCCTCGTGCCAGGCGCTGCCGTCCGGCGTCAGTTCCCATCGGCCCTGTCTGACGATCCTGCCCGTCCTGTTTTCCACAAAACTGCGATATATCCGCTCATCAGGGCGCACGGAGGCAATAAAGCGGATGTCGGAATCCCGGCTGTAAAGAAAATTGGCCACAGCCAGGGCATAGTCCGTGCTTGCGCGCTCAATCTCGTATGTGGCGCGGTCGTTCAGGGCCTTGACCGCGTCGTCCACGGCGATGTCGCCTGTTTGCGCGAGAGAATCAATGGCCTTCGAGGAAATTTCGGCGGTCCGGCTTTTGAGGTCCTCCCCCAGCTCCCAGGACTGCGACCAGGCGACCAGAGCCAGCAGGATCAACGGAATCACCTTGATGGCGACAAATATCAAAATCAGCTTCGCCCTGAGGCCAAAGCCCATTTTTACAAAGAGCCGCTCCATTTTTATGCGAAATGGAGAAACATTTCTGGCCATCAGCCTCCAACCTCACAACTGACCGTTTGAATCGTTCTGAGAGCGGGTGGACAGGACAAGGGCAGATATCGCTTGCTATTACAAAATATTACAAAATATTTTCAACATGTTTCCGTAGTTGATTGTTACCGCCTGTTAGCACGCTCCGTTGATATTTTCAATAATTTTTTTCCCCATGGCAGCGCAACCCAGCGGAATTTTTCCCGTTTCCATGATGTCGGCGGTGCGGTATCCCCCGGCCAGCACGGCGCGCACGGCGTTCTCCACCAGCCCGGCGGCCTCGGGCATGCCGAGTCCCAGGCGCAGCAGCATGGCCCCGGAAAGAATCGCGGCAAGGGGATTGGCCTTGTCCTGCCCGGCGATGTCCGGCGCGGAGCCGTGGACTGGTTCAAAAAGTCCGGGATCCGAAGCGCCCACGGACGCCGAGGGCAACATGCCCAGGGAGCCTGTGATGACGGCCGCCTCGTCCGAGAGAATGTCCCCGAAAAGGTTGGCCGTAAGTATGACGTCAAACTGCGAGGGGGCGCGCACAAGCTGCATGGCCGCATTGTCCACATAGAGATGGCTCAAGGCCACCTCGCCGTAATTCCTGTGTTCCTCAATAACCACTTCCCGCCACAGGCGCGAGGTTTCCAGCACATTGCTTTTGTCCACGGAGCAGACCTTGCGGCGGCGCAGACGCGCCAGATCAAAAGCCGTGCGGGCAATGCGGCGGATCTCCTCTTCCGTGTAAATCATGGTGTTGACGCCCGTGCGCATTCCCCCCAGCATACTGACGCCGCGCGGCTCGCCGAAATAAACATCGCCGGTGAGTTCACGCACCACAACAAGATCAATGCCCGCCGCGGCGGTTTCCGGCTTGAGCAGGCAGGCGCCCGCAAGTTCCGGCATGAGCAGCGCCGGACGCAGATTGGCGTAAAGCCCGAGGGCTTTGCGTATGCCCAAAAGACCTTTTTCCGGCCTTTTGTCGGGGCTGACGGCGTCCCATTTCGGTCCGCCCACGGCACCGAGAAAAACGGCGTCGGCCCGGCGGCATTTTTCAATGGTGCGCGCGGGCAGCGGTTCTCCCTCGGCGTCGATGGCCGCCCCGCCGATGAGCGCCTTTTCAAAGGTCAGCTCGTGCCCGCAACGCGCGGCCGCTTCCGCGATGGCGGCAACTCCCTGGGCAATTATTTCCGGGCCTATGCCGTCGCCTTCCAGAATACAGACATGTTTTTTCATTTTTCTCCCGTTCGTCTTGCGTTCCGGCTCAGGCCCTTCCCAACCGCCGGCTCACATGGCCCACAAGGCCGCCGGCATTGAGAATGGCCGCCATGGATTCGGGCAGCGGCGGACAGACGATGTCAAAATTCCGCGTCAGGTCACGGATGCGCCCTTTTCCGGGAATAATGTCCAGCTCGTCGCCATCCTGAATTTTTGCCGCCTCATCCCCCGCCTCCATAAGCAGCAGGCCCATGTTGAAGGCGTTGCGGTAGAAAATCCGCGCGAAACTGCGGGCGACGACAACGGGGATGCCCGCCCCCAGAATGGCTATGGGCGCATGCTCGCGCGAGGAGCCGCATCCGAAATTGCGCCCGGCCACCAAAAAGTCGCCCTTTCGCACACGCTTTACCCATCCCGGTTCAAGACCGGAAAAACAATTCTCCCCAAGTCTGGCGGAGTCTGTGGTCACCAGAAAACGTGCCGGTATGATGGCGTCCGTGTCAATATTGTCACCCACCTTATGGGCTTTGCCCTTGTAATTCATGGCTGTTTCCTTTTTTCCGGTGTCACGCGAAATTGCGCCCTTTACGTCACAATGTTTCCGTCCAAAGGGCGTCACAACTGCGCCGGGCCGGCCACGCAGCCCGCCACGGCCGAAGCGGCGGCGACCACCGGGCTTGCCAGGTAGACTTCCGAGGCAAGACTTCCCATGCGGCCCCTGAAATTGCGGTTGGTAGTGGCCACAGCCCGCTCGCCGTCGCCCAGTATGCCCATGTGTCCGCCGAGACAGGGCCCGCAGGTGCTGGGCCCCACAATACAGCCGGCATCCATGAAAATTTCCAGCAAGCCTTCCCCGAGACACTGTTTCCAGACTGTCGGCGTGGAAGGCAACACAATGCAGCGCACATTCCTGTCCACCTTGCGGCCGCGCAGCACCAGCGCGGCGTCGCGCATGTCGCCCAGTCTGCCGTTGGTGCAGGAACCTATGACAACCTGCTGCACCGGTATGCCCGACGCTCCGGAAACAGGCTTCACGTTGGAGGGCAGATGAGGGCAGGCCACCACAGGCTCCCTGCCGGTCACGTCCAGGTCCACAACGCGCTCATAGGGCGCGCCGTCATCCCCCGCCAGGGAGAAATCAAGTCCCGGCCGGCCGTGTTCAGCGCAATAGGCGCGGGTCTGCCCGTCCACGGGAAACAACCCCGCCTTGCCGCCGGCCTCTATGGCCATATTGGCCATGGTGAGCCGGCCTTCCACAGGCAGCGCGTCAATCACCGGACCGCCGAATTCCAGGGACCTGTACAGGGCGCCGGCCACGCCGATCTCGCCGATGAGCATGAGTATGAGGTCCTTGGCGCGCAGCCACTCCGGCATGACGCCGGTATAGTTCACACGTATGGCCGGCGGCACCTTGAGCCAGGTTTCCCCTAGGGCCATGCCCGCCGCGATGTCCGTCGAGCCCATGCCTGTGGCGAAAGCTCCCACTCCGCCGTAGGTGCAGGTATGGCTGTCCGCGCCGATGACAAGATCGCAGGGGCCCACAAGGCCCTGCTCCGGCAGCAGGGCATGCTCCACCCCGCAGGGGCCGCCCTCGTAGTAGTGGGTGATGTTCTGTTCTTTGGCGAACGCCCGGCTCGTCAGCACCTGATTGGCGGAATCAATGTCCTTCTGCGGGGTAAAATGGTCCATCACGAGAACGACTTTATCCCTGTCAAAAACCCGTTCCGCTTTCATCTCCCTGAAAGACTTTATGGCCAGCGGAGCCGTGATGTCGTTGGCCAACACAAGGGAAAGGCGGCACCGCACGATCTGTCCGTCGCGCTCCACGGCGTCGTCGCTGTGCCTCTGCAAAATCTTTTGAGCCAGTGTTTTCGGCATGTTCACTCCTCATTGCAAAACAGGCTTCATGTATCGCCAAAATCCCGCTTCCGGCCGCGGCCGGACGAAAGGAACAGAAAGCCGCCTTTGCCGCGACGGCTTTCCTCATCAAAATTTTTTGCGCTTTTCGGCCTCCAGTTTCACCAGAGAATTTAGGGCATTGACATACGCCCTGGCGCTGGCCACCAGGATGTCGGGATGCGCGCCGCGCCCGGTGGCGGTGCAGTCGCCCGCATTGAGGCGCACGGTCACCTCCCCCAACGCGTCCGTGCCGCCGGTGACGGCGTTGATGGAATACTGCTCCAGCTCCGTCTCACGCCCCACAATGCCGGCAATGACGTTGAACAACGCGTCCACAGGCCCGGCGCCGAAGCCGGCGCCTCTTTTTTCCTGCCCGTCCACATCCATAATGACGGCGGCCGTCGGCGGCACGCCTTCCGCGTCAGAACTCTGCACGCTCACATGGCGCAGGCGGTAGCGATCCGGCATGCGATAAATCTCTTCATGCACAAGGGCCATGAGATCGTCATCATGCAGCGTTTTTTTGCGCTCGGCCAGTTTTTTGACCGCTTCAAAAAGCACATTGACTTCCGTCTCGTCCAGTTTGAAGCCCATGCTTTCAAACTTGCTGCGCACGGCGTTGCGGCCGGAATGTTTGCCGATGACAAGGCGGCTCTCCGTCCTCCCCACGGACTGCGGGGTCATGATCTCGTAAGTTTCGCGGTTTTTCAGCATGCCGTCCTGATGCACGCCGGACTCGTGGGCAAAGGCGTTTTCGCCCACAATGGCCTTGTGCCCCGGAATGGGCCTGCCGATGGTCATGGAGAGCATGCGGCAGGAAGGGTAAAGCTGCTCTGTGACAATATTGTGCGTGAGACCATAGTAGTCCCGCCGTACGGAAAGGGCCATGGACACTTCTTCAAGAGAGGCGTTGCCCGCCCTCTCGCCGATGCCGTTCAGGGTGACTTCCGCCTGACGCGCGCCGACCCTGAGCGCCGCAAGGGTGTTGGCGACACCGAGCCCCAGGTCATTGTGACAATGGACGCTGAAAATGGCCTTGTCGCTTTGGAGCGTATTTTCAATGACGTAGCGCACAAGAGCGGCAAACTCCTCCGGCTGGGCATAGCCCACGGTATCGGGCAGGTTTATGACGCGCGCTCCGGCCCTGATGGCCGTTTCCACGACACGGCAGAGGAAATCGCGTTCCGAGCGCGAGGCGTCCTCGGCGGAAAACTCCACATTGCCCGTGTGGGAGACGCAACGCTTTACCCCGTCCTCAACCATTTTAATGACGTCTTCAGGGTTTTTGCGCAGTTTGTGTTTCATGTGCAGGGGCGAGGTTGCCAGAAAAATGTGAATGCGGGGATTTTCCCCCACTTTCACGGCTTCCCAGCAGCGATCAATGTCTTCCGCAAGGCAACGGGCGAGCCCGGCCACCTGCAGTCCGCGAATCCGGGCGGCAATGGTGTTGACGGCCTCAAAATCGCCGGGGCTGGAGGCGGGAAAACCCGCCTCAATCACATCCACGCCGAGTTTTTCCATCTGCCCCGCGAGAGCGAGTTTTTCCTGCAAGTTCATGGTCGCGCCGGGGGACTGCTCTCCATCGCGCAGGGTGGTGTCGAAAAAATACACATGGTTTCGCATCTCCTTACCCCTCCCCAAACACAAAAAGATACGCGGGCCGCTCCCCGAATGCGTCTTTCACCACTGTCGGGCGTTAACTGTCTTGCGGAGTAAGGGCGCGTAAAAGTTTACGGTTTCGGCGCGGCAAAATAATGAAGGTATAGGCCAGACCACCGGCGATATACGTAAGGCACAACAAAAAGCCCATGATTTTGGGAGCCGAAATCACAAGCGCAAGGAGGACAATAAACGTAAGCATGGAACGTATGGGGTGGGCGCGCAGAAAGTCGTATTCCTTGAAAGAAAAATAGCGCACGGAACTCACCATGACCAGCCCCAGGGCGACGGCCAGCGCGAAAACCGCGTACGGCAGCCCGGCCAGGATAAAAACGGGCGGATGCGCGGCGAAAAAGACGAAGCAGGCGACAGTGCACGCTCCGACCGGGATGGGCAGGCCTATGAAAAACCGTTTGCCCGAGGCCGCGCCGGTGGTATTGAAGCGCGCAAGACGCAGGGCGCCGCAGGCGGTATAAAAAAAAGCCGCCGCGATACCCGTGCGCCCGAACTGCTGCAACTGCCACTGCCAGAGCAGCACCGCCGGAGCGATGCCGAAGGCCGCCAGATCCGCCAGGGAGTCATAGTGGATGCCGAACTCGCTTGCCGTATTTGTGAGACGGGCCACCTTGCCGTCCAGTCCGTCCATGAGGGCGGCGAGGAGCAAACTCACGGCGGAGGTTTCGTACTGTCCCTGCGTGGCCCAGACCAGGGCCAGGAAGCCGAAAAACAGACTCATGGTCGTGATCATGTTGGGCAGAAGGTAAATGCCCTTTCCCGGTCGTTTTCTTTCCATCGGTCTGTGTTTCAATTTCTGCGCGCGATGACGGTCTGCCCCGCAACGACGCGTTCGCCGGGCTTTACTGCGGGAGCATACCCGCGCGGCAGGTAAAGGTCAACCCGCGAGCCGAAGCGTATCATGCCGAAACGTTCCCCCCGGCCAAGAGTATCGCCCGCCTCCGCGCGGCAGACAATACGCCTTGCGACAAGTCCGGCTATCTGCACAATGGTCCAGAAAATTCCGTCGGTATCGCGCAGTTTGCAGACGCACCGCTCGTTGTCCACAGATGCCTTGTCGAGGGAGGCATTGAGGAACTTTCCGGGCCGGTAGCGTATCTCCTCCACCACTCCGGCCACAGGGGCGCGATTGACATGCACGTTGAAAACATTCATGAAGATGCCGACGCAGAGCCGATTCTCTCCGTCCGCGGGATCCCGGCGTTCGACGATGTGCAGTACGCGGCCGTCCGCCGGGCTGACGGCCAGCCCCGGCTCCCGGGGCACAACGCGCTCCGGATCGCGAAAAAAGTACAGGCTGAAAGCGCAGGCCGCCAAAAAAATCACGGCCGGAATTTCAAAATCCGCAAAGGCGCAAACCTCGGAGGCAAGCGCGGTCAGGCCGATGAAGGGCCAGCCTTCGGGGGCAATGCCGATATTGGGCTTGTGCATTATGACTCCTTACCGCAATGACAACAAATTGCTCTATTTGCCGCCGGCGGCATCTTCAATTTTTTCGCCAATGCTTTCCCTGTGCAGGCAAATACGGTTGCGCCCGCTGTTTTTGGCCTGATAAAGCGCCTTGTCCGCCCGCTGCACCAGCTCTCCGCGGGAAACGGAATCATCCTTGCGGGCGACAGCCACGCCGATGCTGATGGTGACACAGGACGAAACGGTGGAGGAAGGATGCGGCATCCGCAAGGCTTGCACCTTGTCCTTCATGCGCTTTGCCACGGCAAGAGCCTGTCCGGTGGTGACATTTTCCAGAATTACGGCGAATTCCTCGCCTCCGTAGCGAAAAAGCGCGTCGGAAGTGCGGAAGAGCGTGGACTGCATTGCGGAAGCCAGCACGACAAGGCAATCGTCACCGGCTTTATGCCCCAGCGTGTCATTGTATTTTTTAAACAGATCCACGTCAATCATAAGTATGCCCAAGGATTGGCCCCGATGCTCCCTCGCAAGGCGATTGTCGAAATTGCGCCGGTTGGCGACGCCGGTGAGGGCGTCCCTCATGCTCATGTCCTCAAACTTTGTTTTCTCCCGGGCCAATTTGTCGGAATACTCCGCCATATCCGACAGATAGCCGTCCAGTTTCGAGACCATGTCAAGCAGTTGCTGTAACTCGGCGATGAGCGTGGACGGCAGCTCTCCGATCTTGCGACCGAGGTGCATCATGCGCAATTTTTCCGCCGCCAGAGATATGGGGAGCAAAAGACAACCGCGCAACGCCAGAATGATGCCGGCCATAATGAGGACGGACGCGGCAATAGCCAGATAATAACTGTACTGTGCCAAGGTGGTCTCATTTTTCAGATCCCTGACGTTGTCCCGGATATTCTGAAATTCCGCCGCGACAGCCCCGTCGGCCAGAGAGCACAGATTTTCACTCAGGTTTTTCCAGATGACGCGGACAATTTCATCAGCTTCACGTTTGCTGTCAAAAGCCTGACGAAAAACCGCCAGTTCCTGCTCAAACCGCCGGCAATCATCTTTGTCCGCGGCCAGAGGGCCGCCGCACAAGGCCATGACCTCCCTGACAAAGGGTTGCGCGGGCAATACGGTCCCGGCGGTGTCGAACCGCGGGGTTTCCCGCATGTCATGCCCCCGGACGCGCACTATGTTTCCGCCGAAAGTCCGTAGCGCCGACAGGGAGGTTTGCAGGTTGCGCGCCTCGCCGCCGGCGCGTTCACGCAGGTCAAAAATCACGCGCACCCTGTGAAAAGCCGTCCGGGAGAATTCCTCCATCCCCGGAAAAGCTTCAAAGGCCAGTTCGGGGATGACCGTCTGAAGTTTCACTTTCGCCAGACTTCGCAGAGCAGGGTCTTCCGCCAGGCAGAGGATGTCAAGCTGCGCATGTATGACGTCAAGATTGTCCAGTGTGCGCCGGCTGTCCAGCATGCCGGGCAGAAGGCTGCTTTCCAGAGAATCAAGATAGCTCCTGATGCCGGCAAGGAGCATATACCCCACACCGGAAAACGGGGCCGTTATGCACAGAAAAAGGATTGTCAGGAGACACAGAAAGGTTTTTGCCCTGATATTCCTGCCCGACGGGACGATTGAAAAAATTTTGCTGGTGAGAGCGCTCATGGGGCTCTTGTAAAGGCGTTTCAGCATGGCTGTCCGGTGCGGCGCCGGCTCGGGTTAATACAACGTATGCGGGAACCAGGCACGATTTATCCGGAGAAATATGCCGTTGTAGCGTATCTCCCGCAGGGCCCTGTCCACGGCGGCGCCGAGATCCCTGTCATTCTTCCGCGTGCCGATGCGATGCGAGGTGGAAAGCGCTCCAAGCGGCAGGGGATCGCCGATCATCTCAAACTGTCCGTCGGCTCCGGAAACAAGAAAGGCATAGGCCTGAAGGATGTTGACCAGCATCGCGTCCAGCTCTCCCCTCCGGAGGGCGGCAAAAATATTTTCCGCTTCACCCGCCACAACCGTATTGCGCGGCAAGGCGTCCGTTTCCTCCAGATACCGCCGCGCGTCGCTCCCCGCGCACACGCCGATCCTCGCCGGCCCGCTCTCCTCCGTCCTGTCGGGCGGAATTCTGCCCACATAGACAAAACGCGCGTGAAAATAGGGAGCGGAAAAGTCCATATATTCCGCGTAGTCGGATGTCGCTGGCACGTCCATCACCAGGTCGAGGCGATCCTCGCGCAACTCCGCCAGCAAGCCGTCTGGCGGCAGCGCAAAAAATTCGCAACGGCGCTCCATGGCGACGCACAGGGCCCTGGCCATATCAATGTTGAAACCGCTGAAACCGCCCGCCTCATCCGTATAGGAAAAAGGCGGGCAACTGCGCTCCACGCCTACTTTGAGCGCCTGTTCCGCACGGACCCCGGCGGGGCGGCCGCAACAGAACATCAGGGCAAACGCCGCCGGAAAGATGAAAAAATGTATCTTTTCAGTATACCGCATAATTCCGCTTGCTGAAAAACGCCACGGAAGCCCATTCTGCTCAAACGTGCATCGTTTTATGTCGTTGGGCGAACATTGTCAAATTGTTGTGAATGAAGTACTCTGGAGCGTGGAAAAAGTGTTGTTTCCAACTTTCTGAACAGGAAAACATGGACCCGATCACCCACGCCGCCTCCGGCGCTGTCGCCTTCCTGGCCCAAAAAGGGCGTCCCGCGCACCGCCTTGCCATGCCGCTGGCCGCTCTGGCGGCCGCTTCGCCCGATGCGGATATTTTTTTCGCATCCACCCCCCTGCAGTTTTTGCTGCTGCACCGGGGCATCACCCATTCCCTCGCGGCCTTGCCCGTCATGGGCCTGCTACTCGCCTGCGCAAGCCGCCCTTTCTGGCGGGCAGCCACGCCGGGGCGCTGGGGTTTCGCCAGAGTCTGGCTGTTCATGAGCGCCCTTGTGGGCCTCCACATCTGGCTTGACGTCGTCACCACATACGGCACGATGATTTTTCTGCCCTTTTCCCACGAACGCGTGCGCCTGAACGGACTGTTCATTGTCGATCCCCTGCTCACCCTGCCTCTCCTCTGCGGACTGTTGTACGCCGCCAAAAGGGACTCCCGGGCCGCGGCGCTCGGGGCGTGCGCCTGGGTTTTCCTCTGGCCCGCCATTTGCGTCGGTCTCAACTGTCTTCACACGGCAAACGTGAACGCCCGTCTGGCCGCGCAAGGACATCAGGCCCGGCGGGTGACGGTGCTGCCCGACGCGCTGTCGCCCCTGTTCTGGCGCGTGCTTTTTACGGAGATACGGGAACAGGGGGAAGGCGCCCCCCAGATCGTTTTTGAACAGGCCCTTGACGCTTTCGGGAGGGAGAGGCTCCCCGCGCGGGCATACAGGGGAATACCCGCCGCTTTGGCCGAAGATCTCGCGCGCGCCTCAACAGCCTGCAAATATTTTCTGGATTTTTCCATACTGCCTGTAATGGCTCCTTTGCCCCCGCAGGACGCTCCCGGACAGGGCCATGCCGGACGATTCACATCCGGCGCGCCGTCCGAAGGCTTCTGGCTTGTGCATGACCTGCGTTTCGGCTCTTCCCTCGCTTTTGTAAACAGGCTCATGGCCTTGCGTCCCAATGCCGGCATTCCCTTTCAGCTCATGGTGGAACTGGCGCGGGACAAGTCCTCGAAATCCGGCCTTGCCCTCACGCGCGAGCGCCTGCGCTTTTCCGACTCCGGACGGGATTCGGGCTGGCGGAAACCGCGCCCCCCCAGCCTGCCGTCCTTCGGGGCATGGCTTACGGGATTGCGATAGATGCCGAGGATTCCGGTCTTCGCCCTGTTGCTTCACCTCCTTGTCCCGGCGGCCGCAACGGCCCAACACCCCGCTGAAGCAACGGAACTGTGGACGGGAAGTCTCTTTACCTCCACCTACAGGGTGGGCCTGTGCTTTTCCCCCCGGGGAACAGTCCGCGGCGTTCTGCGTCTGCGACTGAAAAACGGCAAGGTTGACGTGTACCATATCGCGGGCGTCACAGACGGCAATAAAATTGAGGCTTCCCACTCTTCCGGGCATAAATTCACAGGAAGACTTGTGTCTCCGGACAGGGTGGAAGGGGTGATTGCCCTCAAAAACGGCATAAAAATCGAACTCGACGGCAAACGCGAGCACAACGCCCTTCTGATTCCGGAAGACTGCGCCCCGCCTGAAGAAAACTACAGCAATTAGAACAGGTTCACTTTAAGATTGTCGATGGGTTATCTGTTACCCACTCTATTATTTTTTGAATGTCCTCAGACCGCAATGGAAATCTTTTGCCGGGCACTTGAAGAGCACCCTGCCGATAAATGGGAGGATCGGATTATCGGCCACAACGATCTCCGCATCTATGCCGCGCGTTTCAATCCAAGCTTTTGTTCTTGCAAGATAAAAGGACAGCGTTTCAGCCTCATTGAGACAGGGCATCAGAATAGTAAGTGTCATTATTTAACCCTTCGGCCAAAGAACAATGCAACGTACCCGCCCGGCGGAAACGAAAGAAGCAAGCGACGGCAAAGCAAAATATCCGGGCCGGGATGCGCCGCTGTTTTGGAACGTACTGTATTCAGGGAAGATTGCTTCAGGCTGGAGCAATAATGAGAGGGGATGACGGTGCGGTTGAAAAACGAAAAGCCGCGCGACAAGTCACACAGGGAGTATCCATGACCGATTGCGGGGCAAAAGGCAAGAATTTTTTCTCAACGACAGCATACTTTCCTTGTGGACGCGCATACCCGCATAGAGTATCTTTTTCAGATGTCGCGGATTGCGGCAATACCGACGGGTGCCGTCAACCGCGATTCCGGATTTTCAATTCAGATTCAGGCAAGGTTTTAATGCGACACAACACTTCACTCAGAAATGTGGCGATCATCGCCCATGTGGATCATGGCAAAACAACGCTGGTTGACGCGATGTTCAGGCAAAGCGGCGTGTTTCGCGCCGGTCAGCGTGTGGATGACCGCGTGATGGACAATATGGATCTGGAACGCGAGCGCGGTATAACCATAGCCGCGAAAAATTGCGCCGTTACCTGGCAGGGAGTGAAAATCAACATCATTGACACGCCCGGCCATGCGGATTTCGGCGGCGAGGTGGAGCGCGCGCTCTTTATGGCAAGCGGCGCCATTTTACTCGTCGATGCGTCCGAGGGGCCTCTGCCGCAGACGCGTTTTGTGCTGGGCAAAACTCTGGCGGCGGGGCTGCCGGTGCTGGTGGTGATCAACAAAATTGACCGCAAGGACGCCCGGCCGGTGGAAGTTCTTGACGAAATTTATGATCTGTTTATTGATTTGGGAGCCAACGAGGGCCAGCTGGAATTTCCCGTTTTGTACGCCATCGGCCGTGACGGTGTCGCCATGACAAGCCCTGACGACGCGCGCGCGGATCTGGCCCCGCTTTTCCGGACGATTCTGGAATACATTCCCGGTCCGGCCCATGAACCCGGCGAGCCGTTCCAGATGTTGGTGGCTGATCTGGATTATTCCGATTATCTGGGCCGATTGGCCATAGGCAGGATTGTGCACGGCAGTGTGGCCGCAAGGGAAAGTCTTGTCTGTATGCGCGAAGGCGGCGGGGTCGCTCCCCTGCGCGTCACCAAGCTGCAGGTTTATGACGGTTTGCGGCTCAAGGAAGTGCCCTCGGCGGAGCCGGGCGATATTGTCGTTCTGGCGGGCATTGAGGATGTCGCCATCGGCGACACCGTTTGTACGCGGGAAAACCCGAAGGCCCTGCCGCGCATCCGGGTGGACGAACCTACGGTCGCCATGCGTTTCGGCATCAACACTTCCCCTCTGGCCGGACGCGAGGGCAAGATTGTGCAAAGCAGGGTCATTGAGGATCGCCTGAACAGGGAAAGTCTGCGTAATGTCGCTGTTTCCGTGGAACGGACAGAAGACAGGGACGCCTTTCTGGTAAAGGGGCGCGGCGAGTTTCAGATGGCCATACTTATTGAAACCATGAGGCGCGAAGGATTTGAGATGTCCGTGGGCCGGCCGCAAGTGATTTTGAAAAAAGACGCGGCCGGGGGAATATTGGAGCCGGTCGAGCATTTATATGTGGATTGTGATGAAATGTTTACGGGCATTGTAACGGAAAAGCTGGCCCAGCGCAAAGGGCGCATGCTCAATTGCGTCAACAGCGGCACCGGGCGGGTGCGTCTGGAGTTTTCCGTGTCGTCGCGCGGGATTATCGGCTACCGTGACGAATTTTTAACGGATACAAAGGGCACGGGGATATTGAACTCCTATCTGGAAGGTTATGATTCCTGGCGCGGAGACTTCTCCACGCGTTTTTCAGGGTCCATTGTGGCGGACAGGGCCGGCACTGCGGTAGCCTATGCCTTGTTCAATCTGGAACCTCGGGGCACGCTTTTTGTGGCGCCGGGCGACCCTGTATATGAAGGCATGATTGTGGGGGAACACAATCGCGACAACGATATCGACGTGAACCCGACGAAGGAAAAAAAGCTGACAAATTTGCGCGCCGCGGGAAAGGACGAAAATGTCATCCTGACCCCGGTGAAAAAAATGACGATGGAGTATGCCCTGCATTTCGTGCGCGAGGATGAACTGGTGGAAGTGACGCCGCAGTCCATACGCCTCAGAAAAGCTGAACTTTCCGCGCACAGGCGATATTCCGGTTCCCGTTTGAAAATGCGTTAGCCACCTGCAGGGATTTTTCCGCAGAAAAATCCTGTGCCAATTCAGTTTGTTCCGCATTATTTCCGGGCTGGGAAAAATTGCGATAAAAAATAGACGGCTGCCTGGCATGATGTTCATGCGCCGGCAGGCAAAGAAGCATGAGGTCGGCATGTTTTTTCCGCGCAACGCCCGCGTGTTTTCTGTAATCCTGATCGGGGCCTCGCTGTGCTGCGTTTTGTTTTTCCTGGCCCGCGCTTCCGCCGCTTCGCCGCAAGCCGCGCGGAACGGCCGGGCGTTGCGAGTTGCCCTGCTGCTGGAGCATGAGGACGATCAGAGTTGGAGTGCTCTGTTGCGCCGCGGGCTTGACCGGGCCGGACAGGAATTCTCCCTGCATGTGGAAGTTTTGAAAGCTTCTTCCGGGGAAGAACAAACATCCCTGTTCCGCAAGGCGGCCGGCGAATTTGATCTTGTCCTGGTCGGCTCCGCGCGTTTCCACGAAATTTTGCGCGACAATGCCGCCAATTACCGCAGAACGCTTTTTGGCTGCGTGGACGCGGGCATTCGCGCGCCCAATGTTATGTGTGTCACCTTCGCGGATGAACAGGGCGCCTATCTCGCAGGGGCCGCCGCGGCGATGCTGCCGGCGCGGCGCGGCCTGTCCGGCGTAAACGGCGGAAAAACTCTCGGCTGGCTGGCAGGAGAGGACACATCGGCACAGCGCTCTCTCCTGAACGGTTTTACAGAGGGGGCGCGTCTCATTGATCCGGAAACGCGCGTCATCAACGGAATAAGCGGTTCTTCCAACGGCGAGGGCCGTGCGGGTGAAGAAACCCGGCGTCTTCTGGAGCAGGGCGCAGAGGTCATCGTCCTCGCCGCCGGCAGGGGCAACATTCCGGCCCTTGAGCTTGTGCGCGAAAGGGGCGTCTATATTGTCGGGCTGGATGAAAATCAGGCATCCGTTCCGCCGGGCAGGGCGCTGACCTCCATCATAAGACGGGCGGACAAAGCCGTGTACGATATCATCTCCCTGGCGGCGGCAGGGCGTTTTCGCGGCGGGGAGATTGTTGTGTACGACCTGAAAAACAGGGGCGTTGACATAGCGGACGTGTTCAACGGCGCACCGGGGCCGGAACGACGGCCCCTGCTAGAGGATGTCCGGCGTCGCATCGGAGAATTGCGCGAGGAAATTTCCAGCGGCGGCATCCGCGTACAATCACTGCGTGACAGAACATTGTGCGACTGCCTCTGACTCCGCGCTATGGAGCGATTCACGCCGGGAAGCGAAGTTACCACAGGTTTGACGGCCGCGCCGGCACAAGCGCCGGATAGTCGCTGCGCATGGAATAGATAAAATTCGCCTGCCGTATGTTACCGCTGACTATCACCATAATCAGCAATTTTGATTGCTTGTCTTCACGAACTACGCAATAGCCACTGTCGCCCATTTTTTTGAATGAAAATTCCAGTTGACCATTACGCAAGGCCGGTCTTGCGCCGTTCAGCAGTTTTGCCGCTTCCCATGCCTTTTTTTCCGCCTCGCCGGGGGCGGCGGAAGATACGGTAACGGAGGCTGAACATTTGTGTTTTATTTGCCCGAGCAGAACATGGACCATATCTTTCCGGGCTTTGGGGCCGTCAAGTATCTTCCAGTCCGGCGGCAGCTCCAGGCTGTAGTATTTTGTCGTCAGCGGCGCGGCGGTTGCGGCCGTGACGGTCGCCGCCAGCAGGCCGGCGAGCAGTGCGGCCGCGCGGATGCATTTGAATATGGCGAAAGGCATTATCCACTCCACAAAAATGTTTCTGCGCAACGGAACATATCGCCCCGCTTCAATGCGCCGTCCGGACGATTTCCAGAAGGAGAGGAATGGCGTGCAACCGGCTGCTTATTTCTTCCGTGCTGCCAAGCCGCCATTGCAGACTTTCCGCCTGCCAGCCGAGGCGCTCCGCCACGGATTTGACGATACCGGGCACATTGATCACAGGATGGCGCTGAAATACCTGGGGCAGTCCGTATGTCAGGTTACAGGCAAGGCATTTGCCCGGACGCCGGCGCAGTTCGAAAGCCAGCTCGGCGCGTGTGGGGGAGAGGGCGCGGCACACAAGGCCTATGTCATACGCGCCTTCTTCCCCCCCGCCGAAGAGCGCGTCAAAAAATTTTTCCGTTCGTTCCGCCGGAAAAATGCCGTCAAGAAAGGCCTGATCAAGTCTGGGCATGGTTTCTCCCCGCATGTTGTGTTGTTGTGCTGTGTATGTAACCACGGCGTTTCGCGGATTCAGGCCACAAGCCGTCTGACGTCATCCTCTGTGACGCGCTGGTCATGTTCCGGCAAACGCGCCAAGGTGAATCGCGGCAGAAGATCGCCGGGCTTCACGGGTTGTTCCCGCGGGTTGAGCCCAGCCATTCGCGAGAGCAGACCGACGACGCGACGCGCGTCCGCTCCCTGTTGCCGAAGGCTACGCAGCGCCAAGCCCTTGTGGCGCTTGGCCAGACGTTCTCCATTATTGTCCAGCAGCAGCGGAATATGCGCATACCTGGGCGTAGCATACCCCAACAGGCGTTGCAAAACAATCTGTCCCGGCGTGGAATGTAAAATATCCCGCCCGCGCACAACTTCGGTTATGCCCATCGCGGCGTCATCCACTGTGACGGCAAGCTGGTAGGAGATGACCCCGTCCGAACGCCGCAGGGCGAAGTCTCCACCGCAATCCGCAAGCCGCATTCTTCCTTCTCCCTTCAAGGCGTCGGTGAAAGAGACCTCTTCCGCGGAACAGCGCAACCGCACGGCCGCCCTGCGTCCCGCCCCGAACAGGACGGCCCGTTGCGCCTCGTCAAGGCGGCGGCATGTACCGGGATAGGGAACCACGGCATCTTCCGCATGCGGGGCCGAGGCCAAGTTCCGGAGTTCCCCGCGGGTGCAGAAGCAGGGATACGTCACGCCGATCCGGTCAAGCCGCGTC
Source organism: Desulfovibrio sp. (assembly GCA_031291035.1). Taxonomy (GTDB): domain Bacteria; phylum Desulfobacterota; class Desulfovibrionia; order Desulfovibrionales; family Desulfovibrionaceae; genus Desulfovibrio. Next base: position 34,208 of record JAISLI010000024.1, read on the forward strand.
AGCGCCTCCTCGTAATGCCCCTTGCGCAGACTTTGCAAATACGGTTGCGCCGGTCCGGCGACATCCGGCCCCTCATCCCAGTCAAGCCCAAGCCAGCGCATATCTTCCAGAAGAGCGTCGATAAATTCCGTCCTGGAGCGTTGCGGATCAATATCCTCCACACGCAGAATCATCCGCCCGTTCTGCGCTCGGGCGGAAAGCCAGACCAACAGAAAGGCCCAGGCATTGCCAAGGTGGACATACCCTGTGGGGCTTGGCGCAAAACGCCCGCAAACACGGGCCGCGTGGCGCATTACGATTTGTCTGTTTTATTCCGTGAATTTTTCCGTCCGGTTTTTCCGCGCGCCCCGTCGGACGAGGCGCTGTTTTTGCTCCTTTCAGCGGAAGCGCGGATGTTTTCTTTGCCGGAAGCCGCTTTCACGGTTTTTTTGACGGCGGTTTTTCCCTTTGCGGCGTATGCCGCTTTGCCGCCTTTTGTTGATTTGTTTGCCCTGATCTTGCCTTTTCCCTTGCGGGTCAGTTCGCGTGTGACCTTCTGCTCCGTGTAATCGTTGAGACGGCTCCGGGCTTCGGCCACAAGATCCTCACCGCCGTTGAGGCTGATGCGGCGTGCTCCCAAAAGCGTGTTGCTGAAGTAGGGGTCGGAAAGGGGGGTAATGCGTACGGTCAGGCGACGGCGCGGGCTGTGGATGAATTTGCCGCCGCCCACATAGATGCCTGTGTGATAGCCGCGCCGCGGGTGGCGAAAGGCGACTATATCGCCTTCGCGCATATCCTCGATGCGCGTTATGGGCGTGCCCACAAAGGCCTGTTCCCGGGCGGAACGGGGCAGGTTTATGCCCACGCTTTTATAGGCCCAGCAAACGAAACCGGAGCAGTCAAATCCCCCGGGTCCTGTCCCGCCGCGGACATAGGGCGTCCCGATGGCGGATCTGGCTGTCGTGAGAATGCGCCGGGTTTCCGTGGCCGGCTTCTTGTCAAAAGCCGCCTGATATGAGCGGTGAAAAGCGGTGTCGCCACTTTGGGAACCTTTTTTTGCGGCGCACCCGAACATGATCCCACAAATCATGAACAGCGCGTACAATTTCAGGCGATTTTGCATTCACACTCCAGTGTTCGCGCCGGATCCGTTTTGTTCCCGCCGACGCCGCAGCCGCGGCTGTTATGCCGCTTCAGGTCGTGATGTCCAGCAATGTTCCCGCCATATCGTCCGCGGAGCGGATTGCGACGGCATTGGCCCCAAAGCTGTACTGGGCGACAATCATGTTTACCATTTCGCGGCCGAAATCAGTACCGCTTGGGTTGATAAACTCCGGCGACATGCCGTTCGCATCTCCGTCCGGAGCTATGGCGGCGTTGACGACGGCCCATCCGTAAAGATCCGTCGGGGACGCGAGGCTGTCCGCCATGTCAAGCGGACGGGGACGGGCAAGCCCGTTGTCCTGAAAAATCGTTTCCAGCCGCACCCCCACGCCGTCCTGGCCCGTGGCAAAAACCGCGGTCTGCGGCTTGAAGTCGGACGTGTTCACATTGGCCACATTGTGGGCTGTTACGGCCATGCCCACGGAGTAGGAATTCAGGGCCTGCGCCCCGATGCTCATGCTTTCCGTGATACCCATGCGGAAGACAACTGTTGCCTAGTGTTAAAAAAACGGTGTAAACAGCATCGTAACGATAAGATTATCACGGGGAACCGGTAAAGGCAAAAGATTTTTTGAGCGAGAACACGCTGAATTGACTGCGAAAACATGATTGTTCCACAGTTTCGCACAATTGCCGGAAATTTTTCGGGGTCAGCGTTTCCGGACGACGAACGGGATCAATGCCCATGCCCTGGAGATTCCGGACAAATTCCGGCATACCGGCCCGCCTGAAAATAGTGCCGAGCTGTTTTCGCCGTTGCCGGAAACAGGTCCGGAGCAGGCCGGCCAGAATTTCCGGACGACGCGGGCGGCCGTACGGAGGGAGAGGTTCAAGGGAAATCACCGCGGACAATACCTTGGGCGGCGGGACAAAGGCTTCAGGACCTACCGTGAATTCCAGGCGCGGACGGGCAAAAGACTGTACCCATACAGACAGCGCGCCGTAGTGGCGGCCTGACGGCGGAGCCGTAATGCGTCGACCGACCTCGTGTTGCACCATAAATACGGCTCTGGCGAGGCCCTCGGCTTTCCAGACAATGTCCCAGATGAGGCGCGAGGCAATGTTGTACGGCAGATTTCCGGCTATTTTCCAGGAATTTTTCGGCGTTATGCGCCGCCAGTCAAAAAAAAGGGCATCCGCATGCACGGGCAGTGTGCCGGGGGCTCTCAGGCGTCCGCGTTCCGCAATCCAGTGATCGTCTTTTTCAAGCAGCAGCAACAGGCTGTGCGGGGCTTTTTCCAGTTCACGCGTCAGGGCGCCGGAGCCGGGACCTATCTCCAGCAGACGATCTTCCGGCCGCAAGGCGAGCAGGTCTGAAATCCGGGGACAGACGCTGATTTCGCGCAAAAAATGCTGACCAAGACTTTTTTTTGCGCCGGGTGGGCCGGGCACCGCGGAATGCTTGCCCATTTTCAGCTACGGCTTGTCAAACCGGTCAAAAACCAGCGACAGGCCGGCCCGTCCCTGGGTCGCCGAGCGCAACGCGGTTGAAAAGCCGAAGAGTCTGCGCAACGGGGCGCTGCCCCGCAGCAGTTTCAGCCCGTTGTGGTCTTCCAGATTTTCGACTCTGCCGCTGCAGGTGTTCAGCGCGTTAATGGCCGCTCCGAGAAAAGCGTCCGGAACATTGATTTCAACGCGCATGATCGGTTCCAGCATGACGGGCGAGGCCTTGCCGACGGCTTCCCGCAGAGCCAGGCCGGCCGCCGTGTGACAGCCGGGGGCTGTGGTTCGCCCCTCAATCCTTTCGACGCCGGTCAAAAGCACGTCAATGTCCTGCAAAGGCCAACCCTCCAGGCCGCTTTGCAAGGCGTCATGCACTCCTTCCAGAGCGGCCCGCAAAAGATGTCCGGGCAGGACTTTCTGCGCCGGGGCGGGAGCATCCGGCAAAAAATCGCCCACGGCCACAAAATTTCCGGAGTTCCGCCGTCTCGGCTTCACGCGGAGGGAAACCGCGCCGTGATGGCGATCCTTGCCCAATTCCCTGTCAAAGATAGCCGCCCCGCTTGCTTCCCGGGCGACAGTTTCCCGTAGAACAACCTGCGGGTGCCCGGCGCGCGGGTTGATGCCGAACTCACGACGCAGGCGTTCCAGCAGAATGTCCAGGTGCAGCTCACCCATGCCGGAAACAATGCGCGCTCCCGTTTCTTCATCCGGACGCGCGGACAGCGTTGGATCCTCCTCAATATAGCGTTGCAGGACTTCATCCAGAATTTTGCCCTCATCGGCGTTGCGTGGTTCCAGAAGAAGCGTGATAACCGGCGGGCGCGATTCTATGGCTTCCAGCAGAATATCCCGGCCCGCCGAGGAATAGGTGTCTCCGGTGCGGGCGGAGCGCAAACCCGTTACCGCGGCCATCTCCCCCGCCGCAACCTGCGGCGTCTGCTCGCGCCTGTTCGCGTGGAGACGGTAAATACGCCCTACGCGATCACTGGATTTTTGCGATACATTGCGTATGGTGTCGCCTTCTTTCAGGCGGCCGGCATACATGCGCAGCAGGGCGAGCTTTCTGCCGTTTTCCACAAGTATTTTGAACACAAGCCCCAGCGGCGGCTCCTCGGGGGACGGACGCACGCCCATGACGGCGCCTTCCGGGGAATACCCTTCCGGAGTGGGCACATCCAGAGGAGACGGCAGGAGGTCGCATATCGCGTCAAGAAGCGGTTGCACCCCCGTGTTGCGCAACGCGGAACCACAGAAAACAGGAGTTACCGCCCGCGAAAGCGTTGCCCGGCGCAGCGCGGCACAGATGTCTTCCGGGCTGAAAGTGACGTCCAAATAGAGGGGAAGAAAGATTTCATCGTTCTCGGCCAGATTCTCCAAGAGCAAATCATGCCATTGACCGATCACAGCGGCTTCTTCAGGTGAAAGATTCCGCGTATGTATGGTTTTCCCCTGATCTCCGGCGTCAAAAAGCAGCTTTCTTTTCGAGAGAACATCAAGTATGCCGTCAAACTCCTCGCCCTGTCCGGAGGGAAGGGCAAGAGGCACGGGGTTCGCGCCAAGACGCAAACGTATGGCCTTGAGTACGGCCTCAAAATCCGCTCCCTGGCGATCCATTTTGTTGATGAAGGCAACTTTTGGAACCCCGAAGCGTTCCGACTGTCGCCAGACAGCCTCGGACTGCGGCTCCACGCCGCCGACGGCGCAGAATACGCCAACCGCTCCGTCCAGAACGCGCAGGGAGCGCTCCACCTCAATGGTAAAGTCCACATGACCCGGCGTATCAATAAGGTTAAGCGTTTTACCCCGCCATTCGCAACTGGTCATGGCGGAAGTGATGGTGATGCCGCGTTCCTGTTCCTCAGGCAGGTAATCCATGGTGGCCGCGCCGTCGTGCACTTCGCCCATGCGGTGAATTTTGCGCGTGTAAAACAGGATGCGCTCCGAAAGGGTGGTCTTGCCCGCGTCAATATGGGCGATGATCCCGATATTGCGAATGTTTTGAATCCGCTCGTCCATAGCGGAAAAACTCCCGGTACGTGATGCCCCCAAAGCGGCCTGTCTTCACCTCAGGCGTTCAGAATACGGCATTGCCGTGAAAACGCAAGCTGGCGATCCACCTCCTGAAGCAGCGCCCCGAAGCCTTCTCCCGTTTTGGCGGAAAGCCTCAGGGCCTGGGGCAAGTTGTCCGCAAGCTCCGCCTTTGCCGCCGGCTCCAGCGCATCCCATTTGTTGAGCAGCAACAGAGCCGGTTTTGCCTGAAGCCCCATTTCCGGATCCGCCAGGATGTCTTCCACAGCGGCGATTTGCCGCAGAACGTCCGGATGCGACGCGTCCGCCATGTGAACAAGCATGTCCGCATCCCGCAACCCTTCAAGGGTAGCCTGGAAGGCCTCTTTGAGTTCCACAGGCAAATCGCGGATAAAACCGACCGTGTCCACCACGATCAGCGGCCTTTCCTCAGGAAAGCGCATTCGCCGCGCCACGGGGTCGAGCGTGGCGAAAAGCTTGTCTTCCACAAGGCACCGGGAGCGCGTCAAAGCGTTCAGCAATGTTGTCTTGCCCGCGTTGGTATAACCGACAAGCGCGATCACCGGAACGGAACTGCGCGCGCGTCGTTTTTTTGCAATGTTCTGGCGGAGTTTTATCTGTTCAAGTTCGTGTCGGATGCGTGTGGCGCGCTCACGTGAACGCCGGCGGTCAGTTTCCAGTTTTGTCTCGCCGGGGCCCCGTCCGCCGATGCCGCCCATGAGGCTGTCCATATTTTTTTTCCTGCCGGCAAGACGCGGCCTGAGATAACGCAACTGCGCCAGTTCCACCTGAAGCTTTCCCGTTTTTGTTGTCGCGTGTCGCGCAAAGATGTTCAAAATCAACTGGGTGCGGTCAATGACCTCACGTTCGGTGCTGTCCGCAAGAGTGTGAAGTTGGGCCGGAGTGAGTTCGCCGTCGAAAATCAGCAGGTGAGCGCGCGCCTGCAGGGCCGCGATTTCCAGTTGCGCCAGTTTGCCCTTGCCCGGGAGCAGGCCGGGGTTTGCGCGTTGCGCCCGCTGTATGATGCGTCCGGCCACGGCGATGCCGGCTGTTTGGGCCAGCGACGTCAGTTCGTCCAGATTGCGCTTCTGTATGGAATGGGGGGCCGTGTTTACAGAAACGAGCAAGGCGCGCCGTAATCCCGGCGTTTCAATGCCGTCCCCGGTCTGACGGGCGAATTCCGCCTCCAGGCTTTCAGCGAGTTCTGTAAAACGCGCCTCCGTGCGATCCCAGGGCCTGGGTTTTTCCACGAACCAGGGCTCGTCTGCGGGGCGGCAAGGAAGCAGATGGGCGGATTGCCATTGCAGGGGGAAGCCTTCCTGATTGACGGTGAGCGCGATAACGGCATCAAGTCGCAGGAAAAGCATATCCATGATGTCTTCCGTTGTTACGCCTTCAGGCGTGAGATGCGTGTGCAGCAAACGCAGACCGCGCAGACGATCAATGCCGGCGCGAACGCGCGGCAGATCCGGGATGAATATCCCCGTGGCCGTGCCGACAAGAACCATGCAGACCCGCCCTTTGCGATCAATCAACAGCCCTGTCTGCCTGTCCGTGGCGCGCGAGAGCAGGGCAAGCTCGCGGGCCTGCTCAATGGTGTAGACTTCCGTCATCGGAAAACGGCGTTTGAAAAGACGAATGAGCGCGGAAAGCTGGCCCGGTTTGAGCCCTTGCAGATTTCCTTGTGGTTTGGGGATGGCTCGCTCCTGTGGCGGTTTTATTTGAAGACGCTCCGCTCGGCGCGGATGGTGAAAATGAATTCAGCCGTCGGAGTGTTTCAGGGATGATTTGATGCGCTCTTCGCCAAATTTCCATTTATCGCGGGGAAGCCAGGTTTGCAGCATCAATTCAAGTTCACGGACTTCAAGGGGTTTTGCAAGAAAGTCATTCATGCCGTTTTGCAGAAACATGCTGCGCGCCTCACCCACAACATTGGCGGTGAGCGCCACAATGGGCAGACGCGCATATTTTTCTCCCGGCAGGGAGCGGATGATTTTGGTGGCATCCACCCCGTCCATCTCCGGCATCATATGATCCATGAACACAATGTCATAATCAGTCGTCTTCACACGCTCAACGGCTTCGAGCCCCGATTCCGCGATATCCACCTCTCCTCCGTACGCGAGCAGCAGATTTTCCGCAATCATGAGATTGATTGCGTTGTCGTCCACCACCAGTATGCGGGCATTGAACACCTCCAGCGCGGGAGCCGCGTCGGTCGCGGCATCCTCAATGCCCGCGCAGACGCATGTATTCAGAATCTTCGCAACCGTCAGACTGGTGAGCGGCGTATAGACGGTCCGCACCGAAGGCGGCAACCCGGATTCGCCCGTCGGCTCGTTCATCAGGGCGATCAGAACAGCGTCCCGGCCAGCTCTGTCGCGGACGGAGGCATAGTAGCCTTCGTCAAAAAACACATGTGAACAGTGTTCAACATCGTCCGCTCCGTCCGCAATTGTGCAGCGCACACCCATTCCGGCAAGTTTTTCAGAGAGGTTACGGGCTTTCTCGGCGTTTGCCGTCCAGATCGCCGCGCGGCCGGCGCCGTCCTGTCGCGGTGCAATGGCCGGCCTGGGGTTTTCAACCCGCTGCATGATGTAAAAGGAAAAGCAGGAGCCTTCGCCGTATACGCTCTCCACATGTATTTCCCCGTCCATCAGTTCCACAAGCCTTTTGGAAATGGCAAGCCCCAGCCCGGAACCTTCAATCCCCCGGTTTTTGCGGGTATCCACTTGCGAAAAATTGCCGAACAGAAGAGGGAAGTCTTCTTTGCGGATGCCTATGCCGGTATCCCGCACCGCAAAGTGGACCTTGCACTGTCCGTCGCTGACCGGTTCCGCCGCAATGCTGAATGTTATATGACCCTGTCTGGTAAATTTCACGGCATTGGACAGAAGATTGACGGCAACTTGTTTGATGCGTGTCGCGTCGCCGACCATCTCCCGCGGCATCAGCGGATCGTCATCCACAATCAGATCAATGGGCTTGTCCCCAATGCGGATGTGAATCATCGTGACAATGTCGTTGATCAGCGAGTGGACGCTGTAGATGTCGGGCACGAGTTCCATCGCGCCGGATTCTATCTTGGAAAAATCAAGAATATCGTTGATGATGGAAAGCAGTGACGCGCCTGCCCGCTTGATATGGCCGAGGTATTCAAGCACCGACGCCTGCGGAAAATTCTTGATCGCAAGTTCGGTCATTCCGAGAATCGCATTCATCGGCGTGCGGATTTCATGGCTCATATTGGCCAGAAACTCTGATTTCGCGCGATTGGCAAGTTCGGCGGCCTCCAGGCGCCGCTGTTCCGTAATGTCAGTATAAAAACCTTCCAAAAGGTGCGGAGTTCCGTCGGGATTCTTTTCCACCACCCGGCTGCGTTCCCAAAGCCACTTGACGCTGCCGTCCTTCATGACAATGCGGAATGTCGTTTCCAGAGGCAGACCTAGGGCAAGCGTGACGTCATTGAGCTTTGCGAGGCTGTTCACATCGTCGGGATGCACCATGTCGAAAAATTTGACGGCGTTGTTGCCGAGCAGTTCCCGCGGCGTATAGCCGGTAAGGTTGTAACATCCTTCACTGATAAAGGTGAAGGTGTAGTTCGGGGGGTCATTCAGGCACTGGTACACCATGCCCGGCAGGTTGCTCATGAGGGTTTCGGTACGGCGCATCAGCAGCCGGCGCTCGGCGCTTTCCATGGCGAGCGCGACAAAATCCGCGAGGGAGGAGGCAAAGGTTTGTTCCTCTGTTGTCCAGACGCGGGCCAGGGGGAACTGTTCCGACCGGTCCTGCTCAATGCACACCACGCCTACCAGCTCGCCCCCCGCGCGAACCGGAGCATCAAGCAGGGCGCAGATATCAGGACCGTACGTCTCCTGCAGATTCGGCAGAATATCGGTATGCGCCGCATCGTCTATGACGAGGAGCCGCTCGGTTTGCAGCAGTTCAACATAGCCTTGCCGGTCGTCAAGCGGGAAATCCTCCTGGAGTGTAAACAGTCCGGTTCTGCTGTCGTAGCTTGTGATGTTCTGCAACATCTGCCTGTCGTGCGCCACGCGCCACAGCCCCACGCGGTGGGTATTCAGGCCCAGGCATCCCTCGCGGGCGATAACTTCTGCGGCTTCCCGCAGGATACCGGAGGTGAGGGCCGGCGTTTTTGTAATACGGGCAAGAGCGTTGCTCAACGCGGCCGCGTAGTCAGCGTTGCTGCGCACGGGTAACTCCTCCGGCAGTGCTTGTCCCCAAAGATTCATTGTTATGCGTTTTTGCCAAGATAGCGGCGCAAAACAACGAGCACGTCCTCCAGATTGACCGGTTTGCCAAGGTGCTCGTTCATGCCGCTGGCGAGGCAATGCTCTATGTCTTCCCGAAACACATTGGCGGACATGGCCACAATGGGAATTGTCGCGGCCTCCGGGCTATGCCCGCTCCGGATGCGTTCCGTCGCGCCATAGCCGTCCATTATCGGCATTTGCACATCCATCAGGATGAGATTGTAGCGCGCGGGATCCCGTTCGAACATCTCCACAGCCTGCACACCGTTCCCGGCGCATTCGATACGCGCTCCCGACGGCTCAAGCAACGCCGTCACAATCTCGCGATTTATATCCACATCATCCACCAGAAGAATAGTGCTGCCCGCAAACTCGCTTGCCCGCAAATCCTTGATGCCGTCCGCCCGGCCGTCCCTGTCGGGCAGGATTCCGGCGCGCCGCGCCTGAATCGTAAAACCAAAAATTGAGCTGTGGCCGAACACTGAGTTCACCCAGATTGTACCGCCCATCAGTTCGACAATCTGTCTGGAGAGCGCAAGTCCCAGGCCGGTGCCGCCATACCGGCGTGTTGTGCCGCTCTCGGCCTGCTGGAACGCGGTGAACAGCTTTGACTGTTGCTCTTCAGTTATGCCGATTCCGGAATCCTCCACCAGAAAGCGTAGCGTACACATCCCGTCCGATTCGCCGGCAAGGTTTGCCGACAGCATGATGCGGCCTTTTTCGGGCGTGAATTTTATCGCGTTGCCCACGAGATTCGTGATCACCTGCGCGATACGCATGTCGTCTCCGCAGATTGCTTCCGGCACGTCGTCCGCGATACTGATGGCAATCTCCTGTTGTTTCTCGTCCGATTTGAAGCGCGTGACATTTTTCACGCGGGACACAATGTCCCGCACCCGGAAAACAACCTCGGACAGTTCAAATTTGCCTGATTCGATTTTTGAAATATCCAGAATGTCGTTGATAATGCCGAGCAGATGTTCCGAGGCGTTCTTGATGTTGGCAAAGGCGTAGTTCTTGCGTTCCAGGTCGCCGGCCAGAGCGCCTATTTTCGTCATGCCGATGACGGCGTTCAGCGGCGTTCTGATCTCGTGGCTCATATTCGCCAAAAAATCGCCTTTTGCCCGTGAAGCGGCTTTGGCAATCAGCACCTGCTCTTCAAGTTCATGCGTACGTTGCCTCACTGTCGCTTCAAGCATGTCGTTCATCTGTGATGTCAGCGCAAAACGGTTAGCATACTTGCGTGCAAGCGTAAAGGCCATGCAGCACATGAAAGCGAAAAAGCTGTAGCGCGTGGCAAAGAAACCGGTATGAAAAAAATTTGCGTCAAGTATGTCGAAGATGCCCGCACATACGCAAAGAATAATAAATATTAATATGTTGCCAAGTTCCGTTCCACATAAATCCCTGAAAATCAGAGCCAAAAAGACAGTTGCCTTCGGACCCGCGCGCTCGGCGGCATATTTTTCTCCTGTCTGCTTTATAAAATGGCAGACGGCTTCGTAGACTATATAGAGAAGAAAAGCCATGCCATAGATGTGCCAGACTGTCAGCAGATCATAGGCAAACCAGATCGGAAAAACGCTTTGCAGCACAATGAACGCGATGCACGATATGCCGTAGCCGCATGTGACGGATTTTGGCTTGCCGAAACTGAGCGTTTCAAGAAACGCCGCCAGGGTGAACAGAAGAAGATAGAGCGCACCGAATTCAAGCCGCTGGGCGTTCGCGGTGTTTGCAAGCACATGATAAACAGCGGGACAGCGCGTAAAGAAGTACACCGCGACAACGCAGGAAAAAACGCCGAACAGGAGGTTATATCCGTCAGCCTTGCGCAAAAAATAAAGGAGGATATGATAGAATCCCAAAAAAATGTACACCGCGCACAGGGCGATGGTCTGCAGGCTTTCGCTGCGATTGAACATCCGCGTGAAATCGCCGATATAATAGGGGGATGTGTAGAAAAGCCCCGTGTACTTGCTGCCGGGAGCGCCAAGTATATGCATGACGAGAAAATTTTTGCCTTCCCTGAGAAACCTCCTGTCAAACGGAATGCTGAGGCCCCGTCTGCTGCGGAACGAAGTTATTTCGCCATCCGGATTCAAGTGCAGTTGTCTGGCAATGGCATTGCCGTTGATGTGGATTTCCCAGTTCTCGCCAACGCCGGCCATATACAGGCCGGGAGAGACGGGGTTGCTGTTGTCGTAAAGCGGCGCAAGCCCCCCCTGCCGGATCATGAACGGAATCAGAATGGTGTATTCTTTGATTTTGCGCTGCCGGGGATTCAGAAACTCGAAGGCCACACGGGACGATGCCCCGTTTGCGTCCAGTCCGGACACGAGCAGGCTTCTGCCGTGACCTGCGGGCAGTTCCTCCCCCCAGTCCGTCATCTCCGGATCGTCCAGCGAAGCATATGCCGGTTCAAAGCCGTTTTTTACATACGCCGGGAATGACATCAAATCCACATAGAGGGGGTCGTTTTTTTCTGATTCACCGCTGCCCAGGCTGGAGATGAACGTCAGGGCGGACGCCAGCACGACAGCCAGTATGAGCCAGGAAAAAATTTCAGTACGCACGCGCGTCTATTTCCTCCCTGGTGATGGTGTCAGCACTGAATGCGGTTTCATCCACGTACGCGATTTTGTTGGGTGTCTTGCCGAGTTGCAATTGCTGTATGATTTTTTCCACACGCGGGCCATGCAGCGGATTGCATTCCACATTGTAGCTGATATTCCGCGCAAGCGTTTGCTCCAGGCCCGCGCGCGTCGCGTCAAAGGAAATGATTTTCAGCCCGCCGGATGCACCGTAGGGCAAACGGCCCTCATCCAGGGCCTGAATCGCGCCGAAGGCCATATTGTCATTTTCGCAGTAGAGCACGTCAATGTCCCTGTATTCGCCCAGAAAGCGCTCCATGATTTCCTTGCCTTTCACCTGCGTGAAATCACCCGAGTCGCGGACCACAATCCGCCATCCGGGGTTTCTGTCCACCCCTTCCCGCAGCCCTTCGGTACGGCCGATCTGCGCCGAGGAGCCTATATTTCCCTGTATGTGCGCTATGTTCAAATTTTTGAATGTTTTTTCCATCCAGGCCACGGCCGTGGCGCCTTCCTTGCGGAAGTCGGAACCTACCCATGACACGAAGAAAGTATTGTCCGAAGTCCGGATCATCCTGTCCATGATGATGACGGGTATGCCAGCGATCTTCGCCTCTTTCAGAACACTGTCCCATCCCTGCTCAGTGACTGGAGCCAGGACGATGTAATTGACTTTTTTTTGGATAAAGTCACGGATCGCGGCAACCTGATGTTCCTGCTTCTGTTGCGCGTCCTTCAGGATCAGTTGGTAACCTTTCTCCCTGGTGAAGGTTTCCCGCATGGATCTGGTATTCGCCCTCCGCCAGTCGGACTCCGCGCCGACCTGCGAAAAGCCGACAACAATCAGGCCATCCGTATTTTCGGCTTTATTGCCGGGTCGGTTTTTACCGTCATCACCTCCGCTGCAGGACGCAAGGATGAAGGCGAACAGCAATACGCCAAAAAGGCTGATATGTTTATTCATATTTTTCGCTCCGTTGCGCATACAGTTTGATGCCCGCGCCAGCTCCGGCCTGGCCGGCCGTGCCGCAACTCCGCATCTTCACATTGAACCCGGCTGAATGTCGTGAAAAATATTTTAGCAGACTGCCAAAAGCGTTCAAGTGCTGGGGCGTGTTGACACTATTTTAGAGACAAAAGAATACAGGCAAAAACAAGGGAGGGTATTAACAAAAGAATGATAGAATGTCTTCTCTCACTCCGTTGACGTGAAAACGTGCGAATAAAGCCATCGTCAGGTCAACCATGTGTAATGACTTTGAGACTACAATAGATTTGCGCTCTGCGCGGCGTCCGGCAAATCAGGCCAGATTCTGGCCGGTCAATATCAGGCTGAATGCGCCGTTTTTCACGCCGGTGCAGCTGATCAGCCTGTCCGCCAGCGCACGCATGCGCGCGGTCTCGCCCTTGATGACCAAAACTTCCAGGCAATTGTTGTGATCAAGGTGAATATGCAGGGTTGCCGTGATAATATCATGCTCGCCGTGCTGAATTCGGGTGAGTCGGCGGGCCAGATCATTTTTGTGATGGTCGTAGAGAAGGGTCAGCGTGCTTGCTCCCTGTCCACGCGCGCCTGCCCCCGGTTCTTCCACCAAAGCCTTGCGGATCAGATCCCTGATCGCCTCCGAGCGGTTGAAGTAGCCCCTGCGGCGGCAAAGCTCGTCAAAGGGTTCCAGCAATTCCTCATCCAGAGAAACGCCAATGCGCGTCAGTCCGCTCATACCCGCCTCCAATGTTGAAAAACGACACCGCGAGATTGCGCTGCAACAATTGACGCTTGAAACAGTTCAGTTACGGCGGGCAAAGCCAGCCCGCTCCTGTTCCGCGGCAGGGATTTGCCGGCAAATCCTTGCGGAGCGGTTCCCTCGTTTCATTCGTGAACCTCTCTAGAGCATTTTGCTTTTGAAACGCTCCCTTCGGCGCCTTACGGCGAAATGCGGTTTCGCCTGCGCCTCATGGGCGGGCGGCGGTGCATCCGCCCCGCCGCCAGAGCAATTTCAAAATGAAATTGCTCTAATGCGCCTCTCCCCAGCTGGAGCCAAAGCCCTGATCCACCACGAGGGGCACGGCGAGGCTCCTGCCGCCGGGGGTGACGCGGCACATCAGTTCGGCTGTCCGGACGGCGGCGGCCTCGGCATTTTTTGCGGGAACCTCAAGCACAAGTTCATCATGTACCTGCAGAATCAGCCGGGCTTCCATGCGGTCAAGCGCCTCATCCCCGGCAACGGCCAGCATGGCCAGCTTGATGACGTCCGCCGCGGAGCCCTGTATGACCGTATTGACGGCCTGACGCCGCGCCAGCGCGAAAGTCTGGCTGTTGGCCGAATGAATGCCCGGCAGAAAACGCCGGCGGCCGCTCAGGGTGACGACAAAACCCCGCTTTTTGACATCGGACTCCACGCTGTCGTAAAACGCCTTGAGGCCGGTGAGGCGTGAGAAATAACGCTCAATAAAGGCTTTTGCCTCCGGTGTGCGTATGTTGAGTTCCCGCGCCAGTTTTTGCGCACCCATGCCGTAAATCAGGCCGAAATTCACCGTCTTGGCGTTGCGCCGCTCGTCCGGGCCGACCTTCTCCGGCGGCATGTCATAAATGAGCGCCGCCGTGCGGGCGTGGATATCCTCATTATTGCGGAAGGCGTCCAGCAGGGCGGCGTCCCGCGACATATGGGCCAGCACGCGCAACTCAATCTGCGAATAGTCGGCGGAAACGAGGGCATGGCCCGGCCGGGCGATGAAACAGGCGCGCATGCGTTTGCCGAGTTCCCCGCGCACGGGTATGTTCTGCAGGTTGGGATTGCTGGACGAAAGCCTTCCCGTGGCCGTGCCTTTCTGGTTGAATGTGGTGTGAATCCGCCCGCCCGCGTCTATCAGACGCGGCAACGGCTCCAGGTAGGTGGATCGCATCTTCTCGAACTTGCGGTACTGCAGGATCAGATCAATCACCGCATGCTGTCCGGCAAGTTTTTCCAGCGTCTCCTGGGAGGTGGACGCCTGCCCGCCGCGTGTCTTGCGCGGCGCGGGCAGGGCGAGACGGTCAAAAAGAAGCTCGCCCGTCTGCCTTGCGGAACGCGGATTGAACCGCGCGCCCGCCGCCTCGTAAATCCGCACGCTGAGGCTGTCGATTTCTTTCTGCACATCCCGGAGAAATTCCTGAAAAGCCGCCGGATCAATGGCCACGCCCCGCTCTTCCATATCGGCGAGCACCGGCGTCAGCGGCAGTTCCATTTCCGTGTAGAGCGCCTCCAGCCCGTTTTGCGCAAGCCGCTCCCGCAAGGCTCCGGCCATGCCAAAGGCGAGAACGGCGGGCCCGTCCCCGGCAACCCCGCCGCCAAGACGGACGGCAAGGCGCGGCCAGGAATAATCGCTCTCGTCCGGCCCGGTCAGCCAAGCGGCAAGGCCCAGGTCAAAGCTCTTTCCGACAAGACGAATTTCAGCCTCTCGCGGACGGGGCGGTCCTCCGCCCCGCTCCACCCGGCCGCGCCGCAGCAGGGCCTTGAGATCCGCGCACACCACCTGACGCGCCCCGGCGAGCCATGAAAAAAACCCGTCCATCTCCCCCGTCCATACATACTCGGCGCACTCGCGCGCCCCGGCTTCCTCCCGCCCGTCGCCGACGCCGATGCCGACGATCAATCTTGTCTCTTCCCCGGCCGTCGCTTCCGCAATCAGCGCCACCATGCGCCCCGCGCACTCCGGCAGATCTCCGGCGGAGCGCGCTTCTCCGGCTATTGTTTTTTTGACGCTTTCCGGAAGGCTCAGCTCATGGCCGGGCATTGCTCCGCCGGGCATTGGAGCGCTCCGGGCCTCGCGGGGAGCGGACGGCCCGGCGTCAAACAGGGAAAGCCCGCGCTGTTGGAGCTTTTGCCGGGCCGCCTGACGGACGGCGTCCGGGCCGCTCTCCTCCGAACGGCTTTCCCGCCGGCGGAGCAGGGTCTCCATTTCCCTGCGCAGGGACGCAAGCTCGAACTCCTCCGTGAGTTTCCGGAATTCCGGGATATCGAAAGGCCGCACGGCAAGATCAGCCAGACGCACGTCCTTGCAGACGTTGCGGGACAGGGTGGTGAGCTTGCGCCAGACAAAGGCCTTGTCCAGATGCTCTTCGAGCTTGTCGCGAAATTTTGCCGGCACCTTGGCGGGATTGTCGCGTATGTCTTCCAGCGTTCCGCAGTCGGTGAATATTTGCCTGACCGCCGCGGGGCCAATGCCGGGCACGCCGGGAATGTTGTCGCTCGCGTCCCCGAGCAGCGCCTGCGCGTCCGGCCACTGCGCCGGGGCTAGGCCGCTCCCGGCCGTAAAATCCTTCTCTGTGACGAGTTTTTCATCTTTTCCGGCGGGATCCCACATAACAACGGTGGGCGAGAGGCATTGCCTCAGGTCTTTGTCGCCGCTGGCGATAATCACAGGATATTCCGGGGAAAACCGCGCCGCCAGCGAGGCGATGCAATCGTCGGCCTCACAGCCTTCGGAAACTTTGAGGCCCAGGCCCAAAGCCCGAATCATGCGCTTGGCGGGCTCAATCTGGGCCACAAGATTTTCCGGCGTGGCGTCGCGGTTGGCCTTGTACAGGGGATATATCGCGTGACGGAAATTTCTGCCCCTGCCGTCCAGAACGAAAAGCAGATATCGCGGACATTCCTCACGCAAAATGCGCAACAGAATGCGGGTCAGGAGCATCAGGGCCCCTGTCGGGAATCCGTCGGAGCGGCGCAGATTCTGATTGGCAAAAAAGCCCCTGTACAAAAGGGCTGAACCGTCTATCAAAAAAACCGGCTCGGCGTCAAGATGGAGGCGTTCTTTCAGCGACATGGGGAAAGACTATAAAAAGGAAGCCGTCCTAAAGCAAGAACAAAGCATGGCCCGGATTTTGCATTATCACCGGCAAAAGGCGAAACGCTTCCGCGCGGTCGCCAAAAAAACGAGGATTACCTCTATGATGCCTGTCATTTGGTTGCTTGGACTTTCCGGCAGCGGCAAGACGACGCTGGGATCGCTGCTGCGCATCCACCTTGAAGCAAACGACTATGATGTGGAATTTGTCGACGGGGACAGGTTCCGTCAGCAATTCGGGTACGGCGGTTTCCGTCCGCGGGATCGCCTGCGCAATATCGACGCCATCCGCGAGCACGTGTCGCGGCTGAACGCCCAGGATAAAATATGCATTGTCGCGGCCATCACTCCCTATGACATCATGCGTCAAAAAAACCGCGAGCGCTTTTCCCTGTACCGCGAAATCTGGGTGCGTTGCGGCATGCGGACGCTCCTTCGGCGCGACACCAAAGGACTGTATGCCCGCGCCATGCGGGGGGAAGTGCAACGCCTCAGCGGCGTTTCCGACCCCTTTGACGAGCCGGAAAAGGCCGACTGCGTCATAGACACGGACAATCTCGGTCTTGTCGAAAGTTATCTCGCGGTGCGCGACCTCACGCTGGAGGCCATCCAGGAAGGTCTTCAGCAGCCCTTTGCGCGCTGCATGCCAGCGTGCGCGGGGCATGAACCGCGCGTCGCCTGCAATTTTTGCTAAAAAGCGGTTCCGCGCTCATTTTCCGCGCTTCCCGCCGATGGTCCGCCCGGCCCGGCGGGTGTGTTCTTGCGCCTGATACGCCCCCGCTTCATGCGCGTTCTTTTTCAGATCCAGACTCCGCTGCGGCAAGGGCGCGTTATAAAGAGCCGAAGCCACGGACACGGCCTGGTTGCCGGACACCAGAAAACCGGCATCCAGCAGGCGGCAGGCCTCAATTCCCCGCGTCCCCACATCGGGCGCGCCCATGATGACGGCCAGCAGGCGTTTTTCGCCGTGGGTGGCCGTAAAAATGAGATTGTACCCGGAATCCCGTATCCAGCCGGTTTTTAACCCGTCCGCGCCTTCATACTGGCCCAGGAGCGGATTTTTGTTCCAGGTGACGCTGCCGCGGTACCTGAGCGCATGGGTATTGTGGAAGCGCAAGGCAAAAGGATAGGCGCGCAGATAGGCCCGCGCCAAGGTGAGCATGTCGCGCGCCGTGCTGTATTGTTCCTGATGTGGCAGCCCGTGGGGGTTGCGGAAATTGCTGTCGCGCATGCCGAGCTGCCGGGCCTTGACGTTCATCATCCTGACGAATGCCGGCAACGAGCCGCCGACAAATTCGGCCACGGCCGCGCTGGCGTCGTTGCCGGAAGAAACCGCCATACCCAGCAGGAGATCGCGCAGGGCGACACGGTCATTGGCCCTGAGCCCCATGCGCGAACCTCTCTCCGAAGCCGCCTCGCGGCTCACGACAACCGTGCTGTCAAAGCCGACCTGTCCGGAATTGACATGGTCGAGGGCCAGAAACATGGACATCACCTTGGCGAGGGAGGCCGGAGGAATGCGCGCGTCGGCGTTCTGCTCGAAAAGAACGGCTTCCGTGTCCAAATCATAGAGGATGGCCGAGGAAACGTCCAGAAAGGCTCCTTGCGGCACGGCGGGCGCCGCGGCCCCGGCCGTGGCGCCCGAAAGACAGAACAGGACGAAAAAAACGGCGCTTGTCCGGATATGTCCGGCGTTCACCGGCATGGCGCGGAAAATGTTCGTCATGCGGCCGCCCCCAGAGCCAGCGCCTTCAGATTGACCTCCTGAATCCCCGGCGACAGAACATTTTTGACGGCCCGTTCCAGAACATCCGTGCCGAAAGGCAACGCGCCGGCGGCGCAGGCGGCCCCCAGCAGCGCTGTATTGCCGCTTTGCGCGGAACCGGCGGCGAGACCAAGCTCGCGGCAGGGCAAAAATTTGCACAGCCCCGCGATCTGGCGGATTTTTTCTTCAATCACGGCCAGTTCGGGATATTGCGCCTGTCCCAAGGAAACTCCCACGGGCGGCAGCGGATCAGAACTGGAAAAAACCGCTCCGCCCAGACGCAGATACGGCAAACCGCGCAGGGTTTCCAGCGGCTCAAAGCCAAGCAGCACATCCGCTTCGCCAAAATCCACTCTTGGAGACCGCCAGCCGCCCAGCAGCACCACGGATTCCACAACGCCGCCGCGCTGGGCCATGCCGTGCACCTCGCCGGCGACAACATCAAGCCCGGCGATCATGGCGGCGCCCGCCAGAAGCGTTGTGGCCGTCAGCGTACCCTGCCCTCCCACGCCGGTGAAATAAATACGCAGACGTTGTCGCGCGGTACATTCTTCCATGTGCGGCGTCCTTGCCCTCCGGAATCGCGGAGGCGTTTTTTTCAGCGCTCCCGAATGCCGAATGTTTCCGGAGCCGCCTGCAGGCAGACCATGCACCCTGTGCACAAGGTGGGGTCAACGGCCAGTTCCTCGCCCCTGCGATAAAAAGCGGGACAGGCCAACTCCTTGAGACAGCGCTGAGCGCCTTCTCCCTGGCGGATCACAACGGCCGCGCGCGACGGTTTTTTCTTCAGGCGGCGGGCGTAAAGCGCGCAGGATCCCTCGGCGATCAGCACGCGCACGCCGGATCTGGCCTTCATATCGCGCAAGGCCTTCATCAGGGTTTTCAGGTTGAACGCGCGGACCCTGGCGCACTCCGTCACGCCAAGACCGCGCACGATGCTCTCCATATCCAGATGCAGGGCCCTCTCCCCCAGAGCCGCCTGCTCCATGCCCGGATTCGGCTGATGCCCCGTCATGGCGGTGGTGCCGTTGTCCAGAACCACAAGGAGCAGGTTGTGCCGGTTAAAAACCGCGTTGGCAAGCCCTGTCATGCCTGAATGAAAAAAGGTGGAGTCGCCGATAAAAGCCACTACCGGCATGCCGGAGGCCCAGGCGAAGCCGCTGCCCGCCGAAACGGAAGATCCCATGCACACCAGAAAATCCGCCATGCGCAGGGGCGGCGCAAGGCCCAGCGTGTAGCAGCCGATGTCGCTGGCGTATACGGCCTCATCGCCGTATACCCGCCGCACCGCGTAATAGACGGCGCGGTGCGAGCAGCCGGGACAAAGGTTGGGCGCGCGGCCGGGCAAATCCGGCTCCACGGCGCGGGGCGGCCCGGCAGGGCAGGGTCGCCCCAGAAAGGAGGCCACGCGGCGCATGACTAGGGTTGTGGAATATTCGCCCTGCTCCGTGAGTCCGTCATCCTTGCCTTCCACGCGCAGGGCGAGGCCGCGCCGCTGAACCAGGGAGCGCACGCTCTGCTCCAGAAGCGGAGCGCCCTCTTCCAGTACCAGCACCTGATCGCAACGGGCGAGAAAATCGCCGAGAGCGTCCACGGGCAGAGGCCAGGTGACGCCCAGTTCCGCAATATGGGCGCAATCATTCCAGCCGCCGGCGGCCAGGGCATCCGCCAAATAGTTGCGCGCCATGCCGCTGGCCATGATGCCTGCGCGGCATTGCGGGGCGCCCGCGCGCGTCAGGATGAAGCGGCCGCCCTCGACAAAGCGCCGGGCCTTTTCCATGCCGGCCGCGAGGGCCAGATGCCGCTTGCGGGCAACGGCGGGCACGGGCACAAACCGGTCGGGATCCCGGTAAAATTCCACCAGGGGAACCGCGCGCGGCAGGTCGTCGAACTCCACGGGGCCGCGCATGTGGCTTATGCGCGTTGTGGTGCGCAGCATGACGGGCTGCTGCAGCTCGCGGGCGATGCTGAAAGCCGCGCGGGTCATGTCCTTGGCCTCCTGGGCAGTGGCCGGCTCAAAACAGGGAAGAGAGGCGAAACGCGCGTAGTTGCGGTTGTCCTGCTCGTTCTGGCTGGAATGGCAACCCGGATCGTCGGCGGAAAGCAGCACAAGGCCGCCGGGCAGTCCGATACAGGCGGCCGTAAACAGGGGGTCCGCCGCCACATTGACGCCCACGTGCTTCATGGTGACAAGGCTCATGGCCCCGGCCAGGGCGGCGCCGGCGGCGATTTCAAAGGCGACTTTCTCGTTGACGGAATATTCCATGCGGTAACGCCCTTCGCCGCCCATACGGTAAAATGTGTCCGGCACCTCGGAAGACGGCGTGCCCGGATAACAGGCGATCACATGCACGCCGGCCTCCAGCGCGCCGCGGACAATGGCCTCGTTGCCCAGCAGAAGACGGCGCTCGCCCTTGGCGCCGTCCAGAAGCGAAGTGCCGCTCATGACCCCCCCGCTTCCTTCCGCGCGAGCGCCGCGGCCCTGGCGCGGAAATAGTCGCCCTCCCGTCTGGAGGCCGCGCTTGCCAGGTTTTCGTAAATGACGGCGGCCAGATCCTCCTGTCCGGCGCTGACGGCGGCTTCGGCAAGCATCTGGCGCAATTGCGGCGTACGGGCCTCTTCCGGCAGGCGCTTTTCAGCCTCCCGCAACACAATCACCGCATCGGCGCTTTTGCCGCCCCTGAGCAGGGCGCAGGCCTGGGCAATCATGGCGGCCGTGCCGAAGGGGCCATCGCCGCCCTGTCTGGCGGCGTCAGCGTACGCGGCGGCGGCGGCGGCGTAGTCCCCGCTCTCCACGGCGCTCCGCCCAAGCGTCATATACACGGCGAGCTTTGACTTGTCAGGCGCCGAGAGGGCCAGAGCCGCGAGAGCCGCGACGCGGCCCTCCCCCTGGCCCGTCATGGCGATGCGCGCCAGCTCGTCCGCGACTTCGGCGCTTTTTGCGCCGCTGCGCCATTGCCATATTCCCATCCCGACGACCAGCAGCAGAAAACACACGACCAGGCCGGCCGTGACGCCCGCGTGACGCACAATGAAACGCAGCAGCGGCGCGCTTTCGGCGCTGGTTTCCGTCCGGATTTCATCTAGTAGCGAGGGGGCGTCCGCCACTTGATTTTTTTGCGGATTCATGTAACTAAAACTCCTTGCAAGAAAAACGCATGCCGTGTTTACTACGCCCGACACCGTCCCTTGTCAAACTTTCATCTTCGGAGGGGAGCGCTATGATGCAGAAAATGGCGCGTCTCGGCGAGCAGGCGAAAGCGGCCGCCCGCGCTTTGGGCAAAAGCCCGCCGGGGGCCAGAACAAATGCGCTCAACTGTCTGGCGGAACTTCTCGCGCGCCGGGAGGCGGACGTCATTGCCGCCAACCGTGAGGATGTGGAAGCCGCCCGCGCGGCCGGTCTCGACAAACCGCGCCTGGACCGTCTCGCGCTGACGCCGGCCATACTGGAAGAAATGCGCTCCGCCTGCCGCCATGTGGCGCTGCTGCCCGACCCCGTCGGCGTGACGGAAAGCCAGTGGCAACGCCCCAACGGCCTGCTGGTCGGCCGAATGCGCGTTCCGCTCGGCGTGATAGCCATAATTTACGAAGCCCGGCCCAATGTCACCATTGATGCCGCCATCTTGTGCCTCAAGGCGGGGAATGCCGTCATCCTGCGCGGCGGCAGCGAGGCCTTGCGTTCCAACACGACCTTGGCCGGCCTGCTGGGCGAAGCTCTGACCCTGGCCGGCCTGCCCGCCGAAGCGGCGCAGCTTGTCCCCACGACGGACAGGGCGGCGGTGACGGCTCTGTGCAAGCTCGGCCAATATATCGACGTCATCATCCCGCGCGGCGGCGAAGGCCTGGTGCGGGCCGTAACCGGGGCCGCCGTCATGCCCGTGCTCAAGCATTTCAAAGGCGTCTGCCACGCCTATATTGACGCCGATGCCGACGCGGCGGAAGCCCTCGAAATCGTCTTCAACGGCAAAGTTCAGCGTCCAGGCGTGTGCAACGCTCTGGAATGCCTGCTTGTGCACGAGGATATCGCCGACCGCTTTCTGCCCCTGGTCGCCGGAAAGCTGGGCGGCGCCGGCGTGGAGTTTCGCGCCTGCCACCGGTCTCTCCCGCTGCTCGGCCCCACGGCCAAAGCCGGGACGGCGCGGGATTTCGGACAGGAATTTCATGACCTGATTCTGGCCGTTCGCGTGGTGGACGGGCTTGATTCCGCCCTGGACCACATCGCCGCCCACGGCTCAAACCACACGGAAATCATCTGCACGACAAACCTTGACACGGCTCGGCGCTTTCTGCGGGAGGCCGACGCCTCCATGGTGGCCGTCAACGCCTCAAGCCGTTTCAACGACGGGGGACAGCTCGGCCTTGGCGCGGAAATCGGCATTTCCACCTCAAAACTGCACGCCTACGGTCCCATGGGCGTGCAGGAGTTGACCACCACAAAATTCGTGGTGGTCGGACAAGGCCAGGTGCGCGAATAAATGCCGGAAACTTCCGCCCGCCCCGGCAGGCTTGTGCTGGGCGGGGCATTCAACCCGCTGCACATTGGCCATCTGCGCTTCGCCGTGGAAGCGCTCGAAGCTCTGGGGCCTCTGGCCGACGGCGTGGACCTGACGCCGACAGCCGTGCCGCCCCACAAGGACGCGGGGAACCTGCTGCCCTTCGGCCTCAGGGCCGCCATGACGGAGGCCGCCGTGACGGACATGCCCGGCCTGCGCTGCAACCGCGCGGAAGCCCGACGCCGGGGCCCCTCGTACACCTGGGACATGCTCTCGGCGGCCCGCGCCCAGGCCCCCGGCACGGATTTTTATTTTCTGCTCGGCATGTCCGATTTCGTCCTGCTGCCGACCTGGTTTCGGGGGGAGGAGTTGCCCCGCCTCTGCCATTTTGTGGTCGCGCCGCGCGCCGGCATGGGGGCGAAAGATTTTACGGCCGCGGTTC
The DNA here is from genome assembly GCA_031291035.1 of Desulfovibrio sp. GTDB lineage: Bacteria > Desulfobacterota > Desulfovibrionia > Desulfovibrionales > Desulfovibrionaceae > Desulfovibrio. Next base: position 57,217 of record JAISLI010000024.1, read on the forward strand.
TCCGCCTCTGGCCGACGGCGCGGGAACGCCCTCCTCTTGTGTCCGGCGGCCTGTGCGCGGCGCTGCCGGGCGGAGGTCTGGCGCATTTTCTGCCGCTGCCCGTTCTGGAAATCAGCGCATCCGGCATACGGCAACGCTGGCTCGCGGGCCGCAATATCTCCTGGCTTGTGCCGGCGCCTGTGGCGCGGCTTCTGGAGCGGTCCCGCCATATCGCCCAAACCCGATGGAGCGGCGCAACACGCGGCTGACGCCGGCAATTTGCTCTGCAAGGATTTGCCAGCCGTAAACGAACTGTTTCAAGCGTCAATTACTGAGGGATATACAACCAATGCGAACCGCGCCTCCTAGGGAACTGCGGGAACATATCGCCCGCGCCAGCGGCTACCTGCGCCGCAATGACGCGGCGCGCGCCATCGCTTCCATCTGCGCCGCCCTGCGCGTTCTCGACGCGGCGCATCTGACGGGTCGCGCCAGAACGGAACCCGACGCCCTTGTTTCAGAATTTCTGGCTGAACTCGTTTCCCATCCGGACATGGCCTTTTTGATGGATCCCGAAAATACGGGTACGCCCAAGGCGATTCCGCACAAGCCGGGGCAGGAGGCCACACTGTGCGTCGTGCTGGAAGGCCTTGCCGGGTTGCTCAGGGAAAAATCCCCGGCGCGCCTGCGGCGCGAAGCCGGGGAACGCCTCGCGCGTAAAAAAAGCCTGATTGAAAAGGGACTGCGCTTTCTGCACGAAGGCCGGGCATCCAAAGGCAATGCCTTTTTCAGGCGCGTCGCCGAGGAATTCGGGGATGAGCCGGGGACATATCTGCACCTGGCGCGGCTTTTGAAGGAAGTCGGCCAGACCTGCTTTGCGGCGGAAATGTTCGAGCAGGCTGTAAACGCCCAACCGCGGGAACCGGCCGTCTGCGCGGAAGCCGCCAAGGCCCTGGCGGAACTGCGCGGGCGCGAAAACGCCGGGGCGCGAGTTATTTTGACTGCATGGTCAGAAGCCACACCGAAGCCATGAGGCATCTCGCCTAGGCCGTTGACGAGGCCGCCACGGCTTTCGTCAACCAGTGCCACCGCCTTGAAAATTTTGCCCAAATCCTGCTTTTGTCCGCCAAGGGCACGGAGCTTGATTCCGTGCGCCTGATGCGCTTGCGGACGATAGACCGGCACCGGAAGGTGTTTCCGTGCATGTAGGCCCCTTGACGTTTTCAACGCTGGAACGCTATCCTGCAACCGGACAACCCGGCCCCTTCTTTCCTTCCTGTCCCTATTCGATTGTCAAAGAACCGTAAATCTGAAATTCTACTTCCTTGGCCTCGGCATACCATGTTTTCCAAACTTGGAATTCGCTGATGAAGACAATTATAACCGGCCTCACCCCTACAGCCTGAAATACCATTCATTACCATGAATACATTGAATATCTGACAAAATTAGAATCGCTGAAAAGCGGCAACGTCGCTTGACTGAAAAAGGTCAGGAGCGTAAAATTATTGTTGCGTGTGATGCAATAGCCTTTGTAGCTCAGTTGGCAGAGCGCATCCTTGGTAAGGATGAGGTCAGCGGTTCAATCCCGCTCAAAGGCTCCAGAAAAATCAAGGCTTTTTGGGAAATATCCGAAAAGCCTTTTTCGTTGGCCACATATGTTGGCCACATATAGCCCCTCGTAAATCAATCCCCCCTACCCTTCATATTCTTGTAACTCAAAAAAACCTTGACTCGCGAGGCGGGTCTATACTTGCTCCGTGAAACGACCCCGCGACGCTTGTGAAAAAAATATCAACAGGCTAGACTGATCCCGTCCCAATACCCCGATCCTGATCCTGCGCACATCCTGAAAAACATATTGAGGAAAGTGTTATGCCAAACAAAATCTCCATCATCGGCGCCGGCAATGTGGGTGCCACGGCGGCACAGTGCTGCCTGTTCAAAAACCTCGGCTCGGTGGTGCTGCTCGACACTGTGGAGAATATCGCCAAAGGTAAGGCTCTGGACCTGTCCCAGGCGGCCGCGCTGCACAAGCACCGCTTTCCCGTCAAGGGCACGGCGGACTATGCCGACACGGCCGGCTCAAACGTGGTGATCATCACGGCCGGACGGACACGGCGGCCGGGGATGACCCGCAATGACCTTCTGAAATCCAACGCTTCCATCATACATGACGTGACCAGGGCGGTGGTGGAGCATTCTCCCGAGGCAACGCTCATCATCGTCACCAATCCCCTGGATGCCATGTGCTACGTGGCCTGGAAGGTCAGTGGCCTGCCGCATCATCGCGTCGTGGGGATGTCGGGACTGCTTGATTCCTCCCGCTTGCGCCATTATATAGCCGAAGCCATAGGCGCGGCCCCGCATACCGTGGAAGGCCTAGTACTCGGGGAGCACGGCGATTCCATGGCCGTGCTGACCCGCCTGGCCACTGTGGGCGGCGTACCCGTCACCAAACTGCTCGGCCCCGAAAAACTTGCGGAGATACGCTACCGTACGGCCCACGGCGGGGGCGAGGTGGTCGATCTGCTGGGCTACTCGGCCTACTACGCGCCCGGCATTGCAATAGCGGAAATGACCGGAGCCATTCTGGACGGTTCGCACGCCACCTATCCCTGTTCCGTGTATCTGACCGGACAATACGGCGTGAACGGCATCTATATGTGCGTTCCGGCACGACTGGGCGCGGAAGGGGTGGAGGATGTCATTGAACTCGAACTGACGGACAACGAAAGAAATCAGGTGGCTACCACCGCGCGCAACATACGCGAGCTTCTGGCCTTGCTGCCGAAAGATATCTCCCTTGCCTGACAAAGAAAAACGCGGGGCATCCGCGGGCGGTGCGGAATGCGGTGGCGGCATTTGGGCTCCTGAAACCTGTAAGCACACGACAACCGGTCGATTTTTCGTTGATTGGTTCGAGTTTGATTTTCTTTCGGTTGTGCCGTCCGGACACACGATATTGATGGATAACGCCAGTTTTCACCCCTTTGGCCCATTGAAGGGGGGCCGTGCCGCTCAGGCACATTTTCTGCATGACATCACGCCGAAGCCATGCTTCAGGGAGTTTCGCCATGAAATTGACATTCCGTTCCTGCTGGTTGTTGTCGCTCACCGCGGCGTTTTTCACATTCTGCTTCGCCCGGCCCGCCCATGCCGTGCGCATCAAGGACATCGCAACATTTTCCGGCGTGCGTGACAACCAGTTGACAGGCTATGGCCTTGTTGTCGGTCTTGCCGGCACGGGCGACAAAAAGGATTCCGTCTTCACCCTGAGTTCCATGAAAAACATGATGGACCGCATGGGCATTGGCGTCAATTCCAAAGCGCTCAAAATCAAAAATGTGGCTTCGGTGATGGTAACGGCGCGTATGCCCGTTTCCGCCAAGCCCGGCGCCAGACTTGACGTGACAGTATCCTCGGTTGGTGACGCCACTTCCCTTGTGGGCGGCGTGCTTTTGCAGACATCACTCAAGGGCGTTGACGGAAAAACTTACAGCCTCGCCCAGGGAGCGCTGGCGGTAGGGGGGCTGTCCGCCGGCGGCGCCGCGGCCTCCACCACCAAAAACATCAATACCGTCGGCATTATTCCTGGTGGCGGCATTGTGGAGCGGGCCATTCCCTTTGAATTCAACCAGCAGGACTCACTTACCCTCAACATGCGCCATGGTGATTTTTCCACGGCACAGCAGATAGCCGAGCGGCTCAATCAGACCATGGGAGGCCCTTATGCCCGCGCCCTGGACGCCTCCAGCGTGCGCATGGACGTTCCGCCGCAGTATAAAAGCAATCTTGTGCCCCTGATGGCCTCTGTAGAAAATTTGGAGATCAATCCTGATGTCGCCGCCAAGGTGGTTGTGGACGAAAAAACCGGCACCGTGGTGCTGGGACGCGATGTGCGCATTTCCCGCGCGGCGGTGGCCCACGGCAATTTGCAGATCACGGTGAGGGAAAGCGAACAGGTTTCGCAACCCGGCCCGTTTTCCCAGGGGCAAACCGTGGTCTCCCCGCAGACGGATATCAATATGAAGGAAGAAAACCGCCGCCTGATGATGGTGGAAGGCGCGACCCTCCAGGAGCTTGTGGATGGCCTCAACGCCATTGGCGCGACGCCGCGCGATCTTATTTCCATACTCCGCAGTCTGCAGGCTTCAGGCTCGCTCCATGCCGATCTGGAGGTGATCTAGATGACTTCGTCCATCTCCCCCGCCATCCCGCCTGACGCATCACACGACGAAATCTCCCGCCGGGAGTTGCAGGCCCGCCTCGCCGGCCTCGGTGATCTGCGCGGCAGAAAGCTCGCTCCAGAGCAAAAGGAAAAAAAGTTGCGCGAGGCCTGCGAGGGTTTTGAATCCGTGTTTATCCAGAAAATGTGGCAGGAAATGCGCAAAACTGTTCCTCAGGGGACCCTGCTGCACAGCCGGGAAGAAAAATTCTGGCAGGACATGTATGACCAAGAACTCGCCAAAAAAATGACATCCGCGGGGGGCATCGGCCTTGCGGACATGATGTACCGGCAGCTTTCCCAAAATCTGGTCTCCGCCACGCGCAGCACTACCGGCATGGCGCAGGGCGCCGCTTTCAGGCCTTCCGCGGCACCGCTGCTGCCGCAAAACGATGGGCACCGCGAAACGCCGGCGGCAGCGAGACAGAACAATACCCCGCAAACGCTTTCATCCGCGCCGCCGGCGCGCGTGAGTACCCTGCCTTCCGTGTATGAAGGCCCTGCCCCGCAACACGATGTTGTAAAGGAATCCGGAACGAAAGCCGGACAAAACTTCGCGGGTGAACCCGATACCCCGAGAGCGCGGGCAGACGCGCCGATGGAGTCCGAGCCGCCGGAAGTAAGCGAGGTCCTTGCCCGACTGCGCCTGCAACAGACTACACCGGAAAACGACCGTATCGGAACCATGAGCACCGGGCAGGAGACGAGGCGGTATTACCCGCAGTCCGGACTTGATCTGGCCCGCACGGCCCAGAGGGAAGCCGGAACCAAACTCGGCCCGGCGGCAGTGCGCCCGCCCCTGCACCCGACAGCAAAAAATCTGGACAGACCTGCGCAAACCGGCATTCCGACGGGCAGCCCGGCGACCGCGACCGGCAATGCGCCGCATCCCGCTTCGGCGACTCAGGCGCGGGAGGAGGCGCGGACGGCCGAAAATTCCGGACGCAAGATGCGTTACACCACCAACACGTCGCCGGGCAAACGACACTCGCGCGGCAGAGTCAATGACGAAATGCTGCGCGCCATGCGGGCGCAGAATCCTGCTCCAAGTCCGCCCCCCCTGATACCGTCGGCCAGGGCGGAACCGGTCCGTGACGGGGGCGGCGCAACGGCGGAGGCCGCAGGCGACAGCATGTTATGAATTTTTTGTTCGATTGCCTCGCATTCTGGCATACGCCGTCTTGACACCCGCTGCCGGATGGGGCATATTGCTCTCTCTTTTTGGAGGAGATCATGTACGCTATTATTGAAAGCGGCGGCAAACAGTATCATGTCCAGCAAGGCACGAAACTTTTGGTGGAGAAACTGGCGGCTCCGGCCGGGACGGAAATCACCCTTGACAAGGTGCTTCTGCTCGGCGGAACCGAATGCAGGGTCGGCTCTCCCTATCTTGCGGGCGCCACTGTCACCGCGGAAGTAACGGAGCATGGACGGGGCCCGAAGATCAAGGTTTTCAAACGCTGGCGGCGCAACGACTCGCGCAAGTTGAGAGGGCACCGGCAGGATTTTACCGCGCTCCGGGTCAAAAGCATCAACAAAAACATTAACGGCTGACGGTGTTCGGCACTGACATAACGGGGGGCTTCATCCGCAATGCCCCGGAGAATTGAAAACCTTGCCGCAACCACGGGTTGACGCGGGGTTCACCCGGTTCCTGTCCGCCGGGACGGAGTCAGTCGGCGGATGGAGCCGGCTGTGGATTGAAACACAGAGGAGGCGATATGGCTCATAAAAAAGCGGGCGGCTCGTCACGCAACGGGCGGGACAGCGCGGGGCAACGGCGCGGCGTCAAACGTTTCAGCGGGCAGCGTGTTTCAGCGGGCAGCATACTGGTGCGTCAGGTCGGCACAACCGTACATCCCGGCGTCAATGTCGGCATGGGCAGGGATTTTACTCTTTTTGCCAAAATCGACGGAGTAGTGCGTTTTGAAAAATACATCCGCAAACGTCACACCCGCGTGCGTGTGCATATAGACACGGCTGCGGCATAGCGGAATAACAGCCCGAAGCATTTGTGTCATGTGGGGAAGACGCGCGAGCCTCTTCCCCTTTTTGTTCCCGATTTTTCCGTTCCGGGTCCGCCACGCGGGATGCCGCGATGATTTGGAATAAAGGTCTCTCCGCGTATGCGTTTTGTGGATGAAGCAAAAATTTTGGTACGGGCCGGTAACGGCGGTCACGGTTGCGTTTCATTCCGCCGGGAAAAATTTATCCCGCGCGGCGGACCTGACGGCGGCAACGGCGGTGACGGCGGTTCCGTCGTTCTTGTGGCGGACGAACGCCTGCTTTCCCTGTATGATTTTCGTGTCAAAGTCCTGTATGAGGCAAAAAACGGACAACCTGGACAAGGCGGTCAGCGTAACGGCAAGAGCGGCGAGGATCTTGAGATCGGGTTGCCCCTGGGCACTCTTGTTTTTGCGCAAAGCCCGGACGGCGAACGTCTGCTCACTGATCTGAGTGAACCCGGCCGCCGGGTGACGGCTGCCAAAGGCGGGCGCGGCGGCAAGGGAAACGAGCATTTCAAGTCGTCCACCATGCGCGCGCCGAAGTTTGCCCAACCCGGAGAGGCGGGAGAAGAATTCACTCTGCGGCTGGAACTGAAAATTTTGGCGGATGTCGGCCTGATCGGTCTGCCCAATGCCGGAAAATCAACTTTTATCTCGCGTGTGTCGGCGGCCAGGCCCAAAATCGCCGACTACCCCTTCACCACATTGACCCCCAATCTGGGCGTGATGACGAATGAGGCGGATGCCGGCAAACGTCTGGTCATGGCCGATATCCCCGGTCTCATTGAAGGCGCGCACATGGGCCTTGGCCTGGGAAGCCGTTTTTTGAGGCATGTGGAACGTACCCGTTTCCTGGTGCATATCCTGAGCGCTGAAGACCTAAGCGACGACGCCCCCTGGGCCGGATTTGAGATGACCAATGAGGAATTGCGCCGTTTTGGCCCGGAACTCGCCGAGCGGCGGCAAATTGAGGTTATCAGTAAAATTGATCTGCTTTCCCCGGAGCGCCTTGCCGCCCTGCGCTCACGAGCCCGTGACGAAGGACGGCGCATATTCTTTGTTTGCGCCCTGAATGGAGAGGGCATGGGGGAACTGGTTTCCGAAATCTGGCGTTTGCGCGATGCCGCGGAACGCGGCAATCCCGTTGTCTCCCACGGAGGGGGCGGCAATACAGCGTTTTTGAACGAAGATTTTTCTGACATTGGCTTTGCTTATACCCGGGAATAGCCATGGGCGACAATCTTGAGGATTTACGGCGGGAACGGCGCCGGGCCGTCAGTCAGGCGCGCACGGTGGTTGTCAAAGTGGGCAGCGCCGTCCTGAGCGATGCGCGGGGCATCAATACAGCCGTCATGTCCGGCCTTGCGCGGCAGATGGCCCTTTTGCAGAACAGCACCGGGAAGATCTGTTCAGCGCGGCGATTGGTGCTGGTTTCCTCCGGGGCCGTTGCGGCCGGGAGAACCGTGCTGGCCGCTGCCGGGCAAAAATTGGACGACGCGAATCTTGCCGCCCGGCAGGCCGCCGCCGCGGTAGGGCAGGGGCAGCTCATGCGCGCCTGGGATACGGCTTTTGCCGCCTGCGGCATGAGCACCGCCCAAATCCTGCTGACCAGGGACGACTTGCGCTCCAGAGAACGTTTTCTCAACATCCGCAATACAATTGCCGCGCTGCTGGATTGGAACGTGGTGCCCATAGTGAATGAAAACGACACGGTTTCCGTGAATGAGCTCAAGTTCGGCGACAATGATTGTCTGGCAAGCCTGCTGGTCAATCTCACCGGCGCCGACCTGTTTGTCAACCTGACCTCGGCCCCCGGCGTACAGAGCGCGGACCCGCGCATCAAGCCGGACTCGCCGGTCATGGAATACATTGAAGATGTGACCGCCCTTGACCTGAAGCGCCTGTGCGGGGGAAAAACAGAAACGGGCAGCGGCGGCATGTATTCCAAATTGCTGGCTGCCCGCCGCGCCGCGCAGATTGGCGTTTCTACCCTGATTTTGCCCGGCCGCGCCCCGCATGTGCTGACGCAGTCCTTCAGGCCGGCGGATGCGGACGGCGGCGGAACAGCCGATAATGCCGAAATCCGGAAAACGGACCAGGGGACATGGATTCGGCCGTCGGAGCATGCCATTCCGCGCCGGAAGTTCTGGATGGCCTATCAGGCGGATCCGGTCGGCGCGGTGGCGGTGGACGCAGGCGCGGCCAAGGCTCTGCTGCGCGCGGGCGGCAGCCTGCTGCCCGGCGGAGTGCGCTCTGTGGAAGGAACTTTTCAGAAAGGCGCCCTTGTGCGGATTCTGCACGAGGGACGAAGCATTGGCGTGGGATTGAGCAATTACAACGCGACGCAACTGAGAAAAATCATGGGGCTCAAACGCCATGAAGTGGCGGCCGTCCTTGGCGACGCGCACTACCCTGAAGTGATACACAGAGACAATTTGTTGCTGGACGCCGCCATATAGAGCGGTTCACGAATGAAACGAGTAGACCCCTAAAAGAAAATCCACGTCAGAACGACAAAAAGCGGCGCAAGAATCCCCACGGACCAGGCCATATATCCAAAAAAACTGGGCATGGGCACGCCCTGCTCCTCGGCTATGGAACGCACCATGAAGTTGGGCGCATTGCCGATATAGCTGTTGGCCCCCATGAAAACCGCGCCGGCGGATATGGCGGCCAGGGTTGTGCCCATGCCGGTCATCAGCGTTGCGGCGTTGCCTCCGGCCGTGTTGAAAAAAACAAGATAGGTCGGAGCGTTGTCCAGAAAACTGGAGAGGGCGCCGGTAAGCCAGAAATAGGCCGCGTTGACGGGCTGTCCGTCCGCCGAAGTGACAAGGCGAATCAGGGGGGCCAGCGCTCCCGCGGTGCCGGCGCGCAGAATTTCGATGGCCGGGATCATGCTGATGAAAATGCCCAGAAAGAGCTTGGCGACCTCAACAATGGGGGCCCAGGTAAAGCCGTTGAGTTCCCGGCAGCGCTGCTTCGTGAATTTCCAGGAAAGCCAGGCCATGACCAGCAGCAGAACATCGCGCATGAGATTTTGTCCCTCAATGCCCACACCGTACACGGAGGCAATCTCGCCTGTCTGAATGAGGCCCGAAGCCAGGACCACCGCCACGATGCCCGCGAGAAAGAGCAGATTGATTTTGCCGTCCAGTCCCAGCTTTTCCCGGTCCATGCCCTGGGCGCGCGGCGGAACGGGTTTGCCTTCCCTGGCGAAGAGCGCCGTGTCGAGGATATAAAAGACACCCAGCAGGGCAATCGCCATAAACACGGTTTTGAGAAACAGATTGGTTGTCGTCCAGAAAAAGCTCACTCCTTTCAGAAAGCCGAGAAAGAGCGGCGGGTCGCCCAGCGGCGTCAGGGAACCGCCGATATTGGCCACCAGAAAAATGAAAAAAACCACGGAGTGCACGCGGTACCTGCGGTGGGCATTGGCGCGCAGGAGGGGGCGTATGAGCAGCATGGCCGCGCCCGTAGTGCCCATCCAGCTCGCCAGGATCGTTCCCACAGCGAGGATTCCGGTGTTGACGGCGGGCGAGCCCGTCAGGGAACCGGTCAGACGCACGCCGCCGGCCACGGCGAAGAGCGAGAATATCAGGATCAAAAAAGGAATGTAGTCCAGAAGGATGGTGTGCAGGAAGACATACAGGGTGGTGCCGGAACCGTGGACAAACAGGCTGGGCACAAGGAAGGCCAGACTCCAGAAAACGGCGATTTTGCCGAAGTGATGTTCCCAGAAACGCGGCAGCGTGAGCGGCAGGACGGCGATGGAAAGCAGCATGCAGACGAAAGGAACAATCCAGACGGCGGAAAGTTCCGCGCCGGGGATGGAGGGGTGCTGTCCTCCTGAGGCCAGAGCAGCGCAGGGCAGGGCAAGGATGCCCAGCGCGCTCGCGGGGAGGAAAATTTTTTTTGACATGGGATTGCTCCTGAATAAACTCGTTGCGGAGAGAGCCCGCACGGACGATACCTTAACCGGCACTATGTATAGCTTGCAAGCCCTGTGTTTTGCAATGCCCGTAGAGGAGCTTTTTGATGAACCCCGCCGAATCGCCATCCTCCAGCCAACGCACGGCCTTGCGCCGCGCGCGTCTCGCAGGCGTGCTGCGCCGCCGCCAGCCGGATCTTACCCTTGTTTTGGCCAATATTCATGACCCGCACAATGTCTCGGCCATTTATCGCTCCTGCGACGCCTCCGGCGTCGGGCTGGTGCACCTGTACTACACCGGCACCCCGTTTCCCGCCCTGGGCGAAAAAAGTTCCGCTTCGGCCCGCAAGTGGGTGGAAAGCGTGCGCCATGCCGACAGCGGAGAACTGTCGCGCGCTCTGCGCGCCGGCAACATGCGGATACTGGCAACGGGATTCTCGGAAATGTCCGTGCCCCTGCGCCGCTGGGATTTCACGCGGCCCACCGCGGTGATGCTCGGCAATGAACACAGCGGCGTGGACAAGGAGCTTCGGGATATTGCCGACGGGGAGCTCCATATCCCCATGTACGGCATGATACAAAGTTTCAATGTTTCGGTGGCCGCGGCGATAATACTGGCCGAAGCCGTCCGGCAGCGTGAGGAGGCGGGCATGTACGACGCGCCGCGTATGGATGAGATGGCGCTGGACGCCCAACTGGAAGCATGGCTGCGCAAGTAGGGGCAGGGGCGGAAATGCGCAATGCCACGCCACCCCTTGCCCGCCGCTACGCGTTCAAATTACTGGCGAATATGGCTTCCGTCCCGGTCTATCTGGTGATGGAGGCCATTCTGCCGCGCGCCCTCGGGCCGGTCATGTACGGCAATTACAGTTTTGCCACCAATTTTTTCCAGCAGCTTTCCGGCTTTCTGGATATGGGAACTTCCACCTGTTTCTACAATGCCCTTTCACGCCGTCAGGAGGAAACGGGCCTCATCGGCTTTTACATGCGCATAAGCCTTGCGGTGGCCGCCATAACGCTGCTTGTTTCCCTGGTGATGCTGATTCCGGAAGCCGGCGGTCTGCTCATGCCCGATGTCCCTCTTTGGCTTGCCCCTCCCGCCGCCCTCTGGGCTTTTTTGACCTGGTGGGGGCGTGTGCTTCGCTCCATGAACGACGCCGCCGGGGTCACAGTGGCTTCGGAAATGGCCCGCACGGCCGCGTCGCTGTTTTCGGCCGGCCTGCTCGCGCTGCTTTTCGCAAGCCGCTGTCTGAACATCCTGACCCTTTTTCTGCAACAGTATCTCATGCTCGGCGTTACGGCCTGGGCTTACTGGCACGTCACCAAAAGGCATTGGCGCGCTCAGGAGCGCAGTCTGCATTTTCGTCTTGACGGAGCCCGGCGGCGCGCCTACACGCGGGAATTTTTCAACTACAGCCATCCGCTTTTTGTGCAGGCCCTGCTCTCCTTTCTTCTGCTCGCGGCGGAACGCTGGCTTTTGCAGTGGTTCGGGGGCAGCGCCGAACAGGGTTTTTTCGCCCTGTCCCAGAAAGTCAGCATGGCCTGTTTTCTTTTCGTCTCGGCCATGACACCCCTTGTCATGCGCGAACTCTCCATAGCCTGGGGCAGGGGCGACAGGGCGGCCATGGGGCGGCTGCTGAATCGTTTCGCGCCGCCTCTCTATGCGCTGGCCGCCTACTTTTCCTGCTTCACGTTGGCCGAGGGCCCCGCCATGTCGCTGATTTTCGGCGGGAGCCAGTTTGCCGCCGCCATCGTGCCCGTGCAGATCATGGCGCTCTATCCCCTGCATCAGACTTACGGGCAACTGGCCGGCGCGGTCTTTCACGCTGCCGGCCGTACCCGCATACTGCGCAATACGGCCGCTCTGGAATGCTGCTATGGCTTTGCCGCGGCCTGGTTTTTTCTGGCCCCGCCGGATCTCATGGGCCTGAATCTCGGCGCCGCCGGTCTGGCCCTGAAAACGGTGCTGGTGCAGTGCCTGACGGTCAATCTCTATCTCTTCCTGGCTTCGCGCTTTATTCCCCTTTCCTTTTGGCGCAATCTGGCCCATCAGGTCTGGAGCCTCATGTTTTTGCTGCCCGCGGCCTTTGCCTGCCGTGAAATCACCATGGCGCTGGACGTGGGGGAGGCGGACTCGCTGCTGCGGTTCTGCGCTTCGGGCGTGCTGTACACCGCACTTGTTTTCGGGATATGCGCTCTTTTTCCGCCGATTTTGGGCCTGAGCAGGCGGGAGGCGTATGAATTGCTTGCGCGGCTGAAAAAAGCCGCACGCGGGAGTGAAGGATAGGGCAGTTCACGAATGAAACGGGTGAACCGCCCTGCAAGGATTTACTGGCAAATCCTTTGTCTGTCTTTTTGCGGATGTTTGCGCTATTCTCGCCCATCCGGCCGGAACGCGCGGCCGGCCGCATTTCAGTACGAAAACCGACAAGCGGAGGCGGTATGTATGTAATTACCGGCGGCGCCGGCTTTATCGGCAGCGCGCTGCTCTGGCAGCTCAACAAGGCCGGCCTGGACAACATTGTGGTGGTGGACAACCTGGCCTGCAGCGCAAAGTGGCGCAATCTTGTCAAGCGCAGTTATGTGGACTACATGCACAAGGAGCGCTTTCACGAGCTTGTGCGCCGCAACGACCTGCCCTGGAAGGTAACGGCCATCGTCCATCTGGGGGCCTGCTCCACGACGACGGAGCAGAACGCCGACTTTCTGATGGAAAACAACTTTCACTACAGCCGCGACCTCTGCCGTTACGCCCTTGACACGGGAGCCCGATTCATCGCCGCCAGTTCCGCCGCCACTTACGGTGACGGATCTTCCGGCTTCAGCAACGACCCGGCCATGCTTTCATTTTTGCGGCCTCTGAACATGTACGCCTATTCCAAGCAGCTTTTTGATCTCTGGCTGCTGCGGGAAAACCTGCTGACCAGCGCGGCAAGCCTGAAATTTTTCAATGTTTACGGCCCCAACGAATATCACAAGGGCCCCATGCAGAGCATGGCTGCAAAGGCCTACGACCAGATAACCAGGGAGGCCCGCCTCAGGCTCTTCAAATCCGTTGTTCCGTTTATGAAGGACGGCGAGCAGAAGCGGGATTTTGTCTACGTAAAGGACTGCGCCGCGCTGATAACCTGGTTGCTGGAACAGTGGGAAGTGAACGGGATTCTGAACGTCGGCACGGGGAAGGCGCGCAGTTTCAACGAGCTGGGCAGGGCCGTTTTCACGGCCATGGGCCGGGAAGCCCGCATCGAGTACATTGACATACCGGAAACATTGCGCGGCAAATACCAGAATTTTACGGAAGCGGAAACGGACTGGCTGGAGGAATCGGGCTGTCCCGTGCGTTTCACCGGCCTGGAAGAGGGCGTGCGCGATTACGTGCAGGGGTACCTGTCAAAAACCGACCGGTATTTATAGAGCAATTTCAAAATGAAATTGTTTTGAAACTCAGCGGAAAAACTCCAGCATGTATTTGAAGGCCGTGGCCGTTATGGCAAGGCCGAGCATCCACTTGATCGCCGTCGCGGGGACAAATTTCTGGAAGCGCGCGCCCAGGTACATGCCGGCTATGCCTCCGAGGCCGAAAAGCAGGCCGAGCGCCCAGTCGGGCGTCACCGGGCGCTCCGGAAAAAACGGGGCGATCAGCATGTAGAACGTCACGCCGGCCACGGATGTCAGAAAGGTTCCCATGAGTGTGGCGCCGCTGACGGTGTGTACCGGCAGACGGAACCAGGAGACGAAAAACGGCGATATGATGGCTCCGCCGCCGATGCCGTATGTGCCGCCGACTATGCCCACAATGAAACTCAGCAGAAAAATGCCGGCGGTCGGAGCCCGGTGCGTTTCGCCCTGAAACGTATAGATGATGTTTCGGGACGAGAATTCCCGCACTTCCACAACAAAATCCGGTCCAGGACATGCCTTGACGATGCCGCGCGGCTCCCTGGACGCGCCCGGCTTTGATCCGGATTTTCCGAGCAGGTCGCGGACAAGGCGCCCGCCGATGTACAGGAGGACAATCGCCGCGAACAGTTTGAAAAGACGCGGATCCGGAAGCCAGACAACGCGGACGAGCGCGCCGATGAAAACACCGGGCAGCGTGCCGGCGGCCACCGCGAGGGTCAGGGGCCAGACCATCCGCTTTTCCCTGATGTAGCGGCAAACCCCGGCGGGAATGGCGACCACGTTGAAAAACTGGTTTGTGGCGCTCACCGAGGGGTGCGTGTAGCCCAGCACGGACATTTGAAAAGGGAGCAGGAGAAAAGCGCCGGAAATGCCTCCCATGGAAGCGAAAAACGAAATGCCGAAGGCGACGAGCGGAGGAATCAGGGGGGAAACCTCAACGCCGGAGACAGGAAAGAACATAAAGCGCCTCCTGAAAAACAGCAATGACACGATTAATTGTATTTTCGTGTCATATAGCACCGGGAATAAAAACCTGTCAACGAAAAAACATGAATAGCATAAAATTCGTGTCATTGCGTCGGCGCGCCGAATGCGCGAACATGGAATTTTTCAACAAAGGCACAGGAAAATGAGCCAGAAAAACCTGATAGTCAGAACACGGGATGAAGAAATTCTGGACACCTCCCGGCTTGGCCTGCTTGAACGGGCTTTTCGGGACTGGACAGGAGAGGGAGGACGGACGCCCCGGCTGTCCCGCCTCAGAATATTGCTCATCTTTCTTCTGATACGGTATACCGGCGCGAAGCTGCAGGAAGTGCTCTCCCTTGAGCCGGCGGATCTGGACCTGCAGGCCCGTGCCGTCACCTATCGCTCAGGGGAAAACGGTTCCCCGCGCAAGGTCGCCATTTCACAAAAGCTGGCCGCGGAACTTGAGGAATTGCTGCGGGCGGCAAAGAATTGCCCGGATCATTTTTTTGCTGTTGACCCCGCCCATGTGCGGAAAAAATTCTATGAACGGGCCGGACAGTGCGGATTTGACAAAAAATCCGGAGGACCTGAAATGCTCCGCAAAGCCAGAGCCGTCGAGATGCTGCGCAATGTTCCCCTGCCCGCCGTACAGCGCCTGCTGGGACATTCCTCGCCCAATCAGACCACTTCGTTCGTGTCGTTTTCGGAAGACGACATACAGGAGGTCGCCCGCCTGTATGTGGAGAGGGAGTCAGGCCGGCGCACCAGCGCCCGAAACAGCTTTTACGGCAAGGTGCTTTCCCTGGCGAACGACAGGGTGCAAACGCTCGTGGAGCTGCTGACCCCCGCCGGAGACAGAATTTTTTCCGTTATCACCAACATGAGTTCCGGTCGTCTGGGGTTGGCCCCGGGAAAACTCGTCACGGCCGAAGTCAAATCCCCGTGGCTCATCCTGGAGCGGTGCGACGCCCCGGGCGCAAGCAGCGCCGAAAACCGGCTTGAGGGCGTTGTTTCCAGGGTGACCTCCGGCGATATCGCCGTGGAGTGCGTGGTAACGCTCAGGGACGGCACGGAACTGTGCGCGGTGCTTGCCGCCGCGGGTTTCAACCTCTTGCGGCTCAAGGTCGGGGAACCTGTCAGGGTGCTGTTCGGAGCCTATGCCGTCATTCTGCACACCGGGTAAAAATTTTTGCGCCGCGCAGGCGGTCAAGGCTCAGAAAAACCACCGGAGTGGTGTAAAGCGTCAGAAGCTGGCTCACGATCAGCCCCCCCACAATGGTCACGCCGAGCGGGGCGCGCAGTTCCGCCCCCTCCCCGCGCCCCAGAATCAGCGGCACGGCCCCCAGAATGGCGGCGAAGGTTGTCATCATGATGGGGCGGAAGCGCAGAAGACAGGCTTCATAAATGGCCTTTTCCGGCGGCAGTCCGCGCGTCCGTTCCGCATCCAGGGCGAAATCCACCATCATGATGGCATTTTTTTTCACAATGCCGCAGAGCAGCAGCACGCCGATGAGGGCAATGACCGTGAATTCCATCCCGAAGAGCATGAGCGCGAGCAGCGCTCCGCCGCCGGCCGAAGGCAGGGTGGAAAGTATGGTTATGGGGTGAATGAGGCTTTCGTACAGCACGCCCAGCACAATATAGAGCGCGGCCAGCGCCGCGAGGACAAGGATGGCCTGGCTTGCCGCCATATCGCTGTAGAGTTTGGCCGTACCCTGGAAACTTCCCATCACGCTGTCCGGCGTGGCGAGCTGCACCCGCGCGGTTTCAAGGGCTTCCCGCGCCTGCGAAAGCGCGACTCCCGGAGCGAGGTTGAAAGAAATGGTCACGGCGGCGAATTGCCCCTGGTGGGCCACGGAAAGCGGCGCAAACCCCGGCCCCGCTTCGGCGACGGCCGTGAGCGGTACAAGCCCGTTTTTTCCCGGCAGGCGCACCTTTTCCAGCGCGCTCGCGTCTTCAAGCCATTCCGGGCTGTATTCCAGCACGACCCGGTACTGGTTTTTGTCTTCATAAATGGCGGAAACCTGACGCTGACCGAAGGCGTCGTTCAGAGCCTCATCCACATCGCGCATGACAAGCCCCAGGCGTGAAAGCGATTCGCGGTTTACCGTGATCATGGTTTGCAGGCCGCGCTCCTCAATGTCGCTGTCAACATCCCTGAACAGGGGATGCCGGGCCAGTTCCCGTTGCAGGAGGCGCCCCCGCGTGCGCAGTTCCGCCAGATTGTCGGCCTGAAGCGTGTACTGGTATTGTGAGCGTGAACTGCGCCCCCCCATCATGATATCCTGGCCGGGCTGCAGGAAAATCTGCAATCCCGGTTCAGCCGAGAGCCTGCCGCGCAACCTGTTTATCACCCGCTGGGCGCTGATTTTGCGTTCATCCAGGGGTTTCAGGGAAATGAACACGCCTCCCCCTCCGCGTCCTCCCGAAACATGCGCGGAAACCTGCGCCACCGCCGGGTCTTTTCTGATAATTTCCACAAGGCGGGTCAGCTTGTCGCGCACGGCCTGAAAGGACGCGCTCTGGTCGGCCCGTATGCCGCCCATGATCACACCCGTATCCTGCTGCGGGAAAAAACCCTTGGGCACGATGACATACATGCAGACATTGCCCGCGATGACCAGGGCAAGGCCAAGCAGCACAAGGCGCGGGTGGCGCAGCACCACGGTCAGGCTTCCGGCGTAGCCCTCAAGCAGCCTGTTCGGCAACGGGGCCAGCCATGCCCTGATCCGGGCGTACAGGGCCGACCGCGAACCGGTTCGCGAGGCTCCGGGCTGCGGCGGCGTCTTCAGCAGGCAGGCGCACATCATGGGCGTGGTGGAGAGGGACACCAGCATGGACACGAGCACGGCCGTGGTCAGCACAACGGCGAATTCCCGGAACAGGCGGCCGACAATGCCGCCCATGAAAAGAAGGGGCGCGAAGACGGCGATCAGGGACAGGGAAATGGAAACCACGGTAAAACCCACTTCCCGCGCGCCGCGCAGGGCGGCGCGAAGGGGGGAGTCGCCCGCTTCAAGCCGGCGGGTGATGTTTTCCAGCACCACTATGGCGTCGTCCACCACAAAGCCTGTGGACACGGTAAGCGCCATGAGCGAGAGGTTGTCAAGGCTGTAGCCGCACAGATACATGACCCCGAAAGTGGCGATGATCGAAACCGGCGCGGCCACGGCGGGGATGGCCGTGGCCCGCGCGCTGTGGAGAAAGAAAAAAACCACCAGCACCACCAGAACGATGGAAATGAGAAGGCTTTTTTCCACCTCGCGCAGGGAGGCGCGTATCGTCACGGATCTGTCCATGCGTTCCTCAAGACGCGCGCCCGCCGGAAGCCAGGCCTGAAGGTTGGGCATCAACTCCCTGACCTGATCCACCGTCTCAATGATGTTGGCGCCGGGCGCGCGGAAGACTATGAGCAGTATGGCCGGAACGCCGTTGACCAGGGCCATGTTGCGCACATCCTGAGAGGAATCCGTCACTTCGGCGATGTCGGAAAGGCGGATGACCCGGCCGTTTTTTTGAGCCACCACAAGAGGGCGATACTGGGCCGCCTTCCGAAGCTGGTCCTGTGCGCCCACAAGCCAGCAGGCCGCGTTGTTTTCCAGCATGCCCTTGGGCAGACAGGCGTTGGCCCCGGCGAGCGCCCGGCGCACGTCCTCCATGACAAGGCCGGCGGCGGCGAGGGCGGCCGGGTTTACCTCCACCCGCACGGCGGGCAGCGCGCCGCCGCCGACAACCACTTCTCCAACGCCGGGAATCTGGGATATCTTCTGGGCCAGCACGGTGGAGGCCGCGTCGTAAAGTCGGGCGCGGGCAAGCACGTCGGAGATGACGGAAAGTATCATTATGGGCGCGCCTGACGGATTGACCTTGCGCCAGGAGGGATTGGACGGCATGGAGGGGAGGGTGGAGCGCGCCGCGTTGATGGCCCCCTGCACGTCGCGGGCCGCGCCGTCTATGTCGCGGCCAAGGTCAAACTGCAGGACCACGCTGGTGGAGCCGAGTCTGCTTGTGGAGGTCATTTCCGTGACGGCGGCGATGCGTCCGAGCGCCCGCTCCAGCGGCGTCGCCACCGTGGCCGCCATGGTTTCCGGGCTTGCGCCGGGCATGTTGGCGCGCACGACAACCACGGGGTAATCCACATCGGGCAGCGGCGCCACCGGCAAAAGGCCGAAAGCCGCCATGCCCGCCAGAGCCAGGGCGACGGTGACGAGCGTCGTGGCCACCGGGCGACGGATGAAAGGCGCGGAGACGTTGAGCGGCAGGAATTCCGGGCCGAAACGCTTGCGCGGCTGGTTGTTCCACATGGGCGCGGAGTATGTTATATGCGGGATATGCGTATTTTTTACCATTTGAGCCGGTACATAAGCCACCGTCTTGCGGGGCTTGCCTATATTGACGTTCTGCGCGGCCTAGGGCATGAGGTGCGCGCCAATCTGCCTTCGGGTTTTGACGCGGCTTCGCCGGTCGCGGCCGTCACCGCGCCGTCTGACGGCCTCTCCCGCGAACAGGCCGCCTTTCTTGAAAGCGCCGATATTGTCATCCTGCATCAGGAGCCGACGCGCTATGCCTCCATCTATGAGGCCATTCCCGTTTTGAGCCGCAAATATGTCATTGCCTACGCCGTCTGGGAAAACGAAAAACTCACGCCGTTTTTTATCCCTCCCCTGCGGATGGTGAACGAGGTATGGACCTGTTCGGAGTTTTGCCGCGCCGCCATGGTCCCGCATGTGCAACGCTGCTTCGTGCTGCCGCACCTCGCGCGCAGGCTTTCCCCCGCCGCCGGGGACCTCCGCTGGGCCGGGGATCTGTTCGCGGAAAGCCGCGAAGCGGGCGCTTTTGTATTTTTGTCCGTCATGGACGCCGTCAACCCGAGAAAAAATCTGCGCGGCCTGCTGACGGCCTTCGGCCTTGTGCGCGACGGCGCGCGCAGGCCGGTGCGCCTTTTGCTCAAGCAGTACCGGGCGAAAATGCCCTTCGACGGGATGCCCGGCGTGATCAGCGTGGCCGAAGACGTCAGCCCCGGACGCATGGCCGCCCTGTATGCCCTGTGTGGGGCCTATGTCAGCGCACACCATGCCGAAGGCTGGGGCCTCGGCATGTCGGAAGCCATGACTTACGGCAAACCGGTCATCGCCACGGGCTATTCCGGCAACATGGAGTATATGGACGCGACAAACAGTTTTCCCGTACCCTATGTTCTGGAGCCGGTTTCTGAAGAAATGCGCGCATTGCTGCCCCTGTTCACGCCGGACATGCTGTGGGCCGAGCCGGACATGGGGCGTTTTGTCAAGGCCATGCGCGCTGTGGCCGGGGGCCGCCACGACCCCGGTCTCAACGCCCGCGCCGCGGCCATTGTCGAACGTTTCGGGCCGGCGCGCGTCGGGGCGATATTGACGGAGCTGCTTGACCGCGCCGCGAACGTACAAGTTGCCCGGCAAGGAGTTGCGGGCAAGCGGCCTGTTATTCCGTCACCCAGTCAACGGCTGAAGCCAGACGCTTCAAAATAAGGCGTCCGTTGTCCGTCTCCTGGGCCAGATCCTCAAAATTTCCTTCAAGACGATAGATGCGCCAGTCTCCGGCGGCCAGACTCCCCGCCCCGACTTCTTCGTCCACATAGGCCCGCGCTGTCCGGGGGCTGCAGAAGACGGGAAATTCCTGCACTCCGGGATCCAGCACCACTTCCGCTCCGCCGGCGATATCCATGATATAATTGCCCGGCGCGAAAACGTAGAGAGCGGGACAGTCCGCCCCTCCCGGGGAGGGTTTCGGCGCGGGAACCTTGCCGGCGCACGAGGTCAGCAGCAGGGCAAACAGCAACAGCGGCAAAGGGCGCATAATTCTTTCCCGTTCGTCCTCAACTGCGCGCCATACGCATAAGGCGCGCGATGCGTTCTTCCAGCGGCGGATGCGTACTGAAAAGGCCGGCCATGCCGCCGGAGAGAAAAACCGGCGTGACGATGAACATCTGCTCCGTGCTCGGATTGCCCGCCCGCATGGGAATACACCCGGAGTACTCCCCCAGCCGCGAGAGAGCGCCGGCCAGATCCTGCGGACGCCCGCAAAGCTCCGCGCCGGTATCGTCAGCCAGATATTCCCGTGACCGGGAAATGGCCATCTGGACGAGTCCGGCCGCAATGGGGGCCAGAAGGGCCAGGGCCAAGGCCGCCAGCGGGCCGGGCCCGCCCTCTTCATTATTCCTGCCGCCGCCAAAAATGGCCGTGAACTGAAAAATGTTGGCCAGGGTCACTATGGCCGAAGCCATCACGCCGGCTATCGTCTGGATGAGGATGTCACGGTTGACAATGTGCCCGATTTCGTGCGCGATGACCCCGCGCAACTGCTCGGGCGTCAGCAGGCGCAAAATGCCTTCCGTCGCGGCGACCACGGCGTGCCGCGGGTCTCGGCCCGTGGCGAAGGCATTGGGGGCCTCCTCCGGGACAATGCAGACGCGCGGTTTGGGGATGCCCGCTCTGGCGGACAGTTCCTCCACTATGCGGTGCAGATACGGCGCCTCTTCCGGCGCCGCCTCCCGCGCGCGGTACATGGAGAGCACGATTTTGTCCGAATACCAGTAGCTGCCCACATTCATCAGCAAGGCGAGTCCAAAGGCGATAATGATGCCGGAGCGTCCGCCCATCATGCCGCCCAGAAGAATGATGATGCCGGAAAGCAGAGCCAGCAGGAACATGGTTTTTATCTGACTTGTCATGGTGTCGCTCCCATGCGTATTTTCTTTTTGGATTCCACCCCGGCGCGGCCTCCGGGCAGAGATTGGGATGAAATATATCACTCTGGGCGATGTTTGTCCATTGCCGCTTCCGTCCCAGCAATTCTACAGCTATTAACGCTTGAAACAGTTCGCTCACGGCGGGCAAATCCTTGCCGGACCGTTCACCCGTTTCATTGTATAAAAAATGGCCTTGTTTCTGGCGAGAGGACATTTGGAGAACCATGGCAGATCCTGTTCGTTTCGACCGGTTTTTTACATTATGCAATGCGTTTCCTGTTCAAAACGATACAGTATTTCATCTTATTTTACAAGATATTTCAAAATGTTGTTATATTTTCAGGACCGACCACTTATATCGGGCATATCATATGCCCACGACAAGCTTGGATCTTCGGCCTTGACTTTAAAATGTCCTTTATCTACATTGAAACTATAGGGGCAGTTAGCTCAGTTGGAAGAGCATCGCCTTCACACGGCGAGGGCCACAGGTTCAAGTCCTGTACTGCCCACCAGTAATACCAAGGCTTTTCGGGAAATATCCGAAAAGCCTTTTTCGTTGGCCACATATGTTGGCCACATATAGCCCCTCGTAAATCAATCCCCCCTACCCTTCCCATTCTTGTAGCTTGAGGCGCAAAATTTTTGTGCCGGGATTGCTTTTTTCTTGACTTAATTGCTCTTTTATGTAGTATAAGTTATGTGAATTACTAACCTTTTACTCAACAAGGAGCGAAACATGAAGAGGGAACGTGATGCAGTGGACCTGTCTATGAAGGCTGGCCAGGATTTGTTTCAGGTTTCGATGATGCTTGAGGAGCGGATGTCGGCCCCGTCCGGCCTTTGCCGGGAAGTTGGGAAGTTGGGCAGCAGATTTTATCTGCTGAATTATGCGAGGAACAAGATTGAGCGGTTGACCTTTGGTGCATATCGGTATCTGTATCGGTCGTGGAAGCTGAGGAAGGCTTATGGCGGATCTTCATGAAGTGAGGGTGGGGAGTCTCTGTTTCCAGGATTGAGGAGGGGGGAACCCATCTGAGGCCGCTTGCAAAATGATTTGCGGGCGGTTTTTGTATTGGGACGTTCCGGATTTTCTCTTCTTTTTTGGTGCCGGAAGCTGTAAATCTGGCACACGTTCGGAAACTGGCATAAACGTACCGTATTTGTATTTTGTTCTTTCTCCATATCCCCACACAAGTCAAAGTTATCGCTGAGTACAAGGGCAATTCCACGCTGTAAAACAGTAGTAGTTCAATAAAGTTCATATTTAGGCTGTAGTTAAGTTTTGTATAGTTCATATATAGAACATCACGATTTTTGTTTTCTTGGAGTCTAGGCCGATTCTATGCAGGCTGTTTTTCGTTCTTATGTTGGCCGTATTTGGCTGGAACAAGATTAAAGTTATATCCATACGAGTTTAATTTTGGGCCGAAAACAAGAAGTTTCCCAAGTCTGAAAACAGCATGTAATGGGGAGCGAATTTCCAACTATCAAGACAAAAATATGAAAAAATATATTGTAAGCACTTGACAATATTATGTTTTGTGATTATCTTAATTCCAACAAGAACGATTAACATCTAACCAAGGGAGTTCGACATGCAAGTTTCAGAAAACCAAAATTCTGTGGTGGTCCCGGCGGGCGAATATTATCTTGGCGATCCGTGTTATGCTGTAAGGGACGAGGACTGGGAAGAGTTACTCGACACATGTGATAATTTCCGGGCCCCGATTGGGACTCTCCCCAATCGCTTGCAGGTGTTCGCGTTCCGGACGGCTAACGGGGATGGGACATTTGCTTGCCCAGAGCTCGGAACCGATCTGGATGTTGACTCTGGATTGATCGGATTGGTTCCGTGGGAATACGCGGACTTTGCTCTGGAGAATAACGGGATCCCGCGTGATTGTGGCGGGCGAGTCAGGTTCTCGGAGGATACGATCTGCATCAATCACAATGGGGTTCTCGATTTTATGTGCATTGCGATTGGCGCTTAAGTGGATGCTTTAGACTTGTAATGGACGAAGTGTTTGGTAAAGATCTTTTCAGAAATGAAATTATATGGTGGTATAAAAGATGGAGTGGTGCAGCGAGTACTTATCAAAAAATGCACGATAATGTTTACTTTTATGCTAAAAGCTCCAATCATATTTTTAATGTCCAACATCAGCCATACTCCCAACCTGATGCAATAGAAAATACTGTGAGAGGCGTTATTGATGGAAAGCTCGTGCGACTTAAAGATGAAAAAGGCAATTATCTTGAGCGAACGAAAAAAAATGTCGGAGTTCCGTGTCATGATGTCTTTGAAATCCAGCACATTCAACCGACGGCAGGGGAGCGTATAGGATATCCTACCCAAAAACCCGAAGCCCTGCTGGAACGCATCATCAAAGCCTCTTCCAACGAAGGCGACCTGATAGCCGACTTTTTCTGCGGCTCCGGCACTACGGCGGCTGTGGCCGAAAAATTGGGCCGAAAATGGATTGCCACGGACTTGGGCAAATTCGCCATCCACACTACCCGCAAGCGCCTGATTGGCGTGCAGCGGCAGCTTAAAGCCGAAGGCAAGGACTACCGCGCCTTTGAAATCCTCAACCTGGGCAAATACGAGCGTCAGCACTACATCGCCGTAAATCCGGATTTGCGCGAAGAGCAAAAACGGCAACAGCTCGCCGCGAAAGAAGCGGCCTTTCTGGAACTCATCCTCAGCGCCTACCGGGCGGAAAAAACGGAAGGCTTCGCCGCCTTTCACGGCAAGAAGGCCGGGCGTCTGGTGGTGGTCGGCCCGGTCAACCTGCCCGTGACCCGCCTGTTTGTGGAGGAAATCATTCTGGAATGCCGCAAACACCACTTCACCAAAGTGGACGTTCTGGGCTTCGAGTTTGAAATGGGCCTGTTCCCCAATGTGCTGGACGAGGCCCGCGCCAAGGGCATCGACATCGCGCCCAAATACATCCCGGCCGAGGTCTTTGACAAGCGGGCGGTGGAAAAAAATCAGGTGGTCTTTCACGATGTGGCCTTTATTGAGGCAAAGCCCCTGTACGACAAAGAGCGGACCAACCGTATCGCCGTGCGGCTGACGGATTTTTCCGTTTTTTATTCGCAGGATTCCCTCGCCGCCGTGGAAGTAAACCTGAAAAACAAGGCAAGCAAAATCGTGGTGGAACGCGGGCAAATCATCAAGATCGAGAAAAACAGGGACGGCATTGTCTCCCGCGAAGTACTGACCCAAAAATGGACGGATTGGATTGATTACTGGTCTGTGGATTTCGACTTTGAAAGCAAGCGGGAGATCATCCGCGAGAAAAACCCGGATAGCGGCGAGTTCGAAGAAAAATGGACAGGCGATTTTGTCTTTGAAAACGAATGGCAGTCTTTCCGCACCAAAAAAGATCGCAACCTGGAACTGACCAGTGTTTTTTACGACTACAAGAACGAATCCGGGCGCAAAAAAATCGCCGTCAAGGTGGTGGATATTTTCGGCAACGACACTATGACCATCATTGACGTGAATGTGGGGGGAAAGCGCTGATGGCCCTGCACCCAAATTTCCCACGCTCGCCCCATGCCGTGCTTGACCCGGCCCTGCGCTGGTTTCCCGCTGACGAAACTTTGCGTGCCGCCGGCATGGAGAAACTCATGCCGCCCCTGGTGGCGAATGTGCGGCGCAAGGTCAAAGAATTCCGCGATTCCGGCTACGCCGGGGCCTCGGATACCAGCAAAAGCCTGCTCCGCTGGTGGTTCAGGGAAAAACATCTTGTTCCCCAGACGGACGGGACTACGGGAACGGGGACAGAATTTCAGTATTACTTCGCCCAGCGCGAGGCCCTGGAAAGCGTCATCTATTTGTATGACGTTGTGGGCGCGCGCGACAAATACGACCTGATGCGCTTTGACGGTTCCGGCGCTGTGTCCGCCGGTATGTTTGATGAAACA
The DNA here is from genome assembly GCA_031291035.1 of Desulfovibrio sp. GTDB lineage: Bacteria > Desulfobacterota > Desulfovibrionia > Desulfovibrionales > Desulfovibrionaceae > Desulfovibrio. Next base: position 82,392 of record JAISLI010000024.1, read on the forward strand.
TGGCTGCGTTGCGTGATCAAAATGGCCACCGGCAGCGGCAAGACCAAAGTCATGAGCTTGGCCTTGGCCTGGAGCTTCTTCCACAAGCTGTATGAGCCGGATTCGGAACTGGCCCGCAATTTTCTCGTCATTGCCCCCAACATCATCGTGTTGGACAGAATTTACAAGGATTTTCAGGGACTGCACATCTTTTTTACCGATCCCGTCCTGCCGGACAACGGCTATGACGGGCGCAACTGGCGCGACGACTTCCAGCTTACCCTGCACCGGCAGGATGAAGTGCGGGTGACCCGCCCCACAGGCAATATTTTTCTGACCAACATTCACCGCGTCTACGCCGGAGAAGATATTCCTCCATCGCCGGATAACGATGACAGCATGGACTATTTTCTCGGACCTCGCCCCACCGGCGCGACCACAGACTCCAAGGTGGACCTGGGCATGATCGTGCGGGGTATTGACGAGTTGATGGTGCTGAACGACGAAGCCCATCATATTCATGACGCCAAGCTGGCCTGGTTCAAGTCCATTGAGGATATCCACAACCGCCTGTTACAGAAAGACGGACGATTGAGTCTGCAACTGGACGTAACCGCCACCCCCAAACACAATAACGGCGCGATCTTTGTCCAGACCGTGGCCGATTATCCGCTGGTGGAGGCCATTTATCAGGATGTGGTCAAGCATCCGGTGCTGCCGGATGCGCCCAGCCGGGAAAAGCTGCATGAACGGCAAAGCGCCAAATACACGGAAAAATACGCGGATTATCTTGATCTCGGCGTCATTGAATGGCGCAAGGCGTATGAAGAACACCAAAAGCTCGGCAAAAAGGCCGTGCTGTTCGTCATGACCGACGACACGCGCAACTGCGACGATGTGGCCGAATATCTCGAGTCACACTATCCGGATCTGAATGGCGGCGTCCTGATCATCCACACCAAGGATAATGGAGAGATTTCCGAAGCTTCTTCCGGCAAGGCCAAAGATGAACTGGAGAAACTCCGCGGTCTGTCCAACAGAATTGACGATGCGGACAGCCCGTACAAGGCCATCGTATCCGTGTTGATGCTCAAGGAAGGCTGGGACGTGCGCAATGTGACCACCATTGTCGGTCTGCGGGCCTATTCCGCAAAAAGCAACATTCTGCCGGAACAAACCTTGGGACGCGGCCTGCGCCGGATGTATCGCGGCGAAGTTGAGGAATATGTCAGCGTGGTAGGTACGGAAGCCTTCATGGAATTTGTGGAGTCCATTCAGGCCGAAGGCGTGGAGCTGGAGCGCAAGGCCATGGGCGAAGGCACTGGCCCCAAAACTCCGCTGGTGGTCGAAGTGGACAATGAAAATACCAAAAAGAACATTGACGCTCTGGATATTGAAATTCCGGTGCTCACGCCGCGTGTATGCAGAGAATACAAAAATCTTGCTGACCTGGACATAATGACCTTTGACCACAAAAAGGTGGAATACAGGCTATTCACCGAGGAAGAGCAGCGCGAGATTGTTTTCCGCGATATCGTCAGCGGCGAAGTCACGCACACCACCACCCTGGATTCCGCCGGAATCGCCGACTACCGGAGCGTGATCGGCTGGTTCGCTAGGGCTGTTATGAAGGACTTACGCCTGTTCAGCGGCTATGACGCGCTGTATGGCAAAGTCAAAACCTTTGTTCAGGACGAACTTTTCACCAGACCGGTGGACTTGGAACACCCCAACACCTTGCGCAATCTGTCGGAACTTGAAGCGACCAAAACCATTCTTGAAACCTTCAAAAAAGCCGTCAACACCCTGACCATTCAGGACAAGGGCAACGCGGAAATCCGCGACACCATTAAACTGCGGAAGACCCGCCCATTTGTGGTGAAAGAGCAAAGTTTTCTGGTTCCGCAAAGAAGTCTCTTCAACCGCATTGTGGGCGACAGCCATTTTGAACTTGTCTTTGCCGGCTTTCTGGAAAAATGTGAAGACATCGTTTCCTATGCCAAAAATTATTTCGCCGTGAATTTCAAACTTGACTATATAAACGCAGACGGCAATATTTCCAACTACTACCCGGATTTTATCGTCAAGCTGCCGGATAACAAGATTGTCATTGTGGAAACAAAAGGGTTGGAAGATTTGGATGTGCCGTTGAAAATGGCGCGATTAAAACAGTGGTGCGAAGATATCAACCGGGTGCAGACGGAATTGTCGTTTGATTTTGTTTTTGTGGATCAGGAAGGCTTTGAGAAATACCAGCCGAAGAGTTTTCAGGAGTTGGTAAAAGGATTTAGTAACTACATCTGAAAACATTATATATAAATTTTTCTTTTCGATGACATTTTGCATTGCAGTACCTCAAATTTATATGGATAATATTATTATATTTTGACCATAATTCTGTTAGTAAATTGAAATATTATCAACTCATTACTCAAAAACTTCCCGGTCTGCGGCCTGCAGGAAGATGTTCAGACGCTTTTCCCAATCTTCCATGGTCATGGGGATTTTCCGTTGCGCCATATCCTCGGCAATGTCCAGGTAGGCGTTGACGATCCGGGAAAACAACTGAAGTTCCTCTTCCGTCAGGTAGTTTGGCGATAGTCACATCCGCCTTGATACTCTTGCCGTCCGGCGCGTCCTGCCGGGATGTCAGGCCCATGCGCTGTTTTTCGACGTCTGCGCGGGTATAGTGACCTCGGCGGCGGTATGGCCGTGAATAGCCCAATGCAGCTTGTTTTGCACTGTGGCGAAGAAACGCCGTGTCGTTTGCGCCGATTGGTCATAGTCCAAGGCTGTGGCATAAATATCCGTAATTTTTTGGTAAAATTTCCGCTCCGACATGCGGATTTCACGCACCTTCTGGAGTTGGCGCTCGAAGTACTCCTCCGTCAGGATGCTCCCGCCGTTCTTCAGCCGTTCGCTGTCCATCACCCAGCCCTGGATAGTGTAATCCTTGGCAATGGTGTTGACCCATTTGCGGAACTGGACGGCCCGCTCGGAATTGACCTTGAAGCCCACAGCGATGACGGCTTGGAGAGCGTAATGCTTGGTATCGTAGGTCTTGCCGTCGGCGGCAGTTATCCGGAATTTCCGGATAACTGAATCCTCGCCCAGTTCGGCATCCCTGAAAATGTTCCGCAAATGTTCACTGATGGTGCGGACATCCACATCGTACAGCACAGCCATCATTTTTTGCGTCAGCCAGATGTTCTCGTCCTGATAACGCATTTCCACTGAGGCGGGCTTGTCGCCGGTGGCCGCGACAAAGGTCAAATATTCCGCCGCCGAACTGCGGATAGTAATTTCTTTGCCGCCCTTAGCCATTGGTCACGTCCATAAGTTTGATCATGGAATCAATGAAATCGGCTTGTTCCATAAGCCGTCCAGCACGTCCGGCAACGCAAAATCATGCTGGACTGGAAAAAGGCCTTGACGCGGCAGTGCTGTCCAGCATGTCCAGCCTGTCCGGCACAAAAAATTGGAATCATCAATGAGCGTAAGCGCACGGGTCACGGCATTCTCCAAAGAAAAACCGGCCTTTTGAGGAGCCGACACTTCTGCGGCGTAACGCAGGCTGGCGGGAGAAGCTCCGTAAGACCATACCGCGCATTCCATAACCTTGTCCAGATATTTTTTCAAGCAAAAACAGGTAGTTCAAATATAGACGGGGAATTATCTCCCCGCAACCCGAAAAAAGTGCGTCACCTTTGCTGGTTTCTTTCCAGTATTCTTTGCGGTTCCATAGTCGCTCGGCGCATTGAATCCGGCGCAAGGTGGCTGTATCGTTGCGTCATGATAATTGTTGAATGCCCCATGAGTTGGGCCACCGTGTACAGCGGGACGCCTTTCATCACCAGCCAGCTTGCGAAAGTATGCCGCAACGAGTGAAAAACAACGCGCTGCCGCCGATCCTGTATTTTAACCGGAAGGGGATTGCCTTCCGCATCCTCGGTAAATTCCCCCGTATTGTTGAAGCCGAGTTCGTCAATAACGCGGGCGAATGTGTCTGACACCCGGTCAGGCTCATCCGGACGCAGCACGCATTCAGGAATAAAGACGCATTACGACCGCGCCGGTCAGAACAGCGAACACGGCGGCCACTCTGGGAGAAGTCATTTTTTCCTTCAGGAAAACAACAGCCAGCAGCATGCCGAAAACCACCGAAGTTTCGCGCAGGGCGGCCACTTGGGATATGGACGCGTGATTCATGCACCATACCGCGAGACCATAGGCCACGGCGCTGCATACGCCTCCGGTGATTCCGTATTTCCAGCGCGTCTTCAGGTAGCCGCAGTAGGCTTTCAACCCCCGCCGGAAAAAGACAAAAATTGTAATCGGGAAACAATTCAGGAAAGAAACCCAGCAGATGTACGCAAGTGGTTCTCCGGCGAGGCGCACGCCTGAGCCGTCCATAACCGTGTAGCCCATGATGACCAGAGAGTTGGCCAGAGCCAGAGCGGTGGGCGCGATGCGAAAGTCGCCGCGGCGCAACGCGTCAAAGGCCATGACCAGGATGCCGGAAGAAAGCAGGATCACTCCGGCCCAGCCTCCGGGGGAGAGGCTGTGCCCCAGAAGGCCCACTGTGAACAAGGCGGTGAAAAGCGGGGAGGAACCGCGCATGAGCGTATATACATAGCTCATGTCCGAATTTTTATAGGCGAAGGCCATGAACAGGTAATAAAAAAGATGGATGCAGGCTGTACCCGCGAGAAAAGGCCAGCTGGCGGGGGCCGGAAGAGGCAGAAAGGGTATGCAGCAGAGCGTGAGCAAGGCGCCGCCCAGCGCCTTGAGCGACGTTTCCAGGAGCTTGTCCGTCCCGCCCTTGATAATGACGTTCCATACCGCATGCAGTACGGCGGAACCCAGAATGATGACAATGACGGAGGTGCTCACGGGCTTTCACTTGTTTCGTTTTGAACGACGGCTGTCCGCCATCATGCCCCCGATGCCGGAAGCGCGTCAAGAGCCCGCTTCCGGCATGTCCGGGCTGTCTGGCTCTCCTCTGTATGGGGGGCTCTACAGAATTAGAGCAATTTCACTTTGAAATTGCTCTGGCGGCGGGGCGGCTGCACCGCCGCCCGCCCATAAGGCGCAGGCGAAACCGCGTTTCGCCGTAAAGCGACGAAGGGAGCGTTTCAAAAGCAAAATGCTCTAGGGCCTGTTAACACTAATTGACAAACTCGCGGTAATAGGACATTGTTCAGGTATGGAAATCACCCGGGAACAATACGATAGAATTGCCGACTGCTTCCCGCGTCAAAGAGGAAATG
>JAISLI010000025.1 GCA_031291035.1 Desulfovibrio sp.
TCCAGAAACCTTGAAACGGGCAACGGCTGGTTTTTCAGACCCGGCCTTGACCTGGCCGTAATTCCGGCCGCCGGGGACATCGAGACAAAATCCTCGGCGCGCTTCACCGGCACGGGCACAAAGGCGGAGCTGGAAAGCCGGATCATGGATTATGTCTCCTATACGGGTGGTATCGGCCTGGACTTCGGCAACGGGGACGTCTCCTTCGGCCTGAACTACAACCTCATGTTTTCGGAACACACCACGGGCCACGGGGTCTTTGGCACCTTCCGCTACGAGTTCTGAAAACAAACGCGGCGGGGAGTGCTTCGGCCCTCCCCCGGCCGTCAACCCCGCCGCCGGGGGGCCTGATTCCCCCGCGGCGTCGGCGTGAAAGATCTCAGCCTGAGGGCGTTCATCACGACGGAAAAGGACGAGAAGGCCATGGCGCAGCCCGCCAGCACGGGCGAAAGCATGGGGCCGCCAAAGGCATGGAGCAGTCCGGCCGCCACGGGAAGGCCCAGAATATTATAGCCGAAGGCCCAGATCAGGTTTTCCCTGATATTGCGCATAACCGCGCGCGAAAGCGCCATGGCGGTCAGTACCCCCTCCATGCCCTCGCGTATGAGAACCATGTCCCCGGCCTCGGCGCTCACATCCGTTCCCGAACCCACGGCCATGCCCACATGCGCGGTGGCCAGCGCCGGCGCGTCGTTCACGCCGTCGCCCACCATGCCGACCACGGCGCCGCCTTCCTGCAAACGGCGTACAAAAGCCGCTTTTTCTCCGGGCAGAAGTCCGGCATGCACTTCTTCAATGCCCGCCCGGGCGGCCACGGCGCGGGCGGTGTTCCCGTTGTCGCCGGTCAGCATGACCACCCGCAGGCCTTGAGCCCGCAGACATTTCACCACGGCGGCGGATTCCGGCCGCAGGGCGTCCGCCAGAGCAAAAATTCCGGCCAGAATCGGGGCGTCATCCGCGGAGGCGAGAGCCAGCAGAAGAGGCGTCCGCCCGGTTTCGGCAATGCGCGTCAATACGGACATGTCGGGCAGCGGCACGCCGCGCTTCCGCAAAAAGGCGGCGCTGCCGATAACAGTCAGCCAGACGCGGCCGTCGAACGACACGTTGCCCAGTATGCCCAAACCGGGGAAAATTTCCGCTTCATTCACCGGGCAGGAAGGCAGGCCGCGCTCCCGTGCCGCCGCGACAAGCGCCCGCGCGAGGGGATGCTCGGAACGCGCTTCCAGCGCCGCGGCCAGCGTCAGGCAGAAAGATTCCTCAAAGCCCCGACCCTCCGGCGCGTAAAAAGCCTCAAGAACGGGACGGCCCACGGTGAGGGTGCCGGTTTTGTCCAGGGCCAGCGCCGTCAGACGGCAGGCTGTTTCCAGGGCCGCGCCGGTTTTTACCAGCACGCCGAGTTGCGCGCCCCGTCCGCTGCCCACCATGACGGACATGGGCGTGGCAAGACCCATGGCGCAGGGGCAGGCCATCACCAGCACGGCCACAAAAACGGTGAGGGCCGTGGTATACGGCTCCCGCGAGAGCGCAAGCCAGGCCAGGCCGGACAAAACGGCGAAAAGCATGACGCAGGGCACAAAATAATAACTTGCCCTGTCCGCCAGGCGGGCAATGGGGGCCTTGTTTTCCTGGGCCTGACGCACGAGGCGCGCAATGCGCGCAAGCCGCGTCCGCCCGCCCACATTTTTCGCGCGCATGGTCAGCGCGCCTTCGCCGTTGACCGAGCCGGCGACGAGTTTGTCCCCCGGCGCCACCGCCATCGGCAGGCTCTCCCCGGTAAGCAGGGAAACATCCACCGCGCTTTTGCCGTCCAGCACAATGCCGTCGGCCGGGATGCGGCTGCCGGGCCGCACAAGCAGGGTATCGCCTTTTTTTATTTTTCCTGAAGGGATTTCCACAGGCGCGGCTGACGCGTCCCCCGGCGTGAGCCTCAGGGCCGTTTCCGGCGCGAGGCGCAGCAGCGCCCCCATGGCGTCAGCCGCCTTGCGGCGGGCGCGCGCTTCAAGAAAACGTCCCAGCTCTATCATGGTCAGCAGCACGGCCGAGGATTCGTAATACAGTTCCATGGCGCGCCGGGCGGGCTCATTCCCCAAAACACCCGAAACCGTTGTGACGAGACTGGAAAAAAAGGCGGCGCCCGTGCCGACGGCCACAAGTGTGTCCATTGTGGGCGCCTTGCGCAGCAGGGCGGAAAATCCGGCGGAATAAAAATGCCGTCCCAGCCACAGGACAGGCAGGGTCAGCAGAAGCTGGGCAAGCATGAAGGCGCGCGGCGCGCCGTGCGGTTCAAGCGCGCGGGGCAGGGGCAGGCCGAGCATATGCCCCATGGAGAGAACAAGCAGCGGCAGGGAAAAGGCCGCCATGCCCAAAAGCCGCCGCGCCTGCCTCATGCTTTGAGCCCGTTCCCTGGCGGCCGCGGCCTCAAAGGCTTTGGTGATGTCGTCCTCCTCTCCGACAGGAGAGGCCGAGAAACCCAAAGCCGCCACACGCGCGGCAATGGCGGCGGTCAGGCTTGCCTCCCGTCCCGGCGTCACCCACACCCGCGCGCCGGCCGAAGCCAGATTGACGCTTACCCCGACGACGCCTTCCATCCGGCCGACAACGCGCTCTATGCGGGCGGAACAGGCCGCGCAACGCATGCCGCCTATGTCAAAACGCAGGGCTGCCGTCTCGTCCGCGCGCGCCACTTCTGTTTTCCCTGAATCGTCCGCCGTACTTTTTCTGCAGGAATCGGGAGAATTTTTCCATATAATAGTAATAGACCGGCGTGATGTAAAGAGTGACAAACTGCGAGAAGCACAATCCGCCGACAACCGCCAGGCCGAGGGGCCGCCGCGCGTCGGCTCCGGCCCCGAAGCCGACGGCTATGGGCAGGGCGCCCATGAGCGCGGCCATGGTGGTCATCATGATGGGCCTGAAACGCACATGGCAGCCCCGGGTAATGGCTTCCAGGGGAGTTATGGAGGGATCGCGCCGCTGCGCCTCCAGGGCGAAGTCGAGCATCATGATGGCGTTTTTCTTGACGATGCCGAGCAGCATGATGACGCCCACAAAACCGTACAGATCAAGTTCCATGCCGAACAGCCACAACATGGCGAGGGCGCCGAATCCGGCCGAGGGAAGGCCGGAAAGAATGGTCAGGGGATGGATGAAACTTTCGTAAAGAATGCCCAGGACAAGATAGATAACCACAATCGCCAGGATCAGGAGCCAGCCCATGCCCTTCAGGGATTTCTGGAAAGCCTGGGCCGTTCCTTGGGACTCGGCGTGGACGGAAGCCGGCAGAAGCGGGCGCGCCGTCGCCTCCACGGCGGCTACGGCCGTGCCCAGGGCGACGCCCGGCCTGAGGTTGTAGGAAATGGTCACAGCCGGGAACTGTCCGGCATGGTTGACGGCTATGGGGCCGACTCCCGGCGAGAGCCGGGCCAGCGAATCCAGCGGCACAAGCGATCCGTCCCCGGAGCGCACATAGAGGCGGGAAAGCCCGGCGGATTCCTGCTGGAAACGCTTCTGCAGCTCCACAAAAACCTTGTAGTCATTGGTCGGGGCATAAATTGTGGAAATTTCACGCGATCCGTAGGCCGATTGCAGGGCAAGCTCAATCTGCCGCGGGCTCACGCCCAGGGCCGCCGCCCGGTTGCGGTCAATGGTGACGCGCAGCTCGGGATTCTTGATTTGCAAGTCGCTGTTCACGTCCTGCAGTTCGGGCAGTTTGCGCAGGGCTTCCTCCACATCCTGCGCGCAGTCATAGAGCGCCGCGATATCCGGCCCCGAAAGCGTATACTGGTAGAGCGCCTTGGAGGAGCGCCCGCCGATGTTGATGGCGGGCGGCACGCGCAGAAAAACTCGCAGGGCCGGAGAGGCGTTCAGCTCATTGCGCAGACGTTGCGCCACCGCCTCTATGTCGGGGCGCGTGCCGTGCGGGGAGAGCTGCATCAGCACAACGCCGTTGTTCATGCTCTGGCTGCTGCCCACAATCCCCACCACGGAATTGTACTTGCTGACCAGGGGCTCATTTTCCAGCACGGGGTCAAGAGTCCGCTGGGCTTCTGTCATGCCCCGGAAGGATATCCCCTGTTCTCCTTCCGTGACGCCCACAAGAAACCCCATGTCTTCGGTGGGCAAAAATCCCTTCGGCATGGTGAGGCCAAGCCATACGGTACACAGAAGCAGCAGCAGGGAAACGCCGAAGGCGGCCAGGCGGTGGCGCAGCACAAAGGCGAGCGACCCGGCGTAGCGCAGGGCAAGCCGGTCAAAAGCCCGTTCCAGCAGGCCGTATATTCCCTCGCAGCCGGCCTTGTGCTTTGCCCCGGTTTTCAGAAAATAGGCGCAGAGCATGGGCGTGAGGGTGAGGGAAACCACGCCGGAGCATAAAATGGCCGCGATGATCACCACCGCGAACTCCCGGAAAAGCCGACCCACAATCCCTCCCATGAACAGAACGGGAATGAACACGGTCGCGAGGGAAAGGGTCATGGAGACGATGGTGAAGCCGATTTCCGCGGAACCGTCATAGGCGGCGGAAAGCGGATCCTTGCCGGATTCCTGATGGCGGACGATGTTTTCCAGCATGACTATGGCGTCGTCCACCACAAAACCCACGGCCAGCGTCAGCGCCATGAGAGAGAGGTTGTCCAGACTGTAGTTGAGTACGGACATGACGGCAAAGGTGGAAATGACGGACATGGGCAGGGCCAGGCTCGGGATGACGGTGGCGGGCAGGTTGCGCAGAAAGAGAAAAATAACCAGCACAACCAGAAAGACGGTGAGAACCAGGGTAAATTTGACGTCCGCCACGGATTCGCGGATGGATTCCGAGCGGTCATTGAAAATGTCAACCGTGACCGCGGGAGGCAGTTGCCGTTCCAGACCGGGCAGAAGACCGCGAATGGCTTCCGCCACCTGAACGGTGTTGGCCCCCGGCTGGCGTTCGACGGCCAGGGTGATGCTGGGCACGCCGCCGTTGCCCCAGGCGGTCTGCTTGTCCTGCCGCACGCTGTCCGTCACCGCGCCCAGGTCCCTGAGGCGTACCGGCGCGCCGTTGCGCCAGGTCACCACAACATCGCCGAAGGATTTGGCGTCGAACAGCTGTCCCGATGATTTGATGAAACTGGCCCGTAGCGAGCCGTCCAGCGAACCGGTGGGCAGCATGGAATTGGCGGCGGCCACCGCGTCCGCCACCTCGTCAATGCCGAGTCCCCGCGAGGCCAGTTCGTCCGGGTCAAGCTGCACGCGCACGGCGTATTGCTTTTGTCCGTAAATGATGACCTGGGCCACTCCGGCCACCATGGAAATGCGCTGGCCGATGAGGGTATCGGCATACTCGTTCAGGGTGTAGAGAGGAAGCGTCGGAGAGGACACGCGCAGATACATGATGGGCAAATCGGCGGGGTTGACCTTGCGGAAACTCGGCGGCGTGGTCATGTTGGTGGGCAGGCGGCGCTGGGCGAGGCCTATGGCGGCCTGAACGTCCAGAGCGGCCGCGTCTATGTCCCTGTCAAGCTCAAACTGGATGCTGATGCGGCTGCGGCCGGTCGCGTTGACGGAAGAGATGGAGTCAATGCCGGCAATGGTGAAGAACTGTTTCTCCAGCGGGGTCGCCACGGAGGCGGCCATGGTTTCCGGGTCGGCGCCTTCAAGATCCGCCATGACCATAATTGTGGGAAAGTCCACATTGGGCAGCTGGTTCACCGGCAGGGAAACATAGCCCGCGGAACCGAAAAAGAGCATGCCCAGCATGACAAGGGTTGTGGCGACGGGACGGCGTATAAAAACGGCGGCGATATTCATGCATGCCCCTGCGAAATCAATTCAGGCCTTGCGGGTTTCCGTGAAGGCGGACAAACGCGAAATTGCTCTAGTTTTCCACAGGGCTGCCGCGTAGCGCCCGCCCGCGGTATTCTCCGGTCAGAGTGCGCAGGAAGGCCACAATGCGCTTGCGGTCAACATCGGGCACGTCAATGCCGGAAAGGTATATGCCCATCAGACGCACGGCCTCGTCCAGGGTTGCTACCGTGCCGTCGTGGAAGTAGGGCCAGGTGAGCTCCACGTTGCGCAGGGAAGGAACCTTGAATTTGTGCAGGTCTTCATTTTTTCCGGTAAAGCCCTTCAGGCCGATGTCGGAATCCAGGGGCGAACCCCGGTCGGCAAAGTAATCCCTTTTCAAATCCATATATTCAAAGGATTGTCCGCCGATTGCCTTGCCCACATGGCAAGTGGCGCATCTGTATGCCTTGAATCGCTCATACCCGCTTCTTTCTTCCGGGGTCAGGGCGTATCCCTTGCCCCGCAGCCACCTGTCGAAGCGGCTGTCCGGCGTCAGCAGGATTTTTTCATATTCCGCGATGGCGTCGGTAATGTTTTTTCCGCTCCAGCCGTCCGGATACACGGCCTCGAATTCTCCGGTCAGCGCATCGTCCGCGGCGAGTTTGGCGATGATCTGATCCCAGTCCACGCTGTCCATCTCCACGGGGTTAAAGGGCGGCCCGCCGGCCTGTTCCTGAAGATCGGCGGCGCGGCCGTCCCAAAACTGGCGGATATTGAACAAGGCGTTATAAACGGAAGGCGCGTTGACGATGCCCGTCTGGCCGCGCACCCCTTCGGAAAAACGCCGGTTGTCCGTGCCGGCCTTTTCGTGGGCGTGGCAACCGACGCAGGCGACGGTATTGTCGCCGGAAAGCCGTTTGTCCTCAAAAAGTTTTTTCCCGAGGTCCACTTTGGGGAAATTGACGGGCACGCTTTCGGGCAGGGGCTGCAGGGGTTCGCGGGCCATCTTCGGACTCGCCGTTCCCGTGGCGTAATAACGGGCGCGAACGAGACCGACCCATTCCAGAATGGTTTTTTTTTCTCCGTCCTTCAGCCGGCTGCCCCAATGCACCACCGCGAATTTGGCCGGCGGCATGGTGTCGTTCTGAATCACCCATTCCATTTTGGCCAGGGCGGCTTCGCTGATTGTTCCGGGCAGAGGCTTGTTGAAAGCGAATTCCCCGGTCAGGTTCAGAGCCCTCAGGCCGTCCCGGTAATCTTTTTCAATAATTTCCTTAATCCCCGGTATGCGGGAATAAAACGGCAGATTAAAGTTTCTGGTGTGGCAGGCCATGCACTTTTCTTGTACGACAGTCAACACTATTTTGAATTTTTTGGAGAAATTTCTGGCCGGCGATACGGCGGCATCGGCCGGAACGGACAAAACGCCAATGGATACCAACACGCTTGCGACGATTCTGTTTATCCTGAGACGCACAGGATACTCCTTCTACATAAATTACAGATTCTCTCTACTTGCCGTAATTATGTCCCATTGTCAATTGTTGGGAGCAAAGGCCGTCCTGTGCCGTCAAGGCCCGCCGACGACAAAAACGCGCGGATAAAGCGCCTGAAAGGCCCCGAGCATCCGCCGGGCGCTTTCGGAGTCGGGCCACGGCCCCGCCTGGACGTTCCACAGCCTGTTCCCGCCGAAAAACAGACGCCCCTTGTGTCCGGACCGCGCAAGAATGTTGACGAGTTCGCGGGCATTGGCCTTGTTTGTAAAGGCCCCCACCTGTATGTAGAAATCCCCTTCCATGCCGCCGTCTTTCCGCAATTGCGGGACAGCCTCAATGCTTTGCACGCGAACCCGGGCCGTGCCCTTTGACATCATGCCGAGGCGCGTCGCGGCCGCGCGGGAAAGGTCGATCACGCGATCCCCCACAAAGGGGCCGCGGTCGTTTACGGTGACGACGACGGATTTGCCGGTTGCGAGACGGGTGACGCGCACGGCCGTGCCCAACGGCAAAATTTTGTGCGCCGCCGTCATGCCGTTCTGGTTGTAGCGCGCGCCGCCGGCCGTTGTTTTGCCGTGAAAACCGGGGCCGTACCAGGAGGCCACGCCCTCTTCCACAAAACCGTGGGAGGATTTGAGAGGATAATATGTTTTGCCGCGCACCGTATAGGGCTTTGACCCCGGCACACCGCCCTTGCGCCAGGAGCCGCGCCCGCAGCCGCCAAGCAGCGCGGCGCACAGCGCCATTACAAGGGCGGCCCGCGGCAGGCGGGCAAGCGTTTTCATGTCTTCATGAAGACGGCGTTTCCGGCTGCCGGAAATTCCACGCACGAACGCGCAGAATTCCTGCCGCAACCGATTGTAACCGGGGCATGCTGTCTTTGTCCAGCCTTGCGTTTCCCAGGGGGGGCGTGCGATCCAGAAAGCGGTATTTTTGTGTTCCCAGACGGTGAGCGGAAGAGCCGTCCGAAAGCGGAAACCATTCCGCGCGCCCGTTGGGCGTGGCGGAGACCACCTTGCCGAAAGGCACATGGGAGGTGAAGGGCACATAGCGAACGTCGTTGTGCATACCCGGATCCCTCATGCTGTACTTGTTGGCGTACTCCAGGGAAATTTTGTCAATCGCGCGGCCTATGGCGTCCACATAGGGAATCATTGTTGCCGTAGCACGGCGCGGAGCGCAGAAGCGCCCTCACGTCTTCATACCCCTCGAAATTTGTAGTAAGGGTAAAAATACTGGTCCATGCGGCCGTTTCGCGGGCGAGGAGAGCGGCATGGCGTTTGGCCCACAGCACAATGGCCTCGCAAACGATGACGACGGCCTCAAGGAAGGGCTTTTTTTCGCAGATGTCTCTGGGGCTCAACGGATCCAGGGGGGCCAGCTTTTCTTCGGCCTCTCGTCTGATGCCGTTGAAGCCGCGCTTCAGGACTTTTTCATAATCGTACACCCACTGGATGGAGGAGCGGAACGAGGAGGTTTCGTTATATTGATTTTTATCTTTATTAGCGTGTCTCCTTTTTCGCTGCAAGCGAAAACAGCCCCGCCTTTCCCGTGGCGGCGCGAATTTGCATCAGCGGCATTCGCCTGTGTGTTCGCGCATGGCGTTGGCTTGAACTTTCGCCTGCTCTTCCGGGACGCCAACGGCTTTCAGCTTTTCAAAGTATCCAAGGGTATCAACTGTTTCTTGTCTGACAATCAGGTATAATGCACTTTCCGGGGCGGGAGTCCAACTGCCATACAAGATCCGCAAGGGGAAAGCTGGTGGGGCGTTCCAGGACGCTGTTCAAGCCCCCGCCCTTCGTTGTTTTATGACGGGGAAATTCAACACATTACAAGAGGTGTATCATGTCACAGTCTCAAATTTTCCCGTCCCCGGTCAGTCTTCCCCCGCTCACACACCCGCCTCAACCTCGTTCCTGACGGCCTCGGCAATGAATTGGTTGAGGCTTTGCCCCTTGGCTGTGGCGGCTACGCTTGCTGCCAGATAAGTGTCGGCGTCAAGTCTCAAGGCAAAGTTTCCCTTCGGGCGACGGGGGACAACCCCGCGCGCGGCGCATTCTTCCAGAAAAACGCGCAGGGAAATCTCCCCTTCTTTTTTAAGCCCCTCAAGGTCTTTTGCGTAAAAGTCAGCCCCTCCGCTCAACCCCACAAACTCACCCCGGAACAGGTCAATATCGGGGTCATACATGATGACAGCCTGATAGTTTTCGGAGAATTTTATAACATTTTTCATGGCTTCACTCCATGCGCTTCCAGCCATTTTCTTATTGCCGACACTGCTCCTTTGTCCGTATCCGGTGAAGGATGCGGGCGGTGGAATACCCACACCTCGCCGAACAGAAAAACGCACACGCGCGACCCTTCCCGCGCGTTTATTTCAGCGCCCAATTCCAGGAACATTGTTTCAATGTCCGCCCAGCGGATATTGCCGGGAATAGGCCGGCTGTAAATCCGGGCAAGTGTAGCGGCATGTTTGCGCTTCATGTTTTGATGAT
This sequence comes from Desulfovibrio sp., assembly GCA_031291035.1. GTDB lineage: Bacteria > Desulfobacterota > Desulfovibrionia > Desulfovibrionales > Desulfovibrionaceae > Desulfovibrio. The sequence goes on from JAISLI010000025.1 coordinate 9,755, forward strand.
ATTATTTTTTGATATTGTGTCAAGCCGGAAGAAATCTCTTGACAATCTCTCAAATCTGTGGCGTTCTCGTCTCACGGCTCTCAAAAAGCCGTTGATAGAGGTCGCGGACACGATGATAAACGCGACAAACAGGGCTGTCGCCACGGCCGAAGGCTCAGGCCTTGCCGAAGTGACAGACGGGGTAGCGGCATTCGGCGCAGTATGCGCAAAATCCGCCGTGGCCCAAAGCGATTATGTCTTTTTCTGTCACGGCAAGTCCGGCCAGAAGGCGCGGCACGAGAAGCTCAAAAATGCTGGCCTTGTGGTACATGACGCAACCGGGCAGGCCGAGTACCGGCACTTCGCCCCGCTCCGCGGTCACGAGGCCGAGCAGAAACATGGCTCCGGGATACACCGGCGCTCCGTAGCGCACCACCTTTGCGCCGGCGGCGCGTATGGCGGCCGGCGTGCGGTCGTCCGGGTCCACCGACATGCCCCCGTCACAACCACCATATCCGCCCCGCCGCAGCTTCTTCTCGGCAATGAGCAGCGGAATCACGCGGGTGCCGGCCACATCCTGCCCCTGTTCCACCATCTGCATTGTGTGCAGGGTCATATATGCTTCTAATTGTTGTAGACGGGCAGGCCGCGCTTGCGGCGAAGACGCACAAGGTTTTCCAGCACGTCTGTCCCCACGCGCAGATTGCCGCGGCCAACGCCCGGCCGTATGCCCGGTTTGTTCAGGCCGTGATAGTCCGAGCCGCCGGAAAGACCAAGGCCGAAGCGCCGCGCCAAATCAAGGGCCGCGCGGGTGTCTTCGGCGGAATGCTCGCTGTGCCAGATTTCGATGGCGCTCAAGCCTTGGGGAATCAGGCGGGCAACAAGCGCTTCCAGCTTGTCCGGCGGGGGCTTGTCCAACATTGGGTGGGCCAGGCACACGGTGGCGCCCAAACCGGCCAGCATGCGCACGGCGTCTTCGTCCTTCATGACCTCCTTGGGCACATAGGCTCTGCCCTGTCTGCCCAGATACAGTCTGAAGGCTTCCGCCGGCGTTTTCACATATCCCTTCGCCAGCAGCGCCGCCGCGATGTGCGGCCGGCACACGCTTTCTCCGCGCGCCTGGCCGCGCACGTCCTCCATGCTGATGTCAAGGCCACATTCGCGCAGCAAGGCCACAATCCTGTCATTGCGCGCGTCGCGTTTGACGCGCAGATCCTGAAGGCGCGCCTGCAGGTCTCCCGTATCCCGGGGTAGCCAGAGGCCGAGGAGATGCATGCGAAGCGTGTCGTTTTCCACCACGGTGGAAAGTTCGCAACCGCGAATGACGGTTATGCCCGAATCTCTGCCGGCGGCTTCGGCTTCGTTCAGGCCGGCTGTGGTGTCATGGTCCGTCAGGGCTATGGCGGCAAGGCCGGCCGCGCGCGCGGCATCAACAAGCCGGGCCGGGCAGTCGGAGCCGTCCGAGGCGGTGGAGTGGGTGTGCAGATCAATCAGGGACATGAAAATTTACTCCCTGCCCAAGATATGGTATTGCGTGAAAAAAGCAAAGCGTCCTTGCGCAATTTACGCTTGAGATTGTCGCTTGCGGCGGTGAATCCGCCTTGCGACAATCCCGCGGCAAAAATCGTGAACCACGGGAGTAAGCAATGCCGGTCAATGCCGAGGAACTGTTGAAAATTTTGGCCTGCCCCGCCTGTCTGGGCGATCTTGCGTTGTTGAGCCGCAACGGTGACGAGGGATTCGCCTGTGATGCCTGCCGCGTTGTCTATCCCGTCAGGAACGACATCCCCGTCATGCTGAAAGAGGAAGCCATCCCCCGCGCCGAATGGGACGCCGCCGGGCAAAACGCGGCGTCATGACGCGGCTTTTCATTCCCGCTCCCGGCCTGCGTCTCGTGCTGGCTTCGGCTTCTCCCCGGAGGCGGCGTTTTCTGGAGGACTGGGGACTGCCTTTCACCCTTTTCTGGCCCGAAGGGGTTGTCGAGCCTTCGCCGGTTTCGGGCGAACCGCCGGAACAGTACGCCTGCCGCGCGGCGGAGGCCAAAACACTGGCGGCGGCGGAGCGGATGGAAGTGACGGGCGCCCTGGTGCTGGGGGCCGACACTGTGGTTGCCCTTGACGGGGACATTCTGGGCAAGCCGCGCGACGCCAACGATGCCCTGAACATGCTTGTACGGCTTTCAGGCCGCGGCCATGAGGTAATCAGCGCTGTCAGCCTGTTGTTGCCCGAAGGCGGGAGAAAAAATTTTTCCGACACGAGCCGGGTTTTTTTTCATCCTTGGCCAAGGGCCGTTTTGGCCGCCTACGCGCGCTCCGGCGAGCCGGACGACAAGGCCGGCGCTTACGCCATACAGGGGAAGGGCGCGTTTCTGGCAAGCCGGATTGAGGGGGCCTTCAGCACGGTGGCGGGTCTGCCGCTTACGCCCCTGATCAATCTGCTGCTCGCTGAAAATTTGATCCTGCCCGTCGGCGGCGACAGTGAATTTTTGTAAAAAATACTTGCCAACACTCCGGCAACCGGGTAGAAATACCCCCGTTTCCGGTGTGGAAACGCTTTGAATTCACAGCGCCGGGGTAGCTCAGTTGGTAGAGCAGCGGACTGAAAATCCGCGTGTCGGCGGTTCAATCCCGTCCCCCGGCACCAGTAAAAACAAGGGTTTGTGAGTTTCCACAAGCCCTTTTTCAGTCCTACACAGTCCTACGCTTCCTACATTTCGGGTAACTGCAAAAGCGACGCCGCTTTTACAGAGAGCACAGGGAAAATTTGTCCCTGCTCCACTCAAAAAAACCTTGACTCGCGAGGCGGGTCGATACATGCCCTGGAACGGAGGGAACAAATGCTTGCGTTCGGTTCCGGGGGAGAGTATATTAATATCTTTTCAGGCTTGCCAGTGAAAATTGACTATCAAATTATGACATCCGCACCGTTTGACGTGTTCCCTGACGGTCTGGTCGGCGTGGTGTTTGACTGCGACGGCGTGATGATTGAGTCCAGGGACGCCAACCGGGAATACTATAACCGCATTCTGGCCTTTCTCGGACTGCCGAAAATGACGCCGGAACAGGAAAGATACGCCTTCATGGCCACAGCGCGGGAAGCCCTTCTGTCCATGGTTCCCGTAGCCCTGCATCCGCGTCTGGAACATGCGGCGCGGACGGCTGTGGATTACGGGACGGAAATTGTGCCGCGTCTGCGTCTGTCGCCGGGTTTCAGGGATTTTATTGAATGGCTTCGCGGCCGCGGTCTGCGCATGTCCATTGCCACCAATCGTATTGATGCCGGCCTGCAGGCGGTTCTGGACTTTTTTGCCCTGCCCGATTATTTTGATCCTGTGGTCACGGCAAGCAACGCCGCCCCGAAGCCTTCGCCGGAAGGCGTGCGGATTGTCTGCAAGGCTTGGGGGGCCGCCCCGCATACGGTGCTTTTTGTGGGCGACAGCGAAAACGACAGGCAGGCGGCTCTCGGGGCGGGGGCCGTGTTCGCCGCGTTTGACAACAATGATCTTGAGGGGCAGTTACGGATACGGAATTTTGCCGCATTTCGGCAAACCCTGGAGGGTGTCGCGATGGTGGACAATGCGGAAATCAAATGACTGTCGCGCGGCATTGTCTCTTCAGGGTTCATATAGCAATCCAACTTTATAATCGAATAATATTCTGAAACAATGCCAAAGATAATTTGAGAGTTTTTATTGCGTTACCGCTTGTAATATTCGATTTTTAAGTTGATTAACTATGCCTCGGAGAGAAAGCATGGTTGTAGTCTCCAACGCCTTGAGCGCGGCCGCCACGGTTATGGGCTCCCTGCTCAATATCTATTTCTGGATTGTGATTATTTCCGCTGTGCTGAGTTGGGTGAAACCGGATCCCTGCAATCCCGTCGTGCGCGCGCTGCGTCTTTTGACAGAACCGGTTTTTTATCGTGTGCGCAAATGGCTGCCTTTCACGTACATGAGCGGCCTGGATTTTTCACCGGTGGTTGTTCTGCTCGCGATTGAGCTCGTCAACAGCATAGTGATCACATCCATGTATCAATATGCCCTGAGGTTGCGCTAGGACGGTTCACGAATGAAACGAGTGAGCCGCCCCGGCAAGGATTTTCCGGCAAATCCTTGCCGCAAAACAGGAGCAGGCGGGCTTTGCCCGCCGGGAGTGATCTGTTTCAAGCGTTAATTGCTGTAGACAGCCGGGCGACTCCGTACGCCGGCCCAACTTGTTGTTACCCGTCGGAATCCCCTTATAACGGCTGAAAATCATCCGTATTGAACAGACAATTGAACATATAGCAGGAGATTTCTTTATGGATCAGCATGATTTTGCCCTTCTGGAAAAGCACATGCCCCACGATCCGGAGCTGAAATCCCTTTGGGAGGACCATGTGCTTTACAAAAAGCAGGTGGAAAAACTGGAAGGCAAGCCGTTCCGGACGCCTGCCGAGGAACAGACGCTGAAACAGCTGAAAAAGCAAAAGCTGGAAGTCAAAACCAATCTGACAGTCATGCTGGACCGTCTGAAAGAACAGGGCGCCTGACGTATTTCGCGCCGCGCCCCGGCGGCGCGAAAGCAGAGGAAAACAACACGGACAGCAGGCCGTATTTCCGGAATTTCGGGGTATTTTTCGGGACAGGCGGGGGAACTGGCGATGAAGCATACCGGAGCATGGATTCTTCTGGAATCCCTGAAGCGCGAGGGAGTGGATGTGCTGTTCGGTTATCCCGGCGGCGCGGTCATAGACATTTATGATGAATTGTCGAGACATCCGGAGATACGGCATGTGCTGGCGCGTCATGAACAGGGGGCCGTGCATGCGGCGGACGGCTACGCCAGGGCTTCCGGCAGGACGGGCGCCTGTCTGGTCACTTCCGGCCCCGGCGCTACAAACACGGTTACGGGCATCGCCACGGCCTACTGCGATTCCATTCCGCTGGTGGTACTGACCGGCCAGGTGCCGACAGCCCTTATCGGCAACGACGCATTTCAGGAAGTGGACATTGTGGGCATAACCCGCCCCTGCACCAAACACAATTTTCTGGTCAAGGACGTGAACAGGCTCGCCATGACCATACGGCGGGCTTTTTATCTGGCGCGCTCCGGCCGCCCCGGGCCGGTGCTTGTGGATCTGCCCAAGGATATTGTCCAGACGACGGCGGAATTTGTCTGGCCCGAGGAAATCGGGATGCGCAGCTACAACCCGACCTACAAGCCCCACATAAATCAGCTCAGGCGCACGGTTGAGGAACTGGCCAGGGCCAGTCGGCCGGTGTTTCTGACGGGCGGCGGCGTCATCATGTCCAATGCCGCCTCCGAGCTGACAAGCTTGGCGCGCAGGCTGCAAGTGCCCGTGACGGGCAGTCTGATGGGTCTGGGCTCCTTCCCCGCCACGGACCCCCTCTGGCTCGGCATGGTGGGAATGCACGGAACCTATGCAGCCAATATGGCCATAAACCATGCCGATCTTCTGGTGTGTGTGGGCGCCCGTTTTGACGACAGGGTGACCGGCAAGATTTCGGCCTTTGCCCCCGGCGCCCGGATTGTGCATATTGACATTGACCCCGCATCCATCCGCAAGAATGTGCAGGTGGATGTGCCCGTTGTGGGGGATTGCCGGCTCTCGCTGCAAGGCATGCGGGAAATTTGCGATGCAAAATTCGCCGGCGAGGACTGGGCGGCCAAACATGCTGGCTGGCTTGATTCCGTGCGGAACTGGAAAAACGGCAAACCGCTCGCTTACCGGAAAAACGGCAACATCAAACCCCAGCGGGTGGTGGAAGCGCTGTTTGAACTCACCGGGGGCGAAGCCATTGTCGCTACGGAAGTGGGGCAGCATCAGATGTGGACAGCCCAGTTTTACGCGTTTACACGGCCGCGCACCCTGCTCACAAGCGGCGGCTTGGGCACCATGGGGTACGGTTTCCCCGCCGCCATCGGCGCGCAACTGGCGTTTCCCGACAAAAAGGTCATTGTCGTCGCCGGGGACGGCTCCATACAGATGAATATTCAGGAACTCGCCACGGCGGTCGCCAACAGGCTGCCGGTGAAAGTGATTATTCTGAACAACCGTTGTCTCGGCATGGTGCGCCAGTGGCAGGAACTTTTTTACCGCAACAACCGTTTCGAGACGAATATGGAAGTCCAGCCGAATTTCGTGAAACTGGCGGAGGCGTATGGCGCTGAAGGATACCGGATTTCCGGGGAAGAAGACCTTTGCCCGGTATTGAAAAAAGCCCTTGCCTCCCCCGCCGCGGCATTTGTCGACGTCATGGTGGAGCGGGAGGAAAATGTCGCGCCCATCGTGCCCGCCGGCGCGGCGCTGGACGAGATGCTGCTGCTCTGAGGGATTTTCCCGCACACCGGTCGCCTTCCGGCCATCGCTGACGAGATTTGTTTGAGTCTTTCGCAGGGGGAACTGGCAATGCAACGACATGTGCTTTCCGTGCTGGTGGAAAACGAGCCTGGCGTGCTTTCACGCGTGGTGGGGCTTTTCAGCGGGCGCGGCTTCAACATTCATTCGCTCAATGTCGCGCCCGTCCTGGAAGACGGCGCGTCGCGCATGACCATCACAACGTACGGGGACAGTTTTATTGTTGAGCAGATCATGAAGCAGCTCCACAAGATTGTCTCCGTGATCAAGGTGGCGGATTTTGAGGATACGCCCGCTGTGGAACGGGAGATGATGTTTGTGAAAGTGCAGGCCGAAGGGCAGGCGCGCGGCGAAATCCTGCGCACTGTGGAAATTTTTCGCTGCAAGGTCGTGGACGTGAGTTCTTCGGAAATGATCATTGAGGCCACGGGCGATCATTGCAAGCTGGAAGCCATTATCGGCCTTCTGCAGCGTTTCGGCATCAAGGAAGTGGCGCGCACCGGCTCCGTGGCCATGCGCCGCTCCAAAAAGACGGACTGAGGCCCTGCCGGGGCAATGGCGAAAATTCGCGCAAATCACCATACAAGCTGGGAGATGACTGAATGAAAGTGTACTACGAGCAGGATGCGGACATTGCAAAGCTGAAAAACAAAACAGTGGCTGTCGTCGGCTACGGAAGCCAGGGGCACGCCCATGCGCAAAATCTGCGTGATTCCGGTGTGCGGGTTGTCATAGGCCAGCGCCCCGGCGGTCCCAATCACGAGCTTGCCAGGGAGCACGGCTTTACGCCGGTTTCCGCCGCCGAGGCGGCCGCGCAGGCTGACATGATCATGATTCTTCTGCCGGATGAAGTGCAGGCCGGCGTGTACGAGAGAGACATCAGGCCGAATCTCGCCAAAGGCAAGGCCCTGTTGTTCGCCCACGGATTCAACATCCATTTCAGCCAGATCCGCCCGCCCGAGGATGTGGATGTTTTTCTCATCGCGCCGAAGGGGCCGGGGCATCTGGTGCGCCGCACCTTTACCGAAGGCGGTGGCGTACCCTGCCTTGTGGCCGTGGAGCGGGACGCCACGGGCCAAGCGCTGGATCTCGCGCTTGCCTACGCCAAAGGCATTGGCGGCACACGCTCCGGCGTCATCGCCACCACGTTCCGCGAAGAAACCGAAACCGATCTTTTCGGTGAGCAGGCCGTGCTGTGCGGCGGCGTTTCCGCGCTCATCAAGGCGGGTTTTGAAACCTTGGTGGAAGCCGGCTATCAGCCGGAGATGGCCTATTTTGAATGCCTGCACGAGATGAAGCTGATTGTGGATCTGATGTACGAGGGCGGACTTTCACGCATGCGGTATTCCATCAGCAACACGGCCGAATTCGGCGACTACGTCTCCGGCCCGCGTTTGATCAATGAAGACGTGAAAAAAGAAATGAAGCGCCTGCTCGGGGACATACAGAGCGGCGCGTTCGCCCGTGATTTTATTGTGGAAGCCAGGTCCGGGTATCCCATGTTCCTGACGACGCGCCGCAACGAGGGCAACCACCAGATTGAGCAGGTGGGCAAGCGGCTGCGCGGCATGATGGGTTGGCTCAAAAAGGACAAAAGGAAAGACTGAGCGCGTTCGGCCAGTCGTCCCGCAAAAAAGGCCCCGGCTGACGCCGGGGACTTTTTTGCGGGACGACTCCTCGTCTTTGGCTATTTGATGACATAATCCCATTCTGGTCACAAACAATACACGAGAATTTGTCATAGATGACCTGATGCCCCGCAAAATCTTGCGTATAACCTGAGCCGCCTTCTCTTGTTTCGCGGCAAGGATTTTCGAGCGAATCCTTGCAGAGAAATCCAACTTTTTCAAAGTTGAACTTCCCTAGAACATTTTGCTTTTGAAACGCTCCCTTCGGCGCTTTACGGCGAAACGCGGTTTCGCCTGCGCCTCATGGGCGGGCGGCGGTGCATCCGCCCCGCCGCCAGAGCAATTTCATTTTGAAATTGCTCTAACATGCAGATTTTAATGATATTTATCACGTCTTGGCTTGAGGCAATTTTGGAGATGACGAGTCGGGCGGAAATGTGTTATGCAGGGTTGCAGACAGATGTGACGGTGTGTACAGGAGGTGTCCCCATGCCCATGTTTGACTTCGTCTGCGCCGCCTGCGGGGCGAAATTCGAGGATCTGGTGCGCGGCGGCGGGCCGTCCGTCTGCCCGAAGTGCGGCGCCGGGGGCGCGGAACGACAGTTGAGCGCGCCGAGCCCCCCCGGAAAAAGGGCTTTTCCCTTCAAGCCCGGACCGGCGCGGCCGATGCCGGGCGCCTGCGGCATGCGGGGCTGCGGCGCCGGTTGCGGGGAAAGTTGCGGAGAGGGGCAATGTCCAACAGCATGACCGGCTTCGGGCGTTGCCTTCTGGAAAATGACGATCTCGCCCAGCATTGGGAAGTCAGAAGCGTCAACGGCCGCCATCTGGATCTGAAATGGCGTTTGCCCGCCGCGGTGCGGGGGCTGGAGACGCGCCTGGATAAAACGGCGCGCCGTTTTATTGTGCGCGGCAGGGTGGAGATCAGCCTGAATCTGCGCGCGCCGTCGGCCGGCGCGTCGGCATGTTTCGACGCCGGTCTTGCCGGAGCCATGCTTGACAGTCTTCAGGCGCTTGCCGGCGCACGGGGGGATGTCTTTACGCCGGAGTACAGCGCGTTTCTGACCATCCCCCATCTCTGGGCCGAAGCGGATGACGAGCCGGATGAAAGCGTTGTCGCCCATCTGGAAGAAGGCCTCACCTTGGCCTTGGAGGACTGGAATGAATCCAGGGCCGCCGAAGGCCGCGCGCTGGAAACGGATTTGCTCACGCGCATAGGATGCCTGGAAGACTGGACGGGACAGATTGCCGGGCGGGCGCCGGAAATCCGCGAGGAACGCGCTGAAATCCTGCGGGATCGCCTTGCCGAAATCCTTGCTCCCACTGAGGTGGACGAAAGCCGCCTCCTGCAGGAAGTGGGCATTCTCGCCGACAGACTGGACGTCAGCGAAGAACTGACCCGGTTTTCGGCGCATCTGACGCGTCTGCGCGAGCTTTTGCGCGACGGGGCGGACGTGGGACGCCGTCTTGACTTCACCCTGCAGGAGTGTTTCCGTGAGATCAACACCTGCGGTTCAAAGCTGCCGGACATCGCCCTTTCGCGCATTGTCGTGGACATAAAAAACGAACTGGAAAAATGCCGCGAGCAGGCGCAAAACCTGGAATAACCGCGCCATGACGGACGATCGTCTCATCAATATCGGTTTCGGCAATTATGTGCTGGCAAAAAGGGTCACAGGTATCGTCAACCCCGCATCCGCGCCCATGAAGCGCCTGAGGGAGGACGCGCGCTCGGATGGACGCCTTGTGGACGCCACCCAGGGACGTAAAACGCGCTCCATCCTGATTATGGATTCAAACCATATTTTCCTGTCCTCCGTTCAGCCGGAGACCATCAGGGCCAGATTCGCCCAGGAGGCTGACGCGCCATGCGACGCGAAGGCATCGCCCTCGTGATCAGCGCCCCGTCGGGAACGGGCAAGACGACTCTCATTCACCGGCTTCGCGGGGAATTCCCCAGCTTCGGCTATTCGGTTTCCTGCACCACGCGGCAGCCGCGCAGGGGAGAAGTGGACGGGAGGGACTACACTTTTCTGTCCCGCGAAGAATTTGAGCGTCGCAGAGCGCTGGATTGCTTCGCCGAGTGGGCCGAGGTGCACGGCAATCTTTACGGTACGCCGCTGGCCCCTGTTGAGCGCATGCTCAGGGAAGGCCTGGACGTGATTTTCGACATCGACGTGCAGGGAGCCCGGCAAATAAAACTTTCGCTGTCCGCCGCCGTTTTTGTGTTCGTTCTGCCGCCGGATATGGAAAAACTGGAACAGCGTCTGCGTCTGCGCGGACTGGACGACGAAGCGGATATAGAGTGCCGCCTTGCCCGCGCCCGCGTGGAAATGGCGCAGGCCGGCTGGTACGACGCCCTTGTGGTCAACGACAGGCTTGACGCGGCCTATGACGCCCTCAGGGCGGTGTATCTGGCGGGCACCCTTGCCCCGGCCCGCAACCCGCGGCTGGTGGAAAGCATTGTCAAGGGATTGCCGTGGCGCAGCTAGTTTTGGCGCTGGATGTGCCTGAAAGCGGCAATGCTTTGTCGCTGGCCCGCGAACTCGCGGATATTGTGCTCTGGTACAAGGTGGGCATGGAGCTTTTCACTCTGGCCGGCCCGTCTTTGCTCCGTGAACTTAAGACGCTGGGATGCAAGATTTTTCTGGATCTGAAGTTTTACGACATCCCCCACACCGTGGGGCGGGCGGTGCGCGCGGCGGCCTTCGTCGGCGCGGATTTGCTGACGCTGCACTGCCAGGGCGGGGAGCGTATGTGCAGGGCGGCGCGCGAGGCGCTTGCGGACATGGCGGCCCGGCCCCTGCTTTTCGGCGTAACGGCTCTGACCAGTTTCACGCATGGTGAAATGCCGGGCATTGATGCCGCCCCGTCCGACTTCGCTCTCTTTCTGGCGAAACGGTCCATCGGCTGGGGGCTTGACGGAGTAGTGTGTTCCGGCCTTGAAGCCGGTATGGTCAAGCGGGAATGTCCTGGTCTGCTCTGCCTGTGCCCCGGCATTCGCCCCGCCGGCGCGGCGGCGGGGGACCAGAAGCGTGTCGCCACGCCCGGCGGAGCCGTCGGGGGCGGCGCCGATTTTCTGGTGGTGGGCAGGCCCATTGTGCGGGCGGATTCACCCCGGACGGCGGCGCGGCGGATACTTCAGGAGATGGAACAAGGCGGGCTCCGGTAAGAGTACCGTTTTTATATGTACAGAAGGACACATTCATGACCACTGATCTGTCTTCCGGCAAAACGGCGGTGCGCGGCGTTTTTTCCACTCAGGAAGTGCGCAAGGTCGGCACCGGCACAACCACACGCAAAACGGTGCAAAAAACGTACTGGTTTGTTGAACAGCGCGGGGATGTGGTCGAGTGCCAGCCTCTCAACACAAACTATGTGCCCAGCGGCCCCCGCCGCAAGATAACCATGGAGGAGCTGATCTCCAAGTTCTCGCCGGAACCGGAATTTTATATGAATTCCGTTTTTCCCAGGATGCAGGAGCTGGAGCAGACCGTGAACAACGCCGACGCGCACCGGCAGAACGGCGACACGTTTGCCGCCGAATACGAATACTCGCGGGCTCTCAAGGTGGATATCGACAACGTGCGGGCCAACTTCGGCATAGGGCTGACATACCTTGAACGCGGCGACACGGACAAGGCGCAGAACATTTTTGAGCGTCTCGTCAAGCTGGACAATGCGTTCGAGGCGGAACACAAACATCTTTTTAATGAATTCGGCATCAGCCTGCGTAAAAACAAGATGTTTGCCCAGTCTCTGGAGTATTACGAGCGCGCGCTCACTCTGAGCCCAGGCGATGAAAATCTGCACATGAACATGGCCCGCGTTTTTCTGGAGACAAAAGACATTGCCGGATGTCTCGACCATCTGTTCAGGGCGCTGGACGTTGCGCCTGGACACGAACCATCCATCAAATTTTTGGACTGGCTCGCGCGGAAGAATCTGGTCCCGGCGGATCGGGCGCAAGCCGTGTTGGAGCGCACAAAGGCCGTACGAGACGGCCTTTGAAACATTGGATATTCCGCGAGGCGAAGGGAAATCCGCCCGGGGCGTGGGCGGACAAGCTCTCCGTCTCGCCGCTCCTGCTTGAACTCCTGTGGCGGCGCGGCCTCACGCGGCTTGACGAGATGGAGGACTTTCTCTCTCCGCTGCTCCGCAGACTGCCGAGCCCGGCAAGCTGGCCCGGCCTTGGCGATACGGCCGCGCTGCTGGCCGGCGAACTTCTCGCCGGCAAAAAGCTCGCCGTGTGGGGTGATTACGATGTGGACGGCGTCGCGGCCGCCGCTCTTGTGTTGGACGTGCTGGCCTGCCACGGCATGACGGCGGAATGTCATCTTCCCGACAGGCGCGCCGAGGGCTACGGGCTGAACATTGAAGGCATAGAGGCCTTGGCCGCCGCGGGCTGCGCCGCGCTCCTCACGGTGGATTGCGGCATTTCGGATGTCGCCGCGGTGACGCGCGCGCGGGAACTCGGCATGACGGTCGTCATCAGCGACCATCATCTGCCGCCGGAACGGCTGCCGCCCGCGCACGCGGTGTGCAATCCCCGCCTCGGCGCAAGTCCCTGCCCCGCCCTTGCGGGCGTGGGAGTGGCTTTTTATCTTATGGCCGCCGTCAACGCGGCACTGGCCCCCCACACGGGCAAACGCTATAAAATGGACGAGGCCCTTGACCTCGTGGCCCTGGGCACCATCGCCGATGTCATGCGTCTTGTCGGGGAAAACCGCATTCTGGTGCGCGCCGGTCTTGACGCCCTGGCTCTGGCGGCGCGCCCCGGCGTGGCCGCCCTCAAGGCGATCAGCGGCTCGGACAGCGCCGCCTGCCTGACCAGCGGCCAGGTGGGTTTCCGCCTTACGCCGCGCATAAACGCCGCCGGGCGCATGGGCAGCGCCACCCTTGCTCTCAGACTCCTGCGCGAACGTGATCATGCCGCCGCCCGAACTCTGGCTACGGAGCTTGACGCCCTCAACAGGCTGCGCAAGGATACGGAAGGCGTCTTTGTCGCTGAAGCCCGCGGCCAGGTGGTTGCCCTGCTGAACGAAAAGGAACGCGCCGCCCTTGTGCTTTACGGCCGGAACTGGAACAGCGGAATCGCGGGCATTGTCGCCTCGCGCATCGTGGAGGAGTTTAACCGTCCCACCGTCATTTTTTGCGACGAGCAGGGTTTTCTCAAGGGGTCCGGCCGCTCCGTGCGGGATTTTGATCTGTACGCCGCACTGTCCGGTCTCGCCTGCCCCCTCGCGGGATTCGGCGGGCACCGCATGGCCGCCGGCGTGCGTCTCGCCCCCGAACATCTCGTTGAATTTCGCGAAAGTTTTGAATCAGCCGCCGCGAAAATTCTGGGAACAAACCCCGGCCCGCCGTCTCTTCTCCTGGAATGCGAACTTCCCCTGAGCAGAGCCGTTGACCACTGCTTTCTGAAAGAGCTTGAGCTCATGCAGCCTTTCGGGCCGGGCAACAGCGAGCCGGTATTCGCCTCGCCGCCGCTTCTTGTGAAGGCTCGCGATCTGCTGGGGCATGGACGCGAGCATGCGCAACTCAAGGTGCGGGATGAAAGCGGCCTGACGGTTACGGCAAAGGCCTGGCGCATGGCCGAATCCCTTCCGGAATCCCTTGTGGGGCAAAAAATTCGTCTGGCCTACACCACGAGGCTGGACAGGTTCAAAGGCATGGCATCAGTGGAGCTGCTTGTCAGGGATTGGTCGCCGGCGTGAGTTTTCCGCGCGGTTCAACATTAAATTATTGCGGTCGCGCCCGCCACATCCCGGCGGGATTCCAGGATATTATTTTATTCCCGAAAATCCTTTACAATGGAACGACTTTTATAGTAAATAAGAATTGTTCCTATTATTGTGGTTCACATCCGGGATGCGTTTTCTCGGCGGGCAAAGACCGCCTGAGCGCATCTTGCGGCAAGAATTTGCGGGCAAATCCTTGCGGAGCGTTTCAAGCGTGAAATGTGAAATGCTCCGGTGAACAAGCTCAAAAAATCAGGTAAGGAGTGTACAATGAGCAAAACGCAGGAAAATCTCATGGCGGCTTTTGCCGGCGAGTCCCAGGCTAACCGCAAATATCTCGCCTATGCCAAGGTGGCCGAACAGGAAGGTCTGCCTCAGGTAGCCAAACTCTTTCGCGCCGCCGCCGCCGCCGAAACCATCCATGCCCATGCCCATCTGAAAAATGCCGGTAAACTGGGCGATACGGCCGCCAATCTCAAAGATGCTCTGAAGGGGGAAACTGACGAATTCACCAGGATGTATCCGGAGATGCTGAAGGAGGCCAAAGCCGAAGGCGAGGAGGCCGTCGCCAGATACTTTGATTATGCCAATAAGGTGGAAGCGGTACACGCCGGCCTGTATAAAAAGGCCATCGCCGACCCGGCAGGGCTTGCCCGAACGGATTATTACGTCTGCTCCGTCTGCGGCTACACCCATGAGGGCCCCTGTGACGCCTGTCCCATCTGCGGGGCCAGGACTACCGCCTTTTTCAAGGTGGAAGACTGCTGCAACTAGAACAATTTCACTTGAAATTGCTCTGGCGGCGGGGCGGATGCACCGCCGCCTGCTCCTGAGGCGTAGGCGAAACCGCGTTTCGCCGTAAAGCGCCGAAGGGAGCGTTTCAAAAGCAATTTGCTCTGGATGTTACGCCCGGGATTGTCGCTTGACAGCGAAGTGAATTCGCCTTGCGGCGGTCACGCGCGCAAAAACACTTCATTCAGGCCGTCGCAAGGCGGCTTTTTTCACTTGGCTTTTTGCGCCGAAGCGTGTAATCAGATGACATAATCTGTGTTGTTGCCGTTTACTTCAACAGGCCGGGAGACTTGACGTATGCCTCTGAAAATCCGCGGTTATATTGTGCTGTTCCTTGCCTGTATAATTGCCCTCCACGCTACCGGCGCCGCCGGTGGGGAAAAAAGCGATTCCTCCAAAGCCCTCTCCGGCAAATACGATGCGCTCAAGCGTTTCAGCCAGGTGCTGGATCTTGTGGAGCGGCATTATGTGAAAGAGGTCACGCAAACGGAGCTTGTCAACAGTTCCGTCAAAGGCATGCTGCAGGAGCTTGACCCGCACTCCAACTTTCTTACGCCGGAAGAATTCAAGGAAATGCAGCAGAATACCTCAGGCGAGTTCTTCGGTGTGGGCATAGAGATTTCCCTGGAAAACGGACAGGTCGTGGTTGTCGCCCCGATTGAGGATACGCCGGCCTTCCGCGCCGGTCTGCAGACCGGCGACATCATTCTTTCCATCAGCGGCCAGGCCGCGCAGGAACTCTCCCTGCAGGAAGTTGTTTCGCGGATACGCGGCCCCAAAGGTACGGAAGTGGAGCTCACCGTTCTTCACAGCAACTCCAAGACGCCGCAAACGCTTCGCATCGTGCGGGACGCCATTCCGCTCATAAGCGTCAAATCCAAAAAACTGGAAGACGGATACTACTGGATACGTCTGACGCGTTTCTCCGAGCGTACGACGGAAGAACTGAAAGACGCCCTGAAAGCCGCTGAAAAGGAGTCCGGGAAAGAAGCCGGCCTCAGGGGCATTGTTCTTGATTTGCGGAATAATCCAGGCGGGCTGCTTGATCAGGCCGTCAGCGTGTCGGATGTTTTTCTGGGACAGGGCGCCATCGTGTCCATCAAGGGACGCGATGAAAAGCGCGGTCATGTCTACGAGGCCTCCAGACAGGCTGACGATGTTCATGCGCCCACGGTGGTCCTGATCAACGCCGGTTCGGCCTCCGCCTCGGAAATAGTGGCCGGGGCGCTGCGGGATCAGAATCGCGCCCTTATATTGGGTGAAAGATCTTTCGGCAAGGGGTCCGTGCAGAAGATCATTCCGCTGCCCGACGGAGCGGGCCTCAAGCTCACGGTAGCCCTTTATTACACTCCCAACGGCAATTCCATTCAGGCCGAAGGCATCGCGCCGGACATGGAAGTTCCCTTTGAAAGCCAGCGCGCGGACGACAAGGACAGTCAGCGCTTCCAGATACGCGAGCAAGCCCTGAACCGCCATCTTGAAAACGCCGGGAACAAGAAAAACGAGGACAAGGACAAATCGGCGGAAATCAAGGAGCAGCTCGCCCGCGACAACCAGTTGCGCATGGCCCTGCAGATAGTCAGAACGCTTCCGAAGATGCAGGAGATCAAAAACTGATGCGCACTGTGGGCTGCATAGGCTGCGGCAACATGGGGGGGGCCATTCTGGGCGGTCTTGCCGACGCCCTCGGTGGCAAAGGCTATGCTTTCTGCGGCCATACACGTACACCTGAGCGCATGGCCCCTCTGGCGGAAAAAGGGGTGACCGCCGTTTCCGGGGCGCTTTCTCTGGCGCAGTGCGCCGACGTCATAGTCCTGGCCGTCAAGCCCCACCATATCGCCGCCGTCGTGGAAGAAATCCTCCCCGCTCTCGGCCGGGACAAGCTCCTCATCTCCATTGCGGCCGGCATCAGCCTCAAACGTCTCAGGGAGGTTTCCCGGAACCTGTGCCCGGTGGTGCGTTGTATGCCCAACACCCCGGCGCTGGCGGGCAAAGGAGTCTTTGCCGTCTGCCTTGAGGATGAAGCCCTGCGCCGTGAAAACAGGGACGAGGTCCTCGCTCTGTTCGGGGTCCTCGGGTTGTGCCTGCCCTTGCCCGAGGAGCGGTTCACGGCGTTTTCCGCCCTCATTGGAGCGGGGCCGGCCTACGTGTTTGCCATGATGCAGGGTATGGTGCAGGCGGGAGTCACCCTGGGATTTCCTTGCCGGGAGGCCCGCAGGCTTGTTGTCGCGCTTTTTGACGGTTCGGCCGCCCTGGCGGGGGAACGGCCTGAACACCTCGCGCAATTGCGCGAGGCCGTCTGTTCCCCCGGCGGGTTGACCATTGCGGGGATAAATGTTCTGGATCGCGCGGGGCTTGCCGGCCTGCTGGTGGAAGCTGTACTGGCGGCCGATGCGCGCGGCCGCGAAATGGAAGAGTAGGAGACTCGCCGGCTGCAGGACGGGACATGCCGCCGGGACGCGATTGGCGTAGTTACTGGGCGTAATTACTGGTCAATGCGGATGTCCAGCATATCTTTTTCCTTTGACAAAACAAAACGGGTATTCCCCGGCTTGGCCGTCAGATCAATTACAATGCGCGTTTTGCCGGCAATCGCGCCCAGGCGCACATTGGTCACCATCGAATTTTTCGGCACACCCGGCGCCTTGAGCCCCGCCAGTCCCTCCACATCCACAACCACCCTGTCCGGACCGGTCAGGTTCATGGTTTGATACCGCATCGGCTTGCCGCTTGTCAGACGCACGGTTGCTCCCGTGTCTCGCGCAAAAACCACAAGTTTTGCGACCTTGGCGGCATCGGGCCGCGGCGGCGTTTTGGCGGCTCTGACGGATTGCCCCGGGGACGTCGCGAGCGCGTCGGGAAGGGCCTGAACGGCGGGAGCATGCGGCGCGGCCTGTTCCGTTGGTGACGGCGTGCCGGACGACGGCCGAACTTCCGTCGGCAAGGCCGGAGCTTTTTCCACGACAGGAGCTTTTTCCCCGCCGGAATTTTTCTCCTCCACGGGCTTTGTCTCCCCGGTTTTTACCCCGCCGCTCTCCTTTTCCGGCCGGGGAGCAACCGGGATTTTATCCGTAAGGGGGAAATCCGTCCGGGGCGGCATCCCGGCGGAGCGTCCGGCCCGGGCGGGCATCACCGGTTGCCCCGCCTGCGGGAGAACCGGCACGGCGCTCAGATCCTGTGGTCCGGGCGAGAGGAAACCTGCCCCCCGGTCGGCCGCGGCGTCGGCGTGGGCCGGTTTTGCCGGCCGCGAACTCTCCCGCGTTTCCTGATACATCAACAAACACATTCCCATAAAGCACACGCCCAGAAGAAGGGCCAGAAGACTTTTGTTCATACGCGGAATCTCCTGCGGGCGACGAAAACAAACAAGCCGTTTTTACGGCCGGTACAGAAACATGACCACTACACCTGCGCTGGACGCAGTATAGCTCATTTGCGCCAAATGGCAAGAATGACCCCGGGAAGGCGCCTTTGACGGGGCCGGGACTTTGGGGTACATATACGCCATGCATGAAATGGCTCTTGCCTTGAGTCTGCTTTCCATGGCGGAAGAAGAAATCGTCCGTCGCAACTGCACGCGCCTGCTTGCGGCGCGGGTGGAATACGGCGCTCTGGCCGGTCTCATGCCGGAGGCCCTGCAGTGCTGCTTTGAGGCGCTCACCCGGGGCACGGCGCATGAACAGGCGCGGCTTGAGCTTGTCTGCCTGCCCGTACGCCTGCGCTGTCCCTTCTGCGGCGCGGTTTTTGGAGGGGACAGCCAGGATGCGCTCACCACGCCCTGCCCCGGCTGCGGAGAACTTTTCGGCCATATTGTGGAGCAGGGCAGGGAAATGATATTGAGCCGCCTCGAAGCGCTCTGAGGCGTCCCGCTGTTCGCCGGGGAAACAGGATGAAGGGGAGACAGGGCGATGCAAATTCCGGTAATACGCAATGTGTTGGAAGCCAACGAAAAAATGGCGGACAAGGTGCGTGAGCGCCTGCTCGGGCACAATATTCTGGCCCTGAATCTCATCAGCTCACCGGGGGCGGGCAAAACCTCGCTGCTGGAGCGCACGTTGCGCGATCTGGCGGGCAAATTTCGCATGGCCGTCATTGAGGGAGATCTGCAGACCAGCAACGATGCCGAACGTGTGGCCGCCACCGGCGCTCAGGCCGTGCAGATCAACACTGAAGGCGGCTGCCACCTGAACAGCGGCATGATTTCCCGCGCGCTGGACAAACTCAGCCTCGACGGCGTGGATATCCTTTTTATCGAAAACGTGGGCAATCTTGTTTGTCCTGTGGAATTCGACTGCGGCGAAGACGCCAAGGTCGCCCTGCTCAGCGTTGCCGAAGGCGACGACAAACCGGAAAAGTATCCCCTGCTTTTCAACCTGGCCAAGGCGATGGTGCTGAACAAGATTGACCTTTTGCCCCATGTGGACTTCGATCTCGCCCGCGCTCGCGCTTTTGCCGTAAAACTCAACAGGACCCTTGATATTTTTGAGCTTTCCTGCCGTAGCGGCGAGGGGCTTGACGCCTGGTACAACTGGCTTGAAAAAGCCCGTGCGGAGAAAATGCCGGGGAAAATGCGTGGACGGACAGGCTAGCGGGGCGCGGGGCGGCCCGCTCCCGCGTTTTTCCTCCCTGCTGGGCTGGTGCGTCCTCATTGTCGTGGCTGTCGCCTTGGCCTATCTGGCGGGGGTGATGCACGGCAGATCCTCCATGGAACAGCAACCGGCGCATCGGGGAAACGTGAACGCTGATGCCGTTTCCAAACAGGGTTCCGCCGCCGATAACTCTCCAAGAATACAGGATCAAATTCTTTCCCCCGAAGAACTGCGCTTTGCTTCGGTGCTGAAAAATCGTCCTGTGCCCGGCCGGCAGCCGCAACCGATCCAGCCTGTGGCGCCTCCCGCGGAACAAGCGGCGGACGGTTCTCGGAAAACGCCGGAAGGCAAGGACGCTTCCCCCGCTCCGCAGGAATCCATGCATGATTATGTTTTCCAGGTGGCCGTGCTGCGGGATGAAGACAGCGCGGACGCCCTGCGTCAGCGTCTGGAAGGCCACGGCCTGCGCACCATGATGCAGCGCAGCGGGAAAAATATGACCATACTGGTGCTTCTGCGCGGCGGCGGGCAACGCGCGGCGGAGATACCCCGCATCACGGAAGAGCTGCGCCTGGGCAAACCTGTGCTGCGCAGCAAGAAAGCGGTCATGCCATAACCTTTCCGGAGAACCCCCATGAAATTGCGCCCCGTGATACTGTGCGGCGGATCAGGCACACGCCTTTGGCCCCTCTCCCGAAGCCGGTATCCCAAACAATTTATGGATCTGGGCGGTCACAGTCTTTTCGGCGATACCTTGCGTCGCGTACAGGCTCTGCCCGACACGCTTCCCCCCGTTGTCGTCTGCAATGAAGACCAGCGCTTTCTTGCCGCCGCACAACTGCAGATTGCCGGTTTTGCGGCGGCGGACATCATTCTTGAGCCGGTGGGGCGCAATACCGCGCCCGCTATTGCCGCGGCGGCGCTGGCCGCCGTTGACGGCCTCGCCCGGCCCGATGCGGGGCAAACCGGCATGCCTTCCCGCGATGATGACGCGCCCCTGCTGCTGGTGCTGCCCTCGGACCACGCCTTGCGCGACCCGCATGCCTTTGCCGTGGCCGTGGGCCGCGCCGCGCGCCTAGCCGCCGGCGGCAGACTTGTGACGTTCGGCATCACGCCCGACAGCCCGAAAACCGGTTACGGCTGGATTGAGCGCGGCGAAGTTTTGCCGGACGGCTATGCCGTGCGCCGTTTCATGGAAAAACCCCGCCTTGAGGATGCCCGCGCCATGCTGGCCCAAGGCGGGTACTACTGGAACAGCGGCATGTTCCTTTTCGCGCCGCGGGTCTATCTGGAAGAGTTGGAGCGTCACGCGCCGCGGATGTATGAGCATGTGCGGAAAGCCTTTGAAGGACGCCGCAGGGATGCGGATTTCACGCGTCTGGAGACGCGCGCCTTTACCGCCTGCCCGTCGGATTCCATTGACTATGCAGTCATGGAAAAAACCGCTCTTTCGGCTGTCATGCCTCTTGACGCCGGCTGGAGTGATGTGGGCTCCTGGGAAGCCATTTACGCCGAGGCCGACAAGGATGCGGAAGGGAATGCGTTCGTGGGCGATGTCATTGCGGAGGGCGTGGAGAACAGTTATCTGCACTCAAGCCGCCGCCTTGTGGCGGCGCTGGGCGTAAGCGGCCTGGTGGTTGTGGAAACCGGCGACGCCGTTCTGGTGGCGGACAGGAAGCGCTCGCAGGAAATTAGGGATATCGTCGGACGTCTCGCTCAGGCAGGGCGCGTGGAGAAGGACACGCACCTGCGCGTGCTCAGGCCTTGGGGTTGGTACGAAAGTCTGGCTCTAGGCGAGCGTTTCCAGGTCAAGCGCATCATGGTCAGTCCCGGCGCGACGCTCTCCCTGCAGATGCACCATCACCGGGCCGAACACTGGGTTGTTGTGCGCGGCACGGGGCAGATCACCGTGGGGGAGGAGCGCATACTGCTGCACGAGGATCAGTCAACTTATATCCCTCTGGGCCGGAAGCACCGCCTGACCAACCCCGGCAAACTGCCGCTGGAAATCATTGAGGTGCAAAGCGGCTCCTATCTCGGAGAGGACGACATTATCCGCTATGAGGATGACTACGGGCGCGGAGCCTCCTCGCCGGCCTGACAGGGCGGCGCGTTCCCGCTCCGCCGGATGCGGGTCCGGCCGCTATCCTTTAGAGCATTTTGCTTTTGAAACGCTCCCTTCGGCGCTTTACGGCGAAACGCGGTTTCGCCTGCGCCTCATGGGCGGGCGGAGGTGCATCCGCCCCGCCGCCAGAGCAATTTCATTTTGAAATTGCTCTAATGACCTTTTTATTCGACAAGTCCAAGAAACCTCTGGTGTATCATAACCGGAAGTATGCCATTCTGTCGCGGAGTATTGTTTTATGTGCCAAGGTAAGGCCAAGGAAGAACAGGTTATTATGCCGGCAGTATCTCCAGCCTGATGGGCTGTTGTACCGCGTTGGCGTACCGAGTGATGGTTTTGAGCGAAATATTTTTGCCGGACTCCATGCGTGCGACAGCCGGTTGGGTGACGCCAAGTTTTCTGGCCACTTCTTCCTGCGTCAATCCGGCTTCGGCGCGCGCCCTGATAAGCGCGGTAGCAATGGCAAATTCCTGTGCGAGACCATCGTAAGCGGTTTTGTACTCAGGGTCTTCCAACCATATTTTGTGGTCTTGCATAATACTCATTCCTGAATCTCCTTTGCTCGTTGCAAGGCAAGCTCTATCTCGGAGTTGGGCGTTGCCGGCGTTTTTTTACAAATGCCCGGAGAATAACGACACGGCGTTTTGACACGGCAACATAGATGCTTCGGCAATGCCATCCCTCCCGGTAGCGTGTATTTCCCATAATTTGCCGCGTACATGGCGTACATATGGCATACCGACGCGTTCAAGACCCACGGCCTCAATCATTTCAGCGTTGCGGACAATTCCTGCCCTCATATCGTTCGGGAGTGCCCAAACCTCCTGGCGTACCGCTTCGTTGAGATAGTCCACAGTCCATTTCATGTCACAAATATAAATTTTATTTTATATTTGTCAATCCGTTTTTTGACACGGTAACCACCGCTATCCGCAAAATGGTAAAGTCCAATGATGTCCTGAGCTTGGCGCAAAAATTGCGGAAGTTTCGAGTGTCGGAAACGGGCAAAATGATGTCCAAACGCGCCGCAAGCAAGGAAGCGCATCATATGCTCAAAACGGGGGAAAGTTATGGAAGTACAAGAGCTTAAGGAACTTCCGGAGATGAAGATTGACTTTGCCAGAATGGCCGCTTGCGCTAAGGCATTGTATTTGTGGAATATTTCCAGAGAGATCCCAGACGCACCGATTGTCAAGCGCCCGCGGCCGATTTACACGGAAATTCACCGGCCGCCGCAATCTAAAAACGTGTATCTGTACGATAAAACTAGGATTAGGCGTCATGCTTACTGTGTCATTGCTACACGACAAGAGTTCGACATTGTATATGAAACTGTCAAGGATGACAATGGTTTCCCGCGCCTTGTTGAGCGCGGCGGTAGCATAACGGTGATAATGGCAAGAAACATGCTCAGGAACTCCTTGATAACATTAACAAAACTATCGAAGAAAGCTCTCGCCGGAGCTTCGAAGAACGGATGAAGACTGGCAAGCGATATTCGCTCTATTCGCCCGGAAGCCGCGAACAGGGCGCATATTACGACGTTCACATTGGAAAACATGGTCTGACTATCGCGCAACGTATTATGATACGTGACGCCCGAATTTCCGCGCGGAATGCGGAAAAAGCGGAAAAGCAAGCGCTTCTTCAGAAGACTGCTAAGCGCAGGACCCGCAAGGTGAAGGTGTCCTAACCATTCCTAATCCTTAACAAAATAGCCTTGGCAACGGGGCTATTTTTGTTTCCAAAATCTGTAGTTCGGTTCAATCATTGACTATTTTTATTTTTGCCAAAATGCCCCGGCAAGGGAAAGTAGTCGTAAATATGCGTAGTTATTGACGAAAAATTAGCGCCTGACATAGTTCCGGAATTGTATAGAATGCGCCCTATGACGAGTTCACAGGGCATGTGTCGAAGCACATTGTCCAGAGCATGCAAGAGTATATCATAAGGATATACGTACAGCAAGCATGGTCGGAATAAAAACGGCCATAGTTCAGCATGTCGGAATAAAAACGGTATGTTGAACGTTATCATGCAATCCTGCTGTATCACGCGTCTTGCCCTCAAAAGCGTCCGTTCATGCCGCTCCATAGGGCTATACTAAACGCTTACGGACTACTCCATGCTGATAACATGGTAGACTTCCAAAAAGTCAAGTAGTTCGCCCTTCTGCGAATAAAACCAGTGTTGTGTGCTTGCTTAGGGAAGCAGGGCATGTTGTCCGCAATAATACCAAAGATAGCAAGCGGCGGTCGGTTTGACACAACATGGATAATAAAAGGCAGGGGGTTTGAGACGGTCGCGTCGAAAGGAACCGTGACCTAGCACGGAAAAATGTACTCATGCCTTTCTCCGCCAACGGGGCGGAGCACAAGTTCGCTTGTGCTCCGCCCTTTTTCTTTGCTTATCGGAGTCTGCAAGCGCTGTGCTTGTTGGTTCCAAGTGGTCAGGAAACTTGAACAAAAGGAGATTGGAATGAGCATCAGTTCCTCTTGGGAAACGTAATTGACTTTTTACGGGGCTCCGAGCAATCGGGGCCTTTTCTTTTATATTCCGCTCTCCGACTACTGAAGGGTTGGAACGCAAGTTCGCTTGTGTTCCAGCCCTTTTTCTTTGTCTTTTTGATATTGCAAAATTATTTTGTAATATCAAAGTGTTAAGGAACAATTTACCAAAGGAGGAAGACTCATGAAATGGACTGTGGTCTATCTCAACGAAGCGGTACGCCAGGAGGTTTGGGCACTCCCGAACGATATGAGGGCAGGAATTGTCCGCAACGCTGAAAGGATTGAGGCCGTGGGTCTTGAACGCGTCGATATGCCACATGTACGCCATGTACGCGGCAAATTATGGGAAATACGCGCTATCGGTAGGGATGGCATTGCCAGAGGCATCTATGTTGCCGTGCCAAAACGCCGTGTCGTTATTCTCCGGGTATTTGTAAAGAAAACGCCGGCAACGCCCAACTCCGAGATAAAGCTTGCCTTGCAACGAGCAAAGGAGATTCAGGATTGTCAAGGACGACAATATCCCCTCTCTTCAATACCGGAAGAAGGCTCTCTCGCATATAGGCACGAAACATTCTGCGTTCAATCGCTCCCTCAAAAACAATACACTCTGTTGAGCCGTTGACTCGAATGGAAGAAATCATTGTTGTCGTCTGCCAAGACCCTGGTACACGGCCATGGCAATGTTCGCCGCGCAGAGCGCGCCCACGCAAGGTGTTCATGTTGGTCTTCGCAGAAGATTCATCAATAAAAACAAGGGAATTTTTTCGCAACACATACTCCACTGTTGCCATTCTTTACGAGCTGCTCTGATATCTTCCCGATCTTGTTCCGAAGCGCGAAGAGTTTTTTATACGTTATCCCGAGTTTGAGCAGGGTTCTGTGGATGAAGGTGGCGTCGCGCACCTTTTCCGAGCCAAGATTGGAAGTGAGCAGGATGACCGCGCTGCCGAACCCGGCTTTTTTGCCCTCGCCGTCCGTCAGCTCGCCCTTGTCAAAAACCTGGTAGAAAAGGTTCATCACGTCCGGGTGGGCCTTCTCCACCTCGTCCAGCAGGATGACGCTGTAAGGGCGTTTGCGCACCGTTTCCGTAAGCAGACCTCCTTCGCCGTAACCGACATAGCCTGGCGGAGATCCGATGAGACGCGAAACGGTATGGCGTTCCTGAAATTCGCTCATATTGACGGTGATGGCGCTTTTCTCGTCGCCGAAGAGCAGATCGGCCAGAGCCAGACCTGTTTCCATTTTGCCCACACCGGACGGCCCCACGAGGAGAAAAACCCCGATGGGCCTGCCCGCCGGGTTCAAACCGGCCTTGCTGGCCTTGATAACTTTGCTGATGGTGGCAATGGCAGCGTCCTGACCCTTGATGCGCTCCTCCAGACGGCTGCCCAGTTCGGCCACAAGGACGGCTTCCTCGCGGGCCGGGGTTTGTAGGTTTGTTGCAGGCCGTTTGTGGTGAAGTCGTTACCGTGACGGCGAAGCCTAGGGAAAGGGGCGGGCGGAAGCTCAGGCACTCCCGTACCGCGTTTTTCCAGGCGTCCGGATCGTTTCCCTTTGTCCACAGGCGCAGCAGGCGCACAAGCTGGTTGAAGGAAAAGCGCTGCGGATGGGCCAACAGATCCCGGATTATCTCCGGAACGGGGCGTGTCGTGCTGTTTTGGAGCGGCGGACATCCGGGGAATCGGCAGGCATGTAAAACTCCTTTCGTCCAGAATAGCCACGTTGCCATGATTGCGCAAGAGGTCGCGCAATCCATGATCCACCACACTTTTGGTCAGAGGGAGGGAAACTTGCCGAAGGCGCTTTTCGGGAAGACAAATTTGACGCCTTGCAGCTTTTGCCTTTTATCTGTGCAATTCCTGTCTTTTGGGCGCGCCTCGCCGGTTCGCCGGCGGGGGAGCAAGTCCGTCTGGCACGGTCTGTGCTTAGCACAGGGGCGGGGAGGAAAAATTTTCCCCTTCCCGTTTTTCAAGGAGCGCAGCATGAATTCCGCACTCTACATCGGCGCAACCGGTATGAAGGGGCTGAGCGAGGGCATGGCAGTGACCGCCAACAACCTCGCCAACGTCAGCACCATTGCTTTCAAGCATCAAAATATCCAGTATTCCGACCTGATCTACACCACGCAGGCGCACATGGGGGAATGGTGGCTCAACCAGGCCGATTCCCGCGTGGCCGTAGGGCAGCTAGGCAAAGGGCTGCAAGTGGAGACGGTGCGGACAATTTTTCAGCAAGGCGGGATGGAGTCGAGCAACACCCTCACTGATCTGGCCATCAACGGAAAAGGATTCTTTCAGGTCACGGACGGAGTCAACCTGTACTACACGCGCGCCGGAGATTTTCGCCCCGACAGTCAGGGCGTTCTGTGCAACCCCGAGGGGTTGGCACTCAACGGCTACAGGCTCAACCCGGACGGTTCCCCGGGCGAACTGCAGGCCGTGCGGGTTGACAGGTTCGGCACAATGCCTGTCAAGGCCAGCGGCAACATGCGTATGCTGCTCAACCTCGGTCTGGATTCGGACAGAACCTCTGATCCAGCTCATCCATACTTTTCCCTGCTTGGCGCGTACAATGCCAACGCGGAGCCCCCCATTCCCGACTCGGCCGTCGGTTTTACGCAGTCAGTCACGCTTTATGACGCTAACGGTCAGACGCGGCAGGCCGCAATATATTTTGACAAAGTTTCCGTTCAAAATGCCCCCCCGGGAACTGTCGTGGAATTTCTCATAGCCGCCGACGTTCCGCCGTCCGAGGACGGCACGCCGCCGTCCGACGGGGCAGGGCTTCTAATGAGCGGCGCGCTCATATTTTCCGGCAACGGGCAGCTTGAGGACATGGCGGCGTTCACGCCCGCCGCCGCCGGCGACAAGAGCCTTCAGAACTGGCTGCCGGCGGGCCTCGCCGACGGCCTGCCCCAGCTCATCCTTGAAGGGACGCCGATTAGCGTGGACTTCGGCATAAAGGCGGCCGGCGGGTGGGAACACGCCCCGGCCTCCGCCAACGCCGTCACGACGCAAAACACCCTGCCCTCCATGGGCGCGACGGCCACACGGGCGCAGGAGGCCAGCACCGCCTACAACACCTCTCCCCTGCTCTATCTCGCCGAACAGGACGGGTATCCCGAAGGTTCATTGAGTTATTACAGCATTGGAACGGACGGCGTCCTCACGGGGTATTACTCCAACGGACAGGGGCAGGCTCTCTGGCAGATACCCCTTTGCCGCTTCACCAGCGAAGACGGCCTGCGCAGACAGGGCAACAACCTTTTTGCCGCCACGGCCGCGTCCGGCCTGATGGAAATGGGCATGCCCGGCACGGAGAACTACGGAAAGGTGCATGCCTACAACATTGA
Organism: Desulfovibrio sp.; assembly: GCA_031291035.1. GTDB lineage: Bacteria > Desulfobacterota > Desulfovibrionia > Desulfovibrionales > Desulfovibrionaceae > Desulfovibrio. Next base: position 36,831 of record JAISLI010000025.1, read on the forward strand.
ACTCTCCAATGTGGATATGGCTGCGGAAATGGTCGACATGATAATAACCCAGCGCGGATTTCAGTCCAACAGCAAAGTGGTCACGACGGCCGACCAGATGCTGCAGCGGGCCATTGAGCTCAAACGTTCGTAAAGGCGCCCCTCACCAACGGTCTTTTTCTATTGGTGTCTTCATGCCTCCACTTTATGGACTTTTTGGATGCGTCTGCCCTGCTGACCGGCTGCCGCCAAGCGCCCGGCGTAGCGCTCGGCCTCGCTGTACACACACCCGCAATAGGATTGGCGATAAAGCCCCAATTTTTTGGAGCGCTCAATCCCCGCCCGCCAGTCTTCACGAAAATCTCGGTATATGAAGGAGGGATCGGTCGGATTTGCTTCCGCGACGCGCCGGCCGGCCGCCGCGATAATCTCGTGCGGCTGGTGGCGGGAATAGAGGAGAGAACTGCTGAAAAAGGGGATATTCAGTTCCCGCGCTTCGGCAAAGGTCGCGTTTATGCGGCCTTCGCAGCAGAAGGCGCAACGATCCGGCCTGGCGTCCCGCCCGGCTGCCGCGGAGCGCAGCCAGGCTGTGATCTCCCAGTGTTCATCGGCGCACAATAGTTCCACCCCCAGTTCCGCACAGGCTTCCAGCGCCGCTTCGCGGCGTCGCAGGTATTCCGTGAGCGGATGGATGTTGGGATTCATAAACCACGCCGTCACCGTAAAACCCGCGTCCCGGCAGCGCAGTATGGGCATAAGAGCGCATGGCCCGCAGCAGACATGCAAAAGTAGGCGCGCGCCCTTTCGCGACGGCCAGCGCGCTAAAGCCGTATCGTCACTTCGAGGCATTTTCCGTATTCCTGCTCCAGTTCCCGCAGGCTGTCCCGCTTGTGGTTGAGCAGATACAAGGCCACCTCCCGGCTGCTTTCAAAACGGCAGATGTTGCCGTTCTTCGCGCGCAAAAGGCAGCGCAAATCACGCAGGGCCTGGAGCGCCTGCCATTCCAGATTGCGTCTCTGCCCTGTTCCGCCGCAGGCCGGGCAAGGCTCCATGGTGATGGCCAGGGCAGAGGAGCCGGTGCGCTGGCGTACCAGCTCCAGCAGGCCAAAGGAGCTTATACGCCCCACATCGTGCCGGGCGCGATCGTTTTTCATGGCTTGGCGCAAGGTTTTCTCCACTTCCTGAATGTGTTTTTTCTCGCGCATTTCAATGAAGTCAATCACCACTTGGCCGCCCACATCCCTGAGCCTGATCTGGCGGGCCACAGCTTCGGCGGCCTCAAGGTTGGTTTTGTGCGCCATTGCTTCAAAATTGGCTTTTCCGGAGATTTTGCCGGAGTTGACATCCACGGCCATCAGGGCTTCTGTCTGATCAAAGACAAGCCTGCCGCCCGAGGGTAAAATCACCTCACGCGCATATATCTGGTCAAGCTGGCGCCGCAGGTTGAAGCGTTCCCACAGCGGCTGGCCTGCATCCGCATGAAGTCGAATCAGATTTTTTTTGCGCGGAAAAAGCAGGCTTGCGGTTTCACGCACGCGTTCGGCGGTGTCCTCATTGTCAAGCCAGACCTCCATAACGTCGTCCGTCAGATAATCCCGCACGGCCCGCTCGGAAAGTCCCGGTTCCTGATAGACAAGGGCGGGCGAAGTGACTTCGGTGCCCTTTTTGCGAATCTCGCGCCACACGCGCTTGAGATATTGCAGATCAATCTTCAGAGTGGTTTTGGTGGCGCCCTCGCTTACGGTGCGCACAATCACCCCCAGCTCGGGGCCGGGGTCAATATCGCCCATCAGTTCACGCAAACGGCCGCGTTCTTCCTCATTTTCAACCTTGCGGGAAACTCCGGTCTGCTCCTGCCCCGGCGTGAGGACCAGAAAACGCCCGGCCAGGGACAGCCAGGTCGTCAAAAAGGCGCCCTTGTTGCCCGTAGGCTCCTTGACCACCTGTACAAGTACCTCCTGGCCGACCTTGAGCACTTTCTGTATGGGAGGAAACTTTCTGCCCTTGGCCGGTTCGTGGTGCGCCTGCCAGTATTCGGGGTGAATTTCGTCTATCTGCAGAAAGCCGTTCTTGCCCACGCCGAAATTGACAAAGGCCGCCTGCAGGTTGGTATCTATATTCTGAACGAGCCCTTTATAAATGTTGCCCTTGATTTTGCACTGATGGAGCATGTCCAGATAGTATTCCTGCACAATGCCGTCTTCGACAAGGGCCACTTCCACCTGCTCGCCGGGCAGAACGCTGACGATCATGCGCCGCCTGCCGCCGGTTTTTTCCGTTTTCTCTCTGCTGCCGCGAGTATTTGCGCGGCGGCCCGGCTTTCCTTCGTCGATCCCTTCCTGGGTGGCGGCGCATGGCCCACGGGCAGGTGCCATCGGAGTTTGCTCCCCTCCGTCCGGGGTCTGCGGGGATGCGTCAACGGGAACGGCCGCGGCCGTTCTCGTTTTTTGGGCGGTTTTTTTGGAAGGCGCCCTTCGCCGTCTGTGTCCGGCGGCGCCGGGCGTTCCCGTTGATATTTTTTCCGGCGCGGACGGCGTCGCGTCCTCATCCTGCGTCACTGTTTGCGCCGCCGCGCCCGGCGTTTTTCTCGCGCGGCGATGCGGCTTTTTCGCGGGGGTTGCGGGCGCGTTCGCGCGTTCGTCGCTTACGGTTGCAGATGTGGCGTTGCTCTGGTCTGTCGTCATGAAAATCCTTTGTGCGGCAACGCAAAGGCGAGGCCGCAACGAAAATTTTTTCTGTCTGATTGCCGAAAAGGAAACACGGGTACCGGGAGAGAAAAATGTTTGCATGTTGAGCGGCAAGCGACGGGCGATGGCCCGGCGCACAACGGCACAGGCATGATGAGGAAATGGTGCGGGCATATCGGACAGATAGTTGCAGAGTACGTTTTTTTTTGAAAATATGCAAGTGCCCGCGAGAACCGGAATCCGCCACCCTTTTGACCAGAGGAGGGGGAAGAAGGGGTTACGTTCCAGACTTCCTTTTCCCCGTTGTTCGCGTCGTTCGCGCCGGCCCGTAGGGGCAGGCCCAGGGCCAGAATCAGGAAGCAGGCGCCGAAAAAAAGGATCGTCTGTTTACGCGGGGCGTTTCCGGGGATATTCACGTGATGTCTTCATGGGGCCTCCGGAGTGACGGGTAGAGGGCAAGAAAAAAGGCCGCAAGGAACTGACAGGGGCATCCCTTATAGATATAATCCGACAGAATAGGCTTGGCCGTGGTGTCGTCGGCACTCGGCCAAGCTGTTTTTCAACATGTGCCTAGCGGCACTCGGTCTGTTTCAATCCACAAGTATTGAGTTTTTTGGCCTCAATATTGACAGGGTTATATTTCTATGCGGCACTTAGTCTGAAGGTCAAGAAAAATTTTACACAAGTTGAGAATGGGAGGGAAATGTGCTATGTTTGACATACAAATTTATGATGTAGCGGCGCATGTTTAGAGCAATTTCAAAGTGAAATTGCTCCAGATTCTTAATTTCGGGCTAAGTCCGGGCTAAGTTTGCATCAAGACAGCAGGCAGGAGGCCATTATGTCAACATGATTTTGATGCGCCGTTGCCGCCGGAACTTCTGGCAGCCTTTGCGGGGGATGTGGAATGAGGCTGCTCAGGAAAGCGGCTTTGTGGAGTTGCCCCTGCTCGGGTTCCATGCGGAGATGCTGGCGACCATGCCCCGACACCACAATGATCCCTTTGACCACATGCTGGTGGCCCAAGCTATGGCTGAACCCATGCGGCTGATTACCGGCGATGCCGTGCTTGCCCAATACACGCCGTTGGTTCTGCCTATTTGAAGCTCCCCGCCGGGAACATCTTTCATCCAGAATTCACGCCATTCGGGTAGCGCATTCGTCCGATGCGATCCAGGGTTTCCCGTATTCTCGTCTTGCCTGAACCCCCATAGCGGCAGTTGGGAGGGTAGGGTAGTGTAATGCATCCGTTTCGGCTTCCAAAAGACCGTTCATGGCAATTACCGGGAGAAAGAAAGAATGTCACAGTCAGGCGTTCACTGGCTGCCAACATGTGGGAGCTTTGTCGTCCATCCTCTCTTCGATTTGCCAATTGCCTGTGCCCCTTTTTTTGGGAGCCCCAGTTCCGTCAGGGTGGACTTTTATGGAGGTAGAATCCAGAGAAACAGAGTTAATTTTCAATGGGAGTAACTGTTCTTGTTGCAAGCGCTCAAAAACACGGGTGAGAATGCCAGTTTTGGCCCAGGATCTCATCCGGCGGTATATGGTGTTCCAGTTTCCAAAATGTTTGGGCAACGCCCTCCACTTACAACCATTTTCGACTACATAGAGAATGGCATTAAGGAAACGAAGGTTATCAACTTTGACATTGCCACGCTGAGTTGGAAGGCAGCCGGAGATTCGTTTTAATTGGAGTTTTGTTATTTTCATAC
>JAISLI010000026.1 GCA_031291035.1 Desulfovibrio sp.
ACACGCCGCGTGTGCGCTGAAAACGCTCCAGCGTGGCCCAATCCTCATAGAGCCGGTCGAAAATCTCCGGATGGATGGGATAGCAGGAAACCAGGCGTTCTTTATACTCCAGCTCCTTGGCCTCCAAAGGAAAATCGGCGGTCTTGTCCGCATACATGCGGCTGAAAGCACGGCAAACCGTTTCACGTCCGTCAGGGTCTTTGCAGTCAAGGAATAACCGACGGCGTACCACTTCAAAGCCTTCGCTGGCGGCAACGGGTTTCCAGATGGATTCCATGCGCCCGAAGGTATGTTCAATGGTTTCCAAGGCAATTTTCCCGGCTTCTCCGCCGCTTTCGATTTCCGATTCCGGAATGGAAGCGACCACCAGACTGTTTTTGCTGGCCCGCGCGGCTTCGGTGATTTCCTGGATAAAGGAAATGAAATTGTCAAAGGTTCCGGCAGGCAGGCCGCGCACGCCGTAAATACGCCTGGCGTAGGACACAAGCTCGTCCATAAGCACAAGGCACGGCCCGCAGGCGTCAAAGAGGTTTTTGAGCGCTTCTGAACCGGGAGAAACGCCTTTTTTATCCGCCTCTTTCACAAAATCGTAGAGCTCGGGCTTATCGGCGGAGAATGCCAATTGCGCGGCCATCTCGCCCCAGAGGGTATTGATGGTGATGCCGGGAAGATTTTGCGGGCGCTTGCTCTTGGCAGGATCAAGAGCCGTACCGACCAGCACGGCGACATTGGCGCTTGGCAGGGCGGGCAGCCCGGCCTGACTCAGCACGGGCTTGATGTTCGGGATTTTCTCCAGTGGAGCCGTGCCGCGGCGCATCATATGGTACAGGGCCAGCATACTGTGGGTTTTGCCGCCGCCGAAAGCGGTTTTGAGCTGAATAACCGGCTCGCCGTCCTGCCCGCCGATACGTTTAAGCGCCTGCACCAACAGGCCGGACATGCCTTCCGTCACATACGTTCTGGCAAAAAACTCCACAGGATCGCGGTATTCGTAGGCCCCTTCGCCGCGAGCAACCTGGGCCAGATCCGCCGCGAACTCCGCGTTTTTGTATCGCCCTTGCGCCACATCCGGATGCGGTTCAATAACTTCGCGCCAACTTGGCAAGCCGGATTTGGGCGTTATGCTGAGGATGCCGCCGTTTTTATTCGTTTTGCCATTAGTCGCAACGGGAGCGGCAGTGACAACGCTTGTGGAACCGTCCGCCGAGCCATAGCGGGCTTCACGCAGGAGGGCGCGGATGGTTTCCGTGCTGTCGGCGTCAAGCTGTTCGCACAGGCGGGACATGGTATCGAGCGCCCGCCAGGTATCGTCATCGCTGAAATCTTTGCCGCCGATATGTGCCCAGCGGTTACGAAAGCCGGTAAGCTCCTTGGCCCAGGTGCGGTGATCAATGGAAAGCTTTTTGCGGAACACGTCATTCCAGTGCAGGTCAAACAACAGCAGGCAATACCGAATATCCAGGGAATCAATCAAAGCATCCGTATCACCGCGTATCGGCAAGTCGCGTTTTTGCTCATCGTAAAGCTTGCCAAGCACGCCGGTTTCCCACCAGTTCGCGCCATAAGCATTGGAGAGTTCAGATGCGATGTACGGGGCAAGCGCTTGCAGCAGTGCGCGGAAACCTTTGGTAATCAGTGTGTGATTTGTGCTTTCCATGCTTTCTGTCCTATACCTTGAATCAATCTATCGCAGTAAGCTTGTACGTTGATGCCGTTGCTTTCCGGCAGCATTTCACGCATGCCGTCCAAAATCACTTGGAGGTATTTGGGGTTGGGTTGATTCTCAGGTCCGCGAATGTTGTTGGTGAAGGTCTTTATCGGCCGATCGTCCGCACTTCCGACGGTTCTTGCCGTCAATCCTGTTGCCCTGTACCGTCTTAACGTTCTTCTTTTCCCCGACCTTGGCCTGAATGTCCGGCCAGGCGATGACCAGAGAGTTGTAGGCGTAGGCTTCCTGTGCCCAGCCTTTTTGCTCCGCTATGGTAAAGAGGCGGTAAGCCAGGGCTTTTGCCCTGTCCGCGTCGGAGCCGGACATGTTGGCGACGATTTCCGCGCAGGCTTCCACGCCGCCGGTTTTTATGGCGCCGGTAAGTTGTTGGGTGAGCAGCCAGAGCGTTTTTTCGCTGTCATTGGTTTTTACGGGCCGCCGTTGCAGTTTCTCGCGTTCAAGCAGATGCACCACGCCCTTTTGCGCGTACAGAACACCTTTGGCGGCCAAGCTGTCCACAGAGATATTTTTGGCGCGGGCCAGCACGTCCGCCTTGCCGAACTTCATGTCGTTGAAGGCGAATTGGGAATAGAGGTCAACGCAGAAGCGGCTGTTCGCGTCCAGTTCGCCGTCCTGCTCGGTGAAAAAGAGGTCAAGCTCCCGGTTGATGATTTGCAGGGCGCTGCGCACACCCATAGGAGAGCCGTCCGCCTCCAGCACCTTGGCGAAGCGGGAATATACGCCCATACCCGGCCCGATGGCCGCCTGGGCCAGGTCAACCGGCGCGATGTTGGAGCGCTGGAGTTCCTTGAGGGCGGGTTTCAATTCACGTTTGAGCGTATTGATGAAATCGCGGCGGGTGCAGGTGGTGGTGTTTTTCGGGCGCTTGCGGCAGACAAGAACTATAGAGGAAGCAAGGGCATTGGCGCCTACATCTATAGTGCGTCCGGATCGCTCAGTACGCATTGGCCATGTGCCTGTGATAGTAAACCCGGCTTGTATGACCGCCGTCAGCATAGTTTCCCAACCAGTAGAGGCAGTTTGTGTGTCGCCAGAGTCATCAGCATCCGATTCACTCTGTTTGAATGCATAATAGATAGTTACAGGAATATCATCACGGCTATATGAATTTATATGCTTAAATGTTTTGAGCATCCCTCTTTCAAAAAAGTCATGCGCCTTCTTTCGGCTACCATCAAAACGGTATGGCGTTGCCACAAGCTCCTCTGTTTTAGGCACCAGCATTGTTTTGAAAATAGCTGGATATGTATATTTCAGGCTTTGCCTGAGCCAAATATAAAAAAAGTCGGAAAGGTCAGCGTAACTTATATTATCATAATATGGCGGGTCTGTAGAAACAACTACACCATGTAATGTGCCATTGCTTTGGGCATCACATTGATGCACGGAGGCATGTCTGTTTGCCGGGAAAGAGCCTATGCATTTGAAAATCCGTCCGATACAATTATCGTAACATCCTGATGAATTGGAAAATGGGTTTGATTCGGCATAATTCCATACCATGGGGAGCGCTTGTCGAGCGAAAGTATTGCGCAAACTATTCGAGTTGATATTCCATGACACCAATGAAGAGCTAATATCGGTCATCTTATCCACCACAAACGCCAAATACACCCCAACAGCCTGCCCGTGGGCTTTGGCCCCGGTTCCGCCATCAGCCAAGGGCACACCATCGTCCGGTAGACCCGCTGCCAGGGCATCGGCTTCCACTTTGGCCTGCGCTTCCTGTACAAGGACGCTGAAGGTGGTCAGGGCGGTAAGCTGGCGATTGGTAAATAAATCTCCAGTTTTATCAAAACCATATAAACCTACATTGACACGAGCTTTTCCGCTTAATAACTCAGACGGGTATTGCAATGGTTTTTGCACGATAGCGGAGACTTTCTGCTCATTATCAGGAGATATATATATTCTCCCTGATACGCCTTCGGCGACGATAGCCATAAGCTGCTCACCAATTCGATGAGATTGCCCTTCGCTACGAATATAATTGAACCCTACTGACGTATTACAGCAGATACAATGTGCGCCAGAACGCTCAACTGTTCCGCTTGGAGCATTCTTGCTAGACTTCATTACATAGTTAATTCTATTGCCTTCAATTATAGGCTGGACAAATACTTCATTGCCTTTCTTCTTTGAGATTTCAAACGACTTCGCCAGCGGCATTTCACAGCCGCAAGCAGGGTTGGGACATTTCACGGTTCTGGCCCAAATCCAGGCGATGACCGTGGCTTCACCGCCGCCCTGATCTTTGGGCACTTGCACTTTGGGGTACAAATGCCCGATGCGCTTGAAGGCTTCCCGCTTCATCCATTCGCCGTAGTAGCGAACATCCTCGGCCAGGCCGGTCGCGCCTTTCCAGGAGCGGTCGCTGCCAAGTTGTTTGCGTGCTTCCGGATTAACCGGAGCCTGCCCGGCGAATTTGGGCGGAATTTCGATCATGGCCTTGTTGATCATCACGGCCACCGGATTCAAATCGCCGGCGTGGGCTTCCAGGCCAAGGCGCTGGGCTTCCAGCGGTATGGAGCCGCCCCCGGCGAAAGGGTCAAGCAGGGCGGGCGGCTTGCCGCCGGTGGATTTGAGAATTTCGGTTTTGGCCGCGTCCAGAATTTCCTGTTTGTTGGAGTTTTCCCATTTCACCAGTTTTTCAATGAGCGCGAACAGACGTTGCCGTTCGGCGTCTTGCGCTTCTTTGGTGGGGAATTGCTCGGGATGGGAAGACGGGTCGTCCACAAGAGACGAAAAGATAACAACGCGGGCGGTGGCCAGAGGCCGCCGCGCCCACCACGGATGCAAGGTGGAAGGATGCCCGTGGTGGATGGATTTTTCGCGGGCGGATTCTTTGTTGATGGCTTCCAGGGGAAGCGCGACTTCGATCAGTTTTTTCCTGTATTCCATCATTTCGTTTTCCGTTTGAATACAGCCTTAACGGAAGACAGGGCGCGGGGAGAAGAAGGGGTCATGTTCCAGACTTCCTTTTCTCCATTGTCCGCGTCGTTCGCGCCGGACCGCAGGGGCAGGCCCAGGTCCGGGATCAGGAAGCAGGCGCCGAAAAAAAGGATCGCCTGTTTACGCGGGGCGTTTCCGGGATGTTCACATGATGTCTTCATGGGGCCTCCGGAGTGACGGGTAGAGGGCAAGAAAAAAGGCCGCAAATGACTGACAGGGGCATACCTTTCAGACTTGCGGCGAAAACGACGAAACGGCCCTGTCTCCCGAAGGAAACAGAGCCGCTCTGAAATGGAAAAACCGCGCCGTTCCTGGCGAAAGGCGCGTTATACTGCGGTGTTGCTGTGTGTGTGTGTGTGTGTGTGTGTGTGTGCAAAAATCAGGCCACAACAGCCGATTTCAGCCCGCGCGTCCATCCTTTTTTTCTTTTTTCCGGGATGAATATCCTTTTTCGCCCGCATCTTCATGCCCTCCGCCCAAGGAAAAAATGTCCGTCCGGCAGTGCCGGAACGTCGCACAATTGTCACACAGACGAAACACCTACCTGTTCGCGGCGCGAAAGTAAAGGTTTTTCTTCATACTTTTCCGGGCACCCGAAGAAAATTCATAGAATCTTGAAATAACAAGTATTTTATACGATTTCGCCTGAAAATATTCCTCTGATAAAGAAGCACTGAATGATCCCGGTCCGGGCGGACAAAAAAATTTTACAAAGATTTTTTCTCTTGACAGTCGCCCGGACATGCCGGGGGCGAGGTTCGGGCCTGTGATAAAATAAAATGAATATTCGTGAGAAAAATGAAGAAAAATTGATCTGCATTTGTTAAAAAAGCTTTTTTAAAATGTGAATTTCTTCAAAATACAGAAGATTTTCAAGGCTGAAAAATTGGGATGAATCTTCGACGGCAGAAAAAACAATATTTATATTGGCATATTATGCGTGTCCTTCTTTGGGAAAAATAAAAACAGCTCCTCAACATATATGCCTCTTCCGCTCCGGTTGTCCAAAACTTCCAGCTTGCGTAAAAGTATCCCATGCAAGAAAAATGGACCGCAATTTCAGAAAATCTGGAAAAAACACTTGATCCGGGCACGTTTAAGGTCTGGATTGCGCCGTTGCGCGCCGCCGTGCGGGAGAAGAGCCTCTGTCTTTTTGCCCGGAACGCCTTTGTGGCGGACTGGCTGAAAACCCGCATGACGGCCCGCCTGCGCGAAGCCGCGGCTCCGGTTCTCGGCGTTGATCCCCAGGATGTGGAGATACGCATCGAGATTGAGCCGGCGCGGAATACAGCCCCCCTGAAGACCACGTTCGCGCGCCGGATCTGTCTGCCCCTGCCCAGGTGCGAGATGGGCAGGGGGGATCAGGTGTGGCGACACTCCTTTGAGGATTTTGAAGTGGGCTGCAGCAACAGCGTGGCCGTGGCCGCCGCCAGGGACGTCTGCGACAACGGCGGCACTGTGAACACGCTGTTTGTGAACTCCGCCTCCGGCCTTGGCAAGACCCATCTGACGCACGCCGTGGGCAAGGCCATCAGCCAGTCACCGCGGGACATTCGCATAGCCTATATGACGGCGGAAGACTTTACCCGGCGTTTTGTCACGGCCCTGCGGCGACGGGAAGTTGAAGGATTCCGTGAATGTTTTGCTGATCTGGAGGTGCTGCTGCTTGAGGATGTGCATTTTCTGCAGGGCAAGGAAAAAATCCAGGAAATAGCCCTGACGACCCTCAAAACCCTGCAAAACCAGGGCGGCAGGGTTATCTTCACGTCGTCCTTTTCCCCGCGCGAGCTGCAGGAGGTGGACGGCAGTCTCGTCTCGCACTTCTGTTCAGGCATCCTCACCTGCATGGAACGTCCATCCAGAGACATGCGCCGGCGCATCCTCATGCGCAAGGCAAAACAGTTTCAGGTCATTCTGCCCGACGACGTCTGTGATCTTCTGGCCTCGCGCCTGCGCGGGGATGTTCGCCAGTTGGAGTCCTGTCTCAACAATCTGGCTTTCAAGGCCCGTCTGCTCAACTGCGGCATCAATCCGCAACTGGCAATGGACGTGCTGTCGCAATATGCCGGCACGGAATGCGGCGCGGACATGCGGACCATCATACGCCTTGTCTGCGAAAGTTTCGGCCTGACGGAACGGCAGATCGGCTCGCGTTCACGGCGCCATGACTGCGTTACAGGACGCAACACGGCATATTATCTGGCGCGCAAGCACACCGAGCTTTCCCTGGAAGAAATAGGCGCGACGTTCAATCGCCGCCACTCCACCGTCATCAAGGGTATTACATCCGTGGAGCGGGAAATCTCCAGAGAATCCACCGAGGGGCGCCGACTTGCCGGCACGGTGCGCCTCATTGAGCGGAATGCCGGTCTTTCCGCCACCCTTTAGCCCGCTCGCACAAAAGCTCAATATCTCCGCCCGCGGCCAGATTCAGCATCTGGCGAACTGACGCACGGCCGCCAGACTGTGGGGATTGGCGTTGAAAATGCCGACGAACAGGGCAGCGTCCTCGGTAAGCATTTTTTTTGGCCGCGTCCAGGCGGCGAGAGAAAAAATTTCCGCACCAGGGCCAGATGCCCGGCTTTTGCCCCGCGTCCGGGAACCACGGCCACGGGCTTGTCATCGTTCGCGGCGGATGCCGGACCGAAAAGAGGATGCGCGCCCACGAGCACGATTTTGTCCTTCATGCGATTTGTCTCCAGATATCCCAAAATTGCGGAAAGGACTTCGCGACCACCGAGGGATCGTCCAGACGCGCCTCCATGTCAAGCGCGCCGTCGGGACGGCCCAGGCCCAGCAGGGCCAGCGACATGGCGATGCGGTGATCATTGTGGGCCGAAAAAACAGCGTCTCCCGCGAGGCGCGGTCGGTCGGGATACACCCCCCGCACAACAAGGCCGTCCGCTTTTTCCTCGACCACAATGCCCGCCTTGCGCAACTCGGCGGCCGGGGCCGCGATGCGGTCTGACTCCTTGACACGCAGATGCGCCGCGTTGTACAGGCGGCTCGCCCCTTTGGCAAAAGCGGCCAGCACGGCCACTGTGGGAACCAGATCGGGGCAGGAACCCATGTCAACATCCACCGCGCGCAGCCCTGACGGAAAAACCGTCACCGCACCCGGCCCGGTTTCCACGCGCGCGCCCATGGACCTGAGGATATCCAGAAAAATCCTGTCTCCCTGCGGAGAATCCTCGCGCAGCCCCTCCACGCGCACAGGCCCGCGTCCCAGCGCGCCCGCCGCCAGCAGGTAGGACGCGCCGGACCAATCCCCTTCCACGAGGTAATCGCCGGCGCGGTATTTTGAAGGCCGTACGGTCACGCGCAGACATCCCGGCCTTACCGCGGCGACAGCGCGGCAACCTTGCACAGTGTTTCTCCGCCAGGCCGAATGTACATCGGAACGCGTTTCCACGCGGACGTCAATGCCGAAATCCTCCAGGCACTGAAGAGTCAGGCCCACATAGGGCCAGGAAACGGCCCTGTCTCCCGCCACTTCCAGGGTAAGAGGGGCCGCCGCCAGAGGCCCGGCCAGCAGAAGACCGGAAAAATACTGGCTGGACACATTCATGCCTATCCGGAGACTGCCTCCGCAACGCGCCGGGTCAAGGCCGCGGGCGTGCAAAATCAGGGGCGGGCAATCCGGTTTCCGCTCAAAACGAACCTCTGCCCCGAGGCGGACCAGAGCATGGACAAGCTCCCCGATGGGGCGCTCGTGCATGCGCCCGGCTCCGTGGATATGAAAAAATCCCTTGCCGGCCGCCAGTACGGCCGTGAGCAGACGGCAGGTTGTGCCGGATTCGTGCACATCGCAGGAAAGCGCGCCGCCCGCCTCGTCGCCGCCTCTGGGTATGGTCATGCCGCTCACCTCCCAGCCGTCGGGCAGGGCGTTCACGGTCGCTCCGGCCGCGCGGAGAATGGCCCGGGTGCGTTCCAGATCCCGGCTTTCCAGAGTGTTCCGCACACGGGATACCCCGGGCGCGAGGGCCGCGCCGACAAGATAGCGGTGCGAGGCGGACTTTGAGGCCGGGGCCGCCACGGAAACAATGCCGCTACGACGCGTCACGGTCGTCCTCACACGAATTTTCCCCGCTGTTATGCTCCAGACGCGGACCGGCCGGATATGCTCCCAGAATGCGAAAGCTCGTACAGACATCCTCCAGCCGACCGCGGAGGGCCGTGTGCCGCCTGGCGGTGAGATCGCTCTCCACATCCGCGAAAAAGACATAACGCCAGCTTTGCCCGCGCAGGGGGCGGGACTCCAGCTTGCGCATGTTGATGCCGCCGTCCGCAAGCAGGGTGAGCACTCCGGAGAGAGCGCCCGCTTTGTCCGGCAGGGTAAACAACAGGGATGTCTTGTCCGCCGCGCCGCCGGCTTCGGGAGACGGCAGGGACTGAAAAGCCGCCCTGGGACCGATGACGACGAAACGCGTCCAGTTGTCGGAAAGGTCTTCAATACGCCGGGCCAGAATGCCGAGACCCAGCATGTCGGACAGTTTGCGGTGTCCGATGGCCGCCGCGCTCCCGTTTCCCGCCGCGTTCCGGGCGGCGGCGGCAGTGGATTCCACCGGCACAAGGGCCGCCGTGGGCAAATGGACGCGCAGCCAGCCTCCGCACTGGGCCAGAGGCTGAGGATGGGAATACACGGTGCCTATGGCCGCAAGGGATGGCGCATCGCTCAGCAGACAGTGGGAAATGCGCGAAAACAGCTCCGCCTGGATGAAGACATCGTGGCTCAGGAAAAAGTCAAAGCTCACGCCGACCGTGCCTTGCAGGGAATTTTCCAGGGGCACGACGCCGAGGTCGCACCGGCCGGAAGAAACCTCTTCAAAAATCCCGGCAATGTCGCCGCAGGGATGGAAAGAAGCCGCGTGCCCCAGGTATTCCACCCCGGCAAAATAGGAAAAGGTGCCTTCAGGGCCGAGATAGGCCACGTTCTGGGGACGCTGCAGGGCGCGGGAGGACGAAAAAATCTCGCGCCATACGGCCCGCAGGTGATCCGCGGGCAGGGGGCCCGGATTCCTGCGCACAAGGCTCTCCAGCACTTCACGCTCCCGAAGGGGCTTGAAGACGCCTGGTCCCATGTTCTTTTTGATGCTTCCCACTTCAAGGCTCAATGACGCCCGGCGATTGAGCAGGTCAAGCAGGGCGGCGTCCGCGGCGTCGATTTCCGCCCTGATGGCGGCAAGGCGTTCGGCCGGACTTGAGCGGACTTCGGCGTTTGCGAACGATTCCGTCATAACCTAGACCTCCCGTATGTCTTCATGCACGCGCATGCCGAAATGCCGGCCCGCCTCGTCAGCGCGGCAGAGCACAACATCGCCGCGCCTGATCCCCACAACGCTCAAAGGGGTGCCGTCCGGGGCCGTCAGGCGTATGGTTTCCGCATTCTGCAAAAAAATCCCGCCGCTTTTTTTCAGACCCCGCTCGGCTTCGATCTCGGCTTCTATGTAGAGCATGGGTCTCACCTCAATCTTGACGCGCCCCAGGGTGGCAAGCCGCGCCGCCCCGTCCGCGCTGACGATGAGAACTTCCCTGCCGGCGGCAAGCTCTCCCAGATACGTGGTCCTGTCACGGGGCAGACGCACATAGGCGTGCACGGCTCCGGCGTTGACCCGAAAAGGCCGCGCGGCCACATATTCATTGTGCTCGGTTTCCGCATGGACGAGAAAGGTAAAGGCAGAGGAATTGCCCACGAGCATGCCTTCCCCCCGGCGCAGGAGGGAAAGGGTGTCCGCGCAGACGCGGTGGCCCAGGCCCGCGGCCTCCACGCGGGTGACGAGGCAGGGCTTCAGGTCTTCCCGGTTCTGGGAAAGTTTACAGGCGGCCACAATTTCCCTAACTTCCCCAATCGCCTCGTCCGTCAGCACGACGCCGGCCACTCCGCGCTCCAGAATGCCGGAGGCGAGTCTTGCCTCGTCAAGGCCGCCCGCTTCGACAAAAACGGCGTCGCTGCCGGCCAGCAAATTCTCCACGGGAATCACCTCCCAGCCGCGGGCCAGCACCAGACGTTCCCCCCCCCGCAAGCGGACAAGCGCGTCCTGTTCGTCGGATTTGGCAGCCAAGGTCACGCGGCGCGTTTCCTCATCAGCCCAGACGACGCAGCGGGCAAGAGCCGAGGCCTGCCCGGCCATATCCCGGGGCACAATCAGGCCGTCCACGCCGGATTCCAGGGCCAGGGTCACATGTGCCTTGTTGTAGGGCACGGAGCGGAAATATATCTGCGGCATCGTCTATTCTCCAACAATTTCCAGGGCCGCGTCCACGGTGGCGTCTTCGTGGACAATGGCGCGCAGAGCCTTGATAAGGTCAACGCGGCGGGGATGCTGGAACACGTTGCGGCCAACGGAAATACCGGCGCCGCCGGCCTGAAGGGAATCATAAATCATTTGCAGGATATCGCGGGTTGACTCCATGCGCTCGCCGCCGGCTATGACAACGGGCACACAGCAGGCGGCAATCACGGTGGAAAAGCTCTCCATATCCCCGGTATAGGGAACCTTGACAATATCCGCCCCCAGTTCCACGCCGACGCGCGCGCAGTGGGCCACAACATCCGGCGCATAGCCGTTGGGCACCCTCGGTCCGCGCGCGTATACCATGGTCAGCAAGGGCATGCCCCAGTTGTCGCACGCTTCGGCCACCTTGCCCATGTCCGCCAGCATGAACCGTTCGTTGGGGTCGCCCAGGTTGACATGCACGGACACGCAGTCCGCGCCGTGCCTGATGCCTTCCTCCACCGTGCCCACGAGTGTTTTGGTGTTGCCGGCCGGGCTCAGTGCGGTGGAGGCGGAAAGATGGACAATCAGGCCTATGTCCTTGCCGGCGCTACGGTGGGAGCAGCGCACCAGCCCCTTGTGCATCAATACCGCGTCGGCGCCGCCCCTGGCCATGTCGTTGACGGCCAGGCGCATGTCTATGAGACCTTCCACCGCGCCGATGGTGACCCCGTGATCCATGGGCACAATGATGGTGCGGCCGTTTTCCCTGTTGATGATGCGTTCCAGACGGACTTTTTTGCCGAGATACATGTGTGCGCTCCTGTGGTTTCAAATGTGCTGATTACGCCGGAGCGGCTCCAAAAAAAGGGCCGCCGGCGTTGTGCCTGCGGCCCTCTGACTTTCTTGCTCGCGTTCGCGTCAACCAAGTCCCCGACCACAGGCTCCGGCAAAATACGCAAAAAAGAACCAGCGAAAGCCGGCGGCGTACGGGGAGGAAGTGGCGGAAACAAAGGACTGCATGATGTGGACTCCGTAACGGGAATGCGGATAGCCCGTTGCGAAAAATTTGTCAATACATTTTTTCGGGCACCCCATTGACAGGCCCCGCAAAGCGGACATACATTCCCGCATGCGCCAGACGAAAATAGCGGCAGGCCCGCGGTTGTTTCCGGCGGTTCGCGCGCACTGGTCATTATGAGTACTGACAAGGCCGACGCTCCGCCCGGAAGATCCGCTCCCCGCCGTCCGATGACCGGACTGCCGCAGTGCGGAGCGCTTGCCCGCGCGCGTCCTCTGCCGCCCCCACCGGATGATGATCGCTGTTTCGCCCTGTGGCGCGCGTATGAAATGCTTCCCAACGTGCGGGGCCATTCGCTTCTGGTGGCCCATATCGCCACGCGTCTGGCCGAGCGCGCGGTGGAACAAGGTTTTGACGTTTCCGTGGAACAGGTGCGCGCCGCCGCCATGCTCCACGACATCGCAAAAAGCTACTGCGTCAGGTACGGCGGCAGCCATGCCATGATCGGCGCCAGTTGGGTTGTGGAACGCACAGCCCATTACCCTGTGGCGCAGGGGGTTCTGTTCCACGTCCACTGGCCCTGGCCTCTGCCGGAGGGTGCGAGTATCTGCGGCCTGCCCTTTTTCATCATTTATGCGGACAAAAGAGTGCGCCACGACCACTGCGTCAACCTGAAAGAACGCTTTGAAGATCTGCTCGCGCGTTACGGCAAAAACGCGGAGGCCAGACAAAGCATACGCGAATCCTTTGCCCAGGGAAAAAACATTGAACGCGCCTTTACTGCGCTGCTGAAATGGGACATGCATGAAGATTCTTTTGATTGCGGGCGGTTGGTCGAGCGAGAGGGAGGTTTCCCTTGACGGCGCGCGCGGCATGGAGAAAACTCTGCTGGCGCGCGGGCACAGGGTTACCTTTTTCGACCTGCTTGGCGGCTTTGACAACCTGCTCGCCACGGCGGCCGGACACGATTTTGCCTTCATCAATCTGCACGGCGCGCCGGGAGAGGACGGTCTTGTGCAGGCCATGCTGGATCAGGCGGGCTGTCCCTATCAGGGGTCAGGCCCGGCCGGTTCCTTTCTCGCGCTGCACAAAGCCGCCGCCAAGCAGATTTTCCGTCAGGCCGGCCTGCCTACGGCCGATTGGGAATATCTGCCGCTCCCGCCGGAAAAATCATGGCGGCCGCGCCTGCCCTACCCGCTCTTTGCCAAAAGCAATACCGGCGGGTCCTCGCTTCGCATGGGCCGCGCCCGCGACCGCACCGAACTGGACGCAAAACTGGCTGAGATTTTTGCCGCCGGAGACGAAGCCCTGCTGGAAAGCGAAGTCAAAGGCAGGGAAGTCACTTGCGGGGTACTGGGAGAAGAGGCCCTGCCCCCCATTCTCATTGAGCCCGTCGGCTCGGTTTTTTTTGACTACCGGAGCAAATACGCCGTCGGCGGCGCGCGGGAGGTCTGCCCCGCCCCCCTTCCGCCCCCGGTTGTAAACGAAGTGCGGAAACTTGCTCTCGCGGCCCACAGGGCGCTGGGGCTCTCCGGCTACAGCAGGGCGGATTTCATTCTGGACAAAAAGGGGGAATTGATCCTGCTCGAAGTCAATACCCTGCCGGGCATGACCGCCACAAGCCTTGTGCCGCGGGAGGCCAAAGCCGCGGGGCTGGATTTCGGCGACCTGCTGGAAAAACTCATGGAACTCGGCAAGCCGCCCGCTTCCGCCGAAAGCTGATTCAGGCCGCCGGCCTGACCGGGATGAACCACCCGGGCTTCAGCAGTTTCGTCGTCCCGGCCGTAATGCCGGTGGGACAGGAGCTTGCGCACATATCATGAGGCTTTCCCGTCGCCGGCAAGCAGCATTTTCGCCGCGAACGCCGCGGCGCCGAACCCGTTGTTGATATTGACCACCGCCACGCCCGGCACACAGGTGCAGAGCATGGTTGTAAGGGCGGCAAAACCGCCGGCCCCGACGCCATAGCCCACGGATGTGGGCACAGCCACAACCGGGGATCTGATGATCCCGGCCAGAACGCCGGGCAAAGCGCCTTCCATGCCGGCCACGGCAATGACCCCCTTTGCTTTGCGCAGTGCCCCGATATGCGGCAGGATGCGGTGCAGGCCGGACACCCCCACGTCGCTCACAAGGCCGGCGTCGCAATCCAGAAAGGCGAGGGTGCCGAGGGCTTCCAGGGCCACGGGCATGTCCGAGGCCCCGGCGGAAACCACCAGAATATCGCCTTGCCGGGGCCATGCTCCGTCCGTTTCCGCCCGCGCCGCATCAACCGGCGCCCGGGCAAACGCCCTGAAACGCTCCGGAGCGTTCAGCGCGAAAAGACAGGCTTTTTGCCAGTACTGCCCAGCGGGAAAGCGCGCGCGCAAGGCTTCCCCCTGAACCGACGTCACGCGGCTCGCCAGTGCCGGCCCATGACGGGAAAGTCCCTCCAGCGCGGAAAAAAGCAGGTCGTCGCTCTTGCCCTCGGCAAAAACGACTTCACCCACGCCCGCGCGCGGTCCACGTTCCGGATCAAGCGTGAGGCCCGAATCCCGCTCCTGAAAACGGGGCGCAAACCCGTCAAGGGTAGCGCGCACATTCGCGGCGCATACGCGCTCCAGCGCCGCATCGGGCTCAAGACGCCCCTCCGCCACCAGAGCAAGAATATCGCGCAACAAAGCTGTTTCCATCTGGAAACGGTCTCACATCACCCTCTTTTTTGCAAGTCAAAGTGTCGCGAGCACATGATATGCCCGATGTAGGCAGCAGGTGTAGTACGAATTTAAAAAAAATGTTAAAAATAGATTGCACGGGAAAGAACTCTCGGGTAGCATCCCACATGCGATCGCCTCAGCAGCGCGTCAACTCCCCCAAAAATGCAACAAAAAGGAAATCAGTATGCTGAAAACGACATCCGCCGCTCAAAAACTTTTCCGGGTCGCCCTGGCGCTGGCGCTTGTGCTGTGCTGCGCCACGCGGGCCGAGGCGCATTTCGGCATGGTCATCCCCTCATCTTCCACAGTGCCGGAAAAACAGGATTCCGCGCTCACTCTTGACATTGCCTTTGCCCACCCCATGGAACGGGAGGGAATGGACATGGCCAAGCCCAAATCCCTCACCCTGACGCATGACGGAAAAAAGGAAGACCTCACGGCCCGGCTTACGCCCGCGATCATCATGAAGCACAAGGCCTGGCAGGCCCGCTATGCCGTAAGCCGGCCCGGCGTCCACCAGTTCGCCGTGACGCCGGAACCGTATTTTGAGCCGGCCGAGGACACCTATATTGTCCACTACACGAAAACCGTTGTGGCCGCTTTCGGAGAAGAGGATGGCTGGAGCGAGCCTATCGGCCTGCCGGCCGAAATCGTACCTTTGACGCGGCCCTTCGGCAACTATGCCGGCAACGTGTTTCGCGGACTTGTGCTTGTTAACGGCAAACCGGCTCCCAATACGGATGTGGAAGTGGAATACTACAATGCGCGTGGCCGCCGTGCGGCCCCCAATCCGTATTTTGTGACCCAGGTTGTCAGAACGGACGCCGACGGCGTTTTTGCCTATGGCATTCCGTGGGACGGCTGGTGGGGTTTTGCCGCTCTGAGCGAGAGCAAGGAGAAGCTGGATTACAAGGGCGTCCCCAAACCTGTGGAAATCGGCGCGGTATTGTGGACGGAGTTTGCCGCCCCCAAGGTTTCAACCGGGAAATAGACATGCACGTTTCCGAGGGTGTCCTCTCCCCGGCCGTACTGGGGGCCGGGGCCGCGCTGGCGGCTCTGGGCACGGCCGTCGGCCTGCGCCGTCCGGACTATGACAGACTCATGACGGTCGCCCTGCTTTCAGCCGCGTTTTTTGTGGGCTCACTCGTTCACATACCCATAGGTCCGGGGAGCGTGCATCTTATTCTGAACGGCCTTCTGGGGGTACTGCTCGGCTGGGCGGCATTCCCCGCCATTCTCGCGGCCCTGGTCCTGCAGGCGCTCCTCTTTCAATACGGAGGGCTGACGGTACTTGGCGTCAACACGTTCAACATGGCCTTTTCCGGCGTGCTGTCCGCCTATGCCTACAGGGCGCTTGTCCGCCTTCTGCCCGGTCCGCGCGGGCGGAAGGCCGCCGCCTTCTGCGGCGGGGCGCTGGGCGTGGCGCTGGCCGGATTTTTTACGGCGGCGGCCCTGGCTTTCAGTGACGAAGGCTTTCTTGTGGCGGCCAAACTGCTCTTCCTGGCGCATTTGCCCGTTATGGCCGTTGAAGGCGTCATTACCCTGTTCGCCGTCACCTTTATCGCGCGCGTGCGCCCGGAGATGCTGAATCTGTGAAAATTCCCGTCCTTGCGGCCGCTTTGCTCCTGCTGGCCGCGTTCCCCTCGTTTGCCCACCGCGTGAACATCTACGCCTGGCTTGAAGGCGACAGCGTACAGGCGCGTTGCTCCTTCAACCGCGGCTCCCCCGTCAGGAACGGCCGCATCACCGTGTATGCCGCAACGGACGGCAGGGAACTGCTCAACGGCCTTACCGACGACGAAGGAAATTTTCGTTTTCCCGTTCCGGAGCAGGCGAAGGAAAACGGTCTGCGCATACGGATAAACGCCGGCGAAGGCCATGAAAACGAATGGCGCATGGAGGCCCGGGAGTTTTCCGCACGGGAAACGGCGGCAACCGGAGCCGGTGGGGCCGCGTCATCTCCGCCGGGCGATGGAGATCTTGCGGCGGAAACCGGAACGCCGGCCGCGCGGGAGACGGCCAGCCCGCAGGAAGTGCGGCGCATCGTTTCCGAAGTTATGGAGACCAGCCTCGCTCCTCTGCGGCGGGAGCTGGCCGCGCTGGTCAATCCGGAACCCGGCCCCAGAGAGATTGTCGGCGGCTTGGGCTGGCTTGTCGGCCTTGCCGGGATCGCGCTTTACTTCAGAAGCCGAAGAAAGCCGTGACGCTGTCCGCCCTTGATCCCCGCGTGCGCCTCGGCCTGGCCGCCCTGACCACGCTGTGCCTGGCTCTTGTGCAACAGATTTCCTCAGGTCTGCTCGGTCTTGTCTTCGGCCTCGGTTTGCTCCGCCTCGCGCGGCCGGCTGTGACAAGCCTGCCGCGGCGTCTCGCGGCGGTCAACATTTTTGTGCTTTTTCTCTGGTGCGTGCTCCCCTTTACCATGCCCGGCGAACAAATCTCTTTCGGATGGCTCGCCGCGAGTCTGCCCGGCCTGCGTCTGTCCCTGCTCATCACCCTCAAGGCCAACGCCATTTTCTGCGTATTCCAGGCTCTATCCGGCGACATGCCCCCGTCCGCGGCCGGCCGCGCGCTGGAGGGCCTCGGCTGCCCGGCCAAACTGGTATTTCTTTTTCTGGTCACGGGCCGCTATGTCCATCTGCTCATGGAAGAATGGCAGACCCTCATGGACGCCGCCAAATTGCGCGGTTTCGCGCCGCGCGCCGGATTGCGCGCTTGGCGCGTCCTGGCCTGCCTGCTGGGGCTTCTGCTGATTCGCAGCCACGAGCGCTCCCGCCGGGTATATGAGGCCATGAGCCTGAGGGCCTTTACGGGCAATTTCAGAACCGTGACCCTGTTTCAGACGCGCCCGGCGGACGCCATCCTGGCTCTTGTCGTTCTCCTTTTCCTCGCGGGCATCGCCCTGACGGAAATGGGCCTTGTCCATGTCTGAGGCGGCGCGGCGGGAATCCATCTTCAGTCTGGAACACGTCCATCTGGCCTATGTTCAGGAAGAAACACGCAGGACAGTGCTGCGTGACGTCAATTTCGCCTTTTTCCCCGGACAGCAGATCGCCCTTTATGGCCCCAACGGCAGCGGCAAAACCACGCTGTTCCGCTGCATAACCGGTCTTGTGCGTCCGCAACGCGGACTGGTGCGTTTTCATGAGGCAATCATGCGGACGGAAAAGGATTTTCTCGCCCTGCGCCGCAACGTGGGTTTTGTGCTGCAGCAGGCCGAGGATCAGCTTTTTTTCCCCACGGTGCTGGAAGACGTGGCCTTCGGCCCCCTCAATCTGGGCCTTGCGCCGGAAGAAGCGCGGGAACGCGCTCTTGACACGCTGGCAAGCCTTGAGCTTTCCGGCTTTGAAAACCGGCTCATCCACCAGCTTTCCGGCGGAGAGAAAAAACTGGTTTCCCTGGCCGGCGTACTCGCCATGAGGCCCGAGGCCCTTTTGCTGGATGAGCCAACCACCGGCCTGGACAGCGCGTCACGGGATCGCCTGACAGAAATATTGCGCGGCCTTGCGACGCCGCGTGTCGTCATTTCCCACGACTGGGATTTTCTCGCCCGGGTGACTACGGAATGCCTGACCATCCGGGAGGGCGGCCTGCACCGATTCTCCCCCTCTTTCGCCCACGCGCACCTGCACGCGCACCCGCTGGGCGATGAGCCGCACGAACACAACACAGGGCAGCCCGCGGGCATGGTCCTGAGGAAGTCCAACGGGTAACCAAAGGGATATCCGTATACAACTTGTGCTACGGGCTATGCCGTATGCCTCACGGGCGGCCCCGCGCTGTGCAATCCGGAGAGATCAGGAGCGGGCGAGAAAATCCAGACATTTTTCAGTCAGTTCATCCGCCAGATTCTCCACATCGGCGATTTCTTCCCGCGTGATGCCGTCATAGTGTATCCCGGCGCTCACGCAGACGGCGCGGCCCAAGGATTGCGCCAAAGTCCGGGCCATGCGCAGGGCTGTTCCGCCTTCCCTGTGTCCGGGCAGACAAAGGCTCTGCCCGCCGCCGGGTCGGGCGAGCGCCACAGCGCCGATATGGGCGTCCCCCCCGCAAAGCAGGCACTGCGCGTCCGCGCCCACGCGAATAATGCGGGCCTCAAGGGTTATTCTTCCGGCCTGGGCCGTAAAGCGGGCGGAATTTTTCACAATGCCGGCACTCTATCCCGGACGGTCTTCTTCCGCAAGGCCGGCCTTGCGCGGGGCACGTCCAGATTTCTGTTGACTTCCGCGCGGACATGCTATGATAGTAAGCCATGGCCGAACTTGCTTTTTCCGAATGCCGTCCCGGCGGCGGACATCGCCGGGGGGAGTTCCCGGTTTGCCGGGAGGGCGCGTGAAGGCCCTGCGGGAAGGATTCACCACCGGCACGGCGGCGGCGGGCGCTGCCCTGGCGGCGCTGACTCTGCTTGTGGAAGGGCACGCTCCCGTCAATGTTTCCGTCCCCTTGCCGCCGTATCAAGCGCCGTCCGGCTGCTCCGGGTTTGTGACCGTGCCGGTGGAGCGCTGCCGCCTGCTCGGCGGGGATGAAATCTCCGGCGCTCCCCGTGCGGAGGCGGGCGTACGCAAAGACGGCGGGGATGACCCCGACGTCACATCGGGCGCGCTCATTTTGTCCCGTGTGACGCTGGAGCCGTTGCGGCGGGCTTTGCCGTCGGACAGGGGATTTGTCCGTCTTGAGGGGGGCGGGGGAGTGGGCCGCGTGACGTTGCCCGGCCTGCCCGTGCCGATGGGGGAGGCCGCCATCAATCCCGTTCCCCGGGAGCAGATGCGCGTTGCCCTGAGCCGTTATGCCATGTGGACGGCCCCGAGTTTCGGGCCGTGTCCTCCCCTGTCCGTGGTCATCAGCGTTCCCGGCGGGGAGAATCTCGCCCCGCGCACGCTCAATCCGCGCCTGGGCATTATGGGCGGTATTTCGATTCTGGGCACTCAGGGCACTGTGCGCCCTTACAGCCACGCGGCCTGGCGGGCGACGGTCCAACAGGGGCTTGATGTCGCCTTGGCCTCCGGCTGCGCGACGGTGTGCCTTTCCACCGGCCGCCGTTCGGAAGCGCTGCTCATGCGGAGGTACCCGCGCCTTTCGCCGCTGTCTTTTATCCAGGCGGCCGATTTTGCCGCGTTTTCCCTGCGCGCGGCAGGAGCCATGCCCTTTGCGGACGTAGTCTGGGGCTGTTTTTTCGGCAAGTTGCTCAAACTGGCCCAAGGCATGGAATACACCCACGCGCGGGAGGGGGACATTGACTTCGCGGCTCTGGCGACGCTGTGCTCAGGCATCGGCGCCCATTGCGCCGATGCCGTGCGGCGCTGCGCCACCGCCGCCCAGGCCCTGGAAATCCTGCTTGCAGACGAGGCGGGGCATCCGGCGCTGGAACGAGTTGCGCGCGTGGCGGCCGCCAAGGCGGCCTGTTTTGCCGGACGGGCTGTAAACATCAACCTTTTTCACACGGACGGGGGCTTTTTGTGCGCGGCGTAAAACAGCAGGCGCTTCTGCCGGGCATAACGCCCAAAAAGTCGCAAAGCCCGCCGGAACAGGAATCCCCCGGAGAAAACACGGCTCAGGCGGCCGCGCCTGAGGGGCAAAAAGACGCATGGCCCCCCATGACGGAAATGCTGAACTCCCTGCTTGTTTTTGAATCTCCCGCGCAACAGCCGGACCCGGAACCTTCAGAGCCTGAATGCCGGTCTCTCTCCGCCCCAGAACCCGTTGTAGTTCTGGGCGTTGCCGGCGGTTGCCGCGTCCTGTCCGAAGCCCGGCGTCAACTGCTGGCGAGCGCGGATCTTCTTTGCGCCGGACGCGGTCTGTTGCGGCGTCTGCTCCCGGAAATCGGCGAGAACGGCGGCGCGGACGGAAATGTACTGGTTCTCGCCGCTCCGCTGGAACCCGTCTACGCGCGGATTGCGGAGGCCCATGCCGCCGGCCTGCGCGTGCTGGTGCTGGCTGACGGGGATCCCCTGTTTTTCGGCATAGGCGCGAGTCTGGCGCGGCGCATGGGCAGGGAGGCCGTGCGCGTCATCCCCGCGCTGAGCAGCCTGCAACTGGCCTGCGCCCGTCTCGGCCTGCCCTGGCACGACGTTGTCTGCCTTTCCTTGCACGGGAGAGACAATTTTGGCCCGCTCAACGCGTCCGTGAGCCGGGGCGCGCCGCTTTGCGTGCTGACGGACAGCGACATCCGGCCGGACGCCGTGGCGCGGCACCTGCTCGACCGCGGGGTGGACTGGTTTTTCGCGCATGTTTTCGAACGCCTGAATTTTCCGGATGAAGCGGCGGCCCATGTGCCTCTGGACAAAGCGGCGGGCATGGACTTTGGCCCGTCATGCACGCTCGTGCTGACCCCCTCGGCTTCGCCGCGCTGGCCCTTTCTCGGTCTGGGGAGCGGGGATCTGGCGGCGGACGGGGTTGTGACCAAAACCCCCGTCCGCGCCGCGGCGTTGGCGCTGCTGCGCATCGCGCCCGGGCATACTGTCTGGGATATCGGCTCCGGTTCCGGGGCCGTGGCCATTGAGGCCGCCGCGCTGGCCCATCGGGGGCTGGTCGTGGCGGTTGAAAAGAAGCCCGAGCGGATTTTGTGCATTGAGGAAAACCGCCGCCGTTTCGGCGCGGCCCTTGTGGATATCCGTCTGGGGGAATCGCCCGGCTGCCTTGACGCGCTGCCGGACCCCCAGCGTGTCTTCATCGGCGGGGGCATTTCCGGAAAAGACGGCCCGCGGACGCTCCTGGAGGTAAGCCGCCGCCTGCCGCCCGGCGGACGGGTGGTTGCCGCGTGCGTTCTGCTGGACACCCTTGCCCGCTGCCGTGACTTTTTCAGAGAGCGGGACTGGCCTTGCGAGATTGTCTGCGTGCAGGCGGCGGAATCCCGCCCTCTGGCGGGCGACGCGCATCTTGCCGCCATGAATCCGGTGTTTGTGCTGGCCGCGCAAAAACCCGGGAGGGCATCATAAATGCCCGGTCTTGTTTCTTTTGTGGGTGCCGGCCCGGGGGATCCGGAACTCGTGACCATCAAGGGCCGCAAGGCGATAGAGGAAGCGGGGCTTGTTCTTTACGCCGGTTCTCTCGTGCCGCCCGGCGTGGTGGCCGGCGCGCGCGCCGACGCGCGCGCGCTGGATTCGTCTCCGCTCACCCTGGAGGAGTGCCACGCTCTTGTGAAAGAGGCTTCTCTCGCCGGGGAGAGGGTGGCGCGCGTGCACACGGGGGATCCCTCGCTGTACGGCGCGCTGCGGGAACAGGCGGAACTGCTGGACAGGGACGGCATACCCTGGCGCGTCATTCCCGGCGTCACGGCGGCCTGCGCAGCGGCCGCGGCCGCGGGGATAACCTTTACCGTGCCGGAGCTCACCCAAAGCCTGATCATCACGCGCCTGGAAGGGCGCACGCCCATGCCCGGACGGGAGAAAATCCGCCATTTGGCCGCGCACCAAAGCTCTTTGGCCATCTATCTGGCCGGCAGGGACGCGGCGAGGGCGCGCGAGGAACTTCTTCTCGCGCTTCCGTCCGGTACGCCCGTCCTGTGCGCGCACCTTGTGGGCTGGCCGGAAGAACGGCTTGTCTGGACGGATGTTGAAAATTTGGCCCGTTGCGTTGAGGAAAACCGCCTGGAAAACGATACGGTATTTCTCGTCCTGCCGGCGGAGGGCAGGGCTGGCGCGCCTTCGCGTCTGTATGCCGCCGGTTTCCGCCACTCGTTTCGCCAGGCGTAATGTTTTCAGGCGACATCCCAGTCCAGTCCGAACGTGTCGTGCAGGATGCGCACAGCCAGCTCCACATATTTTTCCTGGATCAGGATGGTAATTTTTATTTCCGACGTGCTGATCATCAGAATATTGATGCCTTCCTGGGTCAGGGCGGCGAAAGCCCTGGCCGCCACGCCGGAATGGTTGCGCATACCCACGCCGATGGCCGAAACCTTGGCCACATTCACGTCGTGCACCACTTCGGCCGCGCCGGTTTTGGCGGCGACCTCCGCCGTGATTTCCAGGGTGTGTTTCAGATCCTTGCGGGAGATGGTGAAGGTGATATCCGTCAGGCCGTCAAGGCTTGTGTTCTGCACAATCATGTCAACAAGCACGCCTTTTTCGGAAAGCGGGCCGAAGACAGCCGCGGCGACGCCCGGCACATCGGGCACGTCGTGCAGGGTTACGCGGGCCTGATCCCTGTCGTACGCGATGCCGGAAACGAGCAGAGCTTCCATGCTGGAATCCTCCTGGGTGACAAGAGTGCCGGGGTCGTCATTGAAGGTGGAGCGCACCCGGACGGGAACATTGTATTTCTGGGCAAATTCCACAGAGCGGATATGGAGCACCTTTGCGCCCATGCTGGCCATTTCCAGCATTTCGCTGTAGGCGACGCGGTCCATTTTGCGGGCCGCGGAGCAAATATTGGGGTCGGTGGTGTAAACGCCGTCAACATCCGTGTAAATTTCACACTCCACAGAGCCGAGGGCCGCGGCCAGAGCCACGGCCGACGTGTCCGAACCGCCGCGTCCCAGCGTGGTGACGCGCCCGTCTTCCGTACAGCCCTGAAAGCCCGTCACCACAAGCACATCGTAGCGATCCAGAAAGGCGCGCAGGGCTTCGCTCCCGATGGAGCGGATGCGCGCGCGGCCGAAACTGTCGTCCGTGACGACGGGTATCTGGCAGGCCAGCAGGGAGCGGGCCTTTATGCCGCCGTCCTTGAGCAGCATGGTGAAAAGGGCCACGGAAACCTGTTCGCCGGTGGAAGCAAGGACGTCGCATTCCGCCCGGTCCGGATTTTTTGACCACTGCCCCGCCAGGGCCAGCAGATTGTCGGTGTCACCGGCGCGGGCCGAGAGTACGGCCACGACCTTGTCGGCGCGTCCGAGGCCGTCCTCCACCTTTTCACGCACCTTTTGCATGCGTTCCAGCGTGGCGACCGAGGTGCCGCCGAATTTTTGCACAAGAATTTTCATAGCAGCCATGCCTTTTGTTCCTTCCCGCCTGTTCCCGGCCAGTACCGGCACAACTCGCGCGTCAGTTCCTTCGCGTCGCGGCCGACAGCGTTTACGGTCAGCAATCGCGCAGTTTCGCACGGGGTAAAAAGTATGTCCAGAAATTCTTCGGGGAGATCGGCCCCGGGCAGGAATTCGGCCCATTCGAGAACAGTCAGTATGTCGGCGTCCCGCAACGCTTCTGTGAGTTCTTCCGGCGGCGAGTCCGGGCAGCGGTACAAATCGCCGTGCAGCATGGCCGGGGTGGTGGGATAGCGATTGCAGAGGGTAAAGGACGGGCTGCCCGTTTCCGCGGATTCGCCGCCGGGCAGAGACTGGGCAAGGCGGCAGGCGAAGGTTGTTTTGCCGCTGCCCAGCGGCCCCCGCAGCAGAAGCGCTCTCACGGGCCTGAGGCGGGGAAGGCGCAGCGCGAACCAGCGCGCCAGGCGTTCCGTGTCTTCAAGGCTTTCAAGGCGTATTTCGGCCACGGCGGACTGCCCCGCTACAGCAATTAACGCTTGAAACAGTTCGCTTACGGCGGGCAAAGCCCGCCTGCTCCTGTTTCGCGGCAAGGATTTTCCGGCAAATCCTTGCAGGGCGGCTCACTCGTTTCATTCGTGTAGTGCCCTGGCGGCCGCGGCATCCGCCCGCGTGGCGTTTGCCCGGGCGCGGGGAATCGCGTCGGCGATTTCGCCCGCCGTATTGCCTCGTCCGGGGCAGGACGCCGCGCATTCAAGGCCGGCGAGCGCGTGCAGCGCAATCCCCATGCCCGCGCAAGACAGGCTCGCGCGCGCGGCGGAAGATCGCCCGCCAGCCAGAAACGCGCCGAGACAGCCCGCCAGGACATCCCCGCTGCCGCCCACCGCCAGTTGCGGAACATCGTGGGGGCTTATGAGAACGGGTCTGTCCGCCTTTCCCGCCAGGCTTCCGGCGCCCTTGAGAATCACGGCGCAGGGGAACAGGCGGCACAGCGCGCCAAGCGCGGCGAACCTGTCGGCCTGCACGGCCGGCGCGGTTGTGCCCAGCAGAGCCGCCGCTTCTCCCGGATGCGGGGTGATGATGTCGTCTTCGGCAATATGGCGCGGCAGCCTCGCATGTCCGGCGAGCAACATGAGGGCGTCGGCGTCGATCACGGCCGGCGGGCGTCCGGGCAGGCTCAGAACGGCGGACAAAAAAGCGCCCGCCTCGCGGTCGCGCCCCAGTCCCGGCCCGATAACCAGCGCGTCGCAACGGTTCAGGAGTTCGGACAGCTTTTCCGGAAGCGCGTCCGGCCATGTACGGCTGCCGGGCTCGCCCAGCGGCAGGGTTATGACTTCCGGAAGGCCGTTTTTTATCAGCCCTTCGGATTTTGCCGGGGCCGCGACGCTGACAAGCCCGGCGCCGGCGCGCAGGGCGGCGCGGGCGGCCAAGTGAGCGGCCCCGCTGTATTGCGGAATTCCGCCGATGACGAGAACATGGCCGAAGCTGTTTTTGTAAGAATTTTCGGCATATTGCGGAAGGCACGCCAGGCAGCGGGCATCCAGCAAGCGGGCGGCGCAGGGGGCCTGTGAACGCACGCGGGCGGGTATGCCGATCCCGCGGACATGCAGGCGGCCCGTAAAAGCCCGCGCCCAGGGAAGAACAAGCCCCGGCTTGGCCGCGGCGAAGCTGACCGTGGCGTCGGCCTTTACGGCCACGGGGGAGGGCAGGCCCGTAACGGCGTCCAGCCCGGAAGGAATGTCCAGGGCAAGCACAAAGCGGGCCGGGAAGCCGTTGATTGTTTCCACAAGCTCCGTCAGCGGGGGGCGCAGGTTGCCGGCAAGGCCCGCGCCGGTCAGGCCGTCCACCAGGATTGGCGGAGCGTTGTCCGGCATGCGGCGGCGCAGGTGGGCAAAGGGCACGCCGGCCGCTTTTGCCAAGCGCATGTGTCTGGCGGCGGCTCCCCTGTATTCTCCAAGGGGTTTTGTGTGCAAAACAAGCGGGCGCGCTCCGGCGTCGAGCAGGTGGCGCGCCAGGCAGGCGGCGTCACCGCCGTTGTTGCCGCCGCCCATAAAAAGCCATATCCGCTCCCGCGCGATGTCCGGCACATGCCGCCGCAACACGTCAAAGGCGGCCCGCCCGGCGTTTTCCATCAGCAGCGATTCCGGCAGGCCCAAGGCGACCGCGCCGGCGTCCCACAGACGCATTTCCCGAGGCAGCGGCAGGGGGGGCAGAGAGACGGCAAAGTCCGCGTCGGTTTTCATCACGCCTCCAGCACGACAACAGCGAGGGCCATGGAGCGTTCATGGCTGATGGAAAGCAGGGCGCGCCTGACGCCGATCTCCCCGCGGCGTTCGTCCGCCCTGCCGAGAAAGGTTATTCGCGGCCCTCCCCGGCTGTCGTGCCCGATTGCAATCTGTCGCGGCCCTATGCCCCGGCTGAATCCCGTGCCGAGGGCCTTGACGGCCGCCTCCTTGGCCGCGAAACGCCCGGCGAGGGCGGACGCGGAGGCGGGGGGCAGGGCGTCCAGCTCTTCCGGCGTAAAAATTTTTTCCAGGAAGCGCTGCCCGAATCTCCCGTAAATCCTCCCGATACGGGGAATTTCCACGATATCCACGCCCAGCCCTATGATCATCTCTGTTGTACCAAAATCGTGCCTCTCGTCCCGAGCTTGCCTGCCGTCGGGTTTTTAAGTACCATAACAAATTCGTTACGGCGGGCGGACGATATTCTGACCGTTTCGCCGGCAAGCGTCAAGCGCGGAAGCCGGCGCGGGGTTTGCGGAACAGCGGGGGAGAAGTCGCCAATGAAATTGTGCATAATCGGTACGGGATATGTGGGCTTGGTGAGTGCCGCCTGCTTTGCGGAAATGGGGAACATCGTGACCTGCGTGGATGTGAATCCCGCTGTGGTTGAAAAACTCAATGCCGGTTCCGTCCATATTTTTGAGCCGGGCCTGGAGGAGATGGTCCAGCGCAGCCGCGCCGACGGCCGTCTCCTGTTTACCACATCCCTCGCCGGGGGCCTTGCCGGGGCGGAGTGCGCCTTCATCTGCGTGGGCACCCCGTCTCTGCCCGACGGGTCGTGTGATTTGAGCCATGTGCGGCAGGCCGCCCGCGAAATCGGCCGGGCCATGCGGACGGACCTGATTGTGGTGGACAAGTCCACAGTGCCTGTGGGCACGGCCGATATGGTGCGCGGCATCATTGAGGAGGAGCTTGCGGCCGGAAAGTCCGGCCTTGCGGTCACGGTGGTCTCCAATCCGGAATTTCTCAAGGAAGGCGCCGCGGTCGCGGATTTTATGAAGCCAGACCGCGTGGTTGTGGGCACGGATTCCGACAGGGCCGCCGCCGTCATGCGGGAGCTTTACGCGCCTTTTGCCCGCACCCGCGACAAAATTCTCGTTATGACGACGCGTAGCGCGGAAATGACAAAATACGCCGCCAACTGCATGCTGGCGACAAAAATTTCCTTTATCAACGAAATCGCCGCCATCTGCGAGCGCGTCGGGGCGGATGTGCGCGATGTGCGCGCCGGCATAGGGTCCGACACGCGCATCGGCTATCAGTTCATCTACCCCGGCCTCGGCTATGGCGGTTCCTGCTTTCCCAAGGATGTCAGAGCTTTGGCGCATACCGCCGCCGAAGCGGGAGTGGAGCCGTTGCTGCTCAATGCCGTGGAATCCGTGAACGCCCGCCGGAAACAAAGCATGGTCCTGCGCATCCGGGAATATTTTGAACCCCGGGGGGGGCTGGAGGGAAAAATTCTGGCCCTTTGGGGCCTGGCCTTCAAGGCCAATACCGACGACATGCGCGAGGCGGCTTCCATAAGCATCATAGCCGGTCTGACGGCTCAGGGCATGAAGGTGCGCGCCTTTGACCCCGTGGCCGGAGAAAATGCCCGCCGCATTTTCAGGGGCAATCCCTTGGTGGAGATTATGGACGGCCAGTACGAGGTTTGTGACGGCGCGCAGGCCCTGCTTGTCGCCACGGAGTGGAACCAGTTCCGCAATCCGGACTTCGCGCGCCTCAAATCCCTGTTGACGAATCCGCTGCTCTTTGACGGACGCAATCTGTATTCCCCCTCCGCCATGACGGAGCGGGGGTTCACCTATTTCTGCGTGGGTCGCAAGACCGTATAGCGGCCCCGCATTCCGGAAGCCGCCGGGCCAGCTCCGACACGACCTTGCGGCAGAATTCCGGCAGGCGGGCTTCTGCTTCGGGCGTCAGCTCCACGCCCGTGCTTTCGCAGTCAAAGGGTTCCATGCCGATGACGACAGCCCGTGGCCTGTGGCCGGCAAGCTCGCAGGTGATCAGCGTGTCCAGCAGATCCGTCTGGTGCATGGAATCGCGGAAGCTGAAGCTTTTGCGCAGATCCTCGCCTTCAAGCAGATAGACCGTCCCCGGAGTTCCGCCGCCAAGCACCACGTCCAGCACAATGAGCAGGTCGCATTCCTGGATGTCCCCCATGAGCATGAGGCCCTGCGTCCCGCCGTCCAGCAGGCGCACATGTTCGGGCCAGACATAGCGCTCCCGCAGATATTCCACGGCGCGCACACCGAAGCCCTCGTCGGTGAGCAAAATATTGCCCACGCCCAGAATCAGAATTTTTTGACTGTGTCGCATGCCGTCGCTTTTGAAACCTCTCCCTTCAGGGAGAGGCCTCAAACCATAAAGGAAGTTTGGTGAAGATGTAACCGGGAAAAACAACGGAAAAACTCTTCAGAAGAGCGACAACAAGTCCTTGTTGCCTTTTTTTCGGGAAAGGGCGTCCGGACTGGCCCCGGCAGCGGCCGGTCCGCGCGGGGTGGCGTCCGCCTGTTCCGTCCCGCCGGGCTGATCCGGAGCGAAAACGGAAGGTTCGCCCCCGTCCGGAGTATGTTCCGGCCTGTGCATATGCCGCCCCAATGTTTGCTGCCAGGGGGTCCATTCCTGCCCGCTGTCGGCAAAGCGGGCGAAAAGGTCGCGGCATTGCGCCATTTTGGCGTCCAGATTGTCGGCATAGTGCAGGGCAAAGGCTTCCGGCGTCTGGGGCAGACGCGCCGTCCCGAATTCCGGCTCGCCGTGATGGCTTAAAACAAGATGCTTCAAATGGCGCTGGAGGTACGCTTCCAGGCCGGAGTTCGCAAGATAGGGGGCCAGCAGTTCCAGCCCCAGTTCCAGATGCCCGAGCAAACGGCCTTCCGTGGTGTAATCATTGGCGATACCGCCGGAATACTCCCGTATTTTGCCAATATCGTGAAAAAGCGCTCCGGCAAGCAGGGTTTGACGATCCAGCTCCGGATATTGCTCGGCCATGCGCCGGCACAGGCCGAACACGCCCAGGGTGTGCTCCAGCAGGCCGCCCGCGTAGGCGTGGTGTATGCTTTTCGCCGCCGGCCAGATACGAAAGGCCGCGCGCAATTCCCGGTTTCGCAAAACGGAGAACACCAGTCCGCGCCAAGGGAGATGGATGAATTCCTTCTCTGACAAGACGAGAAGCTCTTCCAGCATGGCATCGGGGTCATACGGCCCGCGCGGCAACAGCGCCGTCTGGTCCACGGAGGCGCTTTCCGCGGCCCTCAGCAGACGCATGCGCGTGACGGCGAGCTGCACTTCCCCGCGGTAGGTCTCCGCCCGGCCTTCGACCGAAACCATGGCCCCCGCGGGAATATCCGCGAAATCGGCGCTCAGGGGATGCCATATTTTGGCCTCCAGAACTCCGCTGGCGTCACAGAGGGTCAGCCGCCAGTAGGCGCCGTTGCGCGCGCTGCCCAAGGCGGCCTGACCGACGACGAAAACGCCGGCGGCCTCAATACCCGGCGCAATGTCTTTGACGTAACATCCTTTTTCCATACCATGCCCGCCGGCCGCCGGATATGGACATTGCCGGCGTTTCCTGTTATTGACGTAAACTGTCTTTTGACGCAATTTGTCCTTATCCTCTTTTTTCAGAGCATTGTCAACAGATTTTGAGGTGTTGCCAGATGGACGTGTTGTTGACCAATGATGACGGCATCCGCGCCAAAGGTCTCCGGGCGCTCTACATGGCTCTGGCGGAATCCGGGCATACCGTGCATGTGGTGGCGCCCATGCGCCAGCAGTCCGGAGTCGGGCATTCCCTCACGGTTTTTGAGCCGGTGCGGGCGATGGAAATTGAGGAGCCGGACTTTCGCGGGCTCGGAATTTACGGCACCCCCACCGACTGCGTCAAACTGGCTCTCGGCAGTCTGCTGCCGAAAATGCCGGATATCGTCATCTCCGGCATCAATGCCGGAGCCAACGTCGGGCCCGACATTCTGTATTCCGGCACGGTGGCCGCCGCCACCGAGGCGGCCCTGGAAGATCTGCCGGCTCTTGCCGTTTCCCACGACGACCACAAGGCGGACATTGAACCGCTGCCCCAGGCCCGCCACCTGGTGGCCCTGGTCACCCGCCTTGACTGGGCGCGTCTGCCGAAGCGCAGGGTAATCAACATCAATTATCCCGCCGGGCCCCTCTCCCGCGCCAGAGAGATCAGGCTCTGCCCCCAGACCAGCGCCGTCTGGAAAAACGTCTATACGGAACGCCGGGACCCGCGCGGCGGACGCTATTGGTGGCTGGAAGGGGAAATACCGGCTCACGCCGTGAATGCCGGTTCCGACAAGGACATGCTCAACAAGGGGTACATCACCATAACCCCGCTGCATTTTGAATTTACGGATGAAGGGTGCATGGCGTCCATGCGGGACGCGCTGGCATGATGGTTCACCCGAAACGCCGTCAGCCGCGCGGGGCAAGACGGGAGGGGACATGTTGTTGCCGGGCGCTCTGACGGCCCTTGCCCAATGCCTGCTCTTTCTGCTTCTCGCGCGCGTGGGAAGAAGACTGCCCGCCCAGGCCGCAAGGGACGCCGCCCTGCCGCCGCCGGACGTCTGGCCGCGGGTGGCCCTGGTCATCCCGGCGGCGGGTTCCCACCCGCGCATGGCCCAGGCTCTGAAAAGCCTCCTCTGCCAGAATTATCCCCGCTATGTGCCCATCCTCGTCACCGCCGGGGAAAATGACGAAGCCGCCGCGCTGACACGCGATCTGCAAAAACAATTTCCTTCCGCGCGCCGGGTGGTGGCCGGCGAAGCGCGGGGCTGCGGGCAGAAAAACCACAACAGCCTTTGCGGCGTGAGGGCCGCGGGCGAAACGGCGGAGGTTCTGGTTTTCTGCGACAGCACACACCCGGCCGGGCCGGATTTCGTCCGCACCCTTGTAAAGCCCATTGCCCGAGGCGAGGCGGACTTCACTACCGGCTACCATCAGGTGCGCCCCAACGACACGCGGCCTGTCACCCTTGCCTATGCCCTCTGCGTTCTCCTCATGCGGCTTTTGCAGGCCTTTGCCCCCTTTACCCAGCCATGGGGCGGAGCCATGGCCATACGGCGCTCCGCCTTTCTGCGTTACGGCATCGCCGGGCTCTGGGCCGGCAATGTGGTGGACGACTGTTCCCTGGCCGGAATTCTGCCGGACATCGGCGTTCGCGTGCGCCTGTGCCCCGGAGCCGTGCTGGATACGGAGGCCGACCTCCACCCTTTGTCCGTCTGGCGAGCCTGGATGGACAGGCAGGTGCTCTTTCTCAAATTCTGCGTGCCGGGGCAATGGATTTTGCTGGGCTTTCTGTGCTTCATCATGGCGGCTCCCCTCTGCTGGGCGGCCTTTGTTCTCTGCGCCGCGTCATTGCACGCCGCCGCCGGTCCCGCTGTATGGGGCGCGCTGCTTTATACGGGTATTCTCGCCGGGCTGCTGCGCGCGTGGCGGGAGTTTCTGCCCGTTCCCGTTCCCCTGCTGCCCTGGTTACGGGCCTTTGTCTGCGCCGTCGGCATGTTCGTCTACGTGTATGCGCGCAGCGTAACGGCGGCGGGCCTTGTGTGGCACGGCATCGAGTACAAGGTGGGGCGCGGGGGAAAAGTCACCGGCATGCGGCGGCCCAAAAGTTTTTAGAACAGTCCACGAATGAAATGAGTGAACTGTTCCGCAAGGATTTGCAAGCAAATCCTTGCCGCGAAACAGGAGCAGGTGGGCTTTGCCCGCCGTAAACGAACTGTTTCAAGCGTTAATCGCCATAGTGAACCGGTCTTGCGGCAATCACGCTTTTCGGCCGGAATTCCTCGCTTGAAAAAAACGGGCATATTGTTTACCATTGTTTACTTCGAAAAAAGACCCGGTATTGTTATAGAGTCGTTTTACTGCCCCGAGCCGGACGACCCGACTTTCCACAAGACCGCAAGAGACGACTCCGTTGCCGCGGGAGTATGGATGAAGCGGAAAAAATCCATCGGCTTCAATACGATACTGACCATTGAGTTGCTGGTGTTATTCGTCATGGCGGGCATTTTTGTCATCATTGCCGTCCAGACGAGAGACAGCCTGAAAAATCTGGCCCAAATCTCCAGTTTTCAGATACTGAAGGCCAGGGCGGGTACGATAAACGAAATTATCAATTCCTATCAGAGACTGCTCAGCGTCCAGTCGCGCCAGGATATTTTCATCTCCGGGACCGACCGGGAAGTCGAGGAAGCGGCCCATGCGCAAACGGGGAAGCTTGGCGACGACATCTCCAGCGTTTTTATCATATGGCCGGACGGAAGAGCGACCACCACGCCGGGAAATTATATCGACATCGCCGATCGCCCCTATGTCCGGGCCGTCTATTCCGGAGAAATGGACACCGCTGTCAGCGATCCTTTCAATTCCCGCAATACCGGCCGTCCGGCGGTGATTATGGTTCATGCGGTCAAAACCCCCGGAGGGAGAACCCGGGCGCTGCTGGCCATTGAAATGACCCTTGCCAAGGTGAACGCGCTGGTTGACGGGATCAGTCTGGGCGCGGGCGAATCCGGCTATGCCTGGGTGGCGGACAAAAACGGCCTGATTTTTTTATCGGACCGGCCCGAACTGACCATGAAAACAAACATAGCCAGGGCTGACGAAGAAGCGGGCTACAAGGGCTTGACCGCGCTTTCCAGAGAAATACTCGGCCGGAAGCAGGCAACGGGAACTTTTGTCAACCCCCAGGGAGTTGAATATACCCTGTTCGCCGAGGAGATATCCGGGCAGATCCGGTGGAAACTGGGCATCGTCATAAGCACTGAATTCCTTATGCTTCCCTTCCACAACCTCATGCTGGCGCTGGCAGGCCTCATGCTCACGGCGCTGGCCGCGTCCATGGCGGCGGCCGTGCATGTGGGCAAGCTTCGCGCTGTCCGGAACGATCTGATTCACGCGCAGGAAGAGGCCATTGCCGGGGCCAATGCCAAAAGCAGTTTTCTTGCCAATATGAGCCATGAAATACGCACGCCCCTCAATGCCGTGGTGGGCATGACCACGCTGGGCAAAAACGCTTCCAGTCCGGAGAGAAAGGACTACTGTTTTTCAAAAATTGAGGACGCGTCCAATCACCTTCTGGGAGTCATCAACGATATTCTGGACATATCCAAAATTGAGGCGAACAAGCTGGAGCTTTCCCCGAGGAATTTCGATTTTGAGAAAATGGTCCAGCGCGTGTTCAATGTCGTCAATTTCCGGGTGGAAGAAAAACGGCTGAACTTTCTTTTTCATAAGGACAAAACCATTCCCCGCGCCCTGCTGGGGGACGCCCAGCGACTGGCGCAGGTTATCGCCAACCTGTTGTCCAACGCGATAAAATTCACCCCCGAACTCGGAACGGTGTCCTTGACCGTGCGCCTGCTTCGGGAAGAGGAGGGAATTTTCACCCTGCAATTTGAAGTGACGGATACCGGCATCGGGCTCAGCCCGGAGCAGCAGGCCAAACTGTTCAGCCCGTTTCAGCAGGCCGAGAGCGACACGTCCCGCAAATTCGGCGGCACAGGACTGGGACTGGCGATTTCCAAACGCATTGTGGAACTGATGAACGGGCGCATCTGGGTGAGTTCCGAACCCGGCCGGGGTTCGACATTCGCGTTCACCGTCTGTCTTGAACGCGGGGCAATGGAGTACCACAACCTTCTCAGCCCCGACGTCAACTGGGGCAATGTGCGGGTGCTGGCGGTGGACGACGCGTCGGAAGACAGGGAATACTTCCTTGACGTGGCCGGCCAGCTGCATATTTCCTGCGACGTTGCCGCGAGCGGCGAAGAGGCCTTGCGCATGTCGGCGATGAACGGCCCCTATGACATCTATTTTATGGACTGGAAAATGCCGGGCATGGACGGCCTTGAGACGGCCGCCCGCATCGGGGAGGCCACCGCCGGGAAGTCCGTGGTGATAATGGTTTCATCCGCCGACCTGAGGCATATTGAGACGGATGCCAAAAAAGCCGGCGTCGGCCATTTTTTGTCCAAGCCGATATTCCGTTCGGATATCGTCGATTGTCTCAACCAGTGCCTCGGCAGGCCCTGGCCGGCCAACGCAAAGGAGCGGCAGGGCGTGGAACCGGAAGAGCGCTTTGCGGGCTACCGCATTCTTTTGGCCGAAGATGTGGAAATCAATCGGGAAATAGCCCTGGCTCTTTTTGAGCCGACCGGGCTCGCGGTGGATTGCGCGGAAAACGGCAGGCAGGCCCTGGAGATGATTCAGGCCGCCCCGGAACGCTATGACGCCGTTCTTATGGACATCCAGATGCCGGAGATGGACGGTTATGAGGCCACGCGCAAAATTCGCGGGCTGGATGACGCAAGGGCGCGGGCTGTGCCCATTATCGCGATGACCGCCAACGTATTCCGCGAGGATGTCGAAAAGTGTCTGGCGGCCGGCATGGACGACCATACGGGAAAACCGCTGGATTTTGAGGACGTCAAGAGAAAATTACGCAAATATCTGCCCGCCCGGAGCACGGCCGCCTGACTTCCCGGCTTTCCGCTTCGCCCGCGAAGCCTTTCATTGCCTGACTCCGCGCTTGGCATGATGCCCGCATTTGGGCATACCGTCCCTATTCGGGCGAACAGAAGTTCGCCGCTACTGTATTGTTTCCTGTATATTCTTATAATTATTTTTTATTTTCAATATCGCCAGAGATGGAATAATTTTTGCTATAATCAGACGCCGGAAGGATCGCTCTCCCTGTCTCTTTTTCCAAGGTGGATCAAATGCGCCCGGATCTCGAATACGGCGTGGATACCCCATATATTTTGTTGAATATGCCCTGTAATCGGTTACGCGGGAAAGGCCCGGCGTGTTGCGGGGCAACAGTCATACCGTAACCTAAGGAAGGAGCGGACATGTCCATTGATTTTGTGGTGCACGAGGAAGCCGACGGCGTCGGCGTCGTGGTGGTGGAAGGCATGAAGGCCGGGACGCAATGCACCGGCTGGATCATGCAGGAAGACAAAACCGTTACGTTCACCGTTCTTGACGACATCCCCATCGGCCACAAGGTGGCCCTGAAGGATTTCGCGGTGGGCGACACCGTAATCAAGTACAACACGGATATCGGCAAGGTGGTGGCCCCTATCAAAAAGGGCGGGCATCTCCATGTACACAACGTGAAGACCAAGAGGTGGTGAATCATGCAAAAAACATTTTACGGCTATCGCCGCGACAACGGCCGGGTGGGCATCCGCAATCACGTCGTCATTCTGCCTCTTGACGATCTCTCCAACGCCGCCTGCGAGGCCGTGGCCAACAACATCAAGGGTACGCTGGCCCTGCCGCACGCTTACGGCCGTCTGCAGTTCGGCGAGGACCTGGACCTGCATTTCCGCACGCTCATCGGCATGGGCTGCAACCCCAATGTGGCCGCCGTGGTGGTTATAGGCATTGAACCCGTATGGACGCAACGCATTGTGGACGGCATAGCGAAAACCGGCAAGCCCGTCGCCGGCTTCGGCATTGAACAGCACGGCGATCTGGAAACCATCATGCGTGCTTCCCGGAAAGCCAAGGAATTCGTGCAATATGCCACGGAACTGCAACGCACGGAATGCAAGGTCAATGAACTGTGGGTCTCGTGCAAGTGCGGCGAATCCGACACCACATCCGGCCTGGCATCCAACCCCACGGTGGGCAACGCCTTCGACAAACTCTGGGAGGCCGGCGCCACCACGGTATTCGGCGAAACGACGGAAATCACGGGCGGGGAGCATCTGGTCATGGCCCGTTGCGCCACCGGGGAGGTCCGCGCCAAATTCAAATTCTTCTTTGACCGCTACGCCAAGGTGGTGGACGATCACAAGGTGGACGACCTGTGCGACTCCCAGCCGACCAAGGGCAATATTGA
Source organism: Desulfovibrio sp. (assembly GCA_031291035.1). Classification (GTDB taxonomy): domain Bacteria; phylum Desulfobacterota; class Desulfovibrionia; order Desulfovibrionales; family Desulfovibrionaceae; genus Desulfovibrio. The sequence goes on from JAISLI010000026.1 coordinate 35,687, forward strand.
AGGCGGCCTGACGACCATTGAGGAAAAGGCCCTCGGCAACGTGCAGAAAATCGGCCGCAAGGCGCCCGTCATAGGCTGCCTGGACAAGGCGGAATCTCCCACGGGCCCCGGCCTCTGGTTTATGGATTCTTCCTCGGCGGCGGCGGAAATGATCACCCTGGTCGCGGCGGCCGGTTTTGCGGTGCACTTCTTCCCCACCGGCCAGGGCAACATTATCGGCAATCCCGTTCTGCCGGTCATAAAACTTTCGGCGAACCCGCGCACCGTGCGCACCATGAGCGAGCATATCGACGTGGACGTTTCCGGCATTCTGCGTCGTGAAATAAATCTGGATCAGGCGGGGGACAAACTGCTTGACATGATGTTCCGGACGTGCAATGGTCGAAACACATCGGCCGAAGCGCTCGGACACAGAGAATTCATCATGACGAAACTCTATGAAAGCGCGTAGCCGGTTATTTCCTTATCCTCCACACCGCACTGCGCCGCGTGACCAGCAGGTGGTTGCGCGGTGTGGTGTGGTTTTTTCATCTCCCGGCACATTCCATCCGGAGGCCGTTCGCCGGCCGGAATTCAAAGACAGCGCGCATCCGCCCGCCGTCTCAAGCCATTTACAAGGAGGTTCCATGAAACGCCGTTTTCTCTCAACACTCGTCCTGGCCGCATGCCTGATGCTGATCGCGGCTTTGCCGGCGCGGGCCGCCTACCCCGACAAACCCGTCACAATGATCATCGCGTTCACGGCCGGCGGTTCCAGCGACGTGCAGGCCCGCGTCATGGAAAAATACTGGAACAAGTACGTGCCCCGGCAGAAGTGGGTTTTTGTGTACAAGCCGGGAGCCGGCGGCGCCATCGGCTTCGGCGAGATCGCCATGGCCAGGAAGGACGGCTACACCATCGGGGGAATCAACATTCCCCATCTCGTCATCCAGGCCCTCACCCAGAAAGCCCAGTTCAAGGTGGACGATTTTGACTACATCTGTCAGGTGGTCAACGACCCCCAGTGCGTCGTGGTGCGCAAGGACAGCAAAATAAAAAGCGCGAAGGAGCTTTTTGAGTACGCCAGGGCCAATCCCGGCAAGCTCAAGGTCGGCCTTGTCGGTCCCAACAGCGGGCATCACCTGATGTATCTCGCCGCCAGGAAAAAACTCGGCTTTCCCGTCACGGAAGTGTTTTACAAGGGCGCGGCCGACCAGAACGCGGCCCTGCTCGGCGGGGAAGTGGACGCCATGTTCGGCAACCTGAACGACGTCATGCGCAGTCTGGAGGAATTTAACATTCTGGCTCTTGCCGCCGAAAAGCGCAACGATTTTCTGCCGGACGTACCCACCCTGAAAGAACAGGGCTATGACATTCTTTCGGACATACGCCGCGCCTTTGTGGCGCCTAGGGGCATTCCGGCGGCGGATCTGGCCTTTCTGCGCGAAACCTTCAAAAAAATCTGCATGGATCCCGATTACCTGAAAGATATGAAAACCGCCGGCCAGCCCGCCGAATATCTGGACGGCGCGGCCCTGTACAAACACATGCAGTCTCTGGAGACGGAAATCAGAAACGCCTTCGTCAAAAAATAAACATCGACCGGCAGACCAATGATGTTCCGGTTGTCCGGCGGGCGCCGCCCGCCGGACAATGCGGACAGGCATTGCCTCGGCACACGCCTGGCGGAGAGCACAATGAACGAATTCATTTTGACGGCTTTGGCAAACCTCTGTGATCCGGTCAACATTTTGCTGATGATCGGCGGACTTGCCGGAGGCATAATCATCGGCGCGCTGCCGGGGCTTACGGCCACCATGGGCGTGGCCCTCATGGTGCCCGTCACCTTTGCCATGGACGCGACCAGCGGCCTTGTCATGCTGGGGGCCATCTATGTCGGGGGCATTTACGGCGGTTCCAACTCCGCCTGTCTCATCTGCACGCCGGGGACGCCCTCTTCCGTCGCCACCACCTTCGACGGCTGGCCCATGTGCCAGGCGGGCAAGGCTGACAAGGCACTGATGACTTCCCTTCTGTCCTCGTCCTTCGGCGGCATTGTGGGCACCTTTTTTCTGCTTTTTCTCGCGGCGCCCCTGGCGCGCGTGGCGCTCCAGTTCGGCGGGCCGGAAAACTTCTGGCTCTGTCTTTTCGGCCTTTCGTCCATTGCCGTCATGTCTTCCGGCAACATATACAAGGGCCTTGTTTCCGGCGGCCTGGGCATGCTGGTGGCCACCATGGGCCTTGACCCGCACGTGGCCACGCCGCGCTTCACCTTCGGCTATTATCCGCTGATTCAGGGCGTGGAAGTCATCCCCGCCATGATCGGCCTTTTTTCCATCTCCCAGGTTCTCTATCTCATCGGCAGCTACAAGCCCTTCATTGCGCAATACAATCCCACTCCCGGCGCGCTCGGCATTGTGGCGCGCGAATTGCTGGCAAAATGCAAGACGGTGCTGCTGCGCTCCTCGATCATCGGCACGTTTGTGGGCATGCTGCCCGGCGCCGGCGGAGAAATAGCCTCCATCATCGCCTACAATGAAAGCAAACGCTGGGACAAACGGCCGGAGCGCTACGGCACGGGCATCACGGAAGGCGTGGCCGCCAGCGAAAGCGCCAACAACGCCGTCATCGGCGGAGCGCTCATCCCCATGCTCACCCTGGGCATCCCCGGCAGCGCGGTGGCCGCCGTCATTCTCGGCGCGCTGCTGGCCAAGGGGATTCAGCCCGGCTTCAAGGTGTTCACGGTCACGGGGGATTTGGCCTACACGTTCATCTTTTCCCAGTTCGCCGTGAATCTGCTCATGATTCCCGTCGGCCTGCTGCTCATCAGGCTGCTGGTCCGCCTGCTCAGCATACGCCTTACCTTTGTGGCCATCGGCATTGTGCTGCTTTCGGTCATCGGGTCGTACGCCATCCGCAACAGCATGCTGGATGTCTGGATTGCCCTGCTTTTCGGCATCCTCGGCTACTTCTGCAACAGGGTCAGACTGGACACCGGGGCAATGGCGCTCGGCATTATTCTGGGGCCGATGGTTGAAGAAAACTTCGGCAAATGCGTCAGCCTTGCCAAGGCCCCCGGCTCTTCGGTCATGCAGGTTTTTCTGGACAGCCCCATCGCGCTGGCGTTGATTTTTCTGACCCTGCTCTCCCTGTGCACGCCCTTTCTCATGAATTTGCGCCGCCGGCGCGCCGTTGCGGAATCCGGCCTGCCCGTCCGGCCCGCGCTCACTAACAGGGCGGACTGGCTGAAAGACATGTTGTCCGGGCTTTTCGTCCTCCTGATTTCCGCGGTCTTTTTTACCCAGATGTACGAACTGGAGGATGTGGGCAGAAACTACGCCCTGCTGCTTCTGGCTTTCATTGTCCTGATGGGTCTCTGGCTCTGCTTTCAGGGCTTCAGAAAACGGCGCCTCCTGGTTGAGGGGCTTGCGTCCGGGGAAGAAGAGCCGGTCGCCATGCGCCGCGTGGCGATTATCGTCGCCGCGTCCGCCGTGTACGCGGCCTTTATCCCCATTCTCGGCTTCTACCCGGCCAGCGCCTTTTTCCTCTGCCTTTCGGCCATAGTGTTGAACGACACCGACAGTTCGCCCTACGTCGCCGCCTGCCTTCTGACGCTCATAATGTGTCTGGCCGTATGGCTTGTCTTTGCCATGCTGCTCGGCGTGCCCACGCCGGAAGGCATGCTGTTTCAATAACCTGAACCGGTTGCCGGAGATTTTTCTGTGAACGGATTCTCCCCTCTTCTCCCTGTTGACGAACTGCGCGAACTCGCCCGGGACGCCTTCAAAGCGGCGCGGATTCCGGAGGCCGTGGCCGCGCTTCTGACAGATTTCCTGCTGTTGGCGGAACTGGACGGCATCCCTTCGCACGGCTTCTCCCGTCTCCCCTTTTATGCCGATCAGGCCCTGTCCGGCAAAGTTCGGGCCGACGCCACGCCGGTGCTGACAAATCCCAAACCGGCGGTGGTTCTGGCGGACGCGGGCAACGGATTTTCCTTTCCCGCGATACAGGCCGGGCTTGAGGCGGCGTTCGCGCGGACGGAAGATGAGGGGATATGCTCGCTGGCCGTCAGGCGCTCGCACCATTGCGGCGTTCTGGGGCACTTTGTGGAAAAAATTGCCGCCGGAGGTTTTGTGGGCCTTGCCTGCGCCAACACTCCGGCCGCCATTGCCCCGTGGGGAGGAACCAGGGGAGTTTTCGGCACAAATCCTCTGGCCTTTGCCTGTCCGCGCGCGCGCGGCGAACCTGTGGTGGTGGACCTTTCCCTGAGCGCCGTGGCGCGGGGCAAAATCATGCTGGCAAAACAGCGCGGGGAGAAGATACAGCCCGGCTGGGCGCTTGACCCGGAAGGCCGGGAAACCACTGATCCGGACGCGGCGATGGCCGGCACCATGCAACCCCTAGGCGGGGCCAAGGGCGCGGCGCTCGCCCTGATGGTGGAACTGCTGGCCGCCACGCTCACCGGGGCCAACCACGCCTCGGAGGCCAGCTCTCTTTTTGAGGCTCAAGGCCCGCCGCCGGGTATCGGACAATTTTTTCTGCTTATTGACCCGCGGCCATTCAACGCCGCTTTTCTCAACCGGGTGGAAGCGCTCTGCGCCGACATTCTGGAGCAGAAAAATACCCGACTGCCCGGCGCGCGCCGCCAGGAACAACGGCGAAAACGCTCCCGTGAAGGCTTGCGCCTGCCGGAAAACCTGCTGGCGGAATTGCGCCGCCGCGCCGCCGCCGCGTGACGGTAGAAGCCGGAACGTCCCTCGTCCGCTCCGCGATCAGCCGGCAGGTCATCATTTTTTGCTTTTTTGCTTTTTTTGTGCCGCCGCGCCGCGTGACGGCGATTCCTGGGCGCGCAGAAGCGCCCGGGCGTTCGGCTCGCCGTTCCGGGCGGCCAGCCTGTACCAGCGATTGGCCTCGCTCAGGTTGCGCGCCACTCCTGTGCCCTGCTCGTACATGAGCCCAAGGCTGTACTGGGCCGCCGGCTCGTTCTGCTCGGCGGCGTTGCGGTAATATTCAACGGCCTTGTTGTAATCCTGGGGCACACCGCGGCCCTGCTCGTACATGAGGCCGAGATTGTACCGGGCTTCGGCGGAGCCGCGCTCGGCGGCGCGGGAATACCAATGCACGGCTTTGACGGCGTCCTGCACGTAGCCTCGTCCTTCGGCGTACATGTAGGCCAGATTGTTCTGCGCCTTGACGTGGTCCTGATCAGCGGCCTTGCTGAACCAGTGGGCGGCTTTGCTGTCGCTCTGGTTTTCCCCTTTGGAATTCAGGTATATCCAGCCCAAAGAATACTGGGCCTGGTCAAGCCCCTGGTTGGCGGCCCGGCTGTACCAGTCTATGGCGGTATTTTCATTTTTGGGCACGCCCCGGCCATAGGCGTAAAGATATCCAAGGCTGTACTGGGCCAGCGCGTGTCCCTGCTCGGCGGCCTTGGACAGCCAGCGCGCCGCCTCCCTGTAATTGCGGCGTACGCCCGTGCCCGAGGCCAAGGCCGCGCCGAAGGCGTACTGGGCGCTTGTGTCGCCCTTTTCAGCGGCCTGACTGAAAAGCCGGACAGCCCGCGTCTTGTCCTGCTTGACCCCTTTGCCCTCCAAAAGCAGTATGCCCTGCATGTACAGGGCTTCGGCGTTGCCGGCGGTCGCGGCCGTTTCAAGCAGGGCGGCGGCCCCGGCGTAATCCTGTCTGTCAAAAGCCTCCTGGGCTTCGCGCAGGGGTTCCTCGCCGGCGGCAAAACAGAAGCGCGCGGGAAAGCACAACAGGAAAAGCAGCGTACAGAAATATCTGGCCGCGGGCAAAAAAACCGCTGTCGTTGTCTGTTTCATACCGGTCTCATAGTCGCGCAAGCGTTCTGATCCAATACTGATTTTCACTGCCCCGCACCGTCAGGGCATATTTGGCGCAATATCGGCGGCGCGCGCTCTGCACGGCGTCACTTTTCCACCAACGCGAAGGATTGTCAAAAACGCGCCCCACCGCGCGGGCCGCATCCTCCGGTGTGGGATACCATATACCGGCCTCCGCGAGGCCGTCGAGCATGATTTCGCTTTCCCGCGTGAAAGACCAAAAATGGCGCGACCAGTACGACACTGTGGGAACATTGGCCACCAGGGCTTCCAGCATGGTAGTGCCCGGATGGTCAAGGACAAGCAGACGGCAGGAAAGCATCCGCCCGGCAAGATTGCCAGCGCACAGGCGCACTTGCGGAAACTGCGGCAAAAGCCAGTCCGCGTCCCTGAGAGTGCCCGGCACGGGGAAATAGGGGCGATACAGGCTGCGCCCGCGCAAATCATCGCGCAGGGCCGTGAAAAACCGCCTTTTGGCCTGACGGTATTCCAGCACCCGCAGCGGGGTCGGCCAGCCGTCCAGCCTGTAGGGGAAAAGCGGCATTTCCGTGCCCACAAAGAGGATGTCTTCCCCCCCGGCGCGATGTTGTTCCGCGATGCGGGCAAGCTGCGGGTAGGGCAAGGGGATGAAATTGCCGCGCAGGCCGCCGTGCTCCCGCCAGCCCCAGGTGACAAAGGCGTGCTGGCAGTATTCCACGGCGGGCGCCATGCACCCCGCGCGTATCTGGCCGTAGCCGGCGCCGTGCTGCGCATACATGAGACGATGCCCGCGCCCGCGCCAGACGGCCAGCCTCTGGAGATATTTTTCGTCTTCATAAGACAGGATGCTCGCAACGCGCAGACGGGGGGCGGCGGTCACACGCAACTTCACCGGATGCCTGAGTTCACGCAGGCCGCGCGGCAACGCCGCAAGAAAAACAGGCAGAGCCGGCAAGGGCGGATCGCATTGCGGCCTTGCCCCTTCAAAAATTGCGCCGGGCGGGAAAGAATGATCCTTTCCCCTGCTTTTATGCAGCAGCGCCAGTGAAAAGCGCAGGCTCTGGAGCAGGCTCATTCCCTTGAGAGGCGGGCAGGGCAGCCCCAGGACCAGACGGCGAGCGCCCTGCCGCAGGCGTTCTTTCACTCCCCGGGGCCTGTTGTCGATCCCGCGCCGTTCGCTGACGGGGGGCAGGATTTCCTTCCGCCACGCTCCGGGCCATGCGGCCTCCAGCAGGCGGGAAAGGAGCCAGTGATTGAAGGCCGTGCCCAGCGCGCCGTACAGGGTAAAATCATGCCCCGTGGCAAAGCTGAAGGAACATTCCTCCGGCAGCAGGGGCACGCGCAGGGGCAGCCCCCCCCAAAGCTCGATCATGGCGGCGACGCGCATCCGGCGTTCGGCTATTTGCCGGGCCACATCCACACCCCAGGGCGCGAGCAGCGTTTCCCAATAGGCCGGGGGCAGGTTGTTGGCCGGGCAAAGCGTCTCGGCCAGGGCCGGCAGCGCTTCGGCATAGATGACCAGCGCCTGTTGCGCGCAATGTTCCAGACAGGCCGGATCGCGCAGGGGTTCCGGCGCGAAGACGAAACGATTTTCCCAGTCGGGGAAAATCTCCTCCCTGCCGGCAAAACACCAGGGCCCGGCCGCAAGACAAACCCTGGGGTCCGCTCCTTCGGGCATGGCCCCCAACACCAGAATTTTTTCCATGTCTCTTATAAGTTGTCGAGATCGGCCCAGGCAAGCACCGTATCTTCCGGCAAATCGCGCCGGGCGCGCATGGTGAGCACCTCGTCGTAGTTGCGCGGGGAAATGCCGTGGGCCGGGCGCTTCCATGTCAGATCCCGCGGGGTGAGTTTCCTCCCCGCCCCGACGGGGCGTGCCGTCACCAGGGAGCGGCGGGCATTGGCTCTGGCGGGATCTTCCTCCGGCAGGGCGCGCAGGCTGAATTCTCCGATGGAGGCCAGGGTCAGTTTGAGACGCCGTAAAAAGCGCCGCAAATCGTCCTTGTCCATTGCGTGATAGTGGTCATTGCCGGGCAGGGTTTTGTCGTGGGTGAAATGCTTTTCCAGCACGCGCGCGCCCAGCAGTACGGCTGTTTCCAGAATATGCATGTCTCCGGGCAGGGTATGGTCGGAATAACCGATGACATATTCCGGAAAATGCCGTTTAAGGGCCGGAATCATCCCCAGAGCCGCGTTTTCGTCGGCGGTGGGATAGTTCAGGACACAGTGCATGAGGGCCAGGGGATTGCCTTTTTCCCCAATCCATTCCACAGCCTCCGCGATTTCGTGCAGATGCGACGCGCCGGTGGAAAGCAGGATGGGTTTTTTGAAATCACACAGGATGCGGATAAAAGGCTTGTTGGTGATATCCGAGGAGGAAATTTTAAAAACCTCCATGAGATCGTTGAGAAATCGGGCGCTCTCCACATCGAAGGGGGTGGAAAGAAAAACAATGCCCTCGCTCTCGCAACATTTTTTCAGGGCCTCGAATTCTTTTTTCCAGAAGGAATCGTGTTTTTTGAAAAGTTCGTACTGGGTTTTTGCCGGCTCCTTGCCGGTATCCCAATAGGCGGGAGAATCCCTGGAAGCCAGGGTGGTCGCCCTGTACGTCTGGAACTTGACGGCGTCGGCCCCGCCTTCGGCCGCCTCGGCGACAAGGCGTCTGGCGGTCTCCATGCTCCCTTCGTGATTCACGCCGGCCTCGGCAATGACGCAGGGCATCGGTATGGCTTTTTCCGGTCCGGGGCAGGCAAAAATGTCGGCAAATTTCATGCGCTAAGGTCAACCTCGCAACGAACACTCAACATACGGCAAAGCGCGTTGCGGGTCAATAGAGACGCCGAGATAATCCGGGGCAGACGCATCTAAAAAAGTCTACAGAGTGGGGGCATGAACACCCCCACAGAAATTACTTTGGCAATTTTCCGAACCTTACCTGACCCGCGAGTGGAACGCACAAAGATACATAGTATTGAAATTATTATATTTATTGCTTTGTGTACAGACTTGTCGGGAGGTAATGGCTTTTATGACATGGAGGGTTATGCCCATGCCCGAAAGAAATGGCTCCGTAAGCATATCGGCATGACGGACATTCCCAGCCACGACACGTTTAATCGTGTGTTTCAGGCTATTTCGCCAGCCTGTTTTGGGAAATGCCTCATGGAATTATCCCGCTGTTTGCGTGAGCAAGTAAGCGGTGATACACTTATAACGAGGTCGGCAACGCGATATACAGGCAAGCCCAACTGTTGCGGGGAGAACGGGAGCGCGGGGACTGGAAAGAGTATCCGCAGCGCATGATCAATTACGCTTTCGGCGCGGCGGGCGACATCGACATTTCGAAGTTTGTTTGGGCGCGTAAGATTTGAGAGAGGATATCATTTTATTCGCGAGTTCAATATGTTTTGGCAATGTCGAAAGTATGCCGAACGGAATCCAAACTCCTTCATTACTTGGCAAAGACAAATGATAAAGAGCAATCATAAATTTATTTGCAAAAAGCATTATTTCAATTCTTTCTCCAGAATTTACTGCCATTAATGAATTCTTACTGACCATATTTCTATTAAATTTATTGTGAAAAATTTGTTCATGCTTTATATTATATTCTGTATCAAGCCATAAATTAATTTTTTTAACTTTACCATTGTCACGAAACTCATGTATTGCATCGATAAATAGATGGTCTTTTCCCCAAAGCGCATAATCAGGTTTAACCCAGTCAACCTCATAATTTAATTTATTATTTATACAAATTTCATTAATTTTATTAATGGTCTTTTTAATATTATTATCCAAATAAATATTACCAAAAAAGGATTCAACTCCATTTATTGTTTTTTGAGTATTTACAAAATGTTTCTCATTAATAAGATATTTAATAATATTAAATGAATTATTATTAATATATTTACCTAAATAATGAATACCGAATTCGGCTATAAATTTATTTAAACCAATATTATTTTTATCAAATATAACAATACGCCTACTGTCATTAGGCATTTTAGAAGTAATTTCCTTATTGAGCATATTTTTGAAATCTTGGCTTAAATTATCAATACTTTCACTAAAATTTCTTATGATATTTCCATCACTGTTAAGTGCAAAAGAAACAGGAATATTAATATATCCACCTCCAACAGATTCAATATCTTCAATAGAATAAACACTAAAGGATTTTTCACGAATTTTATCGGCTCGAGTTGATGCTATTTCAGGGTATTGCCTATGGAATGCATCTTCTGCATATTTTTTGCTATTACTAATATTATTTTCAGGAATTTCAAGTAATATTGAAGTATCAATCTTATTTAAGAGTGAGCATGGAGGTAAAAAAATAAAAGTAAAAAGCTCAAAAACAACAGTATATTGATGCCGTTCGATTTTATTTAATCTAGGGTATTTACCTCCTGTGTCCTGAAAACGCTCTAAGGCATATTTTGTTAAACTGATTGTTTCTCCATTTAAATCTAAAAATCCTTGACGATGTAAAGATTCAACAACAGAAATAACTTCATTCGGTGTAAAACCAAAATATTTCCTCAATGATGCTATTGATATATTATCACAAATATATATTAACTTTAAACAAAATTCGGTCACTGCAGGTAGACGCTCATCTAATGCAATATTTGCAGAAATGCGAAATTTTTCAACAGGCAAAGAATATGTAATATGGTTAAATTCTACTACATCAGTCATTTATTTAATCCCCCTAAGGTTTTCTGCATCAAAAATATTCGCGCGACCGTCAGTAGTTAATTCTTGCACTTTACTAAAAACCTTGCCTAACGGTGTTGATGAATTATCACCACTCCACATTTTTGAAGAGCCTACAATGATCAGGCGTTCCATGGCGCGTGAAATTGCGACATTGATTCTGTTCGGGCTATCCAAAAAACCATATTCAAAATCTTTATTATTTCTGACAGTTGAGAGAATAATAATTTTATTTTCTTTCCCTTGGTAACTGTCGACTGTACCTACCTTAATCAACCCCTCAAGCTCAATCAAAGATTCTTCTTGTGATTTCAATTCCTCAATTATATCACATTGTTTACTATACATACTAATTATGCCTATAGGTATTTCATGCTCACGTAAATTATCCCGCAGATATTTTAGGAAGTCTGCTGACGTGGAAAATTGCTGTAGTAAATTAATGATCATTTTGGCTTCTTTTTGATTCCATTTATCTTTACCAGAACTCTGTTCAAATCCATCTTTTCCAAGAGAAGCTGTGTCTATCCATATAATTTGTTTATCCAAAGGACATGATAAATAATTAAAATATTGAGGTGGATTTCCTCTACCTGTATCTAATTTATCTCCATAAAAACATGTTGAAACAAGTTCTCCAATATCTGCTGCCATGCGATACTGTGTTGTTAGTGTTACTCCAACTTTTTTCCCATAAGCGGAATTAAATATTCGCTCAAAATCACTGTTAAATAACGGTGATGTTTGTGATAACGAATATCGTCTGCAAATGATATCTTTAACTTCTTGAGGAAATGTAGGCAGAAGTTGAAGGTGGTCCCCGACCATAAGAATTCGTTTGCCAGCCTGTATGGCAACTGCTATTTCGCTTGATGTAGCACGTCCCGCCTCATCAATGATAACCCAATCGAAAATATTTTGGAGGACACCCGTACCACGATACCCGATCCCAACAAGTGTCCCTGCAACAACCGTCCTAGATTTAGCAAGAAATTCTGCAAAGTTTGATTTGCGCGAGCCCAAAATTCTGCCCCATTCCCCAGAGAGACGAATCAGCTTTTTTAGTCGATCAACCGCATCTTGTGAGTGAACACCGTACTTGTTCATCAGCTCTTCTTCGAGCCTCTTGATTGTATCAATTAGAGAAAAATCTTTAGATAATCCATAATCATTTACGGAAATATCATAAAAAGCTTCAGTGTTTGATTTAATATGAGATTCAAGTAGATTTATATTGTTAGTATTGTCAGATTTACGTGATTCTAATTCATTAATATGCTCATAAATTGTAAAAAGTCTATGATAGATATCAATAAAATCGATAATAAATTTTTTAGGGAGGCCTAAGTGTAGTACGACATCAATAATTCTTTCTTTTTGCTCTGCTTTGAATAATTCACGGTAAGATTGCTCAATGGATATTGCATGCAAATTATATATTTCTAAAGATGATCTAGATTCATCCCCCAGACGTACAGCGTTAAATTGTTCACCTTTACCTCGGCAAATTTCTTGGCTCTTTCCCAAGGCATTATTGACAGCTTCATGTGTTTGACTAACTAACAAAATATGACGAGCTTTTTCATGCTTCATCAAGTAATGCAGGAGGGTAGCAATAAACCATGTTTTACCAGTTCCAGGTGGCCCTTGAACTAGGCTGATAGGCCCATTACTAAGTACCTTATTAAATGCCTTTCTCTGACTATTATTTAGTTGCCTACCGCCTTCAGAGTAGGAATCGAGCGTATCCTCCGTTGAAGCAATATGTTCCATAGGTTTATGCGCAGTTTTAGGTTCAAAGTATTCAACAAGATCAGGGATTAATGCCTTTCCATCAAGTATATGTTGCATCGCGGATTGGCGTCGACTAAAAGACGCTATTTGTAGTGTACTTCTAAGCTGGAGTTGGCTGTCACGCGAAAGATTTACGCGAGCATCAAAATCATCAATGACGAGTTGTTCTACCAATCCCTCTGGAGTATCTTTACGTTCTTTTAAATTAAGTATACCACAACGGCGCCAGTCATCTTTATCCTTCGTCTGACTAAAAACTAAGACTGTATCGGAATCCTGAAACTCATTAACCCATTTGTGACATTGCAATATAACCTGTTTGTCCTTTCTTTTTATACGTTTTATAATCCTAACTGTTACAAATGATGCTTCTTCAGCTTTAATTAATTCATTCCATAATTCTGAAATTGAGACATGTATTTCATTTGAATAATCTTCTGTATCTATTTTTATTTCATCAAAACTATCTTTATGGTTTGAGACCCCGTATATTTTATCATGAATTGTTTTATTTGTTAATAAATATTGAATTAAATCATCTATTGAGTCATCTTTATCTTTTAATATGTCAATATATAATGGAATATGCATATCTTTCCGTCTTTGTGATTCAAATAATAAATTTTGAGGTATTTTTTTAGAAGTTAATTTATTAGTTTTTTGTTTAATAAAATTCCATGAGCAATATAATCTTCTGTCAATTCCAGTTATTGTAAACATAATACTATTTTCAAAATTTTTATCTTTATTGACTTCAACATAAAAATTACCATTAACTTGACGCATTTTAAATGATTTTTCTTCAATATTCTTCAATTTAACAGTAAATTTGGGTATTTCTTGAGTTTCAACTTTTGTAGCAGCCACAACTGCGCGAGACAATGGTTCTAGGCTTGACAGCGTATTAGCTTCTAAAAGATTAGAAATTTCTTTATAGATTTGTGGAATTGGATATATCCCTGTTTCTGGGTTTTCTATTGTACTGGAATAGCCAAGAATATCTTTTAAAATAGCTGCAATACTATATCTATCGCGCTCGATCTGGCTTAATGATTTATAATTATCTGGTAAATATGCCGTTGTGTATTGATCATTTGTATTAATGCGAAAATCAAGAATATCAATTAATATAGCAATATCGTCATCTTTAATGATAATGTTTTGTGGGTGTAAATCTCCATGTGCTAGTTCTAGCACATGGATACGTTCAATTGTATCAATTATGGAATGGGATAAAATTAGGCGTTTCTCAAAAGAAGGGTTTGTATTAAGCCAATCAGTTAGATTTTTACCTTCTACCCATTCCAGCACAAGCAATAAGCTACGTCGAGAAAGGCCAAAATCGTATATTTTTGGCAGGCCTGAAATATCACAGGATTTAATATCCCTTGCTCGCTCAAGGAAGGATAGAAGGTGTCTCGCTTGGTCTGGGTTCTTGTCATCTAGGCTAATTCCATACCACACTTTAACAAGTTTCGTTCCGTCAGTTGTTCTAAAAAATAGAGCGTCATTGCTATCTTCGATGGTGTCGATATACTCATAGTCCCGTTCACGGGTAACTGCCTCAAAGGCGGCAAACATTGTAGGGTCAATAATCTGTGCTTGCTTACGATCATCGGTTGCGGCATTAAAGGCTTCAAGCATTTCACGAGCATTTTGGAAACTTTTTCCTGGGTCTGAGTTCAATGCTTTGGCAAAAAATACATCCAAATCGCCGTGTAATGGCTCTTCCGCCCTAGCACTCCACTCAAAAATACCGCGTGGTTTTGGGGGGGCTTCGCCGTACAGTAAAAGATATACGACAACACCTAGCATAAAGACATCCTGCTCATATGGTGTTGCAGATGGTGGGTATATACTCTGCTCTACCTTGATTTTTTTACTTAATGCCCCAACCGTTTGCATTGTAGGAAAGTCTGCCGCCTGGAAACCTGACATAACAATTTTTGCTGGGAGGTCAAGCCACAGACTATGTTGTCCAATATCGCGATGTGCTATTTTTAAATCATGCAAATCTGCAAAGCGTGAGAGTAGTGTTTTAATAAGAAGAAGACGATCTTCTTGAGACAGACCCGCAAGTTTACGTGGAAATTCCTCTAAGCGTGTTATTTTATTAGGAAGAAAATAAATTTCTTGGAAATTAATTGTTACATCATTTTCTACGTTCCGTGTTACTGGACGTAACAAGCTGCTGAGCAATTCCTCATTTATTGCTTCTACATGTTCAAAGATACGTTGTTCACGTAAACCAATAAATGCACGATCTTTTTCGCCAATTAACTCAACTCCTGGTGCGTTAAAATTCCATGCTCTTAGTAACGCCAGCTTTTTAAAATCATCTTTTGCGTACGCTTTAAATTCTTTATAAAGTTCTTTTGGATGTTCAAAAATCGGGGAGTCACCAGGGCAAAAACCATTAATATAGTAGTTTTTTGGCTTAAAATTAGATCCTCTAAAAAATTTGTCGTAATCAACTAGATAGTTAAGTGGATTAATATTAGACTTAGACTGTTTAAAATAATCTTTATAAATAGCATTATATCTCCAATTAAGTATATCTTTCATATTAAGAACATTCAGCTTTTCTTCATCAGGTAAAGTTATGGTTTCAATATCCCCATGAAGGACAACATATGCATAAATGAAAGGGGTCATCTTCCGACCTAACTTCTGTGTCATTTTAGAAGCCAGTTTTTTTGCATTGAGGTTGGATTTTTTTACAGGAGAAGTATCTTTACGCTCTCCATCGACATACCATTCCTGTCCGTCAGATTTAAGCACCTTACCGTGCCAGTTTTTAAGCTCAATGACAACTATGTTTGTATGTGTAATCAAAACAAGGTCAAAATCATCATCTCCAGCCCCGCGTTGTTGCCGAACTAGAGCGAATGACGCATAACCTTTCCAGTGTTTGCTGAATGGAGTACTATCAAAAGCTTTCTTTATTTGTTGATGGGCCTCACGTTCAGCTTGAGGGACTCCATTTTGTTTTAATGGGACAATTTCCATTTTTTCCTCAGATAGCTTTGCAAATTTAACATAAACATAATTAAAACACGATGTTAAATAACAGTAACAACGACTGTGGGTATTGTAAATATAAATCTGGCAAATGACAAGAGTACGTCAAAACGTAATATATTGGCACAGTTCGCTTCAAGCTGGTGCCGGTTTTTCCCGCTGAAAAGCGCGAAAGATACGTCCCTTCTGATGATGACGTTGTGAAGGTTATTCTTTTGGCGAAGGGACAAGACTTGGTAATGTTGATGTTGTTTTACTACACAGGTGCGAGGGCGGGCGAAGTTTTTCGGCTGAAATGGGATGACATTGATTTTCCCGGAAACAGAATCCGCCTGATCGACCACAAGACGAAAGGCGGCGGCAAGCGGGAGAGATGGCTTCCCTTGCATTCAGAACTTGTGAAAGCTCTTCTCTGGTGGCAGGCGGAGCGGCCATGCCGCGCGGAACCGGTTTTCTTCCAGACGGAAAACAAAACGCACTTGGGAGAACCGTTCACGCACAGAAGCCATTTTATGCCGGCACTTTGCAGACGTGCCGGTGTAAAGCCCTTTGGTTTTTATTCCTTGCGGCACAAGAGTGCAACCATTGCTTTTTCGACTCAAGGCTTGGGCGCGGCTCAAATGCTGATGGGGCATTACCGGGCAACGACTACAGACGGATACATCAAGAGTTTCGGGCAATACGCGGATCGCGTTACCGTAGTTGATGCTTTGGCAGGTTGTACTGTAGGATTGGCTTTAGGCAACCATTTCGATGAAATGGCAATGCCTCAGAAGAAGCAATCTTCTGAGGCATTTTGTAAATCGGCACTTGTAAATTAGCGAGTGCCATATTCAAAAGGCATGTGCAACCCTTTGAAATTCTTGGCGTCCCCAAGCGGATTCGAACCGCTGTTGACGGCGTGAAAGGCCGTTGTCCTGGGCCGACTAGACGATGGGGACGTTGTCTTAGTTGTCTTACATGTTGGCTGGGCTGCTAGGACTCGAACCTAGATTAGCGGAGCCAGAATCCGCCGTCCTGCCAATTGAACGACAACCCAATAACGTAATTTTTAACTATAGACGAATTGCAGCGGGATGTCAAGTTTTTGTTGCTTTCGTCCAGCAATTCTATGTATAGACCCGCCTCGCGAGTCAAGGTTTTTTTGAGTTTTCGAATCGAATGCAATCCATGTATCTGACATCTTTTACGGGAAAGACCGTTGCACAATAAAGTGACGTTACATATTGAAAAAATTGGATAAATTTATAAAAAGCCTAGAGAATTTTGCTATTGAAAATATCTACAGCTTTCAAGCCACCCCCGCGCGTTTGAAGGCGTTATGCATTCGAAAACTTCCTTGACTGCTATGCTTCTACAGCCCTTTCTCGAGTGTCTTTGCTTGCTATTGACATGCAGGTATTCTAAATAAATTTTAGATAATTTCAATAGCAAATTGCTCTAGGGCCTGCTCTGACGCGATTCCTCCGGAGCGTCCGGCGCGGCTACAGGTTTCGCCGGCGCGTCGGCCCGCTCCGGCTGTTCCGGCTTTGGCGCGGCTTCCCGCCCCGCGCCTGCTTCCGCGGGAGCGGGAGCGCCCTGTTCCCGCGACAGGGCCTTTTTTTCAGGTCCGTCCCGCCGCCACAACATACTGCCATAGTTGAGGCAGAACCGGGGTTCAAGCCACAACATGACCGGCTGGGCCAGAGCGGCCGCCAGCAGAGTACATGCGAGCAGGGAACCGGCGGGTTTTGCCAGATTTGTGAAACGGACAAGAATGAAGGCCGCCGCCAGGCAACAGAGTCCAATCCCCGGCAAGGCCATATCCCCCGAGAGTTCGGGCGGCAAGGCCATGTTGAAGGTCCGCGCGAGCCAGTCCCCCGAATGGCTGAAACTCAACGCCGTCATCCCCGCAGCCGAAACAAGCAGACAGAGAACCACAAACGAATAGAAAAACCGGCTGCCGAAATTCGAAAGGCGCAACAGGGCCTTGCCCAGAAGGAGGGCCGCCAGGGCGCAGAGCGTTATACCCGGTCCGGCGGGGCCGGACGCGAGCGGGGCCAGCAGCGCGGCGCAGGCGAGAGCAATCCAGACAAAAGCGGCTCCGGCACGCTCCGCCCGCGCCACTTTGAGGGTTGTTGCCGCCTCGCGGGCCACACGGGTCCAGGAGACAAAAACGACAAGGGCCAACCAGGGCAAAAGCCCCAAAAGGGCCGCGCCGGCATCAGGCAAGGCGCGCCGTCGGAAATCCGCCCCCGTATTTCCCAAAGGCAAAAGGTCGGCGCGCAGGCGCCGGAAATATTCGTCGGCATTTCCCCAGAGCATCACAGCGCCGAGCCAGGCCGCGATCAACGCAAGGCACAAGGCAAAGCCGAACACGGCGTCGAACTTTTGCGCGCGCTGAACGCGGCCGAGCCAGCAAAGAAAAACCAATGATCCCAAAAAAGGCAGAAGCAGATAGTACGGCCCCCCCGTAAGGGCGGCCAGCGCGGCGAGCAGACAACCCGAGGGGACGGCAAGGCCGGACGCCTCCCTTTGCCAACCTCGGCAAAAACAGCAAAGGGAAAACAGGGTCAGCGCGACCGCCAAAATTTCCGGCCCGGTAAAATTTGCGAGCAGCGCGGAAACCGGCGCGCAAAGCAATATCAGACCGGCCGACAGCGCCGCGCGCGGGCCGAGACGGGCTGCGAGGCCCAAACACCAGACGCCCAGCAGCGTCAGGAGTGCGCAAAAAGCGCTCAGCCCCGCGAGCAGCGCCGGGAAGGCGGTTATTTCGCCAAAGTATCCCGCGCATTTCAGAATGATTGTAAAAAGGGCGGAAAAACCCGGCCATTGGGCCACCCCTCCGGCGGAAGGGGCCGGCCAGGCTCCCTGTTCCATGACATGCCGCAAAATTCGGCCGCTCTCCGGATCAGACGGGAAACAGGGCGTCCTGCCCAAAAATGCCGGCCAGACATACAGCGCGAACACACAGATCAGAAGCAGCGGCCCCAGGCGGCTTGCTCCCTCAAAGCATTGTTGCAGCCGGCCATCCCTTGCCGACGAATCGCATCCAGCCTCCCCGGCTTCCGCGGCATCCGCGATTTCCGCGACAGAAACATTTTCATTTTCGGCGGTTCCGGGCCTCGCGTCCGGGGCATTTTCTCCCATATCACCACTCCTTTCGTGTGGTCAAAAAATCAGCAAATGCCGGGACTGACGGGCGTCAAGGGCCAGCACAAGCCGGTTCCCCTGTATGCCCGACACCTCGCCGCCGGCAATGTCGCGCGCGTATTTTCCGCGCATCTCCTGAGGAAGATTTATGGAAAAGTCACGGGGCACGGCCGAAAAATTTGTCGCCAGCAGCCAGTGCCGCCCGTCCGGAAGTTCGCTTATGGCGGCCGCGCAGCCAGCCGGGCCGGCCACTATCGCCCGCAGGGAACCCTGATGCAGACCAGCCCCCCGGCGGGCCAGCAGAAGATTTCTGACGGAGTGCAGGAAACTCGCGCCGTCAGCCCACTGGACCGGCAATGCTCCAAAAACGGGAGCGGGCTGGGGGCGCTGTCCGTTCATTTCCCACACAGGGACCACGGCCGCGCCGTCATTGGCGGATGCATGGACGGCGGCATCGGGAGCCAGCGCTCCGGTCAAATCATGCGGACTGAGAAACACGAGGCCCGGCAATCCGATCTTCCAGGAGAGCAGGGAAAGGCAGGCCTGCCGCATGGCCCGCGCGTTTTCCGGCAGGGCGGCCCGTTTTGCGTCCAGACGTAGCGCGCGCGCGGCCAATGAGGCGGCTGTCGCCAGGCTGCCCAAATTTTTGGCCGCCCCCCCCGCGAGATGTTGAGCCTTGCGGATCAGTTCCGCCCCGTTCTCCACTTCCAGAAAAGCCCGCCAGTCCACCCGCGCCCCCTCATCCAGACCGCGCACCAGACGGCTGTATTCCACCCCCTGGGCCGCCGGGGCGCGCAAAAGCGCCGCCAGAGGCCCGGCATCCCCGCTGAGCAGGGCATAGGCGGCGGCCGGCCATGCGGCCGCGTCCCTGGCAAAGTCCACCGCGCCGTTGAGGATGCGCCGCGTCAGGGATTGGGGCAAAACGTCCGCCTGCGCCAGCCAGCCCCCATAGCGATGGACCTCGCGGGCCATATCGTCGAGGGCCTCCGGCCCCGGCGTCAATTCGCTCCATTGCCCCCCCGGCGCGGCGCGGAGGCCGCCCGGCAAATCCTGGCGCGCGTCAAGCCCCATGAGCGGTTCCAGCCTGACGGCGGCGAGCGCCTGCCGTTGCGCGCCCGTATGTTGTATGGCGGCGGCCGAAAAAATACGGCGGGCGTTGCCGGAAGGATCCTGCCAAAGGAGCACCGGCCGCGACACATTGCCGCTGTAGCGGTACAGCCAGCGGCGTGCTTGCCCGTCAGCCCCGTGTATTTCTCCGGTGACGGCCCAGCCGCCCCGGGTTGCCCAAGGCAACCCGTCACGGGTCAGACGCGCGGGCAACAGCCCATCATCGGCAAATTTCGCCGCCGCGGCCGGGGACAGCGGTTTACAGTCCCACTCCGAAGCGGAGGCCGGCAGCATTTCCCGGTACTTCGGCGGAACCGGCAGCATCGCGTAAATTCCGTCAAAACGCGAGGCCCGTCTGGCCTGAAGCATAAAATCCGGCCCCATGCCCGTGGCCGCCGGAAGCAGGGAGCCGCCAAGCTGTATCCGGAATTTTTCCAGGCCGTCGGCCAGGTTCTTGAAGTCGTCGTCCTTGCCCAACCCGTGAGCAAAGCGCAAGGAGACAATGTTGTCTCCCGCCGCCCCGTCCGGTCTCGCCGGCCCGGCGGAGCCCCAAACGTCGGCGCGCTCTCCGGCGGGGGCCACATAAATTCCGCCGAAGCCCGTTCCGGACAGGAAGGCCAGAAAATCCGTTTCGGCAAGAACCGCGAACAGCGGGCGATCCCCGGAGGCAACCAGATCCGGATTGACATCAAGCCAGTTGGGGGCCGCCTCAAGCAGCAGATTCGGACGCAGCGCCGCGGCGCTGTTGCGCCAGAGAATCCGTGTGCCGGAAATACCGGCCGTAATCTGCGCCGCGGACCTCAGCATGGATTGATGTTCCAGCCACTGGAGATAGGCCGGATCCGCCCTCGGCAGCAGCACGGCACCGGGATCCGGCGGCCCGGCATCCGCCTGACGGCGCGGGGCGCAGGCCGCGACAAGCGCGAGCAGAAGCAGCGCCGCAACCCGCCTTCCCGCAACATGGCGGCGCAGAAAAAATATCATGCCCCGGAACACAGGCCCGCCGTTCAATCCGCCGAAGATTCTTCGGCTTTTGCCCTGTCCCACAGGGCTTCTTTTTCATCGGGCGAAAGGGAGGCAAAATCCTGTCCCCGCTCCTCCGCCAAGGCCTCCATCCGGGCAAAGCGCCGCAAAAATCTTCGCGCGGCGAGGTCCAGCGCCTCATTGGCCCTGATTCCCCTCCGGCGGCCAAGCTCAACCAACGAAAAAAGCAGATCGCCGAATTCATGCCCGCGGGCGGCGGCGTCCTCCCCGGCGGCGGCGTCAAGCCATTCGAGCCATTCCGCCTCCACCTGCCGGGCGGCCGCCTCGTCATCCTTCCAGGTGAAGCCGGCCCTAGCCGCCCTGGAATGAATCCGGTACGCCTTTATCAGCGGGGGCAGCGTATCGGGCAGGGTGGCGAAAACACCCCGCCGGGCGCCGTGTTCCCCCGCGTGTTCCGCCCTTTTGATCCGCTCCCAGGCCTCAAGTTGCCCGTTGATGTCGCTGAAAACCCTGTCGCCGAAAACGTGCGGGTGGCGGCGAATCATTTTTTCCCGGCTGACGTCCAGCGCGTCCCCGAATCCGAATTTTTCCTGTCTTTCATAGAGGCGGCTGACAAAAAGCAGCAAAAACAGCACGTCTCCGAGTTCCTCGCGGACGTCCGCGGCCTTTCCGGAACGAATGGCGCAGACAAGCTCATGGCTTTCCTCAATAATGTAATCGCAAAGACTTTCCGGGGTCTGCGCCTTGTCCCAAGGGCAGCCGTCCGGGCCAATGAGCGTGTCGATAACGGCAAAAAGTTTTTCCAGGGCCGGAGACGGCATTCTGTCTTCCTTGGGTTTGGCCGGCGTCGGGGCCGAGCATTCATCAACGTGGTCACACGCCGGCCATGTCGCGCAGTTCCGGCGGCAGCCAGTTTCTGACCTGCTCCGTCAGCGCGTCCAGATACGGCAAGACGCGCGACTGCTTCATAAACGGCTCGTCAGGGAAAAATTTTTGCAGAACTATCAGGGCAAACGCGCACAGCAGCATTCCTTTGGCAAAGCCGACAAGCGTGCCGGCGGCTTTGTCCACCCAGGAAATGAAGGAAAAAACGAGGATTTTTTGCAGCACTCGCGCCAAAAGCCCGACGACAAGAATAACGGCCAGAAAAATCAGGACATAGGCGGCTATGACGCGCCATGACTGGCCGCCTATGAAATCCAGATGGCCCGCCAGCAGAGGATGCCATGTCCAGGCCGCCCAGAATCCGCCCACAATGACGGCAAGGCCCGCCACTTCACCGACAAAACCTTGCAGAAAACCCCGTCCGGAGAAAAAAACCAGCACGAGAACAACAACCAGATCAAAAATGTCCTGTCCCATCCGGAACTCCCTTTGCATTGTCGGGAGAACATAACAAAAGCCCGTCAAAGATACAATCGCATGCCCCGCGGGTTCAAGTTTTTCTGTACAGCCGGAAACATCCGGGGTATACTGGACAGCATCATTTATCCGGAGGGATTTCAACAGCATGGCAGCAGCGCAGCCGAACGCATGGAAGACGTGCAGAATCACAGCCCCGCCGTTGCCCTGAACATTGACAGGGTCGGCATACGCAATCTCAAACTGCCGCTCCTGGTCCGCGACCGCCGGGAAGGCAGACAGCGGACCGTGGCGCGGGTGGACGCGGGCGTGGATTTGCCTTCCTCCTTCAAGGGTACGCATATGAGCCGCTTTGTGGAAGCGCTTGAAGCGTGGAATGATGAAATAAGCCACCAGTCCCTGCGCCGCCTTTTGCAGACCATCAAAAAACGTCTGGGAGCGCAGCGGGCGTACGCGCGTTTCTGTTTTCCCTATTTCGTCAGGAAGGCCGCTCCCGCCTCGGGCAGCAGCAGCCTTGTCCCCTATGAATGCCGCCTCACGGGAGAGCTGGATGAAAACGGCCAGACCTTCCTGCTGGAAGTGGATGTGCCCGTTATGACCGTCTGCCCCTGCTCAAAGGCCATAAGCCGCGAAGGCGCCCACAGCCAGCGCGCCGTTGTGCGCATGAGCATACGCATGACGGGTTTTTCCTGGCTTGAGGAGTTTATCGAGATCGCCGAAAAATCCGCCTCATCCGCCGTGTACACGCTGCTCAAGCGTGAGGACGAAAAATTTGTCACCGAGCACGCCTTTGCCAACCCCCGGTTTGTGGAGGACGTCGTGCGCAATGTGGCCCAAAGTCTCTCGGCGCACGAACAGGTCGCATGGTTTCGCGTGGAAGCGGAAAGCATGGAATCAATCCACAGCCATAACGCTTTTGCGAGCATTGAGCGCGCCTGCGGGCAAGCCCCCGCGCGGCGCCCGAATTTGTAATGGACGTCCGAAGGCGATTCGGATAACGTATTTTCGCCAATTCCGCGCGGAAACGCCGGAGCGGGCGGGCTTTGCCCGCCGCAAGCGACGATCTCAAGACGAAATCGCTCCTAATGATGAAACAAACGCGCCTTCGCGGCGCAAGGAGGAAGATATGGCCAATATGAAGACCATGGACGGCAACAACGCAACTGCCCACATTGCCTACGCCCTTTCGGAAACCGCCGCCATCTACCCCATTACGCCCTCATCGGTCATGGGTGAAGTGGTGGACGAAATGGCCGCCAAAGGCCGAAAAAACCTTCTGGGGCAACCCGTGCTGGTGCGCGAAATGCAGTCCGAGGCGGGCGCGGCCGGCGTTGTCCACGGCATGCTGGCGGGCGGCGCCCTTACCACGACGTTCACAGCCTCGCAAGGCCTGCTTTTGATGATCCCCAACATGTACAAAATCGCCGGCGAGCTTCTGCCCGGCGTGTTTCATGTGTCGGCGCGCGCGCTGGCCTCCCACGCCCTGTCCATTTTCGGCGATCACCAGGACGTCATGGCCTGCCGGCAGACGGGCTTCGCCTTCCTCGCCTCGTCCTCCGTACAGGAATGCGTTGACATGGCCCTTGTCGCCCATCTTTCCGCCATTGATTCAAGCGTGCCCTTCTGTCACTTCTTTGACGGATTCCGCACCTCGCATGAAGTACAGAAAATTGAGCTTATAGATTACGACGACATCAGGCCGCTGGTCAACTGGGAAAAAGTCCGCGAGTTCCGCGAAGGGGCGCTGAATCCGGAACACCCGCACGTCCGCGGAACCGCCCAGAACCCGGATATCTATTTCCAGAACAGGGAAGCCTCCAACGTGTTTTACAACGCCGTGCCCGCCATCGTGCTGGAAAACATGAAAAAGGTTTCCGCGCTTACGGGGCGCACACACCGCCTTTTTGACTATGTGGGGCATCCGGAAGCCGACCGCGTCGTCATCAGCATGGGGTCTTCCTGTGAAGTTATTGAAGAAACGGTCAATTATCTGAACAAACAGGGGCAGCGCACGGGTCTCGTCAAGGTGCATCTGTTCCGTCCCTTCTCGCCGGCCCATCTGCTTCAGGCCATCCCCGCCGGCGCCGCCGTGCTGACGGTGCTTGACCGCACCAAGGAAGCCGGCGCTCCGGGCGAGCCGCTCTATCAGGATGTCTGCACCGCCTTTCTGGAACACGGCGACGCCCCGGTCGTCATCGGCGGCCGTTACGGCCTGGGGTCCAAGGACTTCACGCCCGGAATGGCCAAGGCCGTTTTTGACAACATGCGGGGTCTCGCGCCCAAAAACCACTTCACCGTCGGCATTCAGGACGACGTCACCAACCTCTCGCTGGATGTCGAGGAAGAAATCGACACGGTGCCCGAAGGGACCGTCCAGTGCAAGTTCTTCGGCATCGGCGCGGACGGCACAGTCGGCGCGAACAAGCAGGCCATCAAGATTATCGGGGACAATACCGACATGTACGCGCAGGCCTACTTCGCCTACGACTCCAAAAAATCCGGCGGGTTCACCGTCTCGCACCTGCGCTTCGGCAAACAGCCCATCCAGTCCTCCTACCTCATCACCAGCGCGGACTACATCGCCTGTCACAAAGCGGCCTACGTCGCCCAGTACGACATTCTGGACGGCATCAAGCAGGGCGGCGTCTTCGTGCTCAATTCCAACTGGAGCCTCGCGGACATGGAAAAACGCCTCCCGGCTTCCATGAAACGCATCATCGCGCGCAAGAAGCTGAAATTCTACAATATCGACGCTGTCAAGGTCGCCCAGGAAGCCGGCCTCGGCGGGCGCATCAATATGATTATGCAGACGGCCTTCTTCAGGCTGGCCAATGTCATCGACTTCGGGAAAGCGGTTGAACTGCTCAAGGATTCCATCAAAAAGACCTATGGCCTCAAGGGCGACAAGGTGGTCAACATGAACATATCGGCCGTCGATAAAGGCGCGACCGCTCTGGAGGAGGTCAGGTATCCCGCCTCCTGGGCGGAGGCGAAGGACGGCGCACAGGTCTGCCGTTGCGACGAGGATGAATACATCCGCGCGGTTGTCCGTCCCATCCTGGCCCAGCGCGGTGACAAGCTGCCGGTATCCGCTTTTTCCGGTTCGCGTGAGGAGGCCGCCGGCTTTGTGCCCACCGGCACGGCGGCCTGTGAAAAACGCGGCGTGGCCATCGACATCCCCGAATGGAAGATCGAAAACTGCATTCAGTGCTGCCAGTGTTCCTTCGTCTGCCCGCACGCGGCCATACGGCCCTATCTCGCCACAGACGGGGAACTCGAGGGCGCTCCGGAAAGTTTTGCCGTCAAGGACGCGCAGGGCAAGGATCTCAAGGGGCTCAAATTCCGGATGCAGGTCTATCCTGAAGACTGCCTGGGCTGCGGTTCCTGCGCGGACGTCTGCCCGGCCAAGGAAAAAGCCCTGGTCATGGTCCCGCTTGAAACGCAACTGGGCGCTCAAAAGGCCAACCTGCTGTTTGCCGGGGAAAACATCTCCGTCAAAAACACCCTCATGCCGCGCGACACCCTCAAGGGCTCCCAACTGCAGCAGCCCCTGCACGAATTCTCCGGCGCCTGCGGCGGCTGCGGCGAGACGCCCTACGTCAAGCTGCTCACCCAGATGTTCGGGGAGCGCATGATCATCGCCAACGCCACCGGCTGCTCCTCCATCTGGGGCGCGTCTTCCCCAAGCACTCCCTACACCGTCAATCGGGACGGTTTCGGCCCGGCCTGGGGCAACTCCCTGTTTGAAGACGCGGCGGAGTACGGCTGCGGCATAGGCCTCGCCTATGTGCAGCGGCGCGCGCGGCTGGCCATGCTGGCGGAGGAGGGGGTCAAAACCGGCGGCATTCCGGAGGAGCTCAAAAAAGCCCTGCAAGGCTGGCTTGACAACAGGGAGGATGCCGACGGCTCACGCGAGTACGGCGAAAAGGTCATCGAGTTTCTGGACGACTGGGACAACCCCCTTGCGGAACAGCTCTGGGAAATGGAGGACCTCTTCACCAAAAAGAGCGTCTGGATTTTCGGCGGCGACGGCTGGGGCTATGACATCGGGTACGGCGGCCTCGACCATGTGCTGGCCACCGGCGACGATATCAACGTGCTGCTGATGGATACGGAAGTTTACTCCAATACCGGCGGGCAGTCCTCAAAGGCCACGCCGCTCGGCGCCGTGGCCCAGTTCGCCGCCGCGGGCAAGCGCACCGGCAAAAAGGATCTCGGTCGCATGGCCATGACCTACGGCTATGTGTATGTGGCCTCCATCTCCATGGGCGCGGACAGGCAGCATGTGCTCAAGGTTTTCCGCGAAGCGGAAGCGTACAAAGGCCCTTCGCTGATCATCGCCTACGCGCCCTGCATCAACCAGGGCCTGCGCAAGGGCATGGGCAAAAGCATGGAAGAGGCCAAGCTGGCCGTCCAGTGCGGGTACTGGCCCCTGTACCGCTACAACCCCGACCTTGCCGGGGAAGGCAAAAATCCTTTCCAGCTCGACAGCAAGGCTCCCGCTTCCCCGATTCTGGATTTCCTGGAAGGGGAGGTGCGCTTCGCCTCTCTCGGAAAGACAAATCCCGAAGTGTCCAAAACGCTCAAGGATGAACTTGCCAGGGACTATGCCCGGCGCTACGCCCTGTACAGGCAACTGGCCGACCTTCCTCATCCTTCCGCGAACTGACCCGATGCGTATGCCGCGCACCGGCCCCAAGGGGCCGGTGCGCGGCATGTCCCCGCCAACCGCCCGGAACTGGAGGACAGCATGTACAACGGCCTCTATATCACAGCCACATCCCAGCGCAACGGCAAAAGCGTCATCGCCCTCGGCATGATGCAGCTTTTGAGCCGCACGTTGCGCAAGGTGGCGATTTTTCGCCCGATTATCAGCGAACCGCAGCTTGACGACCTTGATCCGGACATCAACCTGATGCTCAAACACTTCAAAATCGACATGGAGTACGCCGCCACCTTCGCCTACACCTACACGGAGGCGCGGGAAATCATCAATCAGGGTTCCCGCAGTCTTCTTGTGGAAAACATATTGCGCAAATATAAAAAACTCCTTGAGACCCACGATTTTGTCCTCTGCGTCGGCACCGATTTTCTGGGCAAGGATCCCGTGCCGGAATTCGAGCTCAATGTCGAGATAGCCGCCAACCTGGGGTGCCCGGTAATTCTCGTCACCACCGGCGAGAACAAAACCGCCGATGAGGCGCGCGAATCCCTCCAGCCGGTCATGGACGCGCTGGCCCAGTATTCCGTGGACGTGATCGCCGCCGTCATCAACATGGCCGGCCTGACCCAAACCGAGCTTGACGAACTCCGCCGGCATTTCGCCCGCGGGGAAAGCGCCCCCCTGCTCTATGCCGTGCCGGACGAGCCGCTTGTCGGCAAACCCACCATGCGGGATGTGCAAAAAATCGTCGACGGCGAAATCCTCTTCGGCCACAACCGCATGGACGCCCTTGTGGGCGACTATCTTGTGGCGGCCATGCACGTGGACCATGTGCTGCAGTACATCGCCAAAGATCAGCTTGTCATCGCCCCCGGCGACCGCACCGACATGCTGCTGGCCGCCATAGCCTCGCGGCTGTCCTCCTCGACGCCGGATATAGCGGGCGTGCTCCTCACGGGCGGGCTCCGGCCGCCCGCGGAGGTATGCGACCTCATAGAGGGCTGGTCAGGCTCGCCTCTGCCGGTGCTGCTCACCAGACATCACACCTACAAAACCATTCTGGCCCTCAGGGAAATTTACAGCGTCATCGAGCCCGACGACATCCGCAAAATAAACACGGTACTCGGCCTGTTTGAACACTATGTCAACGGCAAGGAAATCGCCGAACGCCTGCAAACCAGGTGCGGCAGCCACACAACGCCCATGATGTTCGAATTCAACCTGATAGAGCGGGCCAAAAGCGCCAGAATGCGCATCGTTCTGCCCGAAGGGACGGAAGAGCGCATTCTCCGGGCGACGGACATTCTGCTCCGCCGGGACGTCGCGGAAATCATTCTGCTGGGCGATCCCGGCGTCATTGCGCAAAAGGCCCAGGCCCTCGGCCTGGACATCGGTAAGGCCGGGGTAATCAATCCCGCGGCATCGCCCAGGTTTGACGAATACTCCCAAAGCTACTTCGAGTTCCGCAAAAACAAGGGCATTACCTCGGAACAGGCGCGCGACATCATGTCCGACGCCACCTATTTCGGCACCATGATGGTGAAAAAAAACGACGCCGACGGCATGGTGTCCGGTTCCGTCAACACCACGTCCCACACCATCCGCCCGGCCTTTGAATTCATCAAGACAAAGCCGGGCTTTTCCGTGGTTTCCTCGGTATTTCTGATGTGCCTCAAAAATCGCGTGCTGGTTTTCGGCGACTGCGCCGTCAATCCCAATCCGACCGCGCGGCAACTGGCGGAAATCGCCATCGCCTCGGCCCGCACCGCCAGGGTTTTCGACATTGAGCCCCGCGTGGCCATGCTCTCCTACTCCACCGGCACGTCGGGCAAGGGGGCCGATGTGGATATTGTGGTGGAGGCCACAAAAATCGCCCGACAACTGGCGCCCGAACTGGCGATTGAAGGCCCCCTGCAGTACGACGCGGCCATTGACCCCGCGGTCGCCAGGACAAAGCTGCCCGACAGCGAGGTGGCGGGCCGGGCCACCGTGTTTATCTTCCCGGACCTGAACACCGGCAACAACACCTACAAGGCCGTGCAGCGCGCCGCCGGGGCGCTGGCCATAGGCCCGGTGCTCCAGGGGCTGAACAGACCCGTAAACGATCTTTCCCGCGGCTGCACGGTGGCCGACATTGTAAACACCGTCGCCATCACGGCCGTGCAGGCGGCGGCGGAAAAGGCGGACGGCTAGCCCCGGTTGCCGGCGCGGTCGCCGGACAAAAAAACCAACGCAAAGGAAGGCGCCATGAAAATTCTGGTCATCAATGCGGGCTCGTCCTCGTGCAAATATCAGCTTCTGGAGATGGACACGCAAAGCCTGCTCTGTTCGGGGCTGGTGGAACGCATCGGCGCGCGGGCGGGCTGCCTCACGCACAGAACGTACAGGGACGGCAGGGAAGAAAAAATCGTGCGTGAACACCCCTTCCCCACGCATGAGGAAAGCATGGAGGAGGTCATTGCGCTTCTGGCTGATCCCGAAGCGGGCGTCATCAAAAACAAAAATGAAATCGCCGCCATAGGCCACCGCGTGGTGCACGGCGGCGAGAAGATTGCCGAGCCGGTGCTGGTGACCCGGCGCGTCAAGGACATCATACGCGAATGCTTTATGTTCAGCCCGCTGCACAACCCCGCCAATCTCACGGGCATCGAGGTGACGGAAAAGCTGTTTCCCGGTGTGCCGAACGTCGCGGTTTTCGACACGGAATTCGGCATGGGCATTCCCGAGGAAGCCTACATGTACGCGCTGCCCTACAGTTTGTATGAGGAGCTCGGCATACGCCGCTACGGCTTCCACGGCACGTCCCACAAATACATTGCCCACAGAACGGCGGAGTACCTCGGCAAAGCGCCCGGGGAGCTTTGCTCCGTCACCATGCACCTCGGCAACGGCTCGTCCATGACCTGCGTGAAAAACGGCGGGTGTTTCGACACAAGCATGGGCCTGACGCCGCTGGAAGGCCTTGTCATGGGCACCCGCTGCGGCAGCATTGATCCGGCCATAGTGCCCTTTGTCATGGAGAAAAAGGGCCTGTCGGCTTCCGAAGTCGACGCCCTGATGAACAAGCAATCCGGCCTGCTCGGCCTGTGCGGGCACACCGACATGCGCGATGTGCACAGCCGGATTGAAGCGGGCGACAAGCGGGCGGACCTGGCCTTCAACATGCTTGTCCGCAGCGTCAAAAAAATTCTCGGCTCATATCTGGTTTTGCTGGAGGGCAAAACGGATGCCGTGGTCTTTACGGCGGGCATCGGCGAAAACGACAGCCTGCTGCGCGCCGCGGTGTGCGAGGGCATGGAGGCCTTCGGCATAAAACTGGACAGGACGGAAAACAGCGCGCGCAAGCCGGGCGCGCGGACGATCTCCACGCCGGACAGCAAAATCCCGGTATTGATCATCCCCACCAACGAGGAATTGCAGATCGCCTTGGCGACAAAGGACCTGCTGGAGCAAAGCGCGTGAAACCGTAACTTCGCCCTGAAGCGATTCCGCCCCGCAGCTCAGAACACGCCCGGCAGCCCGTGGTCACGCAGGGCCGCGTCGCAGGCACCCAGGTGATAGCCGCTGTGCGAGGCCAGCATCACGGCCGTCGCCATGTACGACAGCTCCCGGCCGATTTTCTTCGACAACGCGGGGTTTGTCCCGGCCAGGGCGGCATCCGTCAAACGCGCGAACCAGGCGTCCACGCGGAATTTTACTGCGGCCGCGTATTCCTTCATGGCGGCCCTGCCGACAACCTCGCCTCCCCGCGCCTTGAGGCGGGCGGCCTCCGCGCCGAACGGCGCGGGTGGCATGCTTTCCCCATCGGGGCACACAAAAAGGTCCATCACCCAGAAGGCATGCGCGATCTGCTGCCAGACGGGCCAGCCGCCGTTCTCTTCCGCCCAGACCTCGTCCGGGCAAACCTTCAGGTACTCCGTCAGCAGGTCGTACATGTGTTCAAACGGCCCTTGCGCCGCCTGCGCCTCGCGGGACATGTTTTTCCCTCCAGAGCAATTTCGCTTTGAGATTGTCGCTTGCGGCGGAGTAAATCCGCCTTGCGACAATCTCGCGGCAAGGATTTGCGGAAAAATTCTTGCGGAGCAGCCCGACTTTTTCAAAGATGGACTGCTCCGGCCTGATTATTCAAAACGGCTCGCGCCCGTAATCAAAACCATATCCGCCGGAACATTTTCATGGATGCCGCGGGATATTGTTTTCACCCCGGCGATCTTGTCCACAACGTCCATTCCTTCAACAACCTTGCCGAAAACGCAGTACCCCCACCCGTCGGGCGTAGAGGCGGCATGGTTGAGAAAGGCATTGTCATCGAGATTGATGAAGAACTGGGCGGTCGCGCTGTGCGGTTCGCCGGCGCGGGCCATGGCAATGGTTCCGCGCTCGTTGGCAAGGCCGTTGTCCGCCTCGTTTTCAACCGGGGCTCCGGCGGGTTTTTCCTCCATGCGGGTGGAAAGGCCGCCGCCCTGAATCATGAAACCCGGAATGACGCGATGAAAAATCGTGTTCCGGTAAAAGCCGTCATCCACGTAGCGTAAAAAATTTTCAACGGTTTTCGGCGCCTTGTCCGCAAAAAGCTCCAGCAGGACATCTCCCGAGGAAGTTTCCAGCAGAATCACGGTGTTGTCCGGCATGGCCGCTCCTTGTCAACATTTGCTCCAGCATACGCCGGATGAAAGGGGATTGCAACCGCCGCCGGGCTTTGCCGGCAAATCCTTGCGGAGCATTTCAAGTGTGAAATGCTCTAATTATCCCGGCTTCTCTCCTATTGTCCCGCAGTCGCCGCCCAGCAGGCCGTCTGGCGGTCGCCGTCAGCGATTGT
The DNA here is from genome assembly GCA_031291035.1 of Desulfovibrio sp. Classification (GTDB taxonomy): domain Bacteria; phylum Desulfobacterota; class Desulfovibrionia; order Desulfovibrionales; family Desulfovibrionaceae; genus Desulfovibrio. The sequence goes on from JAISLI010000026.1 coordinate 67,095, forward strand.
CCGGGGCGGTTCCTCCCGGCAGCGGGCAACCGCATCCGGACAGCGCGGATGAAAAGGACAGCCTTCGGGCATATCCCGCAGGCCCGGCACCGTGCCGTCAATGGCGGGCATGCGTCGTAAACCCAGACAATGACGCCCCGGCGCGGCGCGTATAAGCCCGCGACTGTAAGGATGACGCGGACCCGTAAAAAAACCCGCCGCCGGGGCGTACTCCACCAGGTGTCCGGCATACATGACGCCCGCAAAATCGGCGATCTGCGCCGCTACGCCGAGGTCGTGCGTGATAAAAAGCACCGTCATGCCGCGTTCCCTGCTCCGTGATACGATAAGACGCAGAATCTGTCCCTGTATAGTTGTGTCAAGAGCCGTGGTGGGTTCGTCCGCCAGAAGCAGTTCCGGCCGGCAGGACAGGGCCATGGCTATCATGACCCGCTGCCTCATGCCGCCGGACAGCTGATGCGGGTAATCCTCATAGCGGCTTTCCGGAGAAGGTATGCCGACCTCGGAGAAAAGTCCTTCCGCGCGTTCGCGCGCTTCACGAGCCGTCAGACCGAAATGCAGCCGCAACGGTTCCGCCGTCTGCTCCCCCACTGTGAGCACCGGATTGAGCGACGTCATAGGTTCCTGAAAAATCATTGCCGCCCCCGCTCCCCGGAAGCGGCGCAATTCCTTCTCCTTCAAGGAAAAAATATCCTTTCCGTGAAAAAGGACGCGCCCCCCCACTCTGGAGTTCTCCGGAAGAAGACGCATGACGGCGCGCGCCGTAAGGCTTTTGCCGCAACCGGACTCACCCACAAGGCAGGTCACGGACCCCTCGGGCAAAACAAGATTCAGGTCGCTGACGGCCGCAAGCGGCATGCCTCCGACGTCAAAACACACGGAGAGGCGATCAAGGGCAAGCAGGGCATTCGACATAAGCGGATGTCACCGGGCTACCTGAATGCGACGAAGATTGACGTAGGCCTGCCGCATGGCAATGTAGGGGTCCACCGCCGCCCTGTTCATCTCTTCATAAAGGGGGAGTATGTCGTCCATATCGTTAAAGCGCAAGTAAAGTTCCGCTCCGGTGGCAAGCTCCCAGGGACTCACATAAAACAGAGGATCGGCAAACAGGTTTCCGATACGCCCCAGGGTGTCACGCGGCGATGAGGGGCCGATGACAGGCCAGACAATGTAAAAGCCGTGCCCTATGCCCCAGCTCCCCAGAGTCTGCCCGAAATCCTCCCCGCCCGGCTCCACCGGAACAATGGTTTTTTTATCCTTGGCCACATTGGCGAAGCCGAGGCTGGTGGTTGTATTGATGATAAAGCGGCCGAATTCAACGCCGGCCTCCATAAAACGAAACTGGAAAATATTGTTGACGAAGCGTACGGGGAAAAAAAGGTTGAAAAAAAAATTTTTCATGCCGCTACGGAACTGACGCGGCGTAACAGCGGCATATCCTTGATGGATGGGTTTGACGATATGAAGGTAACAAAAATTGTTGAATCCGAACCAGAATCGGTTCCAGGGCTCCAGAGGGTCCGCGATGCTTTCCCCACCCGATGCGTCATCGTCGTAATCATCCAGCGCGCCCTGTTTCTCCAGCGTTCCCGCTGGCCGCACAGTAACGGCCCCCGGCCGCATCTGCGCCGCTCCGCCGTACACTGTGGCCGGCGCCTGTTCAGGCGATTTTTTTGCCCAGTGAACAGCGCCTGTTGACTCCCCCGGCCGGAAAACAAGAAAAAAAAGGCAGAGCAAACAGGGGAGAAAAAGGCTATTTCGTCTCATGCTACTGTCGCGCTTCCCGGGCCTTGATTCCAATACGCTCTATAAGCTTGTCCGGAGCTTCTCTGTTGAGGATATCCTGAAACTGGGCACGATAGTTTTTGACCAGACTTATGTTTTCAATCAGCACGTCATAGACGCGCCAGGCATCCCCCCTGGGCAACATGCGATAGGACACGGGAATCTTTTTGCCGTCTTTCATGGTGATGACAGTGCGCACCTCCACCTTGTCGCCGGAGGAAATTTCTCCGGCATACGCCACCTGCTCGCCGTTATAGCCGTCAATTTTGTTCACATACGTGGAAATCAGCAAATCGGCAAAGGCATCACTGAAGCGCTTTTGCTGGTCTGCCGTGAACGTGCGCCAGCGCTGCCCAACCGTGCGGGAGGAAAATTCGGTAAAGTCAAATATGTACAGCGCTTCTTCCTCAATCTGCTGACGCAGATACGCGCGCGTGGTCGGATTGACGTAATCCGGATTTTTAATGCTGGCCAAAATGCGGTCAGTGGAAACTTCCAGAGCCCGGCGGGCCAGAGGGGCACCGGCATCAGCCCCGTAAACCCGCGGAGCAAGCCAGAACCACAACAGGAAGGCAAAAAGAACGGACAAACAACGGCGCAACGGGATGCACATGGCTACACACCTCCAAAAGCGTATTTCCCGATCAGGGTTTCCAGATCAACTGCGGATTCCGTTTCCTGTATCATAGCGCCGGCATTGAGCATTTTTTCAGAGCCACCGCGGGAGAGGCTGATATACTTATCGCCGATAAGACCGCTTGTCTTTATGGAAGCAGTACTGTCATCGGACAGCTGAAAATTCTTTTCCAGGCGAAGGCGCACCACCGCCTGCGTGCGCATGGGGTCAGCATCAAGAAAAATATCGACCACGCGCCCCACCGGCACACCGGCAATTTCCACATCAGCCCCGACGCGCAGACCGGAGGCGGAATCAAAACGCGCCGAAAGCTCAAAGCCCTGTCGGGAAACGAATTCCATCTTGCCGAGCTTCACTGTGAGCCAGGCAAGACAGGCAAAGCCAATGAGCATAAAAACACCGACTGCAGCTTCACGGGCACGGTCCATCGGCAAACCCCATTCAAAACTGCGTCTCGCAGCTTGTTTTGTTGGCTTCAGCGGGGAAAATGTCCTCATTTCCCCGAAATGCGCCGCCTTTTGGCGCGGCGCCCCGATTCGGGTCCGGTTCCGGACAACCGGGGCCAGACGGCATTGAAACAACACTCCATAGCCATCGGGAAGCTATTGTTATATAGCAAGAGGAAAATTGTCAACAATTTTCACCCCCTCGCAACCAGGAGGAAAAATTTTACGAGGTCAGCCATTTTACCAGTTCGGCATGCACCCTGTGGTTCATGGGCCTGTGCGGAGTTTGGCCGGCGTCTCCGGAACGGCGTTCCAGAAACTGCCGCAAATAGGCATCCCGGCTGTCCAGAAGGGACTTGGGAGTACCGGCGAAAATCAGACCACCGTCCCTGATGACCAGAACATGCTCCGCGAGGATTCTGAATCCGGCGAGATCGTGACTGACGACAACAAGGGTCATTTCCGGATACCGGGCGTGCATGGACAGCAAAAGCTCGTCCATTCTGGCCGCGGTGACCGGATCAAGGCCGGAGGTGGGCTCATCGCAAAGCAAAATCCGCGGTTCCGCTACAATGGCCCGCGCAAGGCCGGCACGCTTGCGCATGCCTCCGGAAAGCTGGTTGGGGTAATAATCGGCAAACGCCTCAAGGCCGACCATTGCGAGCACGCGCAGGGCGGCTTCCCTCAACAGATGTTCGGGCAGGGCCAAATGCTCGCTCAAAGGCAAAGCCACATTTTGCGCCAGATTCAGCGCGCCAAGCAACGCGCCGTCCTGAAACAGCACTCCCGTCTGGCGGCGCAGGCGGCGGAATTCAGCGGGAGGCAAGGCGAAAATATCTCGCCCGCCAATGCGTACCATCCCTCCGAGAGGACGGGAAAGACCCGTGACATGCCGAAGCAGCGTGGATTTTCCGCTGCCGGATTCGCCCAGGATAACGGAAATTTTTCCCGCCGGCAGTATGGCGCTCACATCGCGCAGCACGCGGCGCGCGCCGTAACCCGCGTCAAGATGCGAAAACTCTATGTCCCAGTCCTGCATATACATATATCCAGTCCGGCATTTCGCGTCCACGCCGCCTGAGCCGCGCACTGCATGAACGTCACAGCAAAAACGAAGTCAGCACATAATCCGCAGCCAGAATAAGCACACAAGAAATCACCACCGCCGATGTTGTGGCGTTGCCCACAGCTTCCGGCCCCACACTGTCCCCGCGACGATGGGCAGTATATCCCTGCCGGCAGCAAACCGTGGTGACCAGCAAACCGAAAACAAAAGACTTCACAAAGCCGCCTGTCAGATCCGGCATGGTCACAGAACTGGAAATACGATAAAAATAGGCTCCCTCATTGATATTGAGCATCAACACGCCCGTCAGGTAGCCGCCGATGATGCCGATGACGTCAAAAACCGCCGTGAGCAGAGGAAAGGAAATCATGGCGGCCAGCAGGCGCGGGCTGACCAGATAGGCCACGGGATTTATGTCCATGACCTCCAGCGCGTCAATCTGATCGGTAATGCGCATCACGCCGATCTCTGCCGCCATGGACGACCCCGCCCTGCCGGTCAGCATGATGGCCGTGAGTACCGGCCCTAGTTCGCGCACCAATGAGAGGGAAACCGCCGACCCCAACAGACCCACGGAGCCGAATTTCACAAGGGTATAATACCCCTGCAGCCCGAGTACCATGCCGCAAAAAACCCCGATCAGGAGAATTACGAAAAAGGATTTATAGCCGATAACATAAAGTTGCCGCAGCGTGCGGGGAAAAATTCTGACGCCGGAAAACATGTGCGCCAGACCGGAAAGCATGAAGACAGTCGTATCCCCGACCGCGACGGCGGCGGATATTCCCCGCTGTCCCAGAGCGACGACCGGCGCAAAAAAATTTGCCATTTCCCTCAGCGCTTTGCTTTTCCATCTGAAACCGGCCGTCTGGACTGCAACAGAGGCTCTCCCAGTCCATACTCGCGGGCTTGCCCGCGCAGGCGTTCCGCCTCCGCCTTGCCGCCGCGCAGCCGCACCATCACCAAGGTCATCTTGCCGCTTCTGGTCAGACCCACACTGTATCCGGCCTTCCCCAGCCGCGTCTGCAACCTTTCCGCATCGACTCTGTCACGGAAGGCGGCCATCTGAAAAACCCAGTTGAACTGCGGTTCCTCCCTCGCCGACGGAGGAGGATTTTTTTCCGCTTTTGCACCGCGTTGTCCCGAAGCGACCCCTGCGGAAGCATCCCGTATACCCCAGGCGGCGAGGGCGGTGCCTTCAGGGGGATTGAGCGGGTCAAAGGACCGGGGGAGATCAGTCTTTTGCTTCACAGGCTCGGCGGACGGAACCGTGCTGCCGCTCTCCGGAGCCACACCTTCGCCGGATGCCGGATTTCGGCCACTTGCGGCCTCCGCGGCAGATGCCGCCGCCGGAGGCCCGGCAGGCTGTCCGTTCTGCGCGTAACCGGAGGTTTCCGGCGTTGCCGGACCGTCGTCACGAAGTATGGCCGCCATCTGTTCCACACGCTGAACGGGATTCTGCCCCCGCCCGACCATAAAGCCCATAAAAAAGGCCCAAGTCACCGTTACGACCAGCACAAGGCCCAGCATCGCGGCTGCCGCTTTGGAAAAACTGACGGTAAAACGACCCGCGCCGTTTTCCGGTCTCTTGCTCTTTGTCCGGCTCCTGCGCGACGACTGCGGCATCCTCAAATGCCTCCTCCAGAACTGCGTTCGGACTTTTTGCGCGGATGCCTCATGCTGCGCACAACAAACAGCACAGGCAATGCCGCGTTGCGACATTGTATCCGCAACCGCGAGCTGCGCAACAATTTTATTCTACATGGTTTCCGGGGCGCTCACGCCCAGAATATCCAGTCCGTTGCGCACAACCTGCCCCACGGCGCGCAACAGGGCAAGCCGCGCAACGGCGCGCGGCGCGTCGTCAACGAGAACCACCTGATGCCTGGCATAATAGCTGTGCAAAAGACCGGCCAGTTCCATCAAATAAACACTCACATAGTGCGGCGCCAAGTTGTGAGCGGCTTGGGCGAGCACATCCCCAAAAACGGCAATCTTGCGCAAAAGGCCCATATCTTCCGGCGTATCCAGACACGCAAGCGCGGCTTGCTCCACTGTTCCGGGAAGGACGAGACCCCGCTCCGCGGCGCGGCGCAAAACGGCGCACACGCGGGCATGGGCGTACTGCACATAGTAAACGGGGTTTTCCAGGCTGCGCTTTTTGACCAGCTCCAGGTCAAAATCCAGCGGGCTGTCGCTTTTGCGCGAGAGAAACATAAATCGCGCCGCATCCGTACCCACTTCTTCCATGACCTCGGCGAGGGTCACAAAAGTTCCGGCACGGGTGGACATACCCAGCGGCTTGCCGTCCCTGAGCAGGGTGACAAGCTGGATCAACACCACATCAAGGCTTTCGGCGGACCTTTTCATGGCGGCGACAGCCGCGCGCATACGCGGCACGTAGCCGTGATGATCCGCCCCCCAGACATCTATAAGCCGCGTATAGCCGCGCTCGTATTTGTCATGGTGGTAGGCGATATCCGTGGCGAAGTAGGTCAGACTGCCGTCGGATTTTTTAAGCACGCGGTCTTTGTCGTCCCCCAGACGCTCCGTGGCGAACCAGAAGGCGCCATCACGGGAAAAGGTATGCCCCGCATCGGCCAAAGCGGAAAAAGTCTTCTCCACCGCGCCGCATTCCAGCAGGGAGGTTTCCGAAAACCATTGCCCATGCTCCACGCGGAATTGCCGCAAATCAGCTTTGATGCCGTCGAGAATTTTCTCTCCCGCCCATGCCCGGCAGCGCTCCATGCCCTCATTCTCCGGAAGTTCGGCCAGTCCCGCGATCCCGTCGAGCATTCCGCGCGCGATGTCGGTGATATAGGCGCCGCGGTAATATTCCTCCGGTCTGGTTACGGCCCGTCCGGCAAGCTCCCGCACAGCGAGCCAGACAGACAGACCGAGAAGGCGCATCTGCCGGCCGGCGTCATTGACGTAGTACTCGGTATGCACCTCATGGCCTGTCCCGCGCAGCAGCCTGGCAAGGCTGTCGCCCACGGCGGCTCCCCTGCCGTGCCCTATGTGCAACGGCCCTGTGGGATTGGCGGAAACGTACTCCAGAAGAATCCTGACGCCCTGCCCCATGTCGCTCGCGCCGTAACGCCGCCCGGCAGACTCAACGTCCCGCACGACACTCCGCCAGACATCCCGGGAAAAAGTCACATTGCAGAAACCGGGACCGGCGGCCTCGGCTCTTTCCACCCCAGGACAACGCGCCAAAAGCCCGGATGCAAATTTTTGCGCCAGTTCGCGCGGCGGAATTTCGGCGGCCCCGGCAAGCAACATTGCCGCATTGACGGAAAGATCGCCGAATCTTGCGTCTTTTGGCGGTGCTATGACGGTTTTCGCCGGCCAGGCAAAGCCCTCTTCGGCAAGTATTTCCTCAAGGGCAGTGCGCAGGGTTTCCACAGCGCGCATGAGTTCTCCCGGATTATTTTGAACACTGTTCCGCATCCGCGATCCGGCGTACAAACATCGGTCAGTTTACCGCATCGGCCCGACCGCAAAGACAGGACGTAACGCCCGCCATATCTCCTACAAAATCGCAACGCAAACATTCGCCCTGCGCTTTCGGACCGCCGAGACACGCCTCCACCATCCTGCCGAGCAGGGATTTTGGACCAAGCTCCAGCCAGTGGCGCACACCGTCGGCATACTGGCTGCGAATGATTTCCGTCCAGCGTACCGGCGAAGTCATCTGCGCCAGCAGACTTTCCTTCAGGCTCTCTCCGTCGCGCGCCGCACGTCCGTGCGTGTTGCAGTACACCGGAAAACGGGGCTTCATCCAGCGCGCCTTGCGCAGGGCCGCGGCAAACTCCACGGCAGCGTCACGCATCATGGGGCTGTGGAAAGCCCCGTTCACTTTAAGCTCAATGCCGCGCCCTCCGCGCTCTTTTGCCTTTTTGCAGGCCAAAGCCACAGCCGACCCGACGCCGCTGACCACAAACTGGACCGGAGTGTTATAATTGGCAATCAAAAGAAGTTCCGAAGTTTCCGCAACCACATCCGCCACGATTTCCGCCGCCAGGCTTTCGTCCAGCCTCAGCAGCGCGGCCATACTCCCCTTGCCACCGGGATCGGCCTCGGCCATAAGGCGTCCGCGTAAGGCCGTGAGCTGCAGGACTGTCGCCGGTTCAAGCGCGCCGGCGGCGGCCAGCGCGCTGAACTCCCCAAGGCTGTGTCCGGCCGCCCCCAAGGGGGAAATCTGCCTGGACACCTCCCGCCAGAGGTTGAGGTTCACCACGGTCAACGCGGGCTGCAGAGCGCGCGTGTCGCCCATTGCCGCCTCATCCCCTTCCCAGTATATTTCACGCAGCGGCAAGCGGCTTGCGCGTTCAGCCTGTTTCCAGAAATTCATGGCCTCGGCTGAAGACTCCGCGACATCCCGCCCCATTCCGGTCTGCTGGGCTCCCTGCCCCGGGAAAAGCAACACGGGTTGTATCAGTTGTTTCATGCGCGTCCATCCCGCCAAATAAATAAGTATAGTCAACTCAGCAATATTGTGCAAGTTTATAATACTCCCGTTTCTCCGGCTTTCATCTTGCAAGTCCTTCCGCCCAGGCGTATTGACAGGCAACGACAAAATTCAGGAAGTTTATGCCGCAAAAAACGCGACATCCCATAAAGCGCCGGGAACTGGCGCGCCTCGCGGCGGACGTGACCGCCCGGGCGCGTATGGAGAACCTGTCCGACGATGCCGTTGAGAGACTTGCCGTGTATCTGGAGATGCTTGTCCGTTGGAACGCCGCCTTCAATCTTGTGGGCCTCGGCGGCTGGCGGGAAATTTTCACGCGGCTGGCGGCCGACAGTTTTTATCTGGCCGATTTTCTGTCGCGATTGCCCCTGCCCCGCGCCCCGCTGACATGGGACTTCGGCGCCGGAGCGGGATTACCGGGAATCCCCTTGCGCCTCATCTGGACGCGGGGCGAATATTGTATGGTGGAACGCCGGGAAAACCGGGCGCTCTTTATCTCCACAGTCCTCGCCCTCCTGAAGCCGGAACGCACCCACGTCTTTCGCGTCACTGTGGAAAGTTTTCTGGAAACCCGCCGAACGCCGCCCGGCAGGGCGCACTGTATTGTGAGCCGGGCCTTTCTGCCCCGGCTCAGACTGCTTGACCTGACGCGCACGCTGCTGCCCCCTGATGGGATCCTGATTGTTTTTGCCATGAAAGAAACGCCGCCGGATCTGCCGGCCCCCTGGAGACTGACAAGCACGTACTCCTATGCCATTGCGGACAAAAACCGCTATTTCTGGGCACTGTCCCCTTCGGGAGACTGACATGACGGACCAGGATCGTAGCCTCGCCAATCCCCCCCCACGAAAAAACAATTCCCCCCGCGCATGGCGGCGCGGCGTATTCTGGGCTCTGGCCACACTGGGCATTGCCTTTGCCCTGCGCATGACGGAATGGCCCTGTTGGCAAAACCCCGAATACCGCCTGGGCCAGGAATGGCTGCTGGCCACACACGACGCCTACCATTGGGTTGCCGGAGCCGAGGGTTTCGGGCTGGCCGCGGGGCATCCCATGGCCGACATGCTCTCCGGCATGGCAAAAATACTGCGAAGCTCCCCGGCGGCTGTGGCTTTCTGGTTTCCGGCGGTGCTGGCAAGCCTGATGGCCTGCGTTGTCTTTGCCTGGGTATGGGCCTTCGGCAGCATGGAAGCCGGTCTCGCGGCGGGGCTTCTGACAACTCTCGCGCCGGCCTTTCTGGGCAGGACCCTTCTCGGCTATTACGATACCGACCTGGTGACGCTGTTTTTTCCCATGCTCATAAGTTTTGCCCCCGCCTGCTGGGCCATGCGGCACATGCTCCTGCCGCAGATGATACTCAGACACCTGACCGCCGCTTCAGGCCTGAAAACAGCCCGGGATCTCCGAGGACGGCAGGCGGACGCGGAGCAATCGTCTCTGGAATGCCTGGGCAATCCCCTGCGCTGGGAATGGATGATTCTCGTCGGCCTTTCCGGCGTACTGTCCTGGTGGACACAGGAATGGCATTCCGTCTTTCCCTATCTTGCCAGATTCAATGTGATTCTGCTGGTTTTCATGAGCATTGTCATGGCTCCACGCGGCCGCGCTCCGCTGCTCCTCCTCGGTTCCCTAGCCTACGCGCTGCCGGCGCTCGCCGGCCCGGCAGGGCTTGCGGCAAGCATGACGGTACTGCTGGCCGGCCTGAAGCGCGCCGAAAAACTGCGCCTGGCCCTGAGCCGCCCCGCCGTCCTCGCTCTGTTGTGGTTCGGCACAGGCGCGCTGCTGCTCCGGGGCGACATGCTGAATACCATACTCAACCATGCCAATGCCTATCTCAAACACGCGGGAGATGTGAAAAGCACCGGGGAGCAAACCGAGCTTGTCTACCCTTCCATAGCGCAATCCATCACAGAGGTGCAGGATCTGGGCTTTACAGCGCTGTTTTCCTATTTTCACCCCTGGCCTTGGGCCTCCGTACTCGGTCTGCTGGGTTTCTGCGTCGTTGTCGTCCGCCGACCCGGAGCGCTTTTTCTGCTGCCGCTGGCCATTCTGGGGCTTCTCAGCACAAAACTCGGCGGCCGCATGGTCATGTTCGGCACGCCCATCGTCGCCATCGGCCTGACATTGCCCATTTACTGGAGTTTACGTCATTTTTGGCGCAAGCCGCCCGGAGGTCCCGGCGTCGGGGCTTTAACCTCGGCCATTCTTGTCATGCTGCTTGTGGCGCCTTTCGTGGACATGATTCCGGCGATGTCGCAAGGCCCCATGATTAACCGCCGCCATGCCGAAGCCCTCACCCGCGCCAGAAGCATAACGCCTCCGGGCAGTCTGCTCTGGCTGTGGTGGGACTGGGGCTACGCGGCTCACCATTTCGCCCGCCGGACCGCCATAGCCGACGGCGCGCAACACGCCGGGCCGTCCCTTTATTTGCCGGCGGCGGTTTTTGCCACGGACAACGCGCGCTTTGCCCGGCAGCTCATCTGTTATACCGCGCAGGAAGGCAACGACCCGGGCAATGTCTTCAAGAAACTGGACGCCGCCGCCGCGCAGAGCCAGATGGAAAAGCTGCGCTCGCCGGAAACGCCGCTGATTGCACAAAAAGGTCGTCAATTCATCGTGGTGAGCTTTGAGATGCTGCGCCTGGGTTTCTGGATCAGCAATTTCGGCGCCTGGAACTTCATCACGCGGCAAGGCGAGGGGGGAGCGCTTTCCATCGTGCCCCAGGCGCTGGCCTACAAACTGGATACGGGGGCCGTGCATCTCCAGGGCAGCGCCAATGTCGTTTACGCCGCCTCCATCAGCATCTTTGAGGAAACAGGGATCACCCGCCGCAATTATGTGCAGGAATGGTTTGAGGAGCACCCCGAAGCAAGCCGTGAAGAGCAAAAGGCATTCCTCTCCGAACGGCGGAATATACACCTTTTCTTTAACCGGGTTACGGGTGAAAAACTGGTTATGGATGAAACCCTGTACAATTCGCTCATGGTGCAACTGTTGACGGCAAGCCCGCAGGACCGGCGTTTCTCCCCTTACTTCCGGCTGGTGTATGACAATGTTTTTGCAAGAATATACGAGGTGCTGTAACATGCCTCAATGATGGTAGGGGGTGTTGCGCAATATGCACTCGGCCCTGTATATCTGCTCCAGCAGAAAAACACGGGCCAGTTCATGGGGCAGCGTCATGCCGGAGAGACGCAAAAGGCGGTGAGCGCGGGCATGCACCGCGTCGTCGAGGCCATAAGCTCCGCCGATGATAAAGCACAGGATTCCCGGATGTTCCTGATCCGTTTCTTTCAGAATGGCGGCCAGGCCGGCGGAGGAAATGCCTTCTCCCCGCTCGTCCAGGACAAGGAGGATGTCCCTTGGAGACAGTTTTTCCAGAATTCTTTGGCCTTCCAGCCTGTTACGTGACCGAGCCGGCCCGTCAGCCTCCCGCACCTGTATGCTTTCCAGATTCCGCCAGCGACCGAGGCGCGACTCGTAGTGGGCGGCGGCGTCTTTCCAGAATGCTTTTTTCAGTTTGCCCACGCTGATCAGCCGCAGGGGTTTGCCTGTCATGACCCGTCTCCACCATACCATTGCCGCTGCCGCGCAATGCCTGCGGCGCGGCGGTATTCTCATTTTTCCCACGGAAACATTTTACGCTCTGGGCTGCCTTGCCTTTGACGCCGCCGCTGTGGACCGCATCTACCGAATCAAGCGGCGGGACTTGACGCGGCCTCTGCCGCTTCTGGCCGCGGACAGAAAACAGGCGGCCCAGGCGGCGCGCCTGGAAAGCGCCCCGCAAGAACTTCTCGAACGGTTCTGGCCCGGATCCCTGACTGTTCTGCTGCCGGCCCATCCCGACCTGCCGCCGCCTCTGGTCAACAGCAAAGGCAAGACGGCCGTGCGGATAAGCCCGCACAGAACGGCCGCGGAACTGGCGCGCCTGGCCGGCGGACCATTGACGGCCAGCAGCGCCAATCCGCACGGCTCGCGGCCCGTATGCCGATTGCGGGACATAGACGGGAACCTCATGCGCGAACTTGACAGACACAGCGCGGAAGCTGGACTTCTTGAAGGTGATGCCCCGCCTGCCGGCGGTCTGCCGTCCACTCTGGTGGAACCGCTTGCCTCTGCAGAGCGGGGGGAAATTTGTCTGAGCCTTGTCCGTCCGGGCGCGGTAAGCGCCGAAGACCTGGAGCGCGCGGGCTTCTGTGTGCGCTTCGCGTGAAACCTTTTTTCACGGCAATCCTCTTTTTCAGGCCATCCGCCATTTTTTGGTGGTGTACGAATACGGCGCTGACATGATTCCGGAAACTGAGGATGATGCGGAAAGCGACATCCAAAGAATTCCGCAGTCTTTGGAGATATTGCCGAGTTCGGCGGCAAGGATTTGCCGGCAAATCCTTGCGGAGCGGTTCACGAATGAGACGTGTGAACTGTTTCAAGCGTTAATTGCTGTAGGGCCGGTCGGCGGGCCGCGTGTCCGCCCCGGTCCCGTTCACCACGGCGCCGATCATGATGCCCAGATAACTCATGGCCATGCCAAGCCACCATGTGCGGTAAAAATCATGACCAAAAACGCCGTTCACAAACCAGCAGGCATAGGCGGCCCAGAAGGCGGCGGCGAAACGCCAGTACATACCGCCGCCTTTTTTCAATTCGGCAAGTAAATTCGCCGAGATATGTCTGTAACCCCAGTACAAGAAACCCAGCAGAAAGGTCATGCCCAGAACAAAGCCCACAATGCCGTGGGCGTACAATATGTCCAGATAGAGGTTGTGCGGATGGCTGATGGTGACGGGATCATGGGAGGGGACAAGCCCGAGGGCGCGAAAGGCCGGACTGAACTGGCCGGCGCCCGCGCCGAACCAAGGATGTTCGCAAAAAACGCGCCAGGCCAGCTCCCACAGGCTCCATCGTCCGTCGTCAATCAGAGAGCCGGGAAGCAGAATTTTCCGGCGCGGGCTTAAAATGAAAAAAAGCGCGAGCAGGGCGGAACAGGCCGCCAGAGGCCGGACCATGTCCCGCCAGCGGGCAAAGCCGTTTTTGAGGATAATCCACAAACCCGGGACGGCCGCCACGGCCAGCATGCCGCTGCGCGCCGCTCCCCCCAGCAGCAGAAAGAAGGCGGGCCAGAGAACGGCCAGCCATAAAAGGGCGGAGGCGGTCCTGCCGAATTTCTCCCGCAGGATAAACCAGAGGCTGAAGGAGGGGCTCAGGGCTAGGGCGATATAATTGCTCACGGTATAGTCCCCCAGGCTGCCGGTAAGCCGGCCGGCCTTGGGAAGGTAGCCCATGATGAAGTCCTGACCGTTGTGCGCCTGCCACAACCCGTCCATTCCCTGCCAAAAGCAGGCAAAGACGCAGGCCCAGACGAGACGGCGCAGATCTTTCTCCCCACGAGCGCATTCCATGGCGATAAAGGGCAGGATAAAGCCCTTGTTGAGGCCCGTGCCCGCGTGCAACAGGGAATCGGGGGGATTTCCGGAAAAAATCACGCCAATGAGCAGCATAACCCAAAAACAGTAAAAAAGCGGAAAAATTTTCAGGCGCGCCAGAACGCTTTGCCGCCAGGCGTGGCGGTAATAAAGCAGCAGAAAAACCAAGCAGACCGGCGGCATGACTTCACGCCAGCCATACCCGGCGGAAAAAAGGGCAAGCGTCGTCCAGAAAGACCAGAACATGCCGGCAAAATAAAATTCCGCCGGGTTTTCCCTGTGGAAGCACATGAACCGCGCCACGGCGGACGAGGCCCAAGCGCGGAAAAATGTGACAGTTCTCATTTATAGTATAGATAATGCCGCTGTCTGCATTTTTTCAAAAAAGTGGGGTGCCGTTAAAGCCTTCCAGAGCCGCAATGTGAATTCAACCGCTCTCTCTGATTTGGAGACAACTTTTGTTCTCCGCGTAAATCTTGCCAAATGATGTCACGTATTACTGTTGTCACGCTCAATGCAACGGGTATGCTCTTTGCCGATGATTATGACGCCCCGAGTGTGTTATTTTATAAAACCAAGAAACATTATGTCAAGTTTATCATATCTGGTAAAGACCCTCCAAAATCCCTTTAATCGACTAAACAGACGTTCAACTTCGTTACGCTTTTTGTATAGAAGCCATCTCAAAAACCCCTTAGCAGAATGATGATGCAAGCAAGTTGGACCATGGCAAGGAAATTTTCCGTATGAAATTCATGTCTTACCACAATTCTGCGGAAATTTTGCAGCTAG
>JAISLI010000027.1 GCA_031291035.1 Desulfovibrio sp.
CCTGGTTTCCTGCTATCCCATCCATCCGGAGATTTTCGACCGGCTCTATGAGGATTGGGCCACGCTGGAGCGTTTTCAGCGCACACGCGGCGTGTTGCGCCTGATGGCCGCGGTTATCCGTGAACTTTGGATGGGCAATGACGCCGGGCTCATGATTTTGCCCGGCTCGCTCCCTCTTGATGTCCCTTCTGTGCGCGACGAACTGACCAAGCATCTTTCCGAAGGCTGGAACGCCCTTGTTGATAGTGAGGTGGACGGCAAACGCTCCGTCCCCTACCAAAAAGATCAGGCCGACCCACGCTACGGCAAAAAACTGGCTGCCCGGCGGGTGGCCCGCACCATTATGTTGGGCAGCGCTCCCAGCGACCGGGCGCAGGCCGTGCGCGGCGTGGAAGCCTCGCGCATCCGCTTGGGCGTGGTGCAACCTGGTGAGAGCATTGCCGATTTCAATGATGCGCTGAATACTTTGCAGACTTCCCTTACGTATCTTTACAGCAATCTTTCCGGCGACCGTTTTTGGTACGACACACGGCATACCTTGCGCAAAACAGTGGAAAACCGCGCAACCCAGTTCAGCGCCCCGGAGGTGGAATACGAAATCGAAAAGAGGCTCCGCAAACTGCGCAAGGAAACGCCGTTTTCCGGTCTGCATGTTTGCCCGGCATCTTCCCTCGACGTTACGGATGAGCAAGCCATCCGCCTGGTCATCATGCGGACAACGGACGAGTACAAGGCCTCTCCGCAAGGCAATAAAGCCATCACCGCCGCCGAAGACATTCTGAACAACCGGGGAACCGCCCCCAGAATTTACCGAAACATGCTGGCCTTCATCGTGCCGGATATGAAAGAAATGGCTGCGCTCAAACAGGAAACACGGCGCTTTATCGCCTGGCGATCCATCAAGGAAGACCGCGAAGATCTCAACCTGGACGCGGCCCAAAACCGCGAAACCGAAAACAACCTGAAGCGCAGCAACGATACCGTGGATCTGCGTATCAAAGAGGCCTACTGCTGGTTGCTTGTTCCCTATATTGACCGTGATGCGGACATGAAAACCATTCAGTGGGATACCATCCGCATTAGCGGCGGCACGGAAAGTATTGTGACAAAAGCCGCCAAAGAGATGGCCCGGAACGAAACGCTTATTTCCAAATGGGCTCCGGCTTTGTTGCTCATGGAGTTGGATAACCTCCTGTGGCGCGACAAGGAGAGCATCGCCATAAAAACGCTATGGGATTACCTCTGCACCTATTGCTACCTGCCACGCCTGGCGAATTACGAAGTGCTGGAAAACGCCATCCGCACAGGCATCAATTCCACGGAATATTTCGCCGTGGCCGCTGGTGTCAGCGATAGCCGCTTCCTGGATCTCAAGTTCAACCAGTTTGTGGGGATTATTGAGCGCTCCGCCTATTTGGTGAAGGTGGCAGCGGCACAAAAGCAAATTGCGGAAGAGCAGGCCGCGCGCCCTGCCTCTCAACCCCAGCCGGGGACCGACAGTGCCGTACAGGGTGATGGGCTGGTCTCGCCGCCGGTTTCCGGGGCTACCGATGCTCCCACAACTGGAGATTCCGCGCCCGCGCCCAGAAATACGCGCTTCTACATGTCAGCCGAATTGGACACCACCAGAATCAACCGCGATGTGGGACGTCTGATGGAAGAGGTCATCAGCCACCTTACCTCAGTGGTCGGGGCACAGGTGGAAGTATTGCTGGATGTCAATGTTCAGGCTTCCAACGGTCTGCCGCAGCAAACTGTGAGGACTGTTTCTGAAAACTGTCGCACTCTCAAGGTTAAAAATTTTGAGTTTGAGGGGTAGCAAACTGTGCGGAAGGCTCATCTCCAATTTTGCAAATCGCCGACCTCACCGCATGCGCATACGCGGAGATTGCCGGGGAGCTTCCTCCTGTTTTCCCTCAATCCGCCGTTCCTCTAGCTGAAATTTTCGGATATCACATCCAAAGTATCGGCAAACCGTTACCATTCTCTCGTCAGTCCGGCTTGACGGAACAACAGAAAGCGTTCTTTTTGACGACGCTGTGGATCGCAAGATGTTTGACGAGTATATCAAAGAAATTTCCGCGCCGCCGATACCGTTCGATAATCGCTAGAACTTTTACAAAAATAACCATTTTTTCGCCATATTGCGCCTATGCCTGGTGGATTTGGGGATTGCCCGCCGCTTGACCTGAAACCCCGCCAGGCGTATCATGTCCGTCATGTTCTCCCTCGCGACGTACATTCTGCTGATTGTGAGCGTCAACTGGGCCTTCAGAATCATCCCTGTCATACCGTTGCCCAACGGGGAAGTATGGGCGCCGCTCTCCCTGATTGTGGGGTTCATTTTTGTCGTGCGGGATTTCGCCCAGCGCCGTGTGGGGCATCACATCCTCTGGGGCATGCTGGCGGGCTGCGCCATCAGCTGGAAGCTGGCCAGCCCCGGAATCGCGCTGGCCAGCGCCGCCGCTTTCGCCCTCAGCGAACTGGCCGACTGGCTGATCTTCACCCTGACCCGCAAGCCCCTTTCCGACCGCATTCTGCTCTCAAGCCTCATTGCCGTTCCGCTGGACAGCCTGACATTTTTGTGGCTCATCGGACTTGCCGCGCCGCTCTCCTTCCTCACCATGACGGCGAGCAAATTAGCGGGCGCGCTGCTTGTCTTCCTGCTGCTGCGCCGCAGGGAAGCCGGCGCAGCCCCCACCGTCCCGCTGCCGGGCGGGAGCGCCCAGTCCGCGCGGCGGCCCTTTCATTCCCGCAGCCGCGCCGCCTCATCGGGATACAGGCTTTCAACATGCGCCGCGAAGGCCGCCATGCGCCGTTCGGCGACGGCTTTTCTTGCTTCGCGCGCAAGGCCCAGATAATAGGTCAGATTGTGCAGGGAGTTGAGGCGAAAGGCCAGGAGTTCCCCGCTCACGAAAAGATGCCGCAAATACGCGCGGGAGAAGGTGCGGCAGGTATAGCAGCCGCAGGCCGGATCCAGGGGGCTTTCGTCTTCGGCATATTCCCGCCGCCTGATGTTCACCTTGCCCAGCGAAGTGTACAACGTGCCGTTGCGCGCGTTGCGCGTGGGCAACACGCAGTCGAACATGTCAATGCCCGCCTGTATGCCGAGCGCGATGTCCAGCGGCGTACCCACACCCATCAGGTAGCGCGGCCTGTTCTCCGGCAGCAGCGGGGCGATGTAGCGGAGCATCCCGTGCAGTTCCGCCTTGCTTTCCCCGACGGAAAGGCCGCCCACGGCAAAGCCGTCAAAATCAAGGGAACAGATTTCCCGCGCCGAGCGGCGGCGCAGATCCTTGAAAAAACCGCCCTGCACTATGCCGAAAAGCAGATTTTCCCCCGGCCCGCCGGGAAAAGCGGCTCTGGCCCGCTCCGCCCAGCGCGTGGTGAGGGCGAGAGATTGTTCGGTATAGGCGCGGTCCACGCCGTAAGGGACGCATTCATCCAGCACCATCATGATGTCGGAACGGAGATTGCGCTGTATGGACACCACTTTCTCCGGCGTGAACAGATGGCGGGAACCGTCGAGATGCGAGCGGAACTCCACCCCCTCTTCCCGGATTTTGCGCAACGAATTGAGGCTGAAAATCTGAAATCCCCCGCTGTCCGTCAATATGGCGCCAGGCCAGGCGGCAAAACGGTGCAGGCCGCCCCGTCGCGCCACAAGCGCATCGCCCGGCCGCAGGTAGAGATGGTAGGTGTTGCCGAGGATAACAGGCGCGCCGATGGCGGCCAGATCGTCCGGGGCAAGGGCTTTGACGGCGCCCGCCGTCCCCACGGGCATGAACACGGGCGTTGCAATCACGCCGTGGGCTGTGCGCAGCAAACCGGCACGGGCCGCGCCGTCACGGTGTTCAAGGGTAAAAACTGGAGAAAACATTATCCGCTCCCGGCAATACCGCATGACAAGCCGGATGAATTTATTTATATCTTTCCGTGCCGCCGCGCAACAAGAACGAAAGAGCGAGGACCATACGGACATCCATCATGAACGAAACCGCTTTCGCGCCGTCCCGGTGCATCATTGACCTCGCCGCCCTGCAACGCAATTTTGTCCGTTTGGGAGATCCCGCCTCCCTCATGCCCGTCATCAAAAACGACGCCTACGGCCACGGCCTTTTACCGGTGGCGCGCGCCCTTGCCAAAGCCGGCGCGCGGCGTTTCGCCGTGGGCACGCCCGGCGAGGGCGCTGTTCTGCGCCAAGCCGGACTCCGGCAGGAAATCGTGCCGCTTCTGGGCGGCATGACCCCGGAAGATTGGCGGGCCGCAACGGCCCACTCTCTGCTGCCCCTTCTGGCGGACGGCGAAGACCTGAAAAAAGCGCTGGCCTGCGCCCGGCACGACAGCAGCTTGCGCCTGGGGATCAAATGTGAGACGGGCATGAACCGCCTCGGCTTCCGCCGGGAGGACATCCCCGACCTGGTGGACTATCTGCGCGCCCATCCCTGCCTTGAGCCGATACTGGCGCTTTCGCATCTGGCCTGTGCCGACATGCCGGAGGAGAACGCCTGTTCTCAAAGCCAGATACGCGCGTTCACAGCCATCTGTGAGAGCCTGCGCTCCTCCTGGCCGTCAATGGAGCGGTCTCTCGCCAATTCCGCGGGCCTGCTGGGCCTGCCCGAAAGCCGCTTCGACGTGAGCCGGCCCGGCATTGCCCTGTACGGCGGCAATCCCTTTGCCGGGGGCGGGTCGGAGAATTCGGGAGCCGGACTGGAATGGTGCATGAGCGTCAGCGCGCCGGTTATAGGCGTGCGCCGTTTACAGGCCGGCCAAAGCGTTTCTTACGGGCGCGCGTTCACCGCGCCGGCCGGCATGACCCTGGCCGTCATCGCGGCGGGGTACGCCACCGGCGTTGCCCGCGCCCTTTCCGGCGGGATGGAGGTTCTCCTTCACGGCCGCCGCGTTCCACAGGTGGGGCGCGTGTGCATGGGCATGCTTATGGCGGATGTGACCGCCCTGCCCCGGACGCGCCCTTCAGACACCGCCTGGCTGCTCGGCGGCCCCGCCGAACCGGGCGTCGCGCCCGTCAGCGCCCAGGAAACGGCGGACAGGCTGGGAACGATCCCTTATGAAATACTCTGCCGTATGGGCGCATTGAACACACGGACATACACGTCGTAAGCGAACTGTTTCAAGCGTTACTTACTACAGACGGCTCTGCGGACGGGAGCGAAACCCGCACCAGGGCACCGCCCTGTTCTCCGTTGAGCAGTTCAATCCGTCCGCCGTGGCTGACGATGATGGACTGCACAATGGGCAACCCCAAGCCGGTTCCCGCGTCCTTTGTGGTGAAAAAAGGATCAAGCAGATGCGGCAGGGTCCGCGGGTCAAAGCCCGGCCCGGAATCCCGGAATTCCAGGTGGACGCCGCCCCGCCCGTCCGGCCGCCCTGAAATGCGCAGCGTCCCTGGCCCGTCCATGGACTGCTGGCCGTTGACGAGGATATTGTAAAAGGCCCTGTACAGCAGTTCTCTGTCGCCGCGCACAAAGAGTTCAGGAACCGTGTCGCGTTCGACGCTCACGCCGTGCCGTGCCATTTCGCCCTCCAGAAAAGCCAGCAGCTGATCCAGCACCAGGTTCACGTCCGCCAGTTCCTGTTTGGGACGCCGTGGGCGCGCGTAGTCCAAAAAATCGTTGAGAGTGCGGGAAAGGCGCAGGGATTCATCGTAAATGGCTCCCAAAATGCGTTGCGTGCCCGCGTCCGCCTTGTCCGTGCGATTGTGCAGCAACTCGGCGCTGGAACGTATGATGCCGAGAGGATTGCGGATTTCATGGGCGATGCTGGCCACAACCCGGCCCATGCCCGCCAGATGCTCGTTGCTGTGCAATTCCTTTTCCAGCATGCGATTTTTTTCCATGCGCAGGGCCAGCACTTTTTCGGTTCTGTGTATGAGCAGCAGCATGAGCGTAAACAGGACAACGGAGGAGATCAGGCACATTGCCACGATAATCCACTGAAACGCCACAACTTCCTCGTAATCGTCGGTGATGTCCTGGGTCAGTTCCAGCACTCCCATGACAGAAGTCGGACGGCCGTCCAGTTCACCGCGCAAAGGGTAAAGAACGCGCAGCATAAAAGAACCTTCGCTCAGAGGCAGGCGGCACAGCGCCTGCCATGCCGGAATGCCCGCGATAGTTTCGGGTTTCGGCGTGTCGCCTTCCAGCACTGCGTCAAGATTTTCCGGGGCCAGGCCCACCTTGCCCAGCTCTTCCCGTTCGGTGGAATAGGCCACGCGGTGGGAAAAATCATAAATGCGCAGCCGCTTGACCGGCAACCCCTGAATGACGGACTGCACCACCGTGTCCAGCCGCTCGTACTGCTCGTTGTCGCGCAGGGCGATGTGCCCGCGCGCGAAAAACGTGGGCAGAAAAAAACGGCGGAATATCTGGTAGTTCAGGTTCACCGCCAGCGAGCGCGCAAAATTCTCCTGCCTCGTCAGGAGCGTCTCCCGCGCTGAATTCGAGATGAAGAAAGACAGGCTCAGCGTTGTCGTCAAAATGAGCAACAGGGAAAGCCAGGACAGGGTGCGGGCATAGCTGAGGGCCAAATCCTTGCCGTCACTGGGCGCGTCATGGTCTTCCCCCGTCCGGATCCGCTCCGGATCCGGCATCCCCTCCTTCACTGCCTCGGCGGACACGGGCTAAAACATCTGCTCCCGGCGCGGTTCCGCCAGAAAGGCGGCCAGGCCGGCCTCTTCCTCCGGATAGCTCTTCGCGCCAAGACGGGCGTTGGCAAGGCGTTTGCCCAGTTCCACCGCCGGCTGATCCAGGGGGTTGATGTCCATAAGCCAGCCGGTAAACACCGTGGCGGCTTCCAGCAGCATCATGAGCGCGCCGGCGTCCCTTGGCCCGTCATCCTCCATGTCCAGATGGACAAGGGGCACGCCGCTGGCCGCAAGGGCCATGCGCGTGCCCAGCGCTTCCGCCTCAAGCAGGTCGCTGAAGGGCTTGCCCGCAAGCCAGGACCATTGCTCCGGGAGGTTTTCCCCAAAGCCGCGGCACCGCGGCCGGGAGCGGCTTGTCAGGAAAAGGCAGCCCTTGTCGCGCCGGCCGTCCAGAAACATCTGGTTGACCGAGTGCTGATCCGTCACGCCCACAGCCGGCACGGGCATGATGCCCTTGCCGCCTTTGCCGAGGCTTTCCGCCCAGAGCTGGGCAAACCAGAGGCCATAGGCGGCCCAGGAAGGGATGTAACAGAAAAAGATCAGTTGCGAGTAGTGGTGTTCTTCCAGGGCCTTTGCCCAGCAGGCAAGGGCAAAGGAAGGATGAAGGCCGAGGGATGCCGGGTTCCGCGCCAGGGGGAGCGCAACGTCGCGGGCCCCGTCCAGCAGGGCCTCCCAGTCAATCCCCAGAAAAGCGGCCGGCAGAAGCCCCACGGCGGAGAGGGCGGAATAGCGCCCGCCCAGAAAATTCGGCACTTCCAGGGAGAGGAGGCCGTGGCGCAGGGACTCCTCACGCAGATAGCCCTTTGTCCTGTCGGTGACGACAACCATGTGTTCCCGCCAGCGCTCGCCCCTTGCGGCCAGCAGCCACTCTTTGGCGAGAAAATACTGGGCCAGCGTTTCAATGGTTCCGCCGGATTTGCTGACGCACACGACCACCGTGTCGGCGGGCCGGAGCTTGCCCAGCAGGGCTTCAAAACTTCCGGGGCAGACATTGTCGGCAATCCACAGCCACGGCCCCGCGTGGTCCGGCTCATCCTGCCCCGGCGCAAAGGCCCGCTGGAAAGCCCGCGCGCCCAAGGCGGAACCGCCTATGCCCAGCAGAAGCATGTGCCTGAACGGTTTTATGCGGGGCAGCAGCGGGAGCATATCCTCCCGGAGCTTTTCCCGGTAGGGCATGTCCAGGAAGGGCAGCTTTCCGGCGGCAAGTTCCCGCGCCAGCCTCTCCGAGATTTCCTTCCGGCGGGAGAAAAAAGGTTCCCCGGCGTTTTTGGGCAGACGATGCGCGTAGGCCCTCGACCATTCTATGCAATGTGACATGGAACCCCTCCCGTTTCGTTTTTCACAAAATTATTTTGCCCGCCGACGCAATTCCACCAGGCAACCCGCGCTGACCGGAGCGTCCTTCGGCATGCTGAACTCCAGTATGCCCTTGTCCGCCTTTTGCGCCACGGCCTGTCCAATTTCCTCCCCTTCCGGGGAGAAAATTCGGCAGGAAACGCCCTCCCACCGGCTTTTCCGGTCATTGGCCAGACAGAAAACGCGGCGTTCGTTTTCGGTAATGTCGGTCCGGAACACTTCGGAACAGCCGAATCCCGACAAGTTTTTGAGATACCGCCTGCCCCAGAAAAATGTAAATGCGCCGAACAGCAGGCCGGCGACGCCGCAGGCAATGCCGGGCATCGCGGGGGTGACGCCCGTGAGGCGCCGCAGGACGGACGGATCTTCCGCCCGTTTGACGGATTCGCTTTCCCAGACATGGACAAGGAATTTCTGCGCGCTTTTGGCGGGAGCGCCCCGGAAGCGTATGAGCAGTTCCCGGCGTCCCGGTTCCGCCCCCGCGTCGGCCCGCACGGCGCCGCGCCACATGGCGCTGCCAAACCAGTAGCTGGCGAAAAACCCCTCAAGGATAAAGCGCACATCTTCGCCGGGGGGCGTGATCCGCGCGGAAAAGTCGCTGTTGAGGGGATTTTTCAGGGGGGATGGACCTGAAACCATGAGTGTCTGGCCGGGCAGAAGTTCCAGAACCTCAGACCCCACGCGCACCGAGGAATACAGGCCGTCAATCAGGCAGAAGACCGCCGCCGCGACAAAGACCGCGCTCACGCGCCCGCAAAAACGCATGCGCCGGCGAGGAAGAAAACAGGACGCCCGGAGGCGACTATCGGCTGAAGCGGCCATGCCCCAGTGTACACGGCGCGGACCCGTGGCACAAGCTCCTTTTCTTTTCCGAACGGCTTTTGGTTAGAGCAATTTCGCTTTGAGATTGTCGCTTGCGGCGGAGTGAATCCGCCTTGCGACAATTTCGCGGCAAGGATTTGTGGGAAAATCCTTGGAGAGCAGTCCAACTTTTTTAAAGTTGAGCAGCTCTCCAAGGCGCAGGCCATGCGTCTCCTTCGTGATCTTGTTGTTCACCACTGCCTGCGCATATTTCCGTTCAGGGGATCGCGGCCGCAAAAAATATGCGCGGCCTGCGCCGCCTTGACATGCCGCCGGTTTTTGCTATCAAAAACGGACATCCGCAACAAACCGCAACGGGGCATTGCCATGAATACTCCACAAAAAGTCGTGCTCGCCTATTCCGGCGGGCTGGATACATCCGTAATCCTCAAGTGGCTGATTGTTGAGCGCCGCTGCGAGGTCATTGCCGTCACCGCCGACCTGGGCCAGCCGGAAGACCTTTCCGGAGTGGAAGCAAAAGCTCTGAAAACCGGGGCTTCCAGTGCCCGCGTGATCGACCTGCGCGAGGAAATGGCGCGGGACTTTGTATTTCCCATGATGCGCGGGGCCGCCCTGTACGAGAACCGTTATCTTCTGGGAACCTCCATCGCCCGTCCGCTCATCGCCAAGGCGCTTGTCGATGTCGCCAGGGCTGAAGGCGCGCAGGCTGTGGCCCACGGCGCCACGGGCAAGGGGAACGATCAGGTGCGCTTTGAATTCGCCGTCGCGGCGCTGGCTCCCGATTTGCGGGTCATCGCGCCCTGGCGCGAATGGAACCTGATGTCCCGCACGGCTCTTGCCTCCTTTGCGGAGAAACACGGCATCCATATTTCAGGCGAAGCCAGGCGCTACAGCATGGACGCCAACATGCTGCACACCAGTTTTGAGGGCAGCGAGCTGGAAGACCCGGGGCAGGAGCCTCACGCTTCCTGCACACAGCGTTGCGTTCCTGTCGAGGAATCCCCGGACGAGGGGGAAATCGTCACCGTGGAGTTTGAGTCCGGCAATCCCGTTGCCGTGAACGGCAAGCGCCTGAGTCCGGCCGGCATTATCGGCGAGCTTTCCAGAATGGCCGGCCGCCACGGCATCGGGCGGGAGGACATGGTGGAAAACCGCTTTGTGGGCATGAAGAGCCGCGGCGTTTATGAAAACCCGGCGGGCGCGCTGCTCTACAAGCTGCACCGCGATCTGGAAGGAATCTGCATGGACCGCGAGCTGCTTGCCCTGCGCGGCATGCTGGCTGTTCCCTACTCCAACTGCATATACAATGGTTACTGGTATTCCCCCGAGCGCGAGGCCATGCAGGCTTTTATGGACAAATCGCAGGAGGGTGTCACCGGCACGGTGCGCGCCAAACTGTACAAGGGGACTGTCCGGCCGCTCTCGCGCGTCTCTCCCAATTCCCTGTTTTCGCCGGAGCTGGCGACTTTTGAGGAAGGCGGCGATTACGACCAGAAGGACGCCGCCGGCTTCATCCGCCTGAACTCCCTGCGCCTGCGCCAGTATGCGGCTGTCGGACGCCGCGCGGCGCGACGAAACGGATAGAAGGCCATGAGCAAAAACATGAGCTGGGGCGGTCGCTTTGCCGAAGGGCCGCACGCCGCCACGGCGGCCTATACGCAATCCCAGTCTTTTGACAGAGCGCTTTACAAACAGGATATATCGGCCTCCAAGGCCCATGCGTCGATGCTCGCCCGTCAGGGTATCATTCCGGCGGACGATGCCCGCGCCATCGTCAGGGGCCTTGACCGCGTCATGGAAGAAATCGCGACAGGCGTTTTTGTCTGGAAACCGGAGCTTGAAGACATTCACATGAATGTGGAAGCCCGCCTCATTGAACTGGTGGGGGAAGCGGGCAAGAAGCTGCATACCGGACGCAGCCGCAACGATCAGGTCGGCCTCGCCTTCAGGCTCTATGTGGCCGACAGCATTGAACGCTGGCAGCGCAATGCCGTCGGTCTCTGCGCTGTGCTGACAAAGCGCGCCGCGCGACACAAGAGGGATATCCTGCCGGGCTGCACGCACTTGCAGCCCGCGCAACCCGTGAGCCTTGCCCAGCATTTGCTGGCCTACGCCTGGATGTTCCGCCGGGACACCGAACGCCTTGACGACACGCTGAAACGGGTGCGCGTTTCACCGCTGGGCGCGGCGGCCCTGGCCGGCGCGCCCTACCCCCTTGACCCGCTCGGCGTCGCGGGGGAAGTGGGATTCATCGCCATTTACGGCAATTCCATGGATGCCGTGTCCGACAGGGATTTTGCCCTTGAGGCAATTTTCTGCGCCGCGACGATCATGATGCATCTTTCGCGGCTGTGTGAGGAAATCATTCTCTGGTCCAATCCCGCTTTTGGTTTTGTGCGTCTGCCTGACGGCTATTCCACAGGCTCCTCCATCATGCCTCAGAAAAGAAACCCCGACGTGGCGGAACTTATGCGGGGCAAAACCGGCCGCGTTTACGGCGCGCTGACGGCCCTGCTCACCATAATGAAAGGCCTGCCGCTCGCCTATAACCGGGATATGCAGGAAGACAAGGAGGCCTTTTTTGACGCGGATGCCACCGTGGAGTCCTCATTGCGCATTATGGCGGACATGCTGGACGCGCTTGACTTCCACACGGACAGGATGCGCAAGGCCTGCTCCCTCGGCTTTCTCAATGCGACTGAGCTGGCCGACTATCTGGTAGCCAAGGGATTGCCGTTCCGCGAGGCCCACCATGCGGCCGGACAGGCCGTCGCCGTGGCCGAAGGCAAAGACGGCGGACTTGAAGACATGTCCCTTGATGAATTTCAAAAAATAGAGCCGCGTATCGGGCGGGATGTGTACGCCGTGCTGGACTGCGCCGCGGCCGTACGACGGCGTGAAAGTCCCGGAGGCACAGGGCCGCGATCCGTGGAGCGTCAGCTGAAGCAACTCGCCCGCTGGATGTCAAACAGGCGCTGAAAAATCGCGAACGAAGGTCAAGAATGCCCATACCTGAAACGGCCGACATACATCCCGATGCAGGCGGAACAGGCACCCCCGCAGGGCGCTGGCCGGAATGGACGGAGAAGCATCGCCTTGACGACACGCTCCCGGCGCAGGCCTATGAAGCCGCCTCGCCGCAATGCAGAACCGCTCTCAAAAGCGGTCTGGCGCTGGCCTTCATGCACTTCGGGGCATGCCCCGGACGGACGCATGAAACACTGCAGGATCCGCGGCGGGGGTACTGGCGACAGATGGAGACTTTTCCCGCCCCTTGGGCGATTGCGGCCTTTACGCCGGACTACACGGCGGCGGCCAGACTGGCCGCCGCCTGCGTGCCGGCTCATCTGGCGGGCGTTCCTCTGCTCGGAGCCGTCTGCGTGGGGGGGGCGCCTTCCGGCCAGGCGCTGACGGCGCTTGATCTTTCCGGAGTGGAAGATATTTTCGTGCTGGACACGGCCAGCTTGTGCGCGCTTCTGGAAGAAAGCCAGCCCGGCCCCGGACGCCTCGTGCTGCTGCACGAAGGGGAGCTGGACAGCGCGCGACGGACGTCGCGCGCCCTCAGCATTCCCTGTTATGAAGAACGCCGTCCCCCGAATCTGGTTCTTCCCGACCGGTCGGCGTTTGACATTGAACTTCTCTCCTTCGCGCAGGGCAAAGCCCTGGAACAGGCGCTGGAACCGGCCAGTCCGGTTACGCCGGCCGCCCTGTATCTCTCCTCCGAAGCCGCGCAAGGCCATTGCCGCCATCATCGGCACGGGCCGCACCATGCGGACTCTCTGGCTCTCTCTCCCGGCTGCGAGGGATTCTGGCTGCACGCCGGCCTCACGCCGGATTTCTTCCGCGTCAGCCGGATGGCCTTTGGCCCGTTGCCTTGAAAAAACAGCCATGACCACCCGGCCGGACATGCCCGCGATACTCCTGCTCGGCGCATCCGAGCAGTTCGCTGTTCTGGAAAAACGCGCCCTGCGGGATATGGGCGTCACGGAACTCGCCTTCATGACCTCAGCCCCGGACGCCGCCCGCTTTCTCGCGGACTCCCCTCCCGGGGCCCTGCCGGATGTCGTTGTCTGCGCCCAAAAGTTGCGCGATATGGACGGCGATGATTTTTGCTCTCTTTTGCAGATGCATCCCCGCCTCAAACACCTGCCCACTCTCCTCGTCCTTTCCAGCGACAGCGAAGTGGAGCACTGCAAGACGCTGGGATTCGGCGCGAGTGCCCTTCTGGGCAGACCCTATTCAGCGGAGGCTCTCAAAAATATTGTCCTGTCGCTTGCGGCAACGCGTTCCAGAGCGGATGCGGCGGGTCACGGGGATATTGCCCTTGCTGAAGACGCCGCCGGGGAATTTGAAAAGACCCTTGCGGCCGCTTCCGCCCGTAAACAGGAACGATGCCCCGAGGATTATTATCGCGTGGGGAGGCAATCCCTGCAGGAAGGCCGCTGGAACGACGCCATCGGGGCATTCCGGGCGGCCCTGCGTGACGGGCGTCTCAAAGGCGAAGCGGAACTGGGACTGGCGGCGGCCTGGAAAAACAAGGGAGATATCGCGCGATTCCACCGTTCCCTTGCCAGCGCCGCCGATGATTTTGTATGCGCCGGACAGTGGGAACGCGCCCGCGCCGTCTGTGCGCGCCTCTTGCGGGAACATCCCGCCGCCAAAAATCCTTTTCTCGCCCGGGCCCAGCAGGCGTTGCGGCTGGGGCGCCACGCCGATTCCGCCAAATATCTGGCGGAGGGCGGTGACCTTGCGCCCGAAGCCTATATACATGATAAAATGGCCCAGATATGTCTTGCCGCCAAAGCGCCGGAAGCCATGCTGCAAAGTCTGGAATCCGCCCTGACGGCCGTCATGAACGGGCGGGGCAGGCGTCTGGCCGGGGGCATACGGGAGAAGTTTCAGAAACTCCACAACAGGAGGGAAGACTGGCGGCGGGAATCCGGGGCGGCGCGCCGCCACAAAGTCTCCCTCCTGATAGAACGCGAGCGCGAGGACGCGACCGGCAGAGATGCGGAGTCAAACCCGCCGTCGCGCAACGCGGGGCGTGAGCCGCGGCACAATGCCGGCCTGCCGGACGTTCAGGACGAAACCGGCCTGAACTGGCGCGAAGTGACCGCGCCGCTCAACGCGCCCGGACACTCCGACGGGTCCGGGAGCTTCGCGGACGGCAACGATTTGATTTCCATCATAAAATATACCTGGAAGCTGGCCCGCGGCCGACTGTGAGCCGCGACAGCGGCCTCGGCAGGAAACGGAAATTCCGGCTTGATACGGACGGCACAATACGGACATGTTTACAAAAACAACCCTTGCGCGGGCATTTCCTGGCCGCGCAATCCGGCGGCGCGCGTCACAAGCTCCTCAATGGCGGCCCTGCCCGCCTGTCCCAAATCATGACTGAAACCGGTCACAAACGTCCTGATATGCTCCCGCATGACCCCTTCTTCCATTTCCTGTGCATGGGCGCGCACAAATTCTCCCGATGCTTCGGGATGCTCGCTGGCGTAGTCCAGGCTTTCCGCGATGGCCTTCTGCAGAGCCAGGGCGATTGGCCCCGGAACGTCGCGCCGCACGGCTATGGCCCCCAAAGGCAGGGGCGCATGGGAAACGCTTTCCCACCATTCCCCCAGATCCAGAATTTTCACCAGCCCTTGGCGGGCATAGGTAAAACGGCCTTCATGGATGACCACGCCCATGTCGGCTCCGCCGCACCGCACGGCGGGCATGACGGCGCTGAAGAGCATTTCCCTGCGCTCCCCCTGAAAGCCTCCGTGCAAATCAAGCAGCAGATTCGCCGTGGTCATCAAACCCGGAACGACCACGCGCGCCTGGGGCCATGCCCTTTCCGGCAGGGGTTTTCTGGCCACGACCAAAGGCCCGACGCCCCGGCCCAGGGCGGCCCCCGAGGAAAGCAGGGCATAGTCGCGCATGACATACGGCACAACACCCAAGGAGAGCTTTGTCGCGTCAAGGGCAGCGCTTCTGGCCAGGGCGTTGAGCTCTTCCACATCGGCCACATGCGGCCTGATGTTGAAGGGAAGCCTCACCAGTCCGTGCAGCAGGGCATGAAGGATATGGGTATCATTCGGGCAGGGGGAGAGCCCCAGCGACAGGACGGCGGCATCCGGCATAATTCCCTCGTCTTTCCGCATCATGTTCAGCAATTCTAAAGAAATGCTGAATAATTCAATCGTTCAGCGTCGATTTATTGATCTACCGATTAAACCTTGCCAAGATTACGCTACGTAAATAGGGCGACATCTGCCACCCTTGCGCTTGCCGCCGGGATAGGCATCGTCCATTTCAATGCGGCCTTTGAGCGGCTTTTTGGCTTCATGCCCATGCATAACATGCATGAATTTATGAGATATTTCCCAGGCGATATTTTGGGTGACGCCCAGACGGCGAGCCAATTCAAGACTGGAAATACCGCCCTTGGTCTGCGTCATATGGAAAATTGCCCGAAACCACGTTTTCGGAGGCAGTTTGGTGCAATGGAATATTGTTCCCGCAGTGAGAGAGGTCTGTGTGCGGAACCCTGGTAAAGGGCGCGAGGCCCTATGACGCTGTGTTTGCAGCCGCCACAAGCAGGGCAGACAAAGCCCTTGGGCCGGAGCCATGTAAAAAGCGCATCCCTGCGTTGGAACCCGGCTCCATACAATCGGTCAAAATCCGCGTCACTCATCCCTTTTTGAAACTGAACCGGATTGCGGGGCATCGACAATTCCTTGGTTTCAAAAAGTATCTCATAATTTTCAAACGCTGAATAGTAGCGGACTATCGTACGTAATCAGGAAAGTTTTTACCGATACACCAAGAATATCAGCCGGTTCATCACAATCCGGCCGTTTCTGCCGGAACCTTCCGTACACATCAGGAAACCGCATTTTTTGACCTCGTGAAAAGCCGCTCCCGGCCGCATGTCACCCCCCTTTTTTAAGGAGATAAATCGGTCAATTCATGTGCTGCCTATATTGGGCGTATCATCTGCTCGCGACAGCGGTGTTTACGACACTTGACATAACGTCCCCGCGGGCATATATACATTTACCTCCTTTGTCCGCTTGATATATTGTCACCATCGTCTAGCCCGGTTAGGACGGCGGCCTCTCAAGCCGCTAAGACGGGTTCAAATCCCGTTGGTGACGCCAGATATTTCAAATGGTTACACATTCTTTTTTTGATTATGCCGCTTACTGGGTTACCAAGCGGCGGGTTACATTCCCCCTCAAGAAAGATTCTTCTTGAGGGGGAAACATTTTCCGGCAGGCTACCCACTGACTGCCCGATTTCATTCCTGCCAAGCGCTGAAACAATGATGTATATCTTTAGAGCATTTTGCTTTTGAAACGCTCCCTTCGGCGTTTTACGGCGAAACGCGGTTTCGCCTGCGCCTCATGGGCGGGCGGCGGCGCATCCGCCCCGCCGCCAGAGCAATTTCAAAGTGAAATTGCTCTGGGTCAACACTCTCCTATTTTCAGGCTTGCGCAAGGCTGCAAGGCGTCAAATTTGTCTTCTCGAAAAGCGTCTTCCGCAAGCCTCCCCCCCCTCTGTCCAAAAGGGTGGTGGATTCTGGTTTACAGCCACTTGAAAAAAAGCGCGTTTCGTTTTAATTGCAGGAGAGAGCTTGTCCATTGATGCGTAACCGGCTTTAGGGCAGTTCACGAATGAAACGGGTGACTCTCTCGGCAAGGATTTTGCGGCCAATCCTAGCCGCCTAACAGGAGCAGGCGGGCTTTGTCCGCAGTAAGCGAACTGTTTCAAGCATTAATTGCTGTAAAATTTCCACAAGCTCCATGAGTGCGCATGCCCCGTCTGCCTTGGTCCGAATATTTCATGAATATCACCTATCTGGTGAGCGAGCGTTCCACCTGCACGCGTCGCCGTGTGGGGGCCGTGGCCGTCAAAAACAAGCGTATTCTCGCCACCGGCTACAACGGCGCGCCGGCCGGCATGCCACACTGTCTGGATATAGGATGTCTGCGCGAGCATCTGGGTATTCCTTCCGGACAGCGGCACGAGATCTGCCGTGGCCTGCACGCTGAACAAAACGTCATAATCCAGGCCGCCGTCCACGGCATCAATATTCAAGGCGCGGAACTCTACTGCACCACCCATCCCTGCGTCCTGTGCTCCAAGATGCTGATCAACTGCGGAATCCGGCGGGTATACTACGCGGAAGATTATCCTGACGAACTCGCCGCGGCCATGCTGAAAGAAGCGGGCGTGACGACAGGCAAACATGATTTTGCGCCGCCGATAAAACAGGGACACGACTGAACCCGCAAAGGTCGTATCAGACGAACCATCAAGAATTTGTCCAGACTAATTGCCGTCCCTGCTCGTTTTCCACGGCGCTTCATCATTTTTTCAGGATTTCGACACAACGAGTTCGCCAGTCAGGAGCGCGGCGACTTCTTTCGGCAAACCGGCCCCCCCGCCGTTATCGCCAAAGAGGACTGGAACGAAAAGCACCGCCTTTTCCGCAAGGGCGTCGAATGGCGCGAGGGCATGACGGAAGAACGGGCGCGGATATACGCGGAGGATTTTGACCGGCGCGAGTGGCGCAAGGAACTCATGGCGCGGGGCGGCAAACAGTTCGGCTTCCTGGGCGGAACGCTTCCGGGCTTCTTTGCCGGGATGCTGGGCAGCCTGCCGGACCCCGTGAACCTGATTCCTTTCGGCGGGGCGCTGTTCAGGGGCGGGAGCATTGCCGCCTCCGCCGGGCGCGGGGCCTTTGAGGGGGCCTTCGGCAACGTGGTGGTGGACGCCCTGGTAGCGGCCGACCTCAAAAGCCGGGGCGAGGAGCTGACCTTTGCCGACTACGCGCTTGACGCCGTGTTCGGCGCGGCCCTTGGCGGAGCCTTCGGCGCGGCCGGGGGCTGGCTGGGCAAACGCGCCGCCGACAAAAAGATAGTGGCCGACCCGCCCGCGTCGGCGGAGCGGCCCGCATTGCGGCATCTGAATGTAAACACAATGGACGATGTTTACAGTCTGGCCGGGCAGACGGAGGAACGCTTTTACTCCGACGTTGAAGGCTGGGCGGATACAAGGATTATCACCTGAACTTCCGCTATCCCAACGGCTTTACGGTCGAGCTTCAGTTAAACACGCGGGCTATGGTCGAGGCCAAAAACGGCCTTGGGCATCTTTTGTATGAGGCAATGGAGAAAGCTGTTGTCCTTCTTAATGACAGGAACGCAACAGTAGAACAGAGGGCTGAAGCAGGAAGACTATGGCGGGCGTTGCAAGAAGCCAGCGAAAAATATTACGGCTCAACCGGCGTTCAGAGCAACGTAACAGCTTCACTTTCTGAAACCCTGTCACCATTCATCAATACAGTTGAATACTCAATAGAGAAATTTGGATCTAGCAGATACCCAGAACTAGTGTCCTTGCTGGAGCGCATACGGAAAAGCCTGCCGTCATCTGCAAGAATGAATGGGACGCCTTCCCAATCGATAAACGAATCCACGAACACCGGCTCGTTGGGGCCGCCCTTTTCCCAAGGCGTGCCGTCCGATGCGTCGCGCCCGTCCATAAATCGGGCAATGAATGGCTTGGATGACATGTGAGGAACCTCCTTCAGGTATCCAGACTATAAGCCCTGAACAGGAAAATGTCAAGGCTTCCGGACCCCTTGTCGGCAAAAAAAGCGAAATTCTTTCAGGGAATGTTGAGGACGCCGCCCATTATGAAGCGCGGGAACTCGCCGACATCATACCCTCGCACGATCCCGGCAACGGCTTTGCCCGCAGGGCGGACTACCCGGCCACAGCCCAGGAGCGTCCCTACCATTCGGACAGGGGTGAACAGGACAAGGTGCGCCGCAACGCCCTGGAGTTTGACCCGCGCTATGTGGTCAACAACAACCCCACAGCCGGGAACGGCCCGCCCATAATCACGAAGGACGGAATTGTGCTGGGCGGCAACTCCCGCGCCATGTCCCTCGGCCTTGTCTATCAGGGCGACGCCGAAAAGGCCGCCCGCTACAGGCAGGCCCTTGTGAACGAGGCGGCGGTGTACGGCCTTGACGGCGCGGCCATTGAGGGCATGAAACAGCCCGTGCTGGTGCGCGTGCTGGACGCGGACCTGACGCCGGAGGAAATGGCCGTCAAGTCCCGCCTGTACAACCAGAGCGTGACCCAAGCCTTGCAGGCCAAAGCCGAAGGCGTTTCCAAAGCCCGGCTCATCAGCCCGGAAACTCTGGCCCTGTTCGCAAAGGACATGGAGGGCTTTGACAGCCTGCGCGAAGCCATAGGCAGGGACAGAAAAAAATACACAAAAAAGCCCGTGACATGGACCAACGCGTGAGTTATTTTGTAAGTCATGGCAACCGCTCTTGGGGAGCGATAAGCATGGACAAAATAAGCATTGGTTTTCTGGCCTTCCCTGGCCTGTTGCAGCTTGATCTCACAGCAGCATACGGTGTTTTTTCCGCCGGACCGCAGACAACCGTGCACCTGGTCTGGAAATGCTTGGAACCAATTGTCTCCAGTGATGGCCTGGTGATCACCCCAACAACCACCTTGAAAGCATGTCCGCAGTTGGACATCCTCTGTGTGCCTGGAGGATTGGGCATACTTTCGGTGCTGGAAGACTTGGAAATCTTGAATTTTTTGCGTAAGCAGGCGGAAAATGCGAACTATGTAAGCAGCGTTTGCACAGGCGCCCTCATTCTTGGAGCTGCCGGTCTCTTACAAGGGTACAAGGCAACCACACATTGGTCTTCCGCTGATCTCCTTGCGCCTTTTGGGGCTGCATACACTCCAAACAGGGTTGTCGTGGACGGCAACCGCATAACCGCCGCAGGCGTTACCGCCGGCATTGACATGGCCTTGACACTTGCTGCGCAATTATGGGGAGAAAAAATAGCTAAAACAATTGCGCTCAATATGGAATACTGCCCGGAACCTCCCTTCGTTTCGGGCAGCCCCAAGGCAGCTCCACCTGATGTTTTGCAGGCTGTGATGGAGAAAAATGCTCAACGTCAGCATGAGCGGGCAGAGGTCGTCGCCAGAGCGGCGGCAAAACTTTCTGGACATAGAAGAAAAAGAGCCTTGGCTCCGGGGCAAGGACATGTAGGCTGAATATCTGATAAAGTTTGAGCGGGCAGGCTTTGCCCGTCGCAAGCGAACTGTTTCAAGCGTTAATTGCCGCTGCCGTCCTGACGACCCTTGCCTTTCTTCCGTGATGAACATACACTGCGAAGCGCTGTTTCACGTCGCACCGTTTCGTCAAAAGGATTTTCCATGCCTCACAAGGGTCCGCATATTTCCATTGCGCCGGACTATGTGGTCAACCGCATACTTCGCGTCAATATTGAGGATTTCGCGGAATGGCCCCGGTCTGTCCGGCAGCTTGCCATCGGCATTGCGGAAGAGCTGTTTTTGGTCGCCTACAATCCCTTTATCGACGCCGTGATTGTGCGTGAAAGCGTACAGGAGAGCTTTGAGCGGCAATCCGTTTCCCTGGCGCACTATTACGCCACCGCCATCAGCGAAGGCATCACCATGTTCTGGTCCGCCCACACGGCGGAAACCGTCTTTCGCGACAATCTCGTCGGAGCCCTGCGCGGCATCCTGCCGGAAGAGTGCATCCTCCGGGGATCTCAGGACTTGGTGGCCGCCGCGACGGACGCCACGGACCTACGCATGGAACTCCCCCTGCTTGTGGTGGAACCGGATTCCACGGAACAGGTGGCGGAAATCGTCAAATTGGCCAATGATCTCAAATTCGCCCTTATTCCGCGCGGCGGCGGTTCCGGCATGACAGGCGGGGCCGTGCCCGCGCGCAAGCGCACGGTCATCGTCAGCCTTACGCGGCTGACGCGCATCGGCCCTGTCGATCCGGAAGGCATGACCATCGTCTGCCAGGCGGGAGTCATCACCCAGGAGGCAATCGACGCGGCAAGCGCGGCGGAGATGTTCTTTTCCGTTGATCCGGCGTCCAAGCAGGCCTCGACCATCGGCGGCAATGTTTCGGAAAACGCCGGCGGCCCCAGCGCCTTTGAATACGGCACAACCCTGGACAATCTGCTCTGGTGGCGCATGGTCACTCCCACGGGAGAAATTATCTCCATAGAGCGGGAGAACCACCCGCGGCACAAAATCCTGCCCGACGAAACCGCCGTCTTTGTCGTCAAGGACACGAGCGGCGGCGTGCGCAACGTGGTGGAACTGCGCGGAGACGAAATACGCCTGCCGGGGCTGGGCAAGGATGTCACCAACAAGGCCCTGGGCGGCCTGCCCGGCGTGCAGAAGGAAGGCGTGGACGGAATCATCACCGAGGCATGTTTCATTCTGCACCCCAAACCGCGCGTGAGCCGCGTCATGGTGCTGGAATTCTTCGGCCGCTCCATGCACCCGGCGGCCGTGGTGGTGCGTGAACTCGTCAGGCTGCGCGACCGCATCCGCAATGAAGGGGACTACGCCCGTCTTTCCGCGTTGGAGGAAATCGGCGCAAAATATCTGCAAGTCATAGAATATACACGGAAATCACATAAATTTGAAGGGAGGCCCATTTCCATCATCATTTTGCAGGCGGACGGAGATGATCCGTACCTGCTGGACAAGTGCGTGGGCGACATCGTGACCCTGGTGGAAAGTCAGGAGAATGTGGACGTAATAACGGCTGAAGACGAAAAGGAGGCCGAGCGGTTCTGGGAAGACCGCCACCGCCTTTCGGCCATCGCCAGACGCACTTCGGGCTTCAAACGCAATGAGGACGTTGTCATCCCCACGGACCGCATGCCGGATTTCGCCCTTTTTCTGGAGCAGCTCAACCTGGAATACACAGCGGCGGCGTTTCGGGCGGCCCTGCAGGAAGTGGGGCGCCTGCCGGGCTTTCCCATGGAGGACAGGTCGTTCAACAGGGAATTTTCCTTCGCCTCCAAAGCGGCTTTGGGGGAAGTTCCGGCAACGGAAACATCCGACAGTGAACTCCTTGCCAGGGCGGAAGCCTTTTTGGGGGAGCTGGAAGGCAGGCATCCGCACCTTGCGAAAAGAATCAGCGCCATTGCCGCCGACATGGAGGCGGGCCGCGTAATCATCGCCAGCCACATGCACGCGGGCGACGGCAACTGCCATGTGAACATCCCGGTCAACTCCAATGACCCTCGCATGCTGGAGCAGGCAGAGGAAGCCGCCGCCAGGGTAATGGCCGAATGCCAGAATATGGGCGGCGAGGTTTCGGGTGAGCACGGCATCGGCATTACCAAGCTCGCTTTTTTCAGCAAGGCGAAAATGGACGCCCTGCGCGCCTTCAAGGAGCGCGTGGACCCCCGTGACGTGATGAACCCCGCGAAACTGGTGTACCGGGAACTGCCGGTGAAGCCGTTCACCTTTTCCTTCAACCGCCTCATCCACGATATTCGCGAGAGCGGCCTGCCGGACAAGGAAAAACTCATCAGCCTCCTGACAACCGTGCAGATATGCACCCGCTGCGGCAAATGCAAGCAGGTTTGTCCCATGGCCTTTCCGGAACGCTCCATGCACTTCCATCCCCGCAATAAAAACATGGCGCTGGGCATGCTGCTGGAGGCCGTTTACTATTCCCAGGTGAATAGAGGGCGCATTGACGAAAAACTTCTCGCCGCCCTCAGGAATATTGTGGAGCACTGCACCTCCTGCGGGCGCTGCATGGACAACTGCCCCATCGCCATTCCTTCGGGAGAGGTGGCGCTTTCCCTTCGCGCCCTTTTGCAGCGCGAAGGAGCCGGCGGGCACCCCCTCAAGGAGCGCGCCCTGGAATGGGTCTGCCGCGATCTGTCCAAACGCGCTCCCGGGGCCGCGAAGCTGGCCTCCGTCGGGCAAAAGACGCAGAACCGCATTTTGGGTTTTACTCCGGACATCTGGAAAAAACGCATGCGAAATCCGCTTTTTTCCGGCCGGGGACCGAAAACGGGCTATACAAATCTGTATGAGGCGCTCAAGCTCAACAGGGGGACCCTCTTTACCCCGTCCCCGCTCAGGCCGGACATGCCCTGCGCCCTCTACTTTCCCGGTTGCGGCGGAGCGCTTTTTTTTGATCGCATCGGCCTCTCCTGCCTCATGCTTCTGCTCAAAGCCGGTTTCGCCGTGATTGTGCCGCCCGCGCATCTGTGCTGCGGCTATCCCCTGCTTGCGGCGGGCATGGAGACGGCTTACGAGGACAACCTGGCGCGGAACAGGCAGTATCTGGCTTCCATGCTGCGGGAACTGGCCCGCAAGGGCCTTGACTGCGGGCATTTGGCGTCCGCCTGCGGCACCTGCCGGGACAGCCTCGCGCGTCTTGACCTCGGGACGCAATTTCCCGGACTGAAACAGACGGATGTGACCCAGCTCGTTCTGCCCCTGCTGAACAGGGACGACTTGTCCTATCCGCCGGAACCGGGTTCGAAAATCGTTCTTCACGCATCCTGCCACTGCGAATGGGCCGGCCTGCACAAGGTCAGGGGGCGTAAGCTCATGGCCGCGGCGATTGCCGGCCTGGCCGGCGTCACGGTGGAGTTGAGCCAGGGATGCTGCGCCGAATCAGGCATGGGGGCCATGACTTCCCCTGAAATTTTCAATATCCTGCGTCAGCGCAAGCGGCAACGCCTTGCCGAAAATCTGGCGGACGGATACGCCGGCCCCGTGCTTGTGGGCTGCCCTTCCTGCAAAATCGGCATCGCCCGCTGCCTCATCAATATGGGGCGGACAGGCACCCGTGTGCTGCATACGGCGGAATGGCTGGCGGGCCTTGTCGACGGGGAGGACAGGCGGCAGAGTTTCCGCAAAAAAGCCGGCGAAACAAAAGGGGAAGCGCGCGTTATACGGCCTTCTGCCCGCGCCGCTTCCGTCGCCGCCGGAGAAGAAAGCAGAGTATGAGCGTGAAATACCCGGCCAGAAAAACAAAAACCGTCGGGCTTACGCCGTGTCGGGCAAGATAGCGGATACTGTCGCGGTTGTTCATTTCCGCGTCATTGGATTGGGCCACATCGGTGTAATAGAGTGCGCCGGGCGCGATGTCCGTATCCCGTACCACCCGCGCATAGTCCCGCAAGGGGGCGAAATGCTCCACAGGGACGGGCGCAAGCATGATGACAGTCCAAAGCGCCGCCAGAGAAAGACAGAAACGTAAAAATCCCACCCGGAACCCCCCGTAAAAAAGGGGCGCCGGTTTTCCCGGCGCCCCTGAACGGCGTTATATCTTGGCGGTGATGTCCGGGAAGACGATATAGAACATCACATAGGCCATGGCAAGGGTCAGAATCAGGTTGAAGCTCTGACCGCACACATAGAGGATGAGCGGCTTGCCCCCCTTGAAGTAGTGGGCCAGTTCACGAAAATTGGTGCCCAGGCCGATGGAGGTGAAGGCCAGCACAAAGCACCAGGTGCGCAGCGGGCTGGTAAGACCCCTGACCAGGCCTTCGTTGACCATGGCGTTGGAGAGGTCCGACCCCAGACTGCCGCTGATCAGGGAAGCCAGAATGGACGCCGCCAGAAAACCGATGACGAATTTGGGAAAGCGGTTCCAGATTTCGCCCAGGCCCACCCGGCGGCTGGAAAAACCCTGTTCCTCCGGCTCAACCCTGGTTGTCCAGTACAAGGCCACAAAAAAGGCCGTCACGCCGATAAGCACGTTCTGAATCATCTTGATGGTGGCGGCCACATACATGCCCTTTTCGCCCAGGGCCGCTCCGGCCGCCGCCACGGCGCCGGTGGAGTCCACAGTGCCGCC
Source organism: Desulfovibrio sp. (assembly GCA_031291035.1). Classification (GTDB taxonomy): domain Bacteria; phylum Desulfobacterota; class Desulfovibrionia; order Desulfovibrionales; family Desulfovibrionaceae; genus Desulfovibrio. The sequence goes on from JAISLI010000027.1 coordinate 24,545, forward strand.
GATCCAGGCGCCGCCCAGCACTTCGGGAATGCCCATCGCCTTGATGAAAATGGGCATGACAATCATCATGATGGCTGTAAACACGAGAGAAAGGCCGATGGAAAGGGTAAGCTCCTCTTTCTTGGCCCGGCATGCCGCCGCGGTGGCAATGGCCGCCGATGTGCCGCACACGCTCATGTCCGCGGAGATGGTGATGTTCAAAGTTTTTGAAGGCATTTTCAACACTTTCTGCCCGAAGATGAACGTGCAGACAAGCACTACGGGCGTTACCACCCAGGCCACAAAAATGCCCGGTATGCCGATGGCCACAATTTTGTCGAAAAGGACTTCCGCTCCCAGCAGCACCAGACCGGTTTTGATGTAGTATTCCGTCTGGACAGCCGGCTTTATGAAGGAAGGCGTGCCCACGGTATTGGCGATGAGCATGCCCAGAATAATGGCCCAGGCTTCAGCATTGATGCCGTAAACCCGCAAGGCGCTCTGCGAGCCCATCATAAAGGCCAGCACCGCCACCACAAAGACGCCGACAAAGCCGAGCGCGAATTTGGCCGCGTTTTGTCCCATGAAGACTATGCCGGTTCCGAAAAACATCATGAACAGGAACATCAGCACCGCCAGGGTGGGGAAAATGTTCACGGGTTTGGCCGACGCGGTAGCGGCGGCCTTTGAGGCCGCGCTCTGGGCCTTGCGCCAGTCGTTTATTTTTGCCTCGGCCGCGTCGTTGAGCGAATCGTCCTTATACCCCGCCTCTTCCGCCGCTTTCTGGGCCGCCTGGGCCTGTTCCAGGGCGGCGGCCTCCCTGGCCCTGGCCGCTTCCGCCGCGGGTTTGGCCTTTTCGTTGGCGGCGTCTACGGTTGCCTTGGGCACATAAAACGAATCCAGGGGGTTGGATTTCCACCTTCCGGGCGTTTTTGTATATGAGGCGATGAGTTTGCCCGCGTCGCTGTCTCTGGCCCGCAGCTTCTTTTTGGCGTCCTGCGCCCGGAAATACTCAATGGTTCTGAAGGGAGCGGTGTCCGCGGCAACTTTGAGGGTCTGGTTCGCCCTGTTTACGGTTTCGGTAAATTTGGGGGGAGTATGGGTCAGAAAAAGCGCATAGCCCGCTATCAGCACCAGAAACCCCAGCCAGATGGCCCAGTAATCCTCTGTTTTCCATAAATCGGAGATTTTCGCTCCGCCGTTGTCAACAACAACATCCGCCTTTTGCACGCTCATTCCTGAAACCTCCACAATCACAACAGTATTTAGAGAAATTTCACTTTGAAATTGCTCTGGCGGCGGGGCGGCTGCACCGCCGCCCGCCCATGAGGCGCAGGCAAAACCGCGTTTCGCCGTAAAGCGCCGAAGGGAGCGTTTCAAAAGCAAAATGTTCTAGAGCAGTTCAACTTTGAAAGATTGGACTGCTCTGAGAGATCATAACCGCTTGCGCCCGATTATGCAAGATGTTTCCGGATAAATGGCGTGTCGGGCTGATTATCTCCGGGACGGGCCGGAACTGGCAAGCGCTGAAAAAATAGTGAAAAACGGCGCCCGAAAGCGCCGTTTTTCCGCAATGCCGGCAAAACACAAGGGACAAAGACCACAGGTCCGCGAATGCTCATTTGCCGAGGCGACGGGCGATTTCCTTGGCTGCGGCGCGGCCCGCTCCCATGGCGAGAATGACCGTTGCCGCTCCGGAAACGATATCCCCGCCGGCAAAAACATTCGGCAGGGAGGTTTCTCCGTTTTCGTCGGCTTCAATGTACCCGCGACTGTTGAGCTTGAGGCCGGGCGTCGCGTCCAGGAGTACGGGGTTGGAGCCGGTGCCCACGGCAATGATCGCAAGGTCGGTTTGCATGGTGTAGGTGTCCCCCGGCACCGGCGTGGGGCGGCGACGGCCGGAGGCGTCCGGTTCGCCAAGTTCCATGCGTTGCAATTCGACGGCGGCAAGACGTCCGTTCTCATTGCCCATGAAGCGCAGGGGAGCGCTGAGCATGGAAAAGACCACGCCCTCCTCTATGGCGTGCTCCACTTCCTCATGCCGGGCGGGCAGTTCGGCCATGGTGCGACGGTACACGATGTTCACCTTTTCCGCGCCAAGGCGCAGGGCGGTGCGCGCCGCGTCCATGGCCACGTTGCCGCCGCCGAATACCGTCACCTGCCTGCCGGGGAACGTGGGCGTATCCCAAGTCGGAAAACTGTACGCTCGGCCCAGGTTGACGCGGGTCAGATATTCATTGGCGGAGAATACGCCGGTAAGATTTTCCCCCGGAACCTTCAGGAAGGTGGGCAACCCCGCGCCCACACCAATGAACACGGCTTTGTAGCCTTGGTCCAAAAGTTCCTGCACCTGAAAGGTTTTCCCGCCCACATAGTTGGTGACGAACTCCACGCCAAGCTGCTTGAGCACGGCGATTTCCGATCCGACGATATCCTTTTTGGGCAGGCGGAATTCCGGTATGCCATAGACAAGCACGCCGCCCGGCTCATGCAGGGCCTCGAAAATGGTGACGGAAATGCCCTTGGCCGCAAGGTGGCCCGCTGTCGTCAGCGAGGCGGGACCGGAACCGATGCAGGCGACCTTGAGGTCGGGATCGGGCAGAACGCATTCACTGCTGCCGAGCAGTTCCCGGCAAGCGCTGGAGGCAAGATAGGTGTCGGCGACAAAGCGCTCCAGGCGGCCGATGGCAATGGGCTGCCCCTTGGCGTTCAACGCGCATTCGCCTTCACACTGCGATTCCTGCGGGCACACGCGGCCGCAGACGGCGGGCAGACTGTTGGTGCTTTTGATGATCGCGTACGCTTCCGCAAGCTTGCCGTCCGCCAAGGCTTTGATGAAGTCCTTGATCGGCACTTCCACCGGGCAGCCCTTGACGCACAGGGGCTTTTTACACTGTATGCAACGCCGGGCCTCTTTCAGCGCCATTCCCGGCGAATATCCGAGCGCCACTTCACGGAAGTTCTTGATCCGTTCGGTCGGAGGCTGGCAGGGCATATCCACGCGTTTGGGCAGTTCTTTTTTCGGTTTTTTCCCGGGCCTGTCGCCAAGGCATTCGCAGTATGCGTCGTGGGAGGTCTTTTCCTGATCCTTGAAGGTGACCAGACGTTGGCGCAGTTCCTTGAAATCCACAAAAAAGCCATCGAATTCCGGACCGTCCACGCAGGTGAATTTGGTCACGCCGTCCACAGTCACGCGGCAGGCGCCGCACATGCCGATGCCGTCCACCATGATGGAATTGAGGCTGACGGTGGTGGGCGTCCTGAAAGGCCGGGCTGTATTGACCACGGCTTCCATCATGGGCACGGGACCCACGGCAATGACTTCCCGCACATCCTTGTTCGTTTCCAGAATGTCCTTCAGCAGGTCCGTAACAATGCCCTTGCGGCCGAAGCTGCCGTCGTCGGTGCAGACGGCGACTTCCGGGCAGAAGGCGGAAAGCTCGGCGTGGTAGAGCAACAGATCCTTGCTGCGCGAGCCGATAATGGCGATGACATGGTTGCCGGCCCGGTGATGCCCTTTGGCGATGTGGTGCATGGCGGCTATGCCGGTGCCGCCGCCGATACAGAGCACCGTGCCGACTTTCTCAATATGAGTGGGTTTGCCCAGAGGTCCGCAGAGATCCAGAATTTCGTCTCCCTGCTTGAGATTTTCCAGTACAGCGGTTGTCTTGCCCATAACAAGATAGACGATAGTGATCGTGCCCGCTCCGGCATCGGTATCGGCAATGGTCAGGGGAATACGTTCGCCGTTTTCGCTGACGCGAAGAATGACGAAGTTGCCCGGCTTCGCTGGTCCGGCTATATGGGGAGCGTGCAGCACAAGCCGGCTTGTTCGCCCCGGGATCAATGATTCTTTGGATAAAATGGGAAACGGCATGAATATTGGACCTCCTGGCAATGGTATGGCGAGTATTGCGCATTTTCAGAGGCAAGGGCGCCTGTCCCGCGAAAGTTCAGGCGAAATATGCACAGGAATGCCCACAGGCGAGTTGACCGCAGGCATTCCGTCCGGCAGGGGTTTGTCCGCCCGCGCGGAAATGTTGTCCGCTTATTCCAGCAATGCCACAGGCTTGATCACATCGGCCGGCTTGTCTTTCATCAGCGCAAGACCGGCTTCCACCCCTTCCAGTCCTGTAAAGCGGTGCGTCACCAATTTTCCGGGGTCCACCCGGCCGTGCCGGACAATGGAGATCATCCGCTCCATGCGTCCGCGTCCGCCGGGACACAGACCACCATGGACAGATTTATGCGCCATGCCGCAGCCCCAGCCGAGACGGGGAATGGGCAGCGTATCGCCCACGCCGAAATAGTTGATGTTGCCGATAACACCGCCGGGTTTGACCATATCCACGGCCTGGGCCAGCGTCTGGGGCGGACCGCCCGCGACAATCACATGATCGACGCCGAGCCCTTTGGTGGCATCCAGCACTTGGGCGACAATATCGCCGTTTTTGTAGTTGATGATGTCCGTCGCTCCGTACTCCCTGGCAAGCGCGACGCAGTTCGGGCGGCTGCCGACGGCGAAGATGCGGCCAGCGCCGCGCAATTCCGCCCCGGCCACGGCCATCAGGCCCACAGGACCGATGCCGATGACGCAGACGTCGGCGCCGATTTGCACTTGCGCCATTTCCGCGCCGTGAAAACCGGTGGTCATCATATCGGGCATCATGGCAGCCTGTTCAAGAGTAATGCCGTCAGGCAGCAAAGCAAGATTCATGTCCGCGTCGTTGACATGAAAATATTCGGCGAATACACCGTCCTTGTCATTGGAGAACTTCCACCCGGTGAGCATTCCTTCGGAATGTTGAGCCGGCACGCCAAGCTGCACGGGCAGGGTCCGCCATTCCGGCGTAATGGCCGGCACGACGACGCGATCCCCGGGCTTGAAGTCCTTGACTTTTTTGCCGATCTCGACAATGCGGCCGATAGCTTCATGGCCGAGAATCAGATTGCTCCGCTCGCCTATGGCTCCTTCATACACAGTATGAATATCGGAGGTGCAGGGAGCGAGAGCCAGGGGCGCGACAATGGCGTCATAGGGTCCGGCGACAGGTTTTTCCTTTTCAATCCAGCCGGCTTCTCCAATTTTCAGCATAGCAAATCCTTTCATCGGGGGAGACCTCCATAAGAAACAAAGGAAGGGGCTACCGGGAAGATATGCTCGGCGAAGCCGGGCGTCAAGCGAGAGTCTCCCTGAAGGGAAAGTTCAGACCATAAAGGAAGTTTTGGTGAAATGCCGCCGGTAAAGGCCTTGCCTACCCGGAAGGGCAACAAACGATACAATCGCTTGGAGCGGTCCAGCTTTTTCAAAGTTGGACCGCTCCAAGGCATTTTGCTTTTGAAACGCTCCCTTAGAACGTATAGGCAAAAACCATCTGCGCCTTCCAGATGTCCTGTTTTTCAAAGGATGTTTCCCGGCCCGAGTTGGTTTTCTTCCAGGTGCCGTTGTCCATGAAATTGACCACATAGCCGAGTTCAAAGTTCATTTCCAGGTTTTCGTAAATCTGCCAGGAATTGATCAGGTTGAATTCCAGCAGGCCGTCCTTGGTGGTCATGTACGGGCCTTCCATGCTGCCGTTGTCCCAGTCGAACGCGGTCGCCATATATTTGACCATGGAGGTCGAGTTGGTGCCGCCCCAGTAAGCCACAGTGAAGCTGTGCTTGAGGTCTTCCATGAAGCTCAGCTCCGTGATGCGGCCCCCGATGCCCCAGGTGCCGGCATAGCTCGTGTTTCTGTCATAGTAGTTGCCGGAAGCCCAGCCCAGGTTGCCGTCGCCGATGAAGCTGGTGAAATTGCCGTAGGGGCAGATGGAGGGCATGCGCTCCGAGCCGTTCTTGGCGCTGCCGTCATCGCCGGAGGCGTACCAGCCGAAAATGCCCGGCGTGCCCCAGTCCATCTTGTACTCGACAAGGGCCTTGGCCAGCCAGCCTTGGCGCTCGGTGCTGCCGCGCCCGCGGTACTGCAGATTTTTGTAGAGGTCGTAGCGGCCCATGCCTTCCACATAGCCGTAGTTGATGTCGAACTCGATGTTCAGGGGGGCCAGGGCGGTGACGGCAAAGGGCAGGCCGGTCCAGAACATGGAGCCGTAGGCCTTGGACGTATTGCCCACCGGATAGGCCTGGTTCAACTCAAAGGCGATAGCGGCGGTAGTGGGATAGGGATTGAGGGTGAAGTGCGGCGCGCCGTCCGCCAGCCCACCGTAATAGTCGTTAAATTTTGTGCTGTTTTTGCCGCGCATGCCGTACATGGCCCAGGGCGTGGCTTCAAAACCGTCAAATTTCAGGGGCAGCAACAGGCCGAAGAGATCCATGTTGTCGAGGTAGTTGGCGCGGTTGGCGCTACGTTCGTTCCAGTAATCGTAATTATTCTCCGAATAGTTGTCGTTGAAGGGCCGCGCCCACAGGGCGGTCAGCCCCACATTCTCGCTGAACTGCCAGGCCGCCGTGATCCCGGCCGCCTGCGTGTCCATCACGGCGCTGCCGCCGGCCATGTTGGGCATGGTGACGGTGTGCAGGCCCATGCGGAGTTTGAGATCCGTGTCCGGCACGCCCCAGTCCAGATAGGCGCCGTGCAGCTTGATGACGCTTGTGCCGTCCGCGCCGAGGGCGCCGCCTTCATCGCCCTTGCCCCAGGTGGTGTCGCCTATCTGGAAAAACACCGTGCCGGAAAGATTTTCAGAGGCGACGGCATCCAGTTGCAGGCGTATGCGCTGCCCGGCCGTGAAGGCGTCGTCGCTGCTGTATTTCTGTTTTTCGTTGCCCGCACGGGTTTTTCTGATAAAGTCGGTCTGCCCCACGCCGAAGCCCATCAACCATTCCCCTTCCGCCTTGAAGTCGATGGCGCTTGCCCCGGTCGTCGCCCCCAGCAGCATTGCGGCGGCCAGGAAAAGCACTGCCAAACGTCTTGCCATGATGCCTCACCTCACTGTGTTTGATTGTTACGATGTCACTTTTTTGCAGACTTGTATATTTATCCACAGCCCCGGCAACTGTCAAGCCAATTTGTGACAATATTGTCAATTTCCGGGCAGGGCGCCGGCCGCGGAATGCCGCCTCCGGGCTTGTGAGCCGACGCTTTCTCCCGTTCCGGGACAGCGCGTCCGGGCGCGGGCTTCCAGATGCGGGGCAATGCAGCGCCTGAGGGCGGAAACTCCCGAAGAATGAATCATTTCCAGGGGGATGGAATTGGCGGCCGCGTGCCTCAGGGCCTCTTTCCGCGCGTTGTGGGAAATTTTGCCCGTGCAGATGATGATGACGTCCGGCGCGCCGATCTGCCGCTTGATGCTGTTTTCCTGCCCGGTAAAAATTTTCAGTTCAATGCCCAGCTCCTTGGCCGCCGAAATATAATCCCTGCTCAGGCGATCCATGCCTCCGATCAAAACCGCGCACATGCCGACCTCCTTTTTTGGATAGTTACAGAAAAAGGAATTAAAAGTCAATTTCAACAAGATGTTTTTATAAACAGGGCTGACCGGAAGATCCCGCCGGAATCCGGCCGCCCTGTGCGCAATCAACATCTACATGTAATATTTTTTGTGTGTCGTCAAGAAAAAGAAAATCATTTTCAATCAATTTTCTGATCTTTTTCAGCGGGAGCGTCTTCCGCCTTGCCCTGAATCAGGTTTTTACGGCCGCGCACGATGTCGGCAATGATTTCCGGATTGGCAAGGGATGTCGCGTCGCCTGTGTCTTCGGCCCCGGCGGCTATTTTGCGCAGAAGCCGGCGAATAATTTTGCCCGATGACGTTTTGGGCATGGCCCGCGTGAACTGGATGCGCTCCGGGCTTGCCAGGGGGCCTATGTCGCGGCGCACGGCCTCCCGCAGCTTCGCGCGCAGGTCTTCGCTCCACGGCGCATCCTCGCGCGGGACGACAAAGGCGTAGATGGCTTCGCCCTTGAGACTGTGGGGCATCGGCACAACAGCGGCCTCCGCCACTTCGGGGCAGGCCGTCAGTATGGCCTCGATTTCCACCGTGGAGAGGCGGTGACCGGAAACATTGATGGAATCGTCAATCCGTCCCAGTATCCAGAAATAGCCGTCTTCGTCCACCTGGGCCCCGTCTCCGGATTCATAGCAGCCGAAACGGCTGAAGTAGGAGCGGTATTTTTCCTCATCGTTGAACACGCCAAGCATCATGCCGGGCCAGGGCCCGCGTATCACAAGGCGGCCCACTTCACGGCCCTCCTCTCCGTCGGTATCCGCGGCGTCCATGACCGCCGCGTCAATGCCCGGCAACGGCCGCGCCGCGGAGCCGGGCTTGAGCTTTGTGGCGTAGGGCATGGGGCTTATCATGGCCCCGCCGGTCTCCGTCTGCCACCAGGTGTCCACAATGGGCAGTTCGCCGTTGCCGATATGTTTGTGATACCACTGCCAGGCTTCCGGGTTGATGGGCTCGCCCACAGTCCCCAGGATGCGCAGGCTTGAGAGGTCATAGCGCTCTGTCCAGGCCTCGCCCAGGCGCATGAGCGAGCGTATGACCGTGGGCGCGGTATAGAGGATGTTGACGCGGAATTTCTCCACAATGCTCCAGTAACGGTCGGGTTTGGGCCACGCGGGCACCCCCTCGAACATCAGCGTGGTGGCCCCGAGCGCCAGCGGGCCGTAGATGCCGTAGGTATGGCCGGTAATCCAGCCCACATCCGCCGTGCACCAGTACACGTCGTCATCGCGCACATCGAAACACCACTGGGTGGTGTGGGCCGCGTAGGTAAGATACCCGCCCGTGGAATGCATGATTCCTGTGGGTTTGCCGGTGCTTCCGCTGGTGTGCAGCAGAAAGAGCGTGTCGTTGGCATCCATGGGTTCACAGGGAAAATCGGAATTCAGGGTGAAGTCGTCGATGAGGTCATGCCACCAGACGTCACGGTTGGATTTCATGGAGACATTGTTCAGGCGCGCGTGGCTGACCACGACAACATGGGCCACCGAGGGGCATTTTTCCAGAATGGGGTCAAGATTGGCCTTGAGCGGTTTGATTTTGCCCGCGCGCAGCGCCGCGTCGGCCGTGATGACGATGCGCGCCCTGGAATCCTGTATGCGGCCGCGCACACCGCCCTCGGCGTAGCCGGAAAAAATGGTGACGTGTATGGCCCCGATGCGCGCGCAGGCCAGCATGGCGATGATCAGCTCCGGAATCATGGGCATGTACAGGGCCACATGATCGCCCTTGCGTATGCGCAGGGAGCTCAGGGCGTGAGCGACGCGGCAGACTTCGGTATACAGCATCTGGTAGGTATGGCAGCGCACGTCCATTTCCTGTTCGCCCTGCCAGATCAGCGCCGCCTTGTTGCGGCGGCCAGAGATGAGATGGCGGTCAATGCAGTTGAAGGAGGCATTGAGTCTGGCCCCCGTGAACCAGCGGTATTTGTGCCGCGCCTCGTCGGCGACCAGCACGCGGTTCCAGCGTTTGAACCAGTGCAGCAACTGCGACGCGCGCGCCCCCCAGAAATCCTCCGGGTCTTCCAGCGCCCGGCGGCAGATCGCCTCGTATTCCTCCCCGTCGCTGATCCATGCCTGGGTTCTGCCGTGTACCGGCGGCGGATAGCTGCGTTTCTCGCTCAACAGTGCGGCAAGCCGTTCCCGGGACATCGCGCTCGTTCCTCCTGGCCTTTGCTCCGGCCTTTTGTCCTGAAAAGGAAAAATCCCGAGTATAACTATATGCGTACAGGACGGCGCCGTCAACAGAAAACCAGAAAACACAGGAAACGGGGATTGCCCGCGCTTTCGCGGTCAATGCGCCATGTTACGCCTATACGTGGTGGATTATGGAGAACAGGCGCCCTTGCGGGTAGTCAGGATGTCGCGTATTGATTGGCAAAGGCTGAAATTGATGAACCTGACATGATGGAACAGTTTTTTAAGCGTCAGTTGAAACATAACCGGCACATATCACAAAGGATTTGGAATGGAAATTTTACCGGGCGAAATACATGTCTGGCGTATTCGTCTGGATATCGGTCAGGAATGCAGGCGCCGGATTTACGCCCGGCTGGATGCGGAAGAGCGGGCTCGGGCGGCAAAACATTACAATCCGTCCGCCGGCTGGCGCTTTGCGGTCCGCAGGGCGCGGGCCAAAGAAATTTTGGCAAGCTGCGCCGGAGGCATTGACGCCGGGCAGGTCCGCTTTTCCTACGGACCCTGGGGCAAGCCGTATTGGGGAAGCCTTTATTTCAACCTCTCCAGCAGCCACAATGAGGCCGTTCTGGCTGTTTCCGGCGGCTGTGAAGTCGGCATCGACATTGAACGCATGGGCATGGAAAAAAATATCCGCGGGATAGCCGAATTTTTCCATCCCGGTGAAAAGCGTGATTTGAGCCTGCTCACGCCGGAAGAGCTGGAGCCGGTATTCCACACCATGTGGGTGCGGAAAGAAGCGGTGATGAAGGGCGGCGGCAGGGGCCTCGGTGCCGGGCTTGACCGGGTCGTCACTTCGGGCCGCGAGGATATCCGGTCTGTCCATGTCCTGGATAGTGACGGCCTTTGTGTCAGCCGCTGGTGGTCACCGGCTTTTTTTCTAGAGGGATGCGCCATGGCGCTGGCTGTGCCGAAAAACGCCGGGACGAAGCATATTGTGTGGCATAGTTGGGGCGGTTCATTCATGAACCGCCCTGATTGTCGCAGGGAAACGCTGATGTAATCCTTCCGGCGATCGCCCTGTTTCACGCGCGGGCTGTCGGGGCCCAACATTTTTTGCGCTTCCGGTAACGCATTGCAACAGCGAAATATTATTGGGGGAATTTTTTCCGGGAAGGCCGGATATTCACTTGACAGGAACATTCCGCCGGTCTATAAGTCGACATTCAGTGTAGCGACCTCAGGTAGCTGCAGCATCCTGATGCGGAACAAGCGTCCAAAACGGGGTGGCCTGAAACAGGCCCCCTTTTTTTTGTCTCTTCGCTGTTTTTTTGGGTCGCGCGGGGCGGTCCGGCGGAATTCTTTGTGGAAAAATGAAGGAAGACGTACTCAAAAAAACCATTATCGGTCTGACAGAGCCTATTGCGCAGTCTCTGCATCTCAGCGTGTGGGGTTTGGAAATTCTCCGCGCGGGCCGCATGATCATACGCCTGTATATCGACGCATCGCCGTCTTCTCCCCCCATGCCTGACGCGGCCGTTTCTTCCTCCGGAGAAAAGGCGGACCGTCCCTCGCCTTCAATTGACCAGTGCGAGGAAATTTCACGCCATCTCGCCCTGGCGCTGGACGTGGATAACCTCATTGACGAAACCTTCACTCTGGAAGTTTCCACCCCCGGATTTTCACGGGTTTTTTTCAGCCTTGCCCAAATGCGTCCCTATCTGGGAGAGTTGATGGAAGTGAGACTGCATGATCCTGTCGCGCCGGAAGCGCCCGGCATCGCATTGACGCCGCGCCGCCTGTGGCGCGGCAAACTGAACGCCGTTCTGGATGACGCCCTTGTGCTTGAACCGGTCGCCGTTTCCGCGGACGGCGATGTCAGCCCCGAAGCGCTCGGCCTCTTGCGCCTGCCCTGGGAGAATGTACGCAGGGCAAACCGTCTCCATATTTTCAGACGTCCCGCCAAACCGGGCAAAAAATTCAAAACCTCCCGATAACGCTTCAGACATTGCCAATTCAGCGAATTATGCCGAACGGAGGCCCACATGAATCTTGAACTCAAAAAGGCCATTGAGCAAATCTGCAAGGACCGTGGCCTTGATCGCGACATGCTTGTCGACACCCTGGAAGACGCGGTGCGCACATCGGTGCTGCGCCGTTTCAGTGAGGATGCCGATGTGGAAGTCAACTACAATGACGAAACGGGCGACATTGAAGTTTTTCAGTTTAAAATAGTGGTTCCGGACGGCGACGCGCTGAATGACGACACGGAGATATCCCTGAAGGAGGCGCGCAAGCACGATCCCACGGTACAACCTGACGACGAGGTCGGTTTTCGCGTCAATGTGGCGGATTTGGGGAGAATCGCCGCCCAGTCGGCCAAACAGGTCATCATACAGCGGATGCGCGACGCCGAGCAGGAAATCATTTACGAGGAATACAAGGACAGGGCCGGAGAGATTGTCTCCGGCATCGTCCAGCGCCGGGAACGCGGCGGGTGGATTATCAACCTTGGCCGCACGGAGGCCATATTGCCGCGTGAGGAACAGATCCCGAGAGAGCACTACAAGCGCGGCGACCGCGTCCAGTCCATCATCATTGATGTGCGCAAGGAAGGGCGGGGGCCGCAGGTGGTCATATCCCGCGCGCACAGGGATTATATGGCGGCGCTTTTCCGCCGTGAGGTGCCGGAAGTGGATGACGGCGTGGTCCAGATAATGAGCGTGGCGCGCGATCCCGGTTCCCGCGCCAAGGTTGCCGTTTTTTCCCGCGAGAGGGACGTTGACCCCGTAGGGGCTTGCGTGGGCGTGCGCGGTTCGCGCATACAGAACATCGTGCAGGAACTGCACGGGGAACGCATAGATATTGTCATCTGGAGCCCCGATATCGCCACCTATGCGCGCAACGCCCTCGCCCCCGCCCTGGTGCTGCGCATTGTCGTCGATGATGAGGAAAACCTTCTCGAAGTCATTGTTCCCGACGACCAGCTTACCAACGCCATCGGCCGCAAAGGCCAGAATGTCAAGCTGGCCGCGCGGCTTCTGGGCTGGAAAGTCGATATTTTCACGGAAAGCCGCTACAACGAGGCCAATGCCATAGGGCACGGCCTTGAGCAGATTGCCAGCGTGGCCGAGGTTTCCCTTGAGTCGCTGATTGAGGCCGGCTACACGTCGCTGGACAAGCTGCGCGAGGCCGGCGATGAAGAGCTTGCGGAAAAACTTGTCATCAGCAGCGCGCGTGTAGCCGACTTGCGTTCAGCCGTCAATTTCCTCGCGCCGGTTGTCGAGAATCAGCCGCGGGAGGAGCCGGGTAATGACGCCGCCGCCGACTGACGGCGGGAAAACAGGTTTTTGCGGGAGTTATGCGGGCAAAACAGGATGAAACCGGGCCGGAAGCGGCACAGCGGAAAGAGCCGCTGAGGATGTGCGTTGTCTGCCGCGGACGTTTTGCGAAAAGCGCGTTGCGCCGTTATGTGCGTTCGCCGCGGGGAAGTATGGTTTTTGATCCGGAAAAATCCGCGCACGGCAGAGGAATATATCTGTGCTCCGATCCCTGTTGCGGGACAAAGTTTGTAAAATACCGGCCCGATGCCAAGCGTAAGGGGAATAAGCATGCCTGAAGAAAAATGTAAAATCAGAGATATCGCTGTCGAGCTGGAAGTCCAGCCCAAGGAGATGCTGAGGGCTTTGCGCGAGATCGGCCTGCCTGCCAGGAGTACCGCCGGTTCCATTCCCCCGGAGGATGTGACGCGCGTCCGTGATTATTTCAGCGCCCGGAAAAACCAAAGCGTTGAACGCACGGAGATTCGAAGCGATATTATCGTACGCCGCCATCGCGGCAGGCAAAATTCGGAGGCGCGGACCGGCGGCGCCGGCCGGGAGGCGGAATCCGGCCTGACGCCGCCTCAGGCGCCGGATAAATCCGGACTTCAGGACGACGGACAGGTTAAAACCGGGGAAACGCCCTCCGACGCGGAAAAGGAGGGGAAAAAAACCAGGCAGCGCCCCTCACGCTCAAAAAGCGTCGCTTCCTCTCCCGCCCGCGTAATCAGCCGTCCGAAAACAGAGGAAGCGGAAATCCCCGCTTCTGACGCCGCTCCCGGCGAGACCGCGCAGGATACGGAGGAAAGCGCCGCCCCGGGGGGCGCCCGGGGGAAATCGCCCAGGAATTTACGCCTTGCCTCGCCGGACGCATCCGCCATACCTGATGCGGTTTCCGCGCCCGCGTTGTCGACACGCGCAAAGGAACTTGACATCAGAATAGCGGCCGCGGCCGGCAATGAGAGCAAGAACGGCGCCGAGGCGCCGGCGCGCCGTATGCCGCCGCAAACCCCGCGCGCCAGGGTTATATCCCGCCCCGAACCGGCGGCCCCGCATGACGCGCGGCCGGACAACAGGCCGGGGCAAAGGCCCGGACGTCCGGCGCGGCAAGACGGCCAGCGTGTTCCCGCTGTCGGGCAGCCCGGCGCTGCCGCGCCGCGGCCGGACAACCGCGACGGGCAAAGCAAGAAGAAACGCCTCAAGGGCCGCAGAACAGTGGATTTTCAGCAGGATGCCTTCGGGTATCGCCAAGATGGCGACGATGCCCAGCGCCTCAACAGGGGAAAAATCCGTCGCAGAAACGCCAAGGCGTCGCCGCAGCCCATGCAGCAGACACAGCCCCTCAAGGCGGTCAAACGCAAAATTCGTATTGACGAGGCCATTCGCGTGGCGGATATGGCGCATCAGATGGGGCTTAAGGCCAATGAAATTATCAAAATCCTTTTCGGGCTTGGAATTATGGCAACCATAAACCAGTCCCTGGACATTGACACGGCCGCGCTCGTCGCCTCGGAATTCAACTATGAAGTTGAAAAGGTCGGCCTGACCCTCAAAATTCCGGAGCCGGAACCCGATCTGCCGGAAGATCTGAAACCGCGTCCGCCGGTGGTGACCATCATGGGGCATGTGGATCACGGGAAAACTTCCCTTCTGGACGCCATACGCAAATCCAACGTGACGGGCGGCGAAGCCGGCGGAATAACTCAACACATCGGGGCCTATCACGTCAGAACAAAGCGGGGAGAGATCGTTTTTCTCGACACGCCCGGTCACGAGGCGTTTACCGCCATGCGCGCGCGCGGCGCGCAAATCACCGATCTCGTCATTCTGGTTGTGGCCGCGGACGACGGGGTAATGGAACAAACCCGTGAAGCCATCAACCATGCGCGCGCGGCCAATGTTCCGATCATGGTGGCTGTAAACAAAACGGACAAGCCCGGCGCCGATCCGGACCGCGTGCTGCGTGAACTTGCCGAACTCGGCCTCCAGCCGGAAGATTGGGGGGGGGATGCCATTGTCGCCAAAGTTTCCGCGAAAACCCGCGCCGGCCTGGACGATCTGCTTGAAATGGTCGCCCTGCAGTCGGAAATCATGGAACTCAACGCCAATCCCGACAAGCCGGCGCGCGGCCGCATTGTGGAAGCGCGCCTTGACAAGGGACGCGGCCCCATCGCCACGGTGCTGATTCAGCAAGGCACGCTCAAGCAGGGCGACAATTTTGTTTGCGGGGCATTCTCCGGGCGCGTGCGGGCTCTGACCAATGACCAGGGCAGGAAAGTGAAATCCGCCGGGCCGTCTCTTCCCGTTGAAGTGCAGGGATTTGAGGGAGTGCCTGACGCCGGCGAGGAATTTATTGTGCTTGAAGATGAAAAACTGGCCCGCCGCATTGCGGACGGTCTGGCGGCAAAACAGCGTGAGCGCGACCTCGCCGCGGAATCGCGCGTCACGCTTGAGACATTCCTTTCGCGCCGGGCTTCGGATCAGGAGGCCTTGACGCTCAATCTGGTGGTGAAAGCGGATGTGCAGGGCAGTCTGGAGGCCATCACGGAATCCCTGAACAAGGAAAGCACGGAAAAGGTGCGGTTGCAAATCGTGCACGGAGGCGCGGGCGCCATTTCGGAGTCGGATATTATGCTGGCTTCCGCCTCCAACGCCATCATTATCGGTTTTAACGTGCGGCCCACCGCGAAGGTAAAGGAAACAGCCGAGCGCGAGAATGTGGATGTACGTTTTTACAACATTATTTACAAACTCGTCGAGGACATCAAAAACGCGATGACCGGCATGCTTGCGCCAGTGCAGCGCGAGGTCTATCTCGGCCAGGCTGAAGTGCGGAAAACCTACAACGTGCCGAAAGCCGGCGTGATTGCCGGCTCCTATGTCGCGGACGGCAAGATTGCCCGGAACGCGGGGGCGCGCCTTCTGCGTGACGGCGTTGTCATCTATACCGGAAAAATCGAATCGCTCAAACGCTTCAAGGATGACGCGCGGGAGGTGGTAAAGGGCAATGAATGCGGCGTAGGCCTTGAGAATTTTAACGACATTAAGGAAGGCGATATTATTGAGGCGTTTGAAACTGTGGAAGAAGCGGATTCCCTGTAAGGCCGGCGGAATTTCCCCGCCGCGCCGTCATTCCGGTTTCGGACTGGAAAGTTATGCCGCCGAATGATCTGATTCCCCCTTCCTATCGGGACGGCGCGTTGCGCATGGCGGAAGCGATCAGAGAGATCGACGACGTCGTTGTCGCGAGTCACGTCAACCCGGACGGCGACGCGGTCGGAGCTATGGCGGTGGCGGGGCATATTCTGCATTCGATGGGCAAAAAATTCATTTTGTACAGCGGGGCCGGTCTGCCGCGGTCTTTTTCCTTTTTGTCTCTGCCGGACACCGTGCGCACATCCCTTGAAAGCCCGCCTCTGGCTTTTCACAGCGCTCTTTTTCTTGACTGCAATGAACCGCATCGTCTTGGTCAGGAACTGGCCGGGCGCATGGCCGGGCTTGCCGGCGTGAATATCGACCATCACCCCGGCAGGGGGATGGGAAGCCGCGCCAACTGGATATTCCCGCAAGCCGCCGCCACAACGCAGCTTATGGCCTATGTGGCGATATGCCTGGGCCTGCCGCTTGCCGGCGACATCGCCGTCGCCGTCGCCGTGGGCCTGATTACGGACACAGGCGGATTCCGCCACGGCAACACGGATGCCGACGCCCTGTCGCTCATGGTGCATTTGACAAGAAACGGCTGCAATATATCCCGCCTGCGGGACATTCTGGAGAATGACTGGACCCTGGACAGAATGCGCCTCTGGGCGAAACTGACGTCCCGCGTGCGCCTTGAACGCGGCGGTACAGTGGCTTTTTGCCGCGTCATGTCGGACGACCTGCTTGAACATCAATGCGCCAAAGAGGATATTGAAGGACTTGTGGAGCATCTGCGCCGCCTGCGCGGCGTGAGGGTGGCGGCCCTTCTGCTTGAGGATTCCCGGCAAACGTGCAAATTCAGCCTGCGTTCCGCTGAGGGCAGCAATGTCCTTGCCGCGGCCTCGGCCTTGGGCGGCGGCGGCCATGTAAACGCAGCGGGCGGCACGTTGCGCCTCGCGCCCGCTCTGGCGGAGAGCGCGCTGCTGGATGCCGTATGCAGGCAACTGGACAGGGAAAGCCGGACCATCCCCCTCCAGGGCAATTAGAGCATTTTGCTTTTGAAACGCTCCCTTCGGCGCTTTACGGCGAAACGCGGTTTCGCCTGCGCCTTAGCGAAATTGCTCTATGGGCTATTCCGCAGCCCTGCTTTTCCGGTATTCGGCTATCACCTTTTCGGCGACGGGCTGGGGCGCTTCTTCATAATGGGCGAACTCCATCGTGAAGAAACCCTGTCCGCCCGTCATGGAGCGCAAATCCGGAGCATAGCGCAACACCTCGCTCATGGGCACGTGGGCCTTGATTTCCGTGAGTCCCGCCCGGGAATCCGAGCCAAGCACCTTGCCGCGCCGCGAGGAGAGATCGCCGATGACGTCGCCCATGTTCTCGTCGGGAATGGAGATCGTCAGCAAAACAACGGGTTCCAGCAAAACGGGCTTGAGGCTTTCCATGGCTTTTTTGAACGCCAGGGAGCCGGCCACCTTGAAGGCCATTTCCGAAGAATCCACAGTATGGTAGCTGCCGTCGTACACTTTGACGCGATAGTCCACCACCTGACATCCCGCCAGGAATCCGCGGGCGGCGGCCTCCTGGATTCCCTTGTCAATGGCCGGAATATACTGACGCGGTATCACGCCGCCCACAATGGCGTCTTCAAATACATAACCGGCGCCGCGCGGCAGTCCTTCCATTTCAATCCAGCAGTCGCCGAACTGGCCGCGGCCGCCGGATTGTTTTTTATGACGGCCCTGCGCCTGACACTTGCCGCGCACTGTTTCCCGGTAGGGAACCCTGGGCGTTTTAAGCGCAATGCCAATTTTATAACGCCGCCTGGCCTTCTCCACGGAAAGTTCAATATGCAACTGACCCATGCCTGAAAGCAAAATATCGCCGTTTTCCTCATCGCGGGCGAGCTTCAGAGTCATATCCTCGTCCAGCAGGCGCTGAATGGCCGTATAAACCTTGTCTTCCTCCCCTTTTTCTTTGGGGGCCAGGGCATACGTGATCAACTGCGGCGGCAGTTTGGGCATGGACAGCGCAAAAGGGGATTTTTCGTCGCAAAGGGTATCGCCGCTGCGGGTATTTTTGAGCTTGGCCACTGCCACAATGGCCCCGGATTGAACGGGATCCTTGACGGACGCCTGCGTTTTGCCCGTAAGGTACAGCAAATTTCCAAGCCGTTCGCTTTCTTCGGCGCGCATGTTTTTGAGAACGCTGTCTGCGGCGACGGTGCCGGAAAGTATGCGCAGAAGTGAAAGTTGGCCGGAAAAAGGATCGGACAGCGTTTTGAACACAAGGCAGGCGGGAGGGGCGTCAGGGGAAGTCGGGCGCGCATCGCCGTCAGGATTGGCAAAAGCGGGCCGTTCGAGGGGAGAAGGCAAAAGCGCCTCAACCGCGTCAAGAACAGCTTTGCCCCCCTTGTTTTCGATAGCCGAGCAGACAAGCACGGGCGTCAGTTCTCCGGAGAGCACGCCCGCCCTGAGGCCGACGCCGAGTTCGGCAAAATCGAGGCTGCCTTCCTCAAGATATTTTTCCATCAGGTCTTCATCACTTTCCGCGATATTTTCAACAGTCACATCATGCAGAAGTTGCACGTCATCGGCCAGCTCCGGGGGAATTTTCGCCTCGGTGACGCCGCCGTCGGCAAACATCAGCGCTTTTCCTTGCAGCACGTCCACCACGCCCGCAAAAACGCCGTTCCGGCGTATGGGAACCTGCAGGGCGACGGTTTTGACCCCAAGGGCGGAGAGGCTGTCAAAAGCCATCTGAAAATTCGCCCTGTCCCGATCCAGCTTGTTGATCACGAACATGGCGGGCAGCTTTTCCGCCCGGACGTTATTCCAGAGTTTTTTTGTCAGAGGACGAACGCCGTCAACGGCATCCAGCACGAAAAGCACGCCGTCAACGGCCTTCAGCAGCCATTCCATATCGCCGGTAAAATTGCCGTCGCCAGGGGTATCCAGCAAAAAATGACGGTTCCTGTTCCAAAGCCATGTGGCGAAGGCGGGCTGGATGGAGCCGCGGCGGTGAATCTCCTCCGGCTCGTAATCCAGGCAGGTTGTGCCGTCTTCAATGGCTCCCATGCGCGTGAGCGCGCCTGTATTGAACAGGAGCATTTCCGCGAGCGAGGTTTTGCCGCATCCGCCGGTTCCGACGAGAGCGAAAGTGCGTTGCATGTCGAGAGGCGTGGACATGATTCCCCCTTACTGTGAATGATAAGGTCACACCCGGAAGGCGGCATGGTACCGTGTTGTCGATCAAAAGGAAAGGTTTTTCCCGCGTCCCGGGGAAATGGAGCATATATGGCCCCGCCCTGATCAAATTGATGCGGGGCATGCGAAACCCTGTTCGGACAGAGCCAAAAATGCTGAAAAGCAATCTTGACTTTCGCGCCGCGGACACGTACTTTTTCGCGGGTGTGACGATTGTGTGACGTTCCGGCGTTGGAGTTGCTGAAACGGAAATTCCCGCCTGATTTTTACGCGCGCACGCGCGTTAACTCCGCAATGAAAGAACAAAACTATTATTTGATACCGCTGGTCATTGTTGTCCTGCTGTTCGTCATGTTGCCTTTTCTGCGGAAAATACGCCGGACGCGAAAAGACGCGGCCCGGCGCAAAACCATCCTGATGGATTTGCTGCGAAGAGCCCAGGAGCAGAACAAGACCTTCGACATCAAGTTCCTGAAGGAGGAAAAGACCAAACACGGCTTCTCCGCCCTGCTGCAAAAAATAACCGACCAGCGGCTTGAAATGGAAGTGCTGGGATATGTTTCCGGGAAATGGATCGGCGCGGACATTGACGTGTATTTTCGCGTCATCCTGGATGAGAGGCCGGCATTTTACAAATTCCGGGCCGTGTTGCGGAAAGTCATCACGCAGGGCCGGAATTCCCGCCTTTTCATCACCCCGCCGCGGGATCTGGAAGTTGGGCAGAACCGCAAATTCATCCGCGTGAAACCCCGCCGGGAATCAATACGCGCCATGGCCGTGTGGCATCTTAATCCGGCCCGCCCCCTGCCGCGCACGATCGACGAAATGGGGCCTCCGCTTTTTTTCCGCCGCCACGGCACGGAGGCCGTGCCTGTGGACATTGAAAACATTTCCTCGGCGGGCTTCGGTCTGCGTTTTTCCATTGATGATCCGTCGGAGCCGCCCGAGTATCTGACAGGCGGCTCACATCTGCTTTGCCTTGTCATCTACCGCCTTGACGAAAAGCACGAGCGGTTCAACCTTTTCTGGAGCGCCAACGAAATTGTCAACTCCCGCGCGGAAGAAGGTAAAAATTCCGCCCTGGTCCTGGGGACCGCATTCACCAACTGGGCCATGCAGGGAAAAGGAAAAAAGGAAATAAACTGGTTTTATACCTCTCCCGCACACGGGGTTATGCCCATCACCAAATGGGTCATGCGGATTGACAGAAAACAGCGCCTGCTGACCTGAACGCGCGGCCGCGGGCGGCGGAATGCCAAAGGAGGCAATGTGGAAGAGCGTATTCGTCTTACGATCAAGAGCATCCGTGCCCTGCTGGACGCGGCGCCCTTGGCCAGCGTCATACGAAGCGCGGACATGTCGGTCCTTGCCTTTAACGCGGCGGCTGAACGCCTGTTTCAGTTCACTTCGAAAGCGGAGTTCGACCATTTCTACGACAATATTTTTGGACTGCAGCCTGACGGAGTGGAGACGCGGCAACTGCTGCGTGAAATGCACGAGGCCGCCTGCGCGACAGGCAGCAGGACCTTTGAATGGGTATACCTGACGAAAGACGGAAAGCCGCTGCACCTTGAAACCACCTACGTTCACGTCCACCCGGAAAAAAATTCCCGCCTGGAAAAAGCCCCCTATCTGGCCGCCTATACCCGCGACCTGACGGCGCTCAAAGCCAATGAACAGCTTGTCAGGCAAGCCGAGGAATACAACCAGATAATGCTGGACGGATGTCCTCTCGCCTGCAACCTCTTCAGCGACGACTGCCGGGTGCTGGACTGCAACACCTCGGCCTTGCGGATGCATGGCGTTCAGAGCAAGCGGGAGTATCTTGACTCCTTTTTCACCCGTCTGTCGCCGCAATTTCAGCCGGACGGACAGAGCAGCCGTGAAAAAGTCCTGAAGATGATAAAAAGGGCGTTCGCAAGCGGCAGGGAGGTGTTCGAATGGACCCACACGCGCATGGACGGGAGTCCAATTCCGGCCGAAGTCACCCTGGTGCGCCTGCAATGGCGAAACAGCCACCGCCTTGCGGGATATGTGCGCGATCTGACAGCAAGCAATGTCAATGAACGACATGTCCGGCAAGCCGAGAAATACAACCAGATGATGCTGGACGGGTGTCCTCTCGCCTGCAACCTTTTCAGCGACGACTGCCGGGTGCTGGACTGCAACGCCTCGGCCTTGCGCCTGCATGCCGTTCAGAACAAGCGGGAGTATCTTGACTCCTTTTTCACCCGCCTGTCGCCGCAATTTCAGCCGGACGGAGAGAACAGCCATGAAAAAGCCCTGATGCTGCTCAAAAAGGCGCTTGCAAGCGGCAGGGAGGTGTTCGAATGGACTTACACGCGCATGGACGGGTGTTCAATTCCAACCGAAGTCACCCTGGTGCGCCTGCAATGGCGAAACGGGTACCGCATTGCGGCATATGTGCGCGATCTGACAGCGGTCAAAGCCAATGAACAATATGTCAGGCAAACCGAGGAATACAACCATCTGATGCTGGAAGGGTGTCCCCTCGCGTGCAACCTCATCAGCGACGACTGCCGGGTGCTGGACTGCAACGCCTCGGCCTTGCGGATGTACGGCGTTCAGAGCAAGCGGGAGTATCTTGACTCCTTTTTTACCCGCCTGTCGCCGCTGTTTCAGCCGGACGGACAGAGCAGCCATGAAAAAGCCCTGAAGATGATGAAAAAGGCGTTCGCAAGCGGCAGGGAGGTGTTCGAATGGACCCACACGCGCATGGACGGGAGTTCAATTCCGGCCGAAGTCACCCTGGTGCGCCTGAAATGGCGAAACAGCTACCGCCTTGCGGGATATGTGCGCGATCTGACGGATGAAATCTTCGGTGGGGTTCAGACTGCGCTTTTTCGCTGATGACCCGTCGGAGCCGCCCGGGCAAAGGAGGCGGTTTTGGACGGAAGCCCGGAATCATAAGCAAAATGCTCTGGGAGGGCAGTGACATGAGGCCGACAAAAAACACTTTGGAAAATCCGCTCAACCTCCGCCGGGCCGCGCCCGGAAAATGGATGTTTCCGGGCGTTCCGGGAACTCTGGTCCTGGCCGCCGCGCTGTGCCTCGGCGGCGCGGGCGCTGTCCTGGCCGCCGCTACGGAGATAAGCCTGAACGGAATCACCGACGGCGAGAAGCTGGAGGTGAAAGTTGACGAGATCGCCAAACTGGACAGCGGGGGGGAGATCCTCCCCGGAGGGGATTTCGACAACGCGGGTGTTATTAAAATTGTCAGCGGCATTATGGACCTGTCCAGGAACAGGAGTACCTTCGCCACGCTACGCAACAGCGGCCGGATTGACGTGGGGTCCACGAGTCTGAGCCCGCGCGCCGAACTGGTCCTCGGCGGGGACCAGTTGCTCCGCCTGATTGGCCGGCAGGAGGGAGGGGACGCCAAGGGAAAGCTGTCCGTGTCAAACTATCCCTTGCCACCAAGCACGGGACGCA
>JAISLI010000028.1 GCA_031291035.1 Desulfovibrio sp.
CGTTTTTTGTCGGCCTCATGTCACTGCCCTCCTGTGGAAAACGGAAACGCCACGAAAAGCGGAGCTTCCCGTTTGTTTTGCGGTATTGCGGGTGGATTGGGAAGGGACCGCGCGTTGGCGGCCCCCGGTGGACAAGTCAGGTTTGGAAATGACGAAAAGGCCCCTCTTCCTTGAGCAAAGAAGACAGGTCCGGAAAGCCGGAGATGGATATCCTTTTTCGCCCGCACCTTCATGCCCTCTGTCCAGAGAAAAAATGTCCGTTCGGCAGTGCCGGAACGTCGCACAATCGTCACACAGGCGAAACATCTACCTGTTCGCGGCGCGAAAGTAAAGACTTTTCTCCACAATTTTTGGGGCACTCGAAAAAAAATTCATAGCATATTGAAATAATGAATATTTATGCGATTTCGCCTGAAAATATTCCTCCGGCTTTTAACGGGTTGCGTCGTCCATTCGATTGCCCCGGCATGCTCTCAAATACCTCTTGTGGTCCAAACGCGTTTCAAGGCATACTGTCGGGGTTTGGAATCCACATCCAGGGGTGAGGCATGAAAAATACCGTACTCACATTCAGGGAAGCCAAAGGACGGGAAAAACTCGTCATGATCACCGCCTATGATTTCAGTACGGCCAAAATCATGGACCAGGCGGGAGTGAACGCCCTGCTTGTGGGAGACAGCCTGGGCAACGTCATACTTGGTCATGGGAACACCCTTTCCGTCACCCTGGAGGACATGCTGCGCCATTGCGCCGCCGTGGCGCGCGCGGCTGAAAAGGCCCTGGTGATCTGCGACATGCCCTTCGCAAGCTATCGCGCAAGCCGGCAACAGGCCCTGCGCAACGGCATGCGCCTGCTGGCCGAAGGCATGGCGCATGCGGTAAAGCTGGAGGGCGGTGCGGATTTCCGTTCAGTGGTGCGCGCCCTGACCAGGGCGTCCATTCCGGTAATGGGGCATCTTGGTCTGACTCCGCAGTCCGTGCATGCCATGGGCGGTTTCAGGCTGCAAGGCAAAACCCCCGCCCAGGCGCAAAAAATTCTGGATGACGCCCGCGTTCTGGAAGACGCCGGGGCCTTTTCCCTGTTGCTGGAATGTGTGCCGTCCGCCCTTGCCGCGCGCGTCACGCGGGAACTGACCATCCCCGTCATCGGCATCGGCGCCGGCGCCCGTTGCGACGGACAGGTTCTTGTCTGGCAGGACATGCTGGGCGTGACGGACAAACCGGCAAAGTTCGTCAAAATTTTCGGGCAGGTGGGCAAGGCCATGTCCGCGGCGTTTGCCGCTTACGCCGACGAGGTCAGGCGCGGCCTTTTCCCTGGTCCGGAATACAGTTACGACGCGCCCGACGGGGTGGACTTCGAGGAGCTGCGATGAGCGGAAAACTCTGTCTCGGTATTGACGCGGGCGGCACACATACGGATGCCGCCCTGCTCCGGGTCGGCGGCGCGGGAACAACCCTTCTTGCCCGCGCCAAGGTGAGAACCCGCCACGATGACCTGACCGCCTCGGTGCGCGAGGCGCTTGCGAGCCTTGGCGGAGAACTCGGAGCGGACAGGGCGGATATTTTCGCGGCAATGGGCGGCGTCACACTTGGGGCCACCTTGGCCGTCAACGCCCTTGTGCAGGGCAAGACCGACGCCGTTGGTCTTGCCCTTTCCGCCGGGCCGGGCCTGAACCCCCTGCGCTTTGCCATCGGGGAGCATGTCCGCGTCGTTTCCGGCGGGCTGGATCACCGCGGCATCGAAATACGCCCCCTTGAGACGCGGGAGCTGGCCTCGGCCGCCATTGGCTGGAGAAAACAGGGCGTGTCCGCCTGCGCCTGCATAGGCAAGTTTTCTCCCCGCAACCCGGCGCACGAACGGGCCATGGGCAAGACGGCGACCGAATGCGGATTTTCGGTCACCCAGGGGCATCGTCTCTCCGGCTGCCTCAACTTTCCCCGCCGCATTGCCACAGCCTACTACAATGCCGCTGTGGAACGGCTGCACCTCGCCTTTCTTGACGCCGTGGAACAAGCCATGGCGGGCGCGGGCATTCGCGCGCCCGCATTTCTGCTCAAGGCGGACGGGGGCGCCGTGCCGTTGTCCCTCTCCCGGCGCTGTCCTGTGCAGTCCATTCTTTCCGGGCCGGCGGCCAGCGTCATGGGGATTCTCGCCCTCTGCCCGTCCGTGGCCCGGGGTTGCTCTCTCCTGCTGGACATGGGCGGGACCACAACGGACATCGCCCTGGTGATGGACGGCTCTCCCGTGACGGATCGCGACGGTATGCTTCTGAACGGCCGGCGCACGCTGGTCCGTTCGCTGGCCGCCGTGTCCGTGGGCGTCGGCGGAGATTCCCTGCTTACGGCGGACACGGCCGGCGTGCATGCCGGCCCCTTGCGGAAAGGCCCGGCCATGGCCTTCGGCGGAGACCGGCCCACCTTGCTGGATGCTCTCAATTTTCTTAACGCGCCGGCCGGGGCCCCTGTGGCGGGGGATATGGCCGCCTCGCGCCGCGGTATCGTCGATCTGGCCGCCGGCGCGCCCGATTTCGCGGGCAGCGCGACGGAGCTGGCGGAAGCCGCGGTGCGGGACGGTCTGGAGCGCATACGGCAGGCCGCCGACGCGCTGGTCGCGCGCGTCAACGCGCGGCCTGTTTACACCCTGGCCGCCCTCAGGGCCGCGCGCGGCGCCGCCCCGGAACGCCTTGTGCTGGTTGGCGGTCCTGCCGGATGCGTACGCGGGCGTCTGGAAAACAGCCTCCGCCTGCCGGCGGAAAGCCCGGCGCACGCTGACGTCGCCAATGCCGTGGGCGCGGCCCTGGCCCTGCCCACCGCTTCTCTGGAAATATACGCCGACACGGGGCAGGGTATTCTGCGCGCCCCGGCCCTTGATCTGGAAGAGCGCATCGGCCGTTCTTTCACCCTTGAGGCCGCCAGACTGCGCTGCGCCGAACTGCTGGCGGCCCATCTCGCGGAAGAAGGCGTGCCGGACGCGTCTGTTGAGGTGCTGGAGGCCGATCTTTTTGCCACTCTTTCCGACGGCGGCCACGGCGCCAGAGACATCAGGGTGGCCTGCCAGGCTGTGCCCGGCCTTGCCGGCGGGCTGCGCCCCTGATGACGCGCGCTTTTGCCCTTGTGGCAAAACATTCTTTTCTGTTTTACAATCAGCGTCTCGTGTAAAATATTCGTTTTTTCCCGAACCGGAGTTTTTCATGCAGCATCATACCGACTTTCCCGCCTATCGCGGCCGCATGGAATATGTGTGCCTGGGCTGCGGCGCGCGCTACCCGCACGACAGCCTGCTTTACGCCTGCCCCGGATGTGACGGCGTGTTCTTGTTGGAAAATCTGGATTTCCCCAGCCTCAAAGATCATGACGGGATTTATTGGCGCAATCTCTTCGACGCGCGCGCGACAAGCCGCAACCCGGCCCTGCGGGGCATCTTTCGCTACTACGAATTGCTGGCCCCCATGCTTGACGAAGAGGACATCGTCTTTCTGGGCGAGGGGAACACGCCGGTTGTGGAGGCCGCCCCGGCCCTGCGGAAAGCCGTCGGCCTGCCTTTTGCCTACAAGAATGACGGGCAGAATCCCAGCGCTTCTTTCAAGGACCGCGGCATGGCCTGCGCCTTCAGCTACCTGAAATGGCTTTGCCGCCGGCACGAGTGGGAGGAGGTTCTCACCATCTGCGCCTCCACAGGGGACACTTCGGCGGCGGCGGCGCTGTATGCGGCCTATGTGGGACCGCCGCTCAAATCCGTCGTGTTGCTGCCCAGGGGCAAGGTGACCCCGCAGCAACTCTCGCAGCCTTTGGGCAGCGGGGCGACAGTACTGGAATTGCCGGGCGTTTTTGACGACTGTATGAAGGTGGTGGAATATCTGGCGGAGCGCTACAATGTGGCTCTGCTCAATTCCAAGAACGGCTGGCGCATTTTGGGGCAGGAATCCTGGGCCTATGAGACGGCCCAATGGTACGGATGGGATGTGGCCGGTCTCTGCGTTTTTGTGCCCATCGGCAATGCGGGCAATATCACGGCCATCATGTCCGGCTTTCTGAAATTGAAAGAACTCGGCGTCATCGCGGCCTTGCCCCGCATTTTCGGCGTGCAGTCGGAACACGCCGATCCGGTGTACCGCTATTACGCCGTCCCCCCGCAACAACGCCGCTGGCAACCGGTGCCCGTTCAGGCCAGTGTGGCCCAGGCCGCCATGATCGGCAACCCCGTTTCCTTTCCGCGCGTGCGCGCTCTGGCCGAGCGATTTGTCAGCCAGGGAGGGGAAAATGCCTTCCAGGTGATGCAGGTCAGCGAGCAACAGATCATGGACGCCATGATCAGGGCCAACCGTCACGGCCATATTGCCTGCACCCAGGGCGGCGAGAGTCTGGCGGGCCTTGTCAACGCGCTGGAGTACGGTCTTGTCGGCCGCCGGGAACGCGCTCTGCTGGACGCAACGGCCCACAGCCTGAAATTTTCCGGATTTCAGGAGATGTATTTCACTGACGCCTTTCCGCCGGAATACGGCATCACGCCCGACAAAAGCCTTGCCAACAGCCCGCGGGAACTTTTGCCGGAAGACGCCCGCGCGGGCAGGAGCGACGCGGAATACGCGATGGCCGCGGCGCGGGCTTTGGCCGGGCGGCTGCGCCTGCGCCCCAGATAGAAAAACGTGGGCGCCGTCTTTGTCATTTCCCCGGACCTGTCCGGGCAGCGCCTTGACGCGGCCCTTGCGCGTCTTTTGCCGCAAACGGGCCTGCGCGGCGTCCGGCGCGCCATCGCCTCGGGGCTTGCGCTACGTAACGGCCGGCCGGAAAAGGCTGCCCGCCGCCTGCGCGCCGGAGATTGTCTGGAGGTGCTGGAGCGCGCTTCCTTCGCCGCGCCGCGGCCGCGTTTTTTATCGCGGCGGGGGGAGTACGTCTTCGTGAACAAACCGGCGGGGCTGCACTGCGTCAGCCTCGCCGGCGGCGCCGACCCGGGCCTTGAGGAGCTTTTGCCGGAAATTCTCCCCGCTGAATACGGCCGCGCCCGCCTGCTGCAACGGCTGGATTACGAAACATCAGGCATCGTCTGCGCGGCGCTGGACGACAGTGCCGCCACGGCTTTTCGCGCCGCCGGGCGCGAAGGACGGTGTGAAAAGCGCTATCTTGCGGTCCTGCTGGGCAACCTGTCCCAAAGGGCAACCGTCCGCCTGGGACTTGACACGGCCAACCGCCGCAAAAGCCGCCTGCTCGCCTCCGAAGCCGACGCGACGCGCTGGACGGAATTTTGGCCCCTGCGGCATTTCGACACGGCGCAGGCCGGCCGTTTGCTCGGCTTTGTCCCTCCGGAGGACTTGCCGGACGCCCCGGGGCAGGATCTCACCCTGGCCGCGTGCCGCATATGGCGCGGCGCGCGCCACCAGATTCGCAGCCACGCGGCGGCTCTGGGGCATCCCCTCTGGGGGGACGCGCTGTACGGAACAGCGGGGAACTTCCCTGCCCCTCCCCGGCGCGGGGCGTTCTTCTACCTGCACCACGGCATGATCTCCTTCCCGGACGGACGCTGTTCCCTGCCGCCGCCCTGGCCCCTGCCGGAAGCATTCGCCGGCCCGGCGCGGCAATGGCTTGAAGATGTAATCTGATCCGCCTCCTGTGGCGGTATTATCCGCGGCATGGTCTCCTCCTCCTTGTTATAGACAACATACCCTCGCCGGTCGTTGCGGTCCGCATGGACCGCCCTTGTGCTTTCGTGAACCGCTCTCGCCTTACAGATAGGGCGAAAACACCCAGCAGGCCGCGTTGCGCAGCCTGACCGGCAGCGTCTGACGCTCCAGCTCCTTCAGTGTTATTTCCCGCCCTTTGGCGATAGCCCCGTCAATATGCCCGGCAAGATTGTCATGCAGTCCGGCATCAAAAACTTCCATGTTCAGCTCAAAATTCAGATGCAGACTGCGGGCGTCAAGGTTCGCCGAGCCAATCTGACAGTAGTGTCCGTCTATCGCCAGAAGTTTGCTGTGGGCGAACGGGGGCGGCTGCAGCCAGACCCGGACTCCGGCGCGCAGCAAAGCCGGCAGGAGACGCAGCATGGCCCAGTGTATATAGGGCAGGTTGTTTTTTCCGGGCAGCACAATCCGCGTTTCAACGCCTCGACGGGCCGCGGAGCGCAATGACGCCATTATGTCATGGGAAGGCAGAAAATATGGCGTCATTATCCTTATGACCCGTCTGGCCGCGCTGATGACGCCGCAGAATACCTCATTGAGAATTTCAACATTCGACCCCGGGCCGTCCATCACAAGGCGGCAACGGCTCTCGCCGGCCGGGGGAGGCACGGGTGAGTCCAGCGGATCATATTTGCCGGTGCTGAAGCCCCAGTTCAACAAAAACGTCCGCCTGAGGTCGTGAACAATGGGGCCCCGGCAACGGAAATGCACATCCTGTATGCCGTCGTGCGGATGTTTCTGAAGGCGGTTGTTATCCGAGATATTTATCCCGCCTGTAAACGCCGTGTCGTCGCAGATCAGTATTTTGCGGTGATTGCGTAAATTGATGCCGAAATTCGGCGGAAAGAGACGAGGAGGGAGAAAAAATTCAACCTTCGCGCCCTGGGCGGTCAGATGTTTCCAGGGTCTGGAAAGCGAATAGAGCGCGCCGATTCCGTCAATCAGCACTCTCACATCCGCGCCGCGGGAGACGGCTTTGCGCATGGCCTCCGCAAAGGCCTCGCACACAGCGCCGGATTTGAAGATGTACGTTGTCAGATAAACGTGATTTTTCGCCTGATTGACGGCATCAAGCATGGCGGGATAGGCCATGTCGCCGTTGTAGAGCGGTATGACGGCATTGCCGCGGCACAAATGCCTGTTCGTCAGACGGCGGCCTGGAAGCTCCATTTTGAGGAGGCGGGCCGGAACCAGCTCCGGCGGTTCCCGGGGAAAGATCGGGTGGGCGTATTCCGGTTCAACGGCGGCGAGACGCCGTATCAGTCTTTGGGCGCGGCTCTCCGCCCGGCTTATGCCAAAGAGCATGTAAAGCGCTGGCCCCAGCACCGGCAGAAGCAATGATGTCGCCGACCAGCCGAGCGCCGATCTCGGATCGCGTTTCGTCAGCAGCGCATGACAGATGGCCGCCCAGGAGAGGGCATGGACAGTCAAAAAAATCAAGGTCTCCAGAAACAGCATCGCGCGGATTCACCCGTTTCATTCGTGAACTGCCCTAATTGCGTGGCATAAGCGCTATGCGGTTGCGCTCCACGGCGATCATGAGTTCGGGCAACAGATCCCTGAGGGCGTTCATGTCGCGCGCTCGCGCCGCGCGTTCCACGCAGCGGGCCATGCGGGCAAGTACCCGCAGGCCGAAATCTTCAGATTCGGCGGCAATGCGCTGGGCGGCCTCGCCTACCGCCGCGGCGCGCTGTTGCGTGAAGGCGCTTCGGGCGTCCGTGGCGGCCCTGTCAAGCCGTTCAACAAGTTGCAGCATGGTGTTGTCCGTCTCCCGGCGATTTTGCGGTTTCGCCGTGAGTTCTCCCTCTGGAGATTCCGCCGCCCCGGCGGGCTGGTCATCTGTCCGTTGCGGGGCATTGCCGGGGTTCTGCCGGGACACGCCGGCGATAAAGTCCATGAAAGGCCTGTCTTGCGGTTTTGCTTCAGAAGACGGCGCGATCGCGGGGGCGGGGTCAGCCTTTTTCGCTGAAGGGGCGGGCGCAACGTCCTCCGCGTGTTTGACCGGGCCGGGGGCGGCGGGAGGCGTATGCGGGGAGCGCCCGGGAGAATCTGTTTCCGTTTTTTCCTTCCGTACGGCCCTGATTTCCAGTCTGCCGCGCAACGGAGCCGCCGTTGCGGTTTTTTTGGGGGGGGACGGTATGGGCATAGGCTCCCCCCCAACCCATTCAACCGATTTGTCGCTTGCATTCAGGAGGGGGCGGCGCACGGCGGAATCCGGCATTTGAGGGGACGGCGGCGGAGATGCCGGAGCCTCCTGCCGGGATGTCTCGCTTTCCCGCGGGCCGGCATTGTCGGAGATGTCCCGAGGCGGCGTTGACGGCACGGGGCTGCTCTTGCGGTGGGGGAATTTGCGGCGCGCGTGTTTCGGACGGGGATACGGAACTTTGTTATCCCCCATCGCCTCTTCCATTGGCGGCGGCGTCGCGTTTGCGGCGGAATTGTCAGAAATGGCGGGCGCGTCGCGCGTTCCGTCTTCTTCGCTCCGGGCCGGGTTCCCATTTTGCGCGGGAGCGGGCGGAATTTCTGATTCGGCGAGCGGTTTTTCCCTTGATATTTTTTGGTGTGTTGCAAAAGGCCCGGACAGGCCATTGTCCGTTTCAGGAGGGGCGGCGTCCTTGCTGTCCGGAGAATGCATGTCAAGAGGTTGCTGCGGCACGGAGCCAAACAGGCCGCCAAAGTCGTCAGCGGGGGTAATTTGCGCGTGTTTGTCCATGGGATTTTTTGCGGAGTCGAGCAGCGATTCGGCAAAGCTCAGAAGATCCGGCAGCGCGGTGATGTCCGGAATCTTGATTTGCGTGATTGATGCGGACATTGCGTCTGCC
This sequence comes from Desulfovibrio sp., assembly GCA_031291035.1. Taxonomy (GTDB): domain Bacteria; phylum Desulfobacterota; class Desulfovibrionia; order Desulfovibrionales; family Desulfovibrionaceae; genus Desulfovibrio. The sequence goes on from JAISLI010000028.1 coordinate 8,501, forward strand.
GCGAAAGTATCCCGCTCTGCCGGGCGGCCGGAGGAGTGGTGTTCGTCTTCCGGTCCGGACAGCGCGCGCATCGTCGCGTCATCAGCGGGCATGCCGGATTCTTGCGGCCCGGCCGCGGAATTCGGGCGCTCCGGCTCCGCGGCGGTTCTGGCGTCATCTTCGGCCGCCGCGCCCTTGTGCGGAAGTGCATCAAGAATTCCACGAACCGTCATGCAGAAAGACTCGCTGTCCACCGGTTCTGCCAGGGCATGGGTGAATCCTTCCTGCGCCATGACATCCCAGCGGCTGTCGTCCCGTGTAATGCCGAGAAATTTGCAAAAAGGCAGAGAGTCCACGAGAGCGGCGCTCGTGAACTGCTGCAGCAGGGAAGCCGGGGAATAGGTAAAGCGGCCATGCAATACCAGAAGCAAAGCCGGGTTTTCTTTGTGCAGCAGCAGGGCTTCGTGGAGACTGCGCGCCTCGCTGCTTTTGCAGGGCAAGGATTTCAGCATGTGGGACAGAAGTTGTCTGTCGACAGCGCTTTCCGCGACAATGATGACATGGGGCACAGAAGTTTGTTCGTTCTCCTGAACCTCGTCCTCGCGACATTTCAGATGCAGTGTGAAGGCGACGGTGGTGCCTTGCGGACTGCATTCCATACCCAAAAAACCGTTGTTGGAGCCAACCAGCTCCCATGCGCGCGTCAAAGCCAGACTGGAACGGTTGTGCGGCGGCATGCCGGAGCCTGTGTCCTTGACCGTAAAAAGCAGATGGCCGGCATTCATGCTTTCCGGGACGCGAGTTACGGAAAATTGCACAGCGCCGTGGCGCGTGGCGCGAACAGCGCTTTCCAGAAGCAGGCGGACCGTTTGCTCAAGATTCTCCGCTTCGCCTTCATACATGTGTCCCAAATGCGGCGGCATATACCAGGCAAGGCCAATGCCCGATGTTTTTGCCATCGGCGCCACGCTGTCGTGCGCGTTGCGCATAAGATGCTGAAGATTGAATATGCCGCTGGTTTTGTTTGCGGGAGTCTGCAACTTGCTGAGCGGATTGCTGATGATGTTGGTCACGCTCCGGGCGGCATCCAGCATGTTGGCCACATACTGGCGCACCGCCGGCGGAAGGGCGCAGTGCTCCAGCGCGGCCCCCGCCCGCATCAGATCTTCCAGGGGAATTCGCACGGCGTCTTCGACAAGGGTAGGCGGAAGTTCAGGTGATGCCGCCGCTTGCGTGCCCGTCTGTTCATCGGGCGGCTGAACGGCGGGGATGATGCGTAAATTTGAATCGCCAAGCGGCTCCTCAAGATCGTAGACCTCGGCGGCGGCCATGCGCCCGGCTTCATCGGCGGCGGCCATGTGCCCGGCTTCATCGGCCGATATGGAAGTTGTCGCGATAACCATGGCGCTGAGGACAATGCCCCAAAGCGGCGCCGAGGCCAGCAGACCGGCCGGGATGTCGCCGCCCGCGAGCAGAAGCCCTGCCGCCGTAAACAGCGGCGGCAAAAGGCATCCCAGCAAAAAACGTCCGGTGCGGGGAATCCCCATCATAACGGCTCCCATAGCGCTTGGAACATAAAGCAGCGTTCCGAGGGGCCAGAGATCAGAATAGCGGGTTGTCCAGCTGAAATCAGGGAGAAGGGGAAGCAAGGCAAGCGCGGCCCCCGGCAGGGAGAGCAGGAAAAATTGAATATTCAGCGTCCTGCTCCGGGCGCCTGTCAGGTGGCGCCCCACATGCGAGAGCAGCAGCAGAGCCAGGCCCGGTGCAAGCGCGGCCGCCACATCTCCTGTTTCTATGCGTCCGTGGCCGGTCGCGGGTTGCCCGAGAAATCCCTGCAGGAGCGCCATGCCTACATAGATGGCCGTCCAGAAGCGCCATTGACCTCTTTCGGTGAGGCAGCGAAGAATGCAGAGCAGCATGACAACAGCCAGTGAAAACACGCCGGCGGAGCGGGCAAGCCTTTCCGGGTTGTTGGCGATGTCCTCGGGTGTGCGCAACATGGGCTGAAACCACGGGCCGGGCATGCCGTCCAGGCGGACAAGGCAGGTTTTGGCGTTTTTCTCCGCTTCGGGCAAGGGTGAGATGTTGCGTTTGAACGCGGGCGAGCCGGGCATGCTTTCGCCCAAATCCAGAAATATGACGGATGCGGGCGCGCCGTCGGACAGAGGGGACAAAATGAAACGCAGCCAGACGGCGCCGGTTTCATACGGCATGTTTTTGAGGTCGAACTGTCGGAATGCCTGGGCGTTTTCAGCCGATGTGACTTCCTTTTCGTCCATTTCGCCGCTTTTGTCCAAAAAATAGTCGAGATAGGGCGCAAGCGGCATATTTGGCGTCGTCAGTGACGGCGGGACCATACGTTGCAAGGGTTGCGTCCGGGCCTGGCAAACATGCGTGACAACAAACAGCGCCACCAGGCAGAGCAGGAGACCGGTTCCGCCTTTTCCCATAAGTCTGTCGTGAAAAGTCTGTCTCATACCTGTTTCCGTCTCAAATTTTTTCGCGGCGCTCTGGCGGCCGCGTAAAAAACAGGGGTATCATTGAAAATGTTTACTGTAATTACGTATAAATATAAAAACAACGCCAAGCCGCGCCGCTGTTCGCTGCGCCGTGCCAGGCCGGCGTTTTGAGAATTGACCGCAACAATAACAATTGAGATGGTGGAAACTGTATTTCATTTTTTCAAAAAAGAAAAGGCGGATTTTGCCACGGTGTTATTCTCAACTTCTCGGCATTGCCCGCAAATTTTGGGCATGGTAAAATAGCGGCCTGAATTCGTCAAAATTTCCTTTATGATCTGAAATCCTTCCCTGCGGCAAGAGGATTGAAACATATTGACTTTTTCGGACATGACGGTTAGGGACGAATATAGCCGTTTTGCAGGACAACGCGCATGTATGGCGAAAGCATGTCGCCGAAGTGCGCGTCCAGTCCTTTGAGTTCGTCATAATCCAGCAGCAGATGCCGCTCCGGCGTGTCTGTCAGAGCCATAACAGCGGCGAGGGGTAGTCTGGATTCAAAAACGGCGACAAAACTGTGCCCGTTTTCCCCGCAAGGGGGGTACACTCCGACGGGCAGAATTCGGGTTTGCAGGCCCCAGTGCCTGTGCAGAGTCTTTGCGGCGCATGTCGCACAGGATTGCCCGGCGGGCACGGGCGCGACAGAGGAGAACCCCCAGCCGGATTTTTTCTGAAAACTCAACAAAAAACGTCCCGCGGCGTCACGAAGCAGAATGGCGATGGAGCGGTGGAGCAGATGCTGGGACACTATGTTTTCATGGTTCATGACACCCAGGGGCCTATTGCGGGCATCCACAATTTCAACGCCGTTACGAATTCGGCCGGGGGTTGGGCTGAGTGTGAGCATTATATCGCTTTCCTGTAAAACTCCTGTGTGTTTTCAACGTCTTGACAAAAACCACGCCAAGGCGGTGCATGCGCTTGAGCAAAGTTGTTTTTCCATGCCCTGGTCCGAGGAGCAGTGCCGCGGAGCCTTTACGCAACCCTTTTTTGCGGCGTTTGGGCTCATGCGCGGCACACGCCTCCTTGCGTATGTGTCTGTCTACCATACGGCCGATGAACTGGAAATACTCAATCTGGCCGTCAACCCGTCGGAGCGCCGTCAGGGACTGGGACGCCGCATATTGGACATGGCCTTGCGGGTGGCCCGTAAAATGGGTATAGAAAAGGTCATGCTTGATGTTCGCGCGGGTAATTATCCGGCCGTATCGCTTTATCAAAGCTGCGGATTCGTCAGGGTGGCTGTTCGATCCCATTATTATTCAGACACGGGGGAAGACGCGTTGACATATGTCTGCCGGCTGCGTTCTTTTTCCGCTACGGGGGCTGATTGTGCAAAAAATCATAGCCGCTAACTGGAAAATGTACAAATCACGCCCGGAGGCCAGAAAAACAGCCGCGGAGTTGCGCGGCCTGCTGTCGGCGGAGTATCCGCCCGGCAAACGTGTCGTGATTTTTCCTTCGTTTACAAATCTGTCTGATGTTTTGGACATCTTTGCCGCAACCCCCTGCGTGACTGTCGGCGCGCAAAATTTTTATCCTGCCGTGGAAGGAGCTTACACCGGCGAGATATCGCTGACCATGTTGCGGGAAATGGGGGTGTCCCGGGTTTTGGCCGGGCATTCCGAGCGGCGTCATCTGTTGGGGGAAGCGGATGAACTTGTCGCGCGCAAAACCGCCTTTGCCCTGAAGCAGGGCTTTTCCGTCATGCTTTGCATTGGAGAAACATTGGCCGAACGCGAGGCGGGTGACCTTGTCAGGGCGCTCTCCCGTCAGACAGGCGCGGCCCTCGCCGATTTGCCGGCGGCCTGCCTTGCGCGGCTGAGCATAGCCTATGAACCCGTTTGGGCCATAGGCACCGGGAAGGTGGCCGGTCCCGCCGAAGTTCTTGAGGCCCATGCCGAGGTACGCGCGCTGGTTGCGCGAATTTTCGGGGATGCCGGCCGGAATGTCCCCATCCTTTACGGAGGCAGCGTCAAGCCGGATAACGCGGCAACGCTTCTGAAACTTGACAATGTGGACGGTCTTCTGGTAGGAGGGGCGTCCTTGAACGCCGAGAGTTTCCTGCGCATTATCAGGGCCTGAATTGCGCTTGTTCCCGGACTGCCGCGGATCGCTTTTCGGGGTTTTACGCAATGTTACGATCATGTTGCCGACGGCCGGGAGGAAATCGTGCAAACCATTATTTTGACGCTGCATATCATTGTATGCGTTTTTCTTGTGATTCTTATTTTGCTTCAGGCCGGCAAGGAAGGCATGGGCGTTATTTTTGGCGGCGGCAACACCTCTGTTTTCGGCAGCGCCGGCGCCGGGGGGATTCTGGTCAAGCTGACCACCCTGATGGCGGTGGTTTTTGTCATTACCTCGCTGAGCTACACATACGTGACAAGCTCACGGCCGCAGAGCGAATCGGCCGTATTGAATGTGACAATTGAAGAATCCGTCACTCCCGCGGCGGACAAAACGCCTCCCCAAATGCCGGAAGGCGCGCCGGCAATCGTTCCCCCCGCCCCTTCCTCCGCGGGCGGGGACAAAAGCCCGGGCGGCGCGGAAAATCAGGAGAGCCGCAATTAGAGCAATTTCAAAGTGAAATTGCTCCAGGCAGGGGGAGGAGGGCATGCCGCGGGCTGAACATGGGGAAAAAACGCGAAATGCCGCACACGGGGCCGATGATTCCGAACTGTTCCTCAATGCGGTGGGACAGGTGTCTTCCTTGCGTGCGCGCGGGCGCGAGGTGGCGGCAAAACCGATGACCCCGGCGGTTGTCCCGTCGGGCGTTCCGGCCGCGGTCGAACCGCGGAAATTTGTGGAAGGCGGGCTTGAGTTCGTGCTCTCCCTGACGGATGAACATCTGGAAGGCCATGTTGTCGGTCTTGACATGGCGGTTGTCGGCAAACTTCGCGCGGGCGCGCTGAGTCCGGAGGCCCACATTGATCTGCACGGGCTCAATGCCGCGCAGGCCTTTGAAACCTTGCGGGGGTTCATGCGCGGGTGCTGGTACAGGGGCATGCGCATGGTTTTGGTGGTGCCGGGACGCGGACGCAATTCCCCCAACGGGATGGGGGTGTTGCGGGAAAAACTGCCTCATTGGCTGACTCAGGAGCCTTTCAAACGGGTGGTGCTCGCCTTTTGTACGGCGCAATCGCATGACGGAGGGCTTGGCGGCATGTATGTGCTTTTGCGCAAATATCGTAAAAAATGCCGCGTCCGCTGGGAAAAAATACCCGCGGACGCCGATTTGTATTGAAAACGCCCATCCCGCGGGCTTGTTATTTGTGGCTGAGGCGATCCAGCAGGCGCGCGTAATAGGGGTCATCCGCATCAAGCCGGATGGAACGCTGATGGCGCGTTTGCGCCCGTAAAATCATAAAACGCAGTTTTTGCATTTGACGCAGGCGCTCCCGCTCATCCCCGCAACGTTCCAGCAGATCGACCAATCTGTTGATTTCTTTGCGCTCCGCAAGTTCCGGCGGCAGGCAGCCCGCATTGCGCAGTATTTTGTAAGCCATGCGCAACTCCTCGGGCACGTGGCTCATGTCTTCAATTTCCAGAGGCCGCCCGCTGCCGGGCAAGTTGTCAAATTCGCCGTTGTTCCGGGCCTGTTCAATGCGCGTTTCGGCAATCAGGCGGATGGCGGAGAATGCGCCCGCATCGTTCATCGGCGTCATTGTTTCCTACTGTGCATTGCCCGCCGCGTCTGAAGTTTCGGGCGCGGTCCAGAGTTTTTTCCACTCCGCAATGAGTTTGAGGGCTTCCAGGGGGCTTATGGTTTCAGGGTCCACTTCCCTGAGGCTGCGCAGCAGAGGATGCTCCGACTGCGGCCTGGTTTCGCATTCCCCGGACGGCCTCGCGGCTTCCTTCAACGGCGTGTTCGTTCCGGCGGGTGCGCCGGAACAGGGCAGCTTCATGGCAAGCGCGGCGACCGTCTTGTGATTTTGCGTACGGCCGCGTTCCAGCCGGGCAAGAATGATTTTTGCCCGCTGCACCACCGGCGCGGGCACGCCGGCGAGCCTGGCCACTTCAATGCCGTAACTGCGGTCTGACGGGCCGGGAACGAGCCTGTGCAGGAAGATGATTTCATTATTGTATTCGCGTATGGCTATATTCATGGTAAAAACATTGGGGATTACGCCTTCCAGGGCGGTCAGTTCATGATAATGCGTGGCAAAAAGCGTGCGTAGCGAGCAGTTGCGCGTTTTCGTCAACTCTTCCACGACCGCCCAGGCCAGGGCAACGCCGTCGAACGTGCTTGTGCCGCGGCCGATCTCATCCAGGATGATCAGGCTGCGGGGCCCGGCCTGGCGCAAAATGCGGGCTGTCTCCATCATCTCGACCATGAAGGTGCTCTGACTTTCCGTCAGGTTGTCCGATGCTCCAACGCGGGAAAAAAGCCGGTCAACAAGGCCTATGGTCGCCTGTTCGGCAGGCACCAGGGATCCCATTTGAGCGAGCAGGCAGATAAGGGCCACCTGTCTGAGTATGGTGGATTTGCCGGCCATATTGGGGCCCGTGAGCAGGCACAGGCGGTGTTTATGATCCAGCGAAAAACTGTTGGGAACAAAAACCGCGCTGCCGACGATGCTTTCCACAACAGGATGACGCCCCTCGCGGATGTCAAGATTGGCGTCATCCGTAAGAACAGGGCGATTCCATCTGAGTTTGCGTCCCGTTTCAGCGAGGCTCTGCCAGTAATCAAGCTGCGCGACGCAGTCCGCCGCGTGAAAAATCCGTTCGCGTTGCTGCGCCATATGCTCCCGAAGATCCTGAAAAAGCTTGTATTCAAGGCTGTTACGGCGGTCCGTGGCCGAAAGTATTTCCGTTTCAAGCTTTTTGAGTTCCTCCGTTGTATACCGCTCCGCGTTGGCGAGCGTCTGCCGGCGGATGAAGCGCTCAGGCAACGCCAGCGCGTCCGCGCCGCGGTGCAGCTCATAATAATAGCCGAAGACGCGATTATAGCCGATTTTCAGTTTGCCGACGCCTGTCGACCTCTGTTCATCCCCGAGCATGGCCTGGAGTTTCTCCCCGCCGTGCTCAATCAGGTCAAGAAGGGCGTCAAGATCGGCGTGGTAACCCGTTTTGAACAGCCCGCCCTCCGTGATACTCGTGGCCGGATTTTCAACCAGGGCTGAATATAGAAATTTTGTGCAGTCTTCCAGCAGGTCGCTGTTGTCAATCAGGCGCCTGAAGGCCTCGGGCAGAGGGGTATTGGTTTCGTCGCGGACTTCCTCCGCGGCTTTTGCGGGTTTCGCAACGGCAGCGTACAGGTCGGGAAGAGCGGCCAGCGAAGCGCGCAAAGTTATAAAATCCTGCGGTGTTGCGCGGTTCAGGGATATTCTGGTGCAGATGCGCTCAAGATCGCCAATCTTTTTGAGGACCGCGCGCAGGGCGGCGCGGGCGGCGTCGTTGTCGCGCAAATAGGCCACAGCGTCCTGAATTCTGAGTATGGGACCGATTTCACGCCAGGGATGATGGAGCATATCCTCAAGCAGGCGTGAACCCATGGGGGTTGCGGTTTCATCAAGCAAATGCCTGAGTGTGCCTTTGCCTTTGCGGCCGTTGAGGCGGGTAAAAATTTCCAGGTGGGCCTCGGTGAGTTCGTCAATGATGAGCCGGCGCGATAAATTGAGTATTTCTATGGAATTCAGATGGCCTGTCGCGCTCATCTGGGTTGCGTCCAGATAACGCAAAAGCGCGCCGTAGGCGCGCATCAATGTGTTTTTGCCCCGCAGGTCTGAAATGTCCGGCTGTCGCGTTCCCCGGATTTCCAATACACGCTCCGTGGCGCGCGTGAGGTCAAAATCCCTGGAGGGCAGGCGCAACAGGCGTATCTCTTCAAATTTGCATTGAGGCGGCAGGACATAATTTTCGGGGAGCAACAATTCTTTCGGAACAAGTTTCTGCACCCAGTGCCAGAGGTCAGCCTGACGTCTGAATTCAATGCCGGTGCACTGTCCGGTGGAAACATCGGCATAGACAAGGCCGCAACAGCTGTCATGGGTATTCCCGCAAAGCGCCGCGAGATAGTTATGCTGTTTTGCGTCAAGAATGTCGTCTTCAAGCACTGTGCCGGGGGTGATGACCCTGGTGACCGCCCGCTGCACCAGGCCTTTTGCCAGCCGGGAGTCTTCAGTCTGGTCGCAGATGGCGACACTGTACCCCTTGCCGATAAGCTCGGCAATATAACTTCGCGCGGAATGCCACGGAATGCCGCACATGGGCACGGGATTCGGGGCGTTTTTGTTTCTGGCGGTAAGTGTTATCTGCAGTTCCCTGGCGGCGGTGAGCGCGTCGTCAAAGAAAAGTTCGTAAAAATCGCCCATACGGTAAAAAAGGAGCGCCTCAGGGTGCTCCGCCTTGATACGCCTGTATTGCGCGAACATGGGCGTTGTCTTGGCGGAATCGTCGGACATCGCGGTGTGCGGGTCGGCCGGCGGCATGGGGGTGTCAGTTCCGGGGGGTAGTCCGCCGCTTTTCGCGGCCTTGCCCGGCGGCATAAAGGGAGATGCGTCCATAGATTGACCTTGTCCTCCGCCGGGGACGGCAAACGGGGCAGGCGGGCGTGTCAGCCGTTGCGGCGGGCTGACTGCTAGACTTTATCCGGGTCGGGCGCAGCCACATCTTCCGGCTGCCTGACGGCGGCAGTGGTGCCGCCGGGCGAATTGTCCCCGGTATTTCCGAAAAATGCCGAACGGGTGGAGGATTCCTCGAGCCGCTTCCGCAGCTTCTCCACTTCACGTTCCAAACTCCCGATGTGCCACCTGCTTTTCAGCAGCCTTGCCGAAAGGTGCGCCTTGTCCCAGACAAGAATGGAGAGCGCAAGCAGCGCTCCAAGAAAAAAAGCGGTGATGACGACGAAATAGAACGGCAGGGGGATGGATGACATCGCCGGGATGAAAAAAAGATTCAGGCCGAGCACCAAATCCTGGGAGAGCGCGTTCTGATTTTGAAAAAAGAATATCAAAGCCAGAAAAATAAGCGCAACGAGTAACAGAACCTTGAGGTAACGCATGTATATGCTCCTTGCTGCACAGTTAACGATTGTCGGCTGCCGTACATTATGAATTCATTGTTTTTCCGCAAAATGACGTCGCAACGCCGTGTACGTCTGTCGCAGATGTTCGGGAATCGTGCGTGTTTCGCTGAAAACGGCCATAAAGGAGGAATCCCCGTTCCAGCGCGGCACCAGATGGAAATGCAGATGCTCGCGGATGCCGGCGCCCGCCGCCTGACCAAGATTCAGACCAATGTTTATGCCTTCACAGCGGAAATGTTCCTTGAGAACGCCGGCGCAACGTTTGAGCAGATCCATGATCTCCGTGCCTTCCTTGCGGGAAAGTTCGGCAAGGTCCATGACGTGCCGGTATGGACAAACCATGATATGCCCGTTATTGTAAGGGTATTTGTTCATGATCACAAAGGAGGACTCCCCGCGCGACAGTATCAGACGCTCACCGTCTTCCTCTTCGGTTGGGGGAAGGCAGAAAACGCAACTGTCGGGCTTGGGTTCCAGAATATATTCCATGCGCCACGGCGTCCACAGCTGCTTCATGGTTTTTTGAGCATACACCGGCAGCAAAGGGCTAGCAAGTGATTCTTCCGGACAAATTTTGAAAATGTTGACTGCGGAGCGGAAACGGCGTCGTCGGCGGTTCCCCTTTTCAAAAAAAAGCTGTATGTTCGTCCGCGAATCATCGAAATTTCCTTGCATAACCGTATAACATACACCGGAGGAAGCCATGCCTCTTATGGGCCCCAGAGAAATGTTCGAAGCAGCCTATGCCGGGCGGTACGCCGTCGGCGCGTTCAACGTGAACAATATGGAAATCGTGCAGGGCATCATGCGCGCGGCGTCCGGGGAAAAATCCCCTGTAATCCTCCAGGTGTCCTCGGGCGCCAGAAAATATGCCGGTCAGGCGTATATCATGAAGCTTGTGGAGGCGGCCCTGACGGAAGACCCCTCCGTGCCTGTGGTGGTGCATCTCGATCACGGCCCAAGTTTTGAAATGTGCCGTGATTGTATTGACGGCGGGTTTACCTCGGTAATGATCGACGGTTCCCACCTGCCCTATGAGGAAAATGTCGCCCTGACCCAAAAAGTGGTGGACTACGCCCATGCGAAAAAAGTCTGGGTGGAGGCGGAACTCGGCAAACTCGCCGGGGTGGAGGAACATGTGCGCTCCGACGGGCATGTATATACCGACCCGGAACAGGCTGTGGATTTTGTGGACAGAACGGGGTGCGACTCCCTGGCTGTCGCCATCGGCACAAGTCACGGAGCGTACAAATTCAAAGGCGAGGCCAAGCTGGATTTCGAGCGGCTTGAAGCCATAAGCGACAAACTGCCCGATTATCCGCTGGTTCTGCACGGCGCGTCCAGCGTGCCGCAGGATTTTGTTTCCCTCTGCAACAGATATGGCGGGCAAGTGGGAGGCGCCAAGGGGGTGCCGGAAGATATGCTGCGCAAGGCGGCCGCCTTGGGCGTGTGCAAGATCAATGTGGATACGGACATCCGTCTGGCGCTCACGGCCTCCATACGGCAGTTCATGGCGGAGAATCCAGGGAAGTTTGACCCGAGGGACTATCTGTCGCCCGCCAGGGACGCCGTCAAAAACATGGTTGCGCGTAAAATGCGCAATGTCATGGGGTCTTCCGGCAAGGCCTGATGTTTGTTGTCGTGTCCGGCATGGCGGCTTTACGCGGTAAACCTGATTTCACCGTGTTTGCCGGGGTTTCGGCATTTCGGGAATATTGCTGAAAATTTTGAAGGTGGGCAACCGTATGGCAGGGCAAATAGGGATAAACGGTTTCGGCAGAATCGGCCGCTGTCTTGTGAGGCTCCTCGCGGATGCGCGGGATGTCAGGGTTGCGGCCGTAAACGCCCGCGCGGATAACGCCGCGCTGGCCTATCTTTTCAAATATGATTCCGCATACGGCATTTTCCCCGGCAGTGTAGAGCATGATGAAAACGGCCTTGTCATCAACGGCCGCCATATCGCGGTTACGCGGTGCAAGGCGGGGGAATGGCGGTGGCGGGAACTCGGCATACCCCTGGTTGTGGAAAGCACCGGCACCGTCAAGAAACGGGACGGACTGGCCCGGCACCTCGCCTGCGGCGCGAAAAAAGTGATCATCTCCGCGCCGGCCGCGGATGCGGATGTCATGATAGTCATGGGCGTAAACCACAATATGTATGACGGCGCAAAACATGAAGTTATTTCGGCGGCTTCCTGTACGACCAACTGCCTCGCGCCGGCGGCGAAAATCCTGCATGAGCATTTCGGGATACGTCGTGGGCTGATGACCACTATCCATTCCTATACCATGAGCCAGCGCATACTGGACGGCACCCACAGGGACTGGCGGCGCGGACGTACCGCCGCAGTCTCGATGGTGCCTTCCAGCACGGGCGCGGCGAAGGCTGTGGGCCTCGTCATCCCTGAACTGAACGGTAAACTGAACGGCATGTCCGTGCGTGTGCCCACTGTCAGTTGCTCCCTTGTGGATTTGACGTGCGAGGTGGAAAGGCCCTGTGACGCCGCCGCCGTCAACGCCGCCCTCAAAGCGGCCAGTGAAGGTCCTCTCGGGGAAAATATGGGCTTTGTTGAGCAGCCGCTCGTCTCCATTGACTTCAAGGGCAGCACATACGGGGGCGTTGTTGATGCCCTGTCAACGCAGGTTCTGGATGAAACGATGGTCAAACTGCTCGTCTGGTACGACAATGAGGCCGGTTTTACCAGCCAGCTTGCGCGTCTTGTGCGTATGGTCGCCAAAGACTGCCGCTGAAGCGATTCCGCTTGCCCGGGCAAGCGGAATCACGCATATTTCTTCCATGAATTTCAAAAAATCATAAAATGCAAAGGGATGACGGCAGGAAAAATTTTCCGGCCGGTCTAATGCATTTCCGCTCCGTGCCGATAAAACCTCCAGAGAGGCGGAAGACGCATGGATGCGTCAGCATTGTGCATCGCCCCGGAACATGCAACATTCATGGAGGAATGTATGTATATCAACAACAACCAGATGGCCTTGAACGTGGGCAATACGCTCTCAAGGCACTATTCGAACTTGCAGGTTTCAGTCCAGCGTCTGTCCTCGGGACTGCGCATCAATTCCGCGGCGGACGACGCCGCCGGCCTCGCCATCCGCGAACTGATGCGGGCCGACATCACCGCCCTGAATCAGGGCGTGCGCAACGCCAACGACGCCATTTCCCTCATTCAGACGGCGGACGGAGCCCTCGGCGTCATTGACGAAAAGCTGACCCGCATGAAGGAACTGGCGGAGCAGGCCGCCACCGGCACCTATGATTCCACGCAACGTCTGATGATCGAGTCCGAATATCAGGCCATGGCCTCGGAAATCACCCGAATCGCCAACGCCACGGATTTCAACGGCATCTATCTGCTCAACGGCAATCTGTCGTCAGATGAGCATGATGGATCGTCGCTCACTTCCACAGGCAGACTGAAGGTGCACTTCGGTTCGAGCAACGACTCGGCGGAAGACTATTACTATATCCAGATCGGCACCGCGACGGCCTCCGCTCTGGGGCTGGGCAACTCCTCGAAAAATGACGCGGGCTACAGCATCTCCACGCAGCAGGCCGCGCAGAAAGCCCTGGCGGCCATCAACAACGCCATCATCTCCAAGGACATGATACGCGCAAACCTCGGCGCGATGCAGAACCGTCTGGAAAACACCATCTCCAACCTGACGATACAGGCCGAAAACCTGCAGGCCGCGGAATCCCGCATTTCCGATGTGGACGTGGCCTTTGAAATGACGCAGTTTGTGCGCAACCAGATACTCACCCAGGCCGCCGTGGCCATGCTCTCGCAGGCCAATTCCATGCCGCGGCTGGCCTTGTCCCTTATGGGAGGGTAAAAAATACGCTGGTCCGGCCCTCTGCCGGAAAAGCGCCGCCTTGATCAGTTTTCAGATGCAAAGGGCCGGTTTGCGAAAGCGAGCCGGCCCTTTTTTGCAGCAATTGACGCTTGAAACAGTTCGTTTACAGCGGGCAAAGCCCGCCTGCGCCTGTTTCGCGGCAAGAATTTGTCAGCAAATCCTTGAGGAGCGGTTCACAATTTCAGTGCCGGATCGGGGCCTCGTGATACGCCGGATTTTTGACGAAAATTTTGGCACGATTTCTGCTTACAGCGAAATGGAGACTGTGTACAGGCAGATTCAGGCAAAAATTTCCCCTTGGCGCTTCGGTCGGGGAAAGAAAAACCAGGGCCGTGCCGAAGGAATGCTGTTTCAGCCGGCAGCATGCCCGAGGAGCAAGTCATCTAACCGCAATACCGCGCAAGCGGGCAACACGGCGGCAGTCCGCACGGATGCGGACGGGCGTTGGGCCACGCCGGGCAGACAGCATATTCAAGGAGGAATGTCATGTACATCAACCACAACCAAATGGCCACCTCTGTGGCCAACACCCTGACGAAGCACTACGGCAATCTGGCCACGTCCACCCAGCGTCTGTCGTCGGGCCTGCGCGTTAATTCCGCGGCGGACGACGCCGCCGGCCTCGCCATCCGCGAACTGATGCGGGCCGACATCTCCGCCCTGAATCAGGGCGTGCGCAACGCCAACGACGCCATCTCCCTCATCCAGACGGCGGATGGAGCCCTCGGCGTCATTGACGAAAAGCTGATCCGCATGAAGGAACTGGCGGAGCAGTCCGCCACCGGCACCTATGATTCCACGCAACGTCTGATGATCGAGTCCGAATATCAGGCCATGGCCTCGGAAATCACCCGAATCGCCAACGCCACGGATTTCAACGGGCTGCATCTGCTCAACGGCAATCTGTCGTCAGACACGCATGATGGATCGCTGCTCGCTTCCACAGGCAAGCTGAAGGTGCACTTCGGTTCGGGCAACGACTCGGCGGAAGACTATTACTATATCCAGATCGGCACCGCGACGGCCTCCGCCCTGGGCCTGGGCAACGCCTCGGTAAATGACGCGGGTTACAGCATCTCCACGCAGCAGGCCGCGCAGCAAGCCCTGGTGGCCATCAACGACGCCATCATCTCCAAGGACAAGATACGCGCGAACCTCGGCGCGATGCAGAACCGTCTGGAAAACACCATCTCCAACCTGACGATACAGGCCGAAAACCTGCAGGCCGCGGAATCCCGCATTTCCGATGTGGACGTGGCCTTTGAGATGACGCAGTTTGTGCGCAACCAGATACTCACTCAGGCCTCCGTGGCCATGCTTTCGCAAGCCAACAGCTTCCCGCGCATGGCGTTACAGCTCATCGGCGGGTAAAAGAAAAGCGCAGCCGTACGCCTGAAGGCGCATATTTCCGGAGGGGTTGCACCCCTTCGGAAATATTTTTTGTCGCGGGGGTCAGGCAAGGGCTGTCAAATCATACTCCGAATTGCCGACGATCTCACATTCCCGAATGGCTCCGGGAGAGACGCCCGGGCCGCTGACATAGGTTATGCCGTCCACTTCGGGGGCCTGAAACCACACCCGCCCGACATGCAGGCCCGGCCATTCCGGGTGCGCGGCATCCACAAGCACGGGCAGACGCTCGCCCACGCGGGCCGCGAGGTGGGCCTCGCTGATTCCGGACTGAATTTCCATGAGGGTCTTTTTGCGGAATTCCCTGACGCCTTCGGGTATCTGATCCGGCAGGGCGGCGGCCTTTGTGCCTTCTTCAGCCTGATAGGCGAAAACTCCCACATGCTGAAAACGCGCTTCCTCCACAAAGCGGCAGAGATATTCAAAGTGCTTTTCGGTTTCGCCGGGATAGCCCACAATGAAGGTGGTCCGCAGGGAGGCATCCGGCAGCGCCGCGCGCACGATGTCAAGCACACGCCTGGGATTGCGCGCAAAGGGGCGCCCCATCCGCGCCAGTATCGACGGGTGCGCATGCTGCAGGGGAATGTCCAGATACGGCAGCAGCGGAGGCCCGATTTCCCTGACAAAGGCGAGCAGGGCCGGGGTGACGCCGCCCGGATACAGGTAGAGCAGGCGCAGCCAGACAAGGCCGTCAAGCCCGGCGAGGCGCTCCAGCAGCGAGGGCAGGCCGCGCCTGATTCCCAGATCAAGGCCCCAGCTGGCGCTGTCCTGTGCTACCAGAGCCAGTTCCCGCACGCCTTGGCCGAGCAGGGATTTTGCCTCATGGAGGATGTCGTCCGCCCTGACGGACCTGAGGCCCCCGCGTATGGAGGGAATGGTACAGAAAGCGCAATGATGCCGGCAGCCTTCCGCGATTTTCAGCCAGGCGTACGAAGGGCCTGTGGAGAGCAGGCGTCCCCCGGTTTTCAGCGGCCGCGGCAGATGGAGAGCGCCCGCGAGCATGGCCGGCCAGAGGCCGCGCAGCGCCGTAGGCAGCCAGAGATCCACTTCGGGCAGTTCCCCGCCCAGTGTTTTTTCGCCGTAGCGACCGACCATGCAACCAGCCACCGCGAGGAGCGGTTTCCTTTTGCGGCGCGACACGGCACGAACGGCATCCAGCACGGCGCGGACGGACTCGCGCACCGCCGGTTCAATAAAGCCGCAGGTGTTTATGAAAACGAGGCGCGCTCTGCCTATATGCCGCACACTTTTGACGGGCCCCGGCAGAGATCCCAGCAACTGTTCGCTGTCAACGCGATTTTTGGGACAGCCGAGGGAGAGGCACCAGACGGTCAGAGGGCGTGACGCGGACTTTGTCATATATGCGGGACAGGCGAAAGCGCGCTAAAAGGGAAGTCGTAAAAAACGCAGGAATGACGGCTGGATAAAGAGCAAGCAGGCATTGTTCACATCTTCCTGGCGGGTGACGAAGCTCTCCCTGCCTATGTTGAGTATGGCTTCCGCTTCATGGCTGCAATCGAAGAGGTGAAGGGTTTTGTCGTCCATGCGGTCCGCGGTCGTCCAGTGGCGGCTGTCGGGCGGGGATTCGGGTTTCCGGCTGCGCAAAAAGCGCAAAACCACAGCGCGCGGCCTGCCGGCCTCAAACCAGGCATGGCAGGTTTCCCACACCTCCTGAGGCGAGGGATGGTCATTTTCGTCGAAAGGTTTGTGAATTTTCAAGGGAAATTTTTTGCCGACCAAGGTCAGGAGTTCATCCACAAGATACAGATAGTCGGTATCCTGCTCCAGAACGGCTCGCAAGGCTCCGGGTCTGTCCGCAAGCGAGAGCAGCGTTTCGTTGAGCAGGTCGCGCGCTTTCAGCGTACGGATGCCGTGAGTCAGGCGCAGGGCGTTGAGGACCGCGTATATGGCGCAGAATGTGTCAAGTTTGCCCTGATAGAAGGGTTTCAGCATTACTGTTGCTCCTCCCGCCGACAGTTATGCCCATAAGCCGTCCTCCGGTCAAGGAGGGAAATCGAATGAAAATTCATAACATGTTGAAATAACAAATATTCATACGATTTTGCTTAAAAATATTATTCTGATATTTCAATGAATTATGTCGTTCATCCGCTTGACGGGATAGAACCGCATCCATATAGCCTTTACGGTAACGGCGTCATCCGTTGAGGAGCGCCAAATATGGAGACGGGTCATGGAGAAAGCATACTATGTGGGTCCGGACCTTGCCAAGAAGATTTTCCAGGGTTTTACGGCTGATGAGAAGGGCCGGAAAATCGGCAATAAAAAAATGAGCGGAAAAGCCATGGTCGAATTCTTCTCCAAATGGCGAATCGGAACGGGCTTGCAAGAAAAGGCCTCCTGCGTCATGCTGCCGGCATGGCGAATTTTCACCTGATCACACTGTTTCCCGAATTTTTTGATTCTCCTCTGCGGGCAGGCCTCCTCGGGCAGGCGCGTCAACGCGGCCTTCTCGAATTTTCTTTTCACAACCCGCGCGATTTCAGCGCGAACAGATTCCGCCACATAGACGACCGCCCTTACGGCGGCGGTCCGGGCATGGTCATGCAGGGGCCGCCGGTGGCGGCCGCGCTGCGCGATGTGGCGCGGCCCGGACGCATTCTTCTGCTGAGTCCGGGCGGGCGGCCCTTTACTCAGGCTTTTGCCGGAGAACTGGCGAAGGAACAGGACATAACCCTTGTCTGCGGTCGTTATGAAGGGCTGGATGCCCGTCTTGGGGACATTTTCCCCATAACGGCCGTATGTGTCGGCGAAGCGGTGCTCAACGGCGGAGAAACGGCGGCGCTCACCGTCATTGAGGCAACGGCCAGACTTATCCCCGGCTTTATGGGAAAGGCGGATTCCGCCAGAGAAGAAAGCTTTGCCGGCGGTTTGCTGGAATATCCGCACTATACACGCCCGGCTGACCTGGAAGGGCATCCCGTGCCCGGAATACTGCTCAGCGGACACCATGCCCGCATCGCCCGCTGGCGGCGGGACATGGCCCTTGCCGCCACGCTGAACATGCGGCCGGACCTGCTGGATTCGGCGCCCCTGAGCCGGGAAGACGCCGCGACGCTCGCGGATATTCCCCGCGAACGTCCGGGGCGCAATCTTTCTTTCTGTCTGCTGCACTATCCCGTCATGCTGGACAAGAAAAATTCCGGGGTATCCTCTTTGACAAACCTGGATGTTCATGATATTGCCCGCATCTCGCGCAGCTACTTGATGGGGCCTTTTTATGTGGTGACGCCTCTTTCCGACCAGCGTCGCCTGCTGGGAGATATCCTCCGGTACTGGACATGCGGTCCCGCCGCGTCCGCCAATCCGGACAGAGCCGGAGCTCTCGCCCGCGTCCGGCCCGCGTCCTCATTGGAGGAAGCCGCGGCGAATCTTTGCGAACATGCCGGCGCAAGCCCGCGTCTTGTGGCCAGTTCCGCGAACTGGCCCGGGAAGAAAAATGCGCCTGTTCCACTTGCCCCGCGGGATGTTCGCGACTGGTGCAGGAATGGCCCGGTACTCCTGTGCCTCGGCACGGCGAAGGGGCTCGCCCCCGAAGTGTTCGCCTGTTGCGAAGGGGTGTTGCGGCCCCTGCGTTTTCCGGACGACAATCATTTGTCGGTGCGCAGCGCGGCTGCCGTTTACGCGGACAGGATACTGGGCGACTTTTTTTGAGGAGTGCATCATGGACGTCATTAAAAAAATTGAAATGGAAAATATGCGCATGGATATGCCCGTGTTTCGTTCCGGAGACACGGTCAAGGTGCATTTGCGCATAGTGGAAGGCGAAAAGGAACGTATCCAGGTATTCCAGGGCAATGTGATACGCGTGCGCCGCGGGACCACCAACGCTACCTTTACCGTGCGTAAAATTTCCGACGGTGTGGGCGTGGAACGCATCTTTCCCCTGAATTCGCCTTTTATCGACCATGTGGAAGTGGTAGGCCAGGGCCGCGTGCGCCGCAGCCGGCTCTACTATCTGCGTTCCCTTAAAGGCAAGGCGGCGCGCATCAAGCCGCGCGGCCGCTACTGACAGTTCATGGCGGACCGGCACATTGCGGGTATTGACGAGGCCGGGCGCGGATGCCTGGCCGGGCCCGTGGTGGCCGGCGCGGTTATTTGGCCGCGCGGCCACGAAATTGCCGGACTGACCGACTCCAAGCTGCTTTCCGCGAGGGCGCGGGAAATTCTCGCTCCACAGATAAAATGTTGCGCTGTCGCCTGGGGATTGGGTCTTGTCTGGCCGGACCGCATTGACAGCATCAATATTTTGCAGGCCACTTTTGAAGCCATGAGCCGCGCGGTGCGCACACTTGGCGTGACGCCCGACGGCCTGCTCATCGACGGCGACAAAACTCTGCCTGAAGTGATTTTGGACCGGTACTGGCGGGCCGGGCACACAGGCCCCTGTCCGGAACAAAAAGCGTTGGTGGGGGGCGACAAAGTGGAGCCTTCCATTTCCGCGGCTTCCATTCTCGCCAAAATATTCCGGGACAGACTGATGCGCGCGTTGGCCCGCCGCTGGCCGGGCTACGGCTTTGAATTTCATAAAGGATACGGCACCACGGCCCACTACGCGGCTTTGCGCCGTCTGGGGCCTTCTCCGCAGCACCGCCTGACCTTTCGCGGCGTGCAGGGGGAGAAGTGTTCTGGGGGCAAGATCAGCATACCGGCCGTAAATTTTTAGAGACTATATTATGCAGTATATTCCATATAAAACACGTAAAAAGACGCAAGATTGCTTTTATAGAATCAAAAAGAACAATGCGTCTCAAGATACTCAGACCGTCAGGCCTTTTGTTAAATGGGCAGGAGGAAAGGGGCAATTACTCAAGGAGATTCAAAAAATATATCCGACGGGACTTGGAAAAATATATACAAAATACGCGGAACCGTTTGTTGGTGGAGGAGCAGTTTTGTTTGATATTTTAAACAAGTATACTTTACATGAAGTCTATATTAGCGATATAAATAAAGAATTAATAGCAACTTATACTGCAATAAGAGATTCACTTGAAGAATTATCTACTTTACTAAAAATATTTCATAATGAATATAATAAACTAAATTCAGAAATGAGAAAAAAATATTATTATGAAAAGCGCATATTATATAATTATAGTAAGAATATAAAAAATAAAAATGCAGAGATAGAATGTTCTGCATTATTTATTTTTCTTAATAAAACATGTTTTAACGGATTATATAGAGTAAATATAAATGGTGATTTCAATGTTCCGATGGGAGCATATAAAAATCCATTAATTTATGATTTTGAAAATCTCCATAATATATCACGAAAATTGCAGAATGTGTATATAACATGTAAAGATTATAGAGATTCAGACAGCTTTATTAATGGAAAAACATTTGTTTATTTTGATCCACCATATCGTCCTATTACAGAAACATCAAGTTTTACTGCATACACAGAAAAACCATTTGATGACAATGCGCAAATAGCGTTAGCTGAATATGTGAACTATCTCAATTCTAAAGGTGCAAAGATTATTGTTAGTAATGCAGATCCAAAAAATACGAATGCAAAAGACAATTTCTTTGAAAAACTGTATGCAAGCTATCACATTGACCGCGTGCAGGCAACAAGAATGATAAATAGTAATGGTATAGCGAGGGGGAAAATCAATGAATTGTTGATTAGAAATTTTTAAGCGTAATGATTTTAAGATTCCTGCTCAATATGAGAGTTGTGAGCTAATATTGCTTTACTCCGTCAGAGCATCTCGCAACTCATAGTGGAGATATACGTGGAGAAAGAGAAGGCTGTAGAAAAGCTCAAGACTTTGGTGAACCAGAACTTGCATGAATTGGCCAAAAAATATGATGTGCCGGTTCTGACCCCTTTGGGCAAAGTAAACAAAGGATGGGCTGGGCATGTCTTCGAACGCTTTTTGGGTTTGTCTCTCAATTCTGCCCAGAGTCCGAATTTTGGCTCCTGGGAGCTGAAAAGCATTCCGCTCAGGAGATGCGCATCGGGCAAGCTGACATTTAAGGAGACCATGGCTGTCACAATGATCGATTCGTATCATGTTGCCCATACTCCATTCGCTGAAAGTCATTTACTTCAAAAACTCCGTAAGGCGGTGATTGTGGCACGCATAGTAGGCAAGACCTTTGCGGATCCCACCTTTGTTCACTCTGTTACCGAAATTGAACTTACCGGAGATTTATATAGTGCGGTTGAAGCCGATTATGAACTCGCACGTGCTTGTCTTAATGATCCCATGCAGGGTTTTGCCTGTTTGACTGGAAAAATGGGAAAATATGTGCAGCCGCGAACAAAAGGGAAGGGACATGGGAGCAGAACAAGAGCGTTTTATGCGCGTCCCGCGTTTTTGAGGCAATTCATCGTCCTTTAGTAACTATATCTAAACATATTGATGCCATAGAAATGAAAACTATAACATGGTCACCGAGCGAATTTGAGCTTGAAATGAATACTGTCTGGAGCTTTCCCAAAAGAGGAGATTGGGCAACGCATGATGCAACATATCGGGGTAATTGGTCACCTTACCTCCCAAGAAATATTTTACTGAGATATTCCACCGAGGGCGATTTGGTACTCGACCAATTTATTGGTGGAGGGACAACTCTTGTGGAAGCAAAATTATTAAATCGTAATTGTATTGGTATAGATGTTAATCCTTATGCACTGCAAAGATGCAAAGAAAAATGCGATTTTATTGGTAATAACTACGGTAAAGTGGAGATTAGAAAAGGTGATGCAAGAGACTTATATTTTATAGAAACAGAGAGTATTGATCTCATTTGTACGCATCCACCCTATGCAAATATTATAAAATATAGTAATTATATAGAAGATGATATCTCACGTCTATCTGTTAAAGATTTTTTAGAACAAATAAAAATTGTTGCGAATGAATGCTACCGTGTATTAAAAAATACAAAATTTTGTGCAATATTGATGGGTGATATGCGAAAAGAAGGCCATGTTGTACCTCTCGGATTTGAAGTTATGAAACTCTTTGTAAACGCTGGTTTCAAGACGAAAGAAATAATTATTAAGGAGCAGCACAATTGTAAAACCACAGGATACTGGAAAGCAACCAGCATTAAGCATAACTTTCTCCTGTTGGCCCATGAGTATTTGTTCATTTTCAGGAAAATAGGCACGCATTGAAAAACAACAAAACCGTTGCGCCGCATCTCCTTGTGGGCAGGGCGGGGGAAGACACTGCCGCCGAGCTGTTGCGGGAGAAAGGCTTGAAGATCCTTGAGCGCAACTGGCGCAGGGGGCGGCTGGAGCTGGACATTGTCTGCGCGGACGGGGCAACGCTTGTCTTTGTGGAGGTAAAAACCCGTCAGGCCGAAGGCCTGTCCGACCCTGCCGACGCCCTGACCCCGTCCAAGCGTCGCATGATGACAAAAGCCGCGCAGGCTTGGCTTGCCGCGCACGACGCTTGGCGGCGCCCCTGTCGTTTTGATGTCGTTTGCGTGCGTAAACACGGCCTTACCTTACGGGCGGAGCACTATCGCCATGCCTTTGATTTCTTCCCGGCTTTGGGTGGTGGCTACACCGCTTGGCAACCCTGGTGATTTTTCGCCCAGAGCGCGGGAAATTCTTGCCGGCGTGGACGCGATTCTGGCGGAAGATACGCGACGCGCGGCGCGCCTGTGCGCCGGACACGGCATTCTGCCGCGCCGCCTCCTGAGCTTTTTTGAACACAATGAGGAAAAGCGGACGGAAGAAGCCCTGCGGCTTCTGAAAGAAGGCCGCAGTCTGGCGCTCATTTCCGACGCCGGCACGCCGCTTCTGGCTGATCCGGGGTACCGTCTGGTAAGGGCCTGCCGCAGGGGAGGCATTGCCGTCTCTCCCCTGCCGGGGCCCTCGGCGCCGGCGGCCGCTCTTTCCGCCGCCGGAATCCCTCCGCTGCCCTATACCTTTCTGGGATTTCCTCCCCGCGATGCCGCGGGGCGAAAAGCCCTGTTCACGGCTTTTGCCGCGATGCCCGGATCACTGGTTTTTTTCGAGCGGCGCGACAGGCTCAGGGCAAGCCTCGCCGTGGCGCGCGAAATTTTTGGCCCGCGGGAACTCGCCATCTGTCGCGAATTGACCAAAACGCATGAGGAATTTATACTTACGCGCCTTGAGCGGGCGGCGGAATTGCCGGAGGAATTGCCGGGGGAGCTGACAATCATCATCGGTCCGCCGGAATCGGTGGAGCGCCCGCCCGAACGGGAAATCCGCCGCCTGATTGCCGCTGTTCCGGCGGAAGAGCGGCGCCGCCTGAAGCCCCGCGAACTGGCGCGCCGTCTGCGGGATACGGCCCCCGGCTGGAGCGTGAAGGAAATTTATGCCCTGATGGCTGACAAGAAAAACTGAGAGCGTGTGGTCATGAACAGGAAAATCGCCGACGCCACTGTTGCCGTCAATAAAAAAGCCCGGCATCTGTACGAGCTTTCAGAATTTCTGGAAGCCGGAATTGCGCTTACCGGCCCCGAAGTCAAAAGTGTCCGGGCGGGCAAAGTCAATTTCGTGGACAGCTACGTTGACTTCAGGCAGGGCGAGGCTTGGCTTGTTTCCCTGCATATTGCCCCGTACGCCAACGCCGGCGGTGTGCCCCGGCAGCCGGACTGCCCCCGCAAGCTTCTGCTGCACGAACGTGAAATTGCCGGCTACGCCGGCGCCGTGGCCCAAAAGGGCCTGACAGTGGTGCCTGTGCGTATCTATTTTACGCGCGGCAAGGTCAAGGTGGAAATCGCCCTCGGGCGCGGCAAAAAACTGCACGATCACAGGGAAAGTCTGAAGCGCCGCGCGGCGGAACGGGATATGGCCCGCGAAATGTGATGCGACAGCCGCCGTTGCAGGCCCCGCTCATCTGGCAATATTATCTCGCCTTCTGGATTCTCGGCATTCTTGGAGCTGTCTGGCTTAATCAGGCTCTCTTCTGTGCGCTGCTTCCGCCTTTTGTGGATTCCCGCCTCAGGCGGCCGCGCCGTCTTGCCCTTGCTTCTTTCATCTTTCTATGCGGGTGCCTGATTTCCGGATGGCGGCTTGCGGCCGTCTCCTTGCCCACGGGCCTGCCGGCGGACACCGGCGGAAGCCGAAAATCCGGTCTGTGCGGGGTTGTGCAGGATGTGCAGTCATTGCCGGACAACCGTCTGCGCGTCCTTCTGGAAAAGGCGCGTTTTCAGGACAACCCGCAAAATACGGAGACCGGACCAGTTCCCGGCCTTGTGGCCTGGACGTGGGAAAATCCTTCTTTCACGCCGCTGGCCGGGCAGAGCGTCTGTCTTGATCGTCGGCCGCGCCCGGCTCGCGGATTCGTCAACGAAGGAATGGAAGACTTTGGCGTGTGGTGGCGGGGGCACGGCGTGGCCTTGCTGGTATGGAGCAGGGAGGAGCAGGGAAATCCGCGTTTTTCCGGACAGGGAACCTTGGCGGCCCGCTGGCGCGAAAGCCTGCGGGAGAAATTTGTGACGGGCCTTGCGCCGGATGTCGCGCAAGCGCAGGGCCTCTCCGGCATGCCGCAGGGCAGTGCCCTGCTCCCGGCCCTGCTTTTCGGCGACCGCCGTTACATCCGGCAGCAAACCATAAACAATTTCTCGGCCGCCGCTCTGGCGCACAGTCTGGCTTTGTCAGGCCTGCATCTGGCCCTGGCCGGTCTTGTGGGGACGATGTGCGTTCTGGCCGCGGCAAGGGCATACGCGCCGCTCTACCTCCGGAAGCCGCGTCTGACGTGGGCGGCGCTGGCAGCCTGCCCGCTGGCGCTTGTCTATCTTTGGCTGGGCAACGCGCCGCCATCCCTCATACGGGCCGGCTGCATGCTGTGCATTCTGGCTTTCTGGCTTGCGCGCCAAAAGGCCCGGACCTTGCCTGACGTTCTGTGCGCGGCGGTGCTTTGCATTACCACTGCCGCTCCCCTGAGCGCGCTGGATACCGGCATGCGTCTTTCCGTGCTCTGTGTGGGCGCTATCGGACTGGCGCTGCCCCTTTTACGCGGCATTCTTCCCCGGCGGGAGTGGGGGGACGGCGAATCCCGTTTCCGTCGCCTGTGCCGCGGGCTTTTACAGATACTGCTTCTTTCGCTGTCGATTCAGGTCATGCTGCTGCCCCTGAATCTTCTGCTTTTCGGCAATGCCGGTCTGTGGTTTCCTCTGAATGCGCTCTGGTTGCCCCTCCTGGAATTTCTGGTGCTTCCCAGCGCCGCCCTGGGTCTTGTTCTGCAGGCGGTCGGCCTTGATTGGGCCGCGCATTTTGTCCTTGAGCTGGCCGCCGCGCCATGCCAGGAATTCGCGGATATGCTGGCGTGGTTGAACAGACACGGGCTTTTTGATATCCCGGCCTTTCTCCGTCCGCACTGGACATCCCTGCCCGCTTTCGCCGCTCTGGGCTGCGCTGCGGCATTGGCGGCGGGGAGGAAAACTCCCCTCAGGGCCGGACGTCGCCTGCTCGCGCTCGGATGCGTCCTGTTGTGCGCCGGCCCGTTTTTGCGCATTCAGGCGCGCGCCTCCGGCACAATCGGACTCAGCATGCTGGATGTGGGACAGGGCCAGTCCGTCGTGCTGGAGTTGCCGGGAGACATGCGTCTTTTGCTGGATGGAGGGGGGGGATCCTCTCCCCGCCTTGATATCGGCAAGGCGGTTGTTGCCCCCGTATTAAGCTACAATGCCGCGCCGCGTCTGACGGCGGTTCTCAACAGCCATCCGGACACGGATCATCTGGGCGGCCTTTTGCATGTTCTCGGGGCCTTTGAGGTCAATGAAATTTTCGACAACGGGCAGCGGGCGGCCGGCGCGATGGAGCGGGAGTGGGAGGCTTTCGCGAGCCGCAGGCACAGTCTGCGGGCCGGAGACAGTCTGCTTCTGGAGCAGGCCGGTCCGGGACTGCGGCTTGAAGTGCTCTGGCCGCCGCAAGCCCCCGCGGGCGACGAAAAAGACAAGGAGCCCCACGGCAACGACGCCTCGCTGGTGCTGCGTTTGAGCCGCTTCGGACAGGGTCTGGCGCTTGTCCCCGGAGACTGCGGTCCGGCGGCGCTCAAAAAATTGCTGGTTTCGGGGCGGGATGTGCGCGCAAAAGTTCTGGTGGCGCCGCACCACGGTTCCGACAAAAGTTTCTGGCCGGATTTTTATAGGGCCGTCGGGCCGGAGGTTGTGCTGGCTTCCTGCGGCTTTCAGAACAGTCACGGGCACCCTGGGCCAAAATTGCGGAACTGGCTCGCGCGGCGCGACATACCGTTGCTCACCACGGCGGAAAACGGACAGATACGCCTGACTTTCCCGCGGGACGGCGCTGTGCGGGCGGCGGGCAAATATGCTGCATCGCGGGGGCATTCAGTTCTTGATTTGAGGGTATTAACAATAGAATGATGCTATATCTTCCCTCACTCCGTTGACGTGAAAGCGTGCGAATAAAGCCATTGTCAGGTCTACCATGTGTAAAGACTTTGAAACCACAATTGATTTGCGTTTGAATCGGGCGAACCAATGCCGTTGACGGCAGTAGTTTCGTTCAATTTCGACTGTGCCGCTCTTGCCTATGACAATTGATCTTCTGGAATTTCAGTTGGATAGACATTCCAATCATCCGTAAAATAGTACCAAATTTTCCACTTCCCGAGACGGCTTATCAATCCGGCAAGGGTTCCCTGACCACGATCCCCACATTCCCGGTCAATGAGCTGACCGGTATCGCGACAATAAGCCTTCCAGATCCAAAGTTTGTTTTTTAAACGCGGATAGTGCCGCATCTCGTCCAACTCGACGACAACAACCTCACGGGGTTCCGGTTTGTGGATGAAAAAAGAGAGCGTGGGACGGAAAAAGACAACAGAACGGCAAAGGGGCGATTGTACGCGCCTTGTCCAAATTCGTGTCTGTTTCTGGAGAGTTTCACGTTTGTCGCCTCGCCAATCCGATTATAATCCCGCGAGATTCACGCCGTGCCATTGCCCTATCCTCCAAAACTTCGTGTACACAACTCTCATTGCGATAAAGCACTACGCCAGTTGGAGTAGCAAGCCCGACATAAGCCGTATACGCAATGAGCCTGCTCCTCCGGGAAAAAATCATATTCCCGCGCCAGTTCCGATTGCACCTGTTCCAGTTTCCGGCTGCATATTTCGATCACAGCGCCGCATTTTCTGCAGACCAAATGGTCATGGCGCCTCGGTGCGAGTACTGCTTCAAAGCGGGTAGGGCCTTCGTTTCCCCGCAGTTCCATGACAAGGCCGATATCTTTCAACAACCGCAATGTGCGATAGACGGTGGTCATGCCCATACCCGGGTTCGTTTTTTTGATTTCGTCGTACAGCTCACCAATGGTGGGATGTCCGCGCATGGCATAAAGCTGAGCCGCAATGGACATCCTCTGTCTGGTTATGTATTGCCCCTTTCCTTTCATTACAGCCTGGACTCGCCTCTGGTATTGATTCATCGCGCTATTACGCGACAGATCATTCGTCATCATGTCCTTCCCTCCCTGTCGGAACACGATACCCATGATGGCCGGAGACTTCCCCGCCGCCATGCGCGTGGTGCTCATGCCCGTGCCGGCCATGATGACCGTGACCGCCTCGCCCGTGCGGATGTCCGGCTCCGTGATCATGGTGATGGGCATAGCCGGAGGTATCCTTTTCCAAAGCGCGAACAACCTTGTCCAAAAGTTCCGCCAACCGCTGCCGTTCATCTTCGGAAAGGGAGGCAAAGGGACTATCCGCGCTTTTCCGTCTAGCATCCTCACTGGCCGCAACAGCGGCGGAGCCCTGCCCGGTGACGGTAATAACAAAATTGCGCTTGTCCTGTTCATCACGTTCGCGTTCAATGAAACCACGGTGCTCCAATTTGCCCAAAACTTCGCTCAGGGAAGCCGAACGGACATTGAGCATTTCCAACAGGTCACGCTGATTCATGGAATTCCTGTCCTTGAGCAGGGCGAGCACGCGCATTTGCGCGTGCTCCGTGTGCCCATGATGGTGATACGCACGAGCCATAAGCTTGAAGGCGCGATAAAAAAGCGAGGTCAGGTTTTCACCACTCGCGACTGTTGGGGTATGACTTTCGTTCATATCAGTTTCCTTTTGATTCCGCATACGCGGTTCCCTTGCCGCAAGCAGGAGCCGTCAAAGGGCAATGCTTGTCACAGAGGGGACATAGGGTGGAAATCCCTTCACCAATCCCGGCAGGTGAGGCGCTCCGCATACCCCGATTACCGTGGGGGTATCTTGAGTGGCAGTGCTCATGTTTGTGCCCATACCCGTGGAAACAGTGATGCGCGGAATGCCGGATTTTTGCAAAAAATTTAAACATACAGGTCTCCTTATGCCGTTTAGAAGGTGCCTTTTGTTTGAACTATATATTCGCGCCCGTGACCAGTCAAGAGAAAAATGAAGGGGCCTTTATTTTAAAACATGGCCCAGCGAAAGATGGGGCATTCATTGATGCCATGGCAAAAATGAATGCCCCGCTGTGCAGGGAAAAATGTGTAAGATGTAAGATAAAATGGGAAAGAATAACTTAAAGCAGACAGCATAAAAATCTTTCTTTGACGTTCGTACCGCGCCCGGCGCAGCAGCGGGCGCGAGGGACGGAAGGCAAGGCATTCAGGCTTACTGATTCGCCATCGGCTCATCGCGCTTTTTTCTCGCCTGTTCCAGCGACACATCCGGATAGCCGCCGAAGGTCTCTGAAAATGTTTTCGTTGAGCAGGAGCCTGTGCAATTCCGGCAGGGCGTTGGGCCGGTACGGCCTTGGCTTGCTGCCGTTGGTGAGATCGGAAAGTTCCTCGTAGGCGAGGTCAATAGCCCGACCAAGCAGTCCCGGAACTCCTTCGCCCCCGGCGCGGCCCCTTCTTCCAGAGACGTGCAGAACAGGGCCAGGAGATTGACCAGAAACGCCTTGTGCGACGGCAGCGGCTTGCGGTTGCCGAGCGGCAGATCAAACGGATTGACGGCGAAATCCGGAGTCATCCGCAGCCGGTGATACGCCTTCAGAAGGCCCTGTTGGGTCAGCACGGGCTTGTCCAAAGGAATCAGAGGCGCAAGGCGCAAATCCGGCGTGGCCGCGAAATAGCGTGGCGTGGGCCGGGTCAGTACCAGCAGCGCTATCACCGCCACGGCGGCGACCAGGGCGAGAACCAGCCCTGTCGCCAGCTTCATGCTCCTCTGGTATTGCAGCCTGTACCAGCTCAGCCCACCAATGACCGCTTCCGCGTTGTAGGCGGGCGGAATCGCTTCCGCCCGCGCCTGTTCCCCGGCCTGCGGCGGCGTTTTCTTTTTGAAGAAACTCATGCCGCCCCCCCTACAGACCGAGTTCGCCCAAGCCGGAAGTCTGATCGCTTCCAAACAGGGTTGCTGAACCGGACCCCAAAAACTCGCCTACCCCCAAAAGCAGCGCCCCGATAATGACCTTGGTAAGCCCCCGGCCCGGTGATTGCTGGCCTTGGCTGTGCGCGGCATTATACATATCAGCGCTTATTGACTGATATTATACTGGTATATTTGATAAAAAAATATTTTTAAAAAAAGATACCCCGGCAGTTACCCCGAAATTTTCGGGATGCTGCCGGGCGTCAATAGACCGTTTTGGACGAGAAGAGAGAGGTGAGAGTAGATGCCCTTCTTAATTGAAAGGCGGGGGATTCCTTTACTCTATGTTTTTATCCTGATTATCTGCCTTTATTCAGTAATTCCACAAAATCGCCCCTACGTCGAGGCAGCTTGCGCTGCCCAAGGTGAAAGTCAAAATACACTTGCCTCGCCAAAGGGACAGGCGGGCTTCACGTCATACCGCTTCCTCTGGTTGCTCCGTGCGTTTGCCGCGCCTGTTCCCCCTGTTCTTGCTACTCTGGGGAGAGGGCAAGCCAGAAGCCGTAGCAGGGGCTGTGTTGATTGTGAAAACCGTTACCCCGTTTGACCACCAAGGGGTAGGAATCGATGATGCTGCCAGCCCTGGCGGGAACAGGCTGGCTTTACGGCATTCCGCTCCCTCCGGTCACTTCATGCCGCTCGCCCCGCATGTTCCCCCTGTCTGTTACTCTGGGGAGAGGGCCAGCCGAAAACCGCTGCTGTCGTCGCGGGCGTCCGGCGAATCGTGGACCCGGTAGGCCGAGCGGCAGCTCCCGGCATCGCCGCCCCAACTCCCGCCCCGTAGCACGCGGTTTGAGCCGGAGGACGGACCCTTGGGATCGGTCATAGCGGCGGACGGATAGTCCATATACCGGTCCC
The DNA here is from genome assembly GCA_031291035.1 of Desulfovibrio sp. Lineage (GTDB taxonomy): Bacteria > Desulfobacterota > Desulfovibrionia > Desulfovibrionales > Desulfovibrionaceae > Desulfovibrio. The sequence continues at coordinate 38,520 of JAISLI010000028.1, forward strand.
TCACCCATTCCAGGACATTGCCGTACATGTCATACAATCCATAGGGATTCGGCTTCTTCCGCCCCACAGGATGCGTCGTTTCTCCTGAATTCGTTTTAAACCACGCGTAGGCGTCCAGTTGGCGCTCCGCTTCCTCCCGGGTCTCAGGTCTTTTCATGAAAAAAAACATGGCATCCGTCCCCCCTCTGGCCGCGTATTCCCACTCCGCTTCCGTGGGCAGACGGTAGCGGTTGTGCCCTTCCTTCTGGTTCAGGCGTTTGATAAACTCCTGCGTATCCTTCCAGGACACCCGCTCCACAGGGTTATCCCGTCCTTTGAACCGGCTCGGATTGTTGCCCATCACCGCCGTCCACTGCGCCTGCGTCACCTCATGCCTGCCCAGGTAAAAAGGCCTGCTGAGCGTCACCTGATGCCGCGGACTTGCGCCGAGAACGCCCGGCTCCCCCATCGTGAACGATCCGGCGGGAATGAGAACGAATTCCATGTCTATACTGTTGACGCGCGTTTTGGGCGGTTCCGTGCCCGCCGCAGGCTTGGAGGCCAACCGTGGAGCGGCGCTCTCCGTTGTTGCCGGGGCGGCGGCGCCGGTGGACGGAGCGGAAGGATCCTCTTCCAAGGAGAGGGCCAGCCGGAAACCAAAGTTACTGGTCCGAAATGGGCCCATCGTAAGATCGTAGCGTTCGGCCGAACGGCAGTTCAGTGATTTGCTTTCAAAAGTCCCGCCCCGAAACACGCGGCTGTAGCCGGAAGGCGGCCCCTTGGGGTCGCTGTCCGGAGAATTGGAGTAATATTCTTCATCAAACCAGTCCTGCACCCATTCCCAGACATTGCCGTACACGTCATACAATCCATAGGGATTCGGCTTCTTCTGCCCCACAGGATGCGTCGTTTTCCCCGAATTCTTTCTAAACCATGCGTAGGCGTCCAGTTGGCGCTCCGCTTCCTCCAGAGTCTTCGGATTTTTGAAAAAAAACATGGTATCCGTCCCTCCTCTGGCCGCGTATTCCCATTCCGCCTCCGTGGGCAGACGGTAGCGGTTGTGCCCTTCCAACTGGTTCAGGCGCTTGATGAATTCCTGCGCGGCACCCCAGTCAACACCGTCCACCGGATTGCTCCGGCCTTCGAAAGAGCTTGGATTGTCGCCCATCACCGCCATCCATTGCGCCTGCGTCACCTCATACCTGCCCAGGTAAAAAGGCTTGCTGATGCTCACCTTGTGGGCCGGTTTCTCCGTATCGCTGCCAATTTTTTTCATAATATCGCGCCCACCAAGAAGCGCCCCGCCCGGAAGCGCAATGGCATCAATATCGTCGGCCGTCCCCATCGTGAACGAACCCGACGGGATCAGCACAAACTCCATGCCGATGCTGTTGGTATAGGTTTTGTCGGCGGCCTGGACGGAAAACGCGCCGCCGGACAGAAACAACGGCAAAAGGGAAAAGCAGATCACGACAAAACGCATCATGGAAAATCCTCCTGACAGTTGAATGTTCGAGACGGTTCACAGTGCCGTCAGCGCACCGGCAAAATGCTTGCCGGGTGAGAGAATCGGAATGGGATACAACTATCCGATTGCGGGACAAAAGGCAAAAATTTGATTGTGAGTGGTGTCAAGAAGGATTGCGTCACCGCATCCGCATTCCCGGCGTTTCTCGCGCCGCTTCCAGCCGTTCCGCCTCCTGATGGAATTTCATAATGTCCTCCTGTGTGGGTTTGAAGTCCGCTATGTCAACGTCGCCCGCCGCGCTGAAGGCATACCAGACCGTCCGGTGAGCGTACTCTTTCCAGTCCCGGCTTTCCTCCTTACGGAGCGGGCGGGCTTTTCTGTACATTTCATTGGCAACCTCCGCGCGGGTATATCCGGCAAGGCGCATACGCAGAGCGACAGCGGCATCAAGCCGTGATGCGTCCATCTTTTCCGGGAAGCGTTTCGCCACGATCTCACGGTAAGCGGAATACGGCGAGGCCATGTCCCCGATTTTGGAGAATTGGAATGGCTTCACGTTCATGCCGTACAAAATGCGCCGTCGCAGTTTCCACAGAGCGGCCAGCCACGGATTGCGTTCTCCAAGCCAGCGTTTGAAAATCTTGAGCCGCTTTCGCGGAGCGGGCGGGTCCGCC
>JAISLI010000029.1 GCA_031291035.1 Desulfovibrio sp.
ACTGGGAGCAGCCCGGACAAACGCTCCCATTGTTCATTTGTAATGTCCATGCCCAGTTATGGGGCAAAACAGAATGAAAAGTCCAGATATTTTCTAAAAAAATCGCCGCGATATTGATCCAAACTATTGGAAAAGATTTTGAGATGGCTTCTATACTTCTCTTTATCCCCTTCGTCAATATGAAATATAGTTCGCAGTATGGATTCTCTGCCTGAATTTCGTCGTCATCTCGGTACGATAATACGTACAAACCGCAAACGGTTAGCAATCAGCCAGACTGTCCTCGCTGAACGGGCGGCAGTAACACGCAGGTTTATTCAGGAAATTGAGAACGGACGTTCAGATGTGTCTCTGCAAACTCTTTTTCGTCTTGCCGCTGGGCTTGAGATGACGCTGACCGATTTATGCAGCCAACTGGAAAATGTCATGCGGGCGGAGCAGGTGCGGATTTTTTCCCATTAACGCATTTAACTCTTGGATGATATTAACAATATGAATGATTTTATGCTATAAGCGAAAGAAGTCATCGACATCCAACTGTATATACTTGACTTTTGTTTTGCGGGAAAGGTATCTGTGAAACCAGAACTTCGCGTGGCGTGCATCAAAAAATGACGTTACAGATTCAGGGCGCGCGTCTCGTCCGCCCGCCGCCATTCCCGCAGGGTTTGCGCGATATAGCCGCAAATGGCGGCCTGTTCCTCCCTGCCCCGTCCGGTGATGCGCAGAGGAGGCGCAAAGCGGTAGCGCACCGTCAGTTCCGGCCGGATTTTGCCGAGTTCCTTGACGGGCCTGCCCTGTCCCCAGGCGTCCGTCTTGAGCGCCAGCGGAACTATCGGCACATTGGCATGCAGAGCCAGCTTGACGCCTATGGTGTTGAAAAGCCGCGGTTCAAAATCGGAGCTGCGGGTACTCTGCGGAAAGATGATGATGGAAACGCCGCGCGCGAGGCGTTTTTTGCCGCCCTCAAGCACTCTGGCGAGATCCTCGCGCGGGTTGGAGCGCCCCACGACGACGGGATCGCGCGAGCGCATGACGGCCCCGAAAAACGGCATGCTGACCAGACTGTTTTTGACCACAAAGGTGACGGGGCGGCGTGGGCGGATGATGCCCGGCAGCATGAAGGTTTCCAGCGTGCTCATGTGATTGGCCACAAAAAGGCAGGGGCCGTCAACGGCGCTGATGGCGGCCATGCCTTCAACAGCGATTTTTCCGCCCACGCTTTCCACAAGCTCGGCCACCTCAACGCTCGCCCGCGTCCAGGCCGCGTCGTCGCAAAGCCCTTTGGCGGCGAGTCTGCACAGCCGGAACACCGGTCCGCCGAAAAGACGGCCGTAAAACGAGAGGGAGGGAAAAATCCGCGTAAAAAGGCCGGGATGAAAACCGGGGCTCCGATAATTGTCTCCAGTGAGAAATTTGCCGTCGAATCCATATATGGCGGCGTTCATGTTATTCCTCGGAAAGGGGAATTTTGCAAATTTTGCGCCACCATTGCGTCAGGCGCGGCTCCTCGCCGTTGTTGCGCGGCTGATAAAAACGCCGTCCTTCAAGTTCCCGGGGCAGATGCGCCTGCTGTATCCAGGAGTCCGGGTAGTTGTGCGGATACTTGTAGTCCTTGCCGAAGCCCCAGTCTTTCTGGAGTTGCGTGGCGGCGTTGCGCAGGTGCAGCGGCACGGGGCGGGCGCCGTTGAGCCTGACCTCGCGCGCGGCATTCAGATAGGCGGCGTAGGCGGAATTGCTTTTATGGGCCAGGGCCAGATAAACGGCGGTTTCCGCCATGGGTATGAAACCTTCGGGCATGCCGATCATTTCCACGGCCTGCTGACAGGCCACGGCAAGGGGGAGCGCCCCGGGATCGGCAAGGCCGACATCCTCGGAGGCCGAAAGTATCAGGCGGCGGCAGACAAAGCGCGGATCTTCGCCCCCTTCAAGGAGGCAGGCCAGATAATACAGCGCCGCGTCGGGGTCGCTGCCGCGTATGGATTTGATGAGCGCGGAAGCAAGCTCATAGTGACTGTCGCCGTCCTTGTCGTGGCGGAGCAGCACTTCCGGCAGCAGGCCCCTGACCTCTTCGGCGTTTGCCCGCTCCGGGGGGAGAGAGGCGACGTATTCAACAAGGTTGAGAAGCGTTCGCGCGTCGCCGTGGGAAACGCCCGCCAGAAGTTCCAAAACCTCGTCGGGCAGGGCGGCCCGAAGATGCTCCACGCCGCGCCGCGCCAGCTCCACAAGCTCGTCGCGCCCCAGGGGACGCAGACGCAGCACGTGCAGACGGGAGAGCAGTTGCCGCGTGACGCTGAATGACGGATTCTCCGTCGTGGTGGCAAGGAGCGTCAGCTCCCCCGATTCCACCAGGGGCAGGAAGAAATCCTGCTGCGCTTTGGAAAAGCGGTGCAGTTCATCCAGCACCAGAATCTCCACCCCGGTCAGGGAGCGGCGCAAATGCTGCAAACCGGCTTCCGGCGCGCTCAGACGAAGATATTTTTTATTCGCGGATTTTGCCAGCAGCAACGCGACGGTGGATTTGCCGCAGCCGGGAGGGCCGAAGAAAAGAAGACTCGGCAGTCTGTCCAGGCGGAGGATGGAGCGCAACCGTTCCGCAAGATGCGCCTGCCCCAGAAAGAGAGCGAGATCATCCGGTCGCATGCGTTCGGGCAGAGGGCGGTTTACGGTCATTGCGCCGCGCTTCCCGCAGCCGTTCCGTTCAGGTGGGAGGCCCACCAGTGCAGGCCCAGACAAAGGGCGGCTGCCGTTTCGCAGCGCAAAACGCGCGTTCCGAGGCTTGCGGGAACAAATCCGGCCGCGTCAAGCACGGCCAGTTCCCTCCGGGAAAAACCGCCTTCCGGGCCGACGACATAGACGGAAAGGCCTTCTTTCCCCGCCGTTTCCGTTGAAAGCAGGGGGACGTTTTCCTGCATTTCCCAGAGCAGGACGCGTCGATCCGCCGCCGCCGCCAATTCAGCGACTTCCCCGATGCCCCTGAACAACAGGCGCAGTTCCGGGATCCAGGGATTTTTGCACTGCTTGGCCCCGGCGATCATCCGCAACCTCCAGGATTGTTCCGAGGAGGAGGCAAGCCTGTTCTGGCTGTGCTCGGCCTGCCATATCCAGATTGCGTGAGCGCCCAGTTCCACGGCTTTTTCCAGAAAAAAGCCGCGCCGCGCGGCCTTGCTGACAGCCAGGGCCATTGCCGCGCGGGCGACGGGGCGGGGAAACATTTGCTCTTCCAGCCTCTCCAGATGAACGCTTTCCCTGTCGATTCCGCGTATGCGGAAGCGCCCCAGGCGTCCGCGACCGTCCAGAAGGACGACGCGCGAGTCTTTGCCCAGACGCAGAACTCCGGCGAGGTGACGGGCGTCCTGTCCTTTCAGGCAAACTTCGGCTCCCCAGCATTCGGGGGGCAGATAAAAAGCCGGTTCATTCATGAACTGCCCTACAACAATTAGAGCATTTTGCTTTTGAAACGCTCCTTTCGGCGCTTTACGGCGAAACGCGGTTTTGCCTGCGCCTCATGGGCGGGCGGCGGTGCACCCGCCCCGCCGCCAGAGCAATTTCAAAGTGAAATTGCTCTGGGGCTTGAGACATTTCGTTTACGGTGGGCAAAGCCCGCCTGCTCCTGTTTTGCCGCAAGGATTTGCCTGCAAATCCTTGCGGAGCGGTTCACTTGTTTCATTCGTGAACCGTTCAGACGGCAAAAGCCGTTTTTGCGGCCGGATACCCCAGGCGGGCCTTGCGGACGGCCTTGAAACTGTCGTGGAGGGAAACAAGTTTGCCGTAATTCCGGCGAATTTCGCGGCCCGCCCTGCTCAGTGAAGCTTCTGGTTTTTCCAGATAAGTCCGCTGGATATATCTGTCATGCAAAATTGTTTCCAGGCAGATGATGACGGCGTCAACCAGCGCGGGGAAAAAGTTGACGATTTCAAACTTGAGTTCGTTGAGCAACTTGACGGTTTCGTTCATCATCCGCCGGTAGGTGATGGGCGCCCCCCTGAACGTGCGCTGGCAGAGATCCTCCAGAATGCGCACGCGCCTCGCCTGCTGTATGTAACTGAAGCGCGAACACACTTCCTGATATATTTCACGCAGATTGCCGAAATTTTCATCATGTTGCGGCGAGTACAGGTAGCTGGAGAGAATTTTGTCGAGTTGGAAGAAAAACTCGTCGCTGTAGCCGATCATGCGGCCCTGGTGTTTCGCCAGCCAATAGGAGAGAAACTTGAGCCGCTTTTCATCGTTGTCCGTATTTTCCACAATTTCCGTGCGCTTGTATATGATGCGCCCTGTATGCTCGCCGCGGACAATGTCATTCAGGCGAAAGAGCATGTTTGTGCTGTCCTTGATAATGTTCAGGCCGCGCAGGGATTCGCCGGTCAGCGGATGCAGTATTTCCTGCCCGGCCACGGAAAGGGCGCGCTCCTGGCGCAGATTGTGCGCGTCATAGCGATGCTGCCGGTATGTTACCCGCAGGATTATCACCCGTTTCGACTTGTCCAGAAAAAATCCCTTTTCGTCTATGAGTTCAAGGCTGTCGTTCTGGTCCTTGTCCAGGGCCACAAGGGCGATTTTTTCCAGCAGGGGATATTTGCGGTTTTCCTCCATTGACGTATAGGTGGTCAAAGTGCGGTCTGTCTGGCCGAGAACGCGCAGAAGGAAGCGCTCTCCGGTTTTGTGCAGCTTGCGCGCGAAAAGGGCGCTTGACGTGCGGCGTTCCGAAACAATGGGAAAACCGTAAAGCTCCATGAGAAACTGGTAAACGAACATGCGGTTGCGCTCGTACATCTCGCTGTCGCCATAGACAAATCTGCCGATTCGCAGCCCGAAGCGCTTGAGTTCGCTGTCAATATCCGAGGGGAAGGAAGCGAACACGCCCGCAAGCTGAAAGCGGTTTTCCGCGTCGAGGGCCAGCACGTGCGCCCTGTCCATGTTCAGCAGATACGGCATGAGAGCGGAATAGTTCTCGGGCAGCGCGACGTCCGTGCCGCAGAACTGCCGCCGGAAAATTTCGTGATGTCTGCGCGGAAGGCGGGAGGTCAGGGTCATGAGATTGTGCGCCCTGTTCGGGCCTTCCGTCTGGCCGGCGGATCTGTCCGGAGACTGGCGTACAGGATGCAGCCGCTCGTATTGAAAGGTTTCCGAAAAATAATCCAGTTGCCTTGCGAAAGCCACCATGGCAAAGCCGGGCAGCTCCTTGTATTCAAACATGTCGTTGTCAAAGGAAGGCAGAAGTTCCCGCGCTTCCACAACAGGGTAGTTTTTGTTTTCCTGGTAGGGTTTTACAAGGCAATGACGGATGTGCACCCCGTCCAGAAAGCGTTTGAGACCTTCAAGAGAATCAAGGAGAAGACAATGGGAGGCCGACAAATCGGGGCTTTCGGGGGGAAAGCCGTTCTTGCTGAATATTTCCTGCCAGGTGAACATGGTGGTCTTCCGAAATTCTTTTGATTTTGCCTAGCACTTTTTCCAAAAAAGTTCCAGCAATTCTTTTGATTTTGTCTAGCATTTTTTCCAAAAAAGTTCCAGCATGTTTTTGGCGCGGTCGCGAACGCAGGGCGGCTCCCCATGTCAAACCCTTATGGGGAAATTCTCTGAGAATGAGGTGAGAATGGGTAGGGTTTGTCCCGTAGAAATCTTGTAAAAAAAATGTTCTCCAACCCAACACAAGACAAAACGGCGTTACGCACTATCTTCACAGTGATTGACGCTATCTATAACAGGTGCTATATGTGTGTCAACAAGCAATTTTGCAAAGGATATTTTCATGCCGCCACGCGCGAAACCACCATCGCCGGCCGTAAGCTCGGAAGCCCCGGCGTACATCCGTTCTTTGCGCAAAGAGCTTGGCATGACGCAAGACGCTCTGGCCAAACGGCTCGGCGTCTCCTTCGCCTCGGTCAACCGATGGGAAAACGGGCAGACCAAACCCACGGCGCTGGCGATGGACAAGCTCCGTCTGTTTGAAGCCTCGTTGCGTTCCAGGCAAAATGACGCTGTTCCGGACGACAACGGTCCGCTGACTGATGCCGTCCTGACGGACTTTACCGCCCGGCCCGAAGCCGTCAAAGCCATTATAGAAGCTGAACGCCTCGCCTTCGCTCATATCGTGAACCCGGCCTTCGCAACTGAAGTTTCCAGCATCGACCCGTTACCCCACCAGCGCATCGCCGTTTACGACGTCATGCTCAAACAGCCCCGCCTGCGGTTTCTACTGGCCGACGATGCCGGCGCCGGAAAAACCATCATGGCCGGGCTGGTCATTCGAGAAATGCTGGCCAGACAACGCATTCGCCGTGTTCTCATTGTTCCCCCGGCGGGACTGACAGGCAACTGGCAACGGGAACTCAAAGACCTGTTCCAGATGGAATCCGCCATCGCGGTCGGTCAGGATATGGGCAGAGGCAACCCCTTCTCCGGAGAAGGGAGCGATCTGATTATCGTCAGCATTGACACTCTCCGGGGTGACAAAGGCCGTGCGTTGTTGGCCGATCCGGACACCAAGCCATACGATTTGGTCATTTTTGACGAGGCCCACAAGCTGTCCTGTGATCAGGGCGCTGATTTCAAAGTCACCAAATCCGACAGATACAAGCTGGCGGAAATGTTGGCCGGCGTGTCGGAAGATGTTCCGGGCGGCGCTTCCGCCGCTTGGAAGCTGCCCTGGAAGGCGGAACATCTGCTTCTGCTGACCGCCACTCCACATATGGGGAAAGACTATCCTTATTTCGGATTGTGGCGGCTGCTGGATCCGCAATGTTTTTCCACATGGCAGGCGTTTGAAGGTATTCCAGCCGAGATGCGGGCCGGGCACTTCCTGCGCCGCGCCAAGGAAGAGATGGTTCACCTGGATGGGACGCCGCTGTATCCCATGCGCGTGTCCGACACTTTGGGCTACAACCTCACCGGCGGGCCGGACAGCGAGCAGGAGCTGTACGACGCCACAACCGACTATCTGCTCTATATTTACAACAAGGCCCAAATCCTCAACCGATCCGCGGCCCGTCTGGCTCTTTCCGTCTTCCAGCGCCGTCTCTCCTCCTCCACCTATGCTCTGATGCGCTCCTTTGAACGACGTCTGGAAAAACTCACAGATCTGATCCGGCGCGTGGAGGACGGCAGGTTCACGGAAACCCAGCTTGCGACATGGCAAAACCGCGCGGTTCATGACGTCTTTGAAGAAAAAACCGCCGACGACGAAACCTGTGACGGCTCCGGTCCGGAAGAAAACGAAAAGGCCGAAGACGACGCTCTCGGCAATGTCGTCGCTGTTTCTCTCGCTGAACTGATGGCTGAACGCGAGCATGTCCGGACGTTGCTCGAACTTGCCAAACGTGTTCTTGCCACGGGAACGGAATCCAAATTTGAACGCCTCCGTGAAGTCATTGAAGAGCCTCGGTTCAGCGGCGAGAAGATTCTTATCTTTACGGAGCACCGCGACACGCTGGAGTACCTGAATAACCGTCTTTCCGCTTTGGGCTTCGCGGGGCGTCTGGCTCATATCCACGGCGGCATGGATTACAGGGGACGGCAGGAAGCGATTGAGCATTTCAAAAAGCCGACCCGGGAAAACGGGGCGCAGTACATGATCTGCACCGACGCGGCCGCTGAAGGCGTCAATCTGCAATTCTGCTGGATCATGATCAACTATGATATTCCCTGGAATCCGGCCCGTCTCGAACAGCGCATGGGGCGCATCCATCGCTATGGTCAAAAGCACGAACCCGTTTTCCTTCTCAATCTCGTCGCCTCGACCACCAGGGAAGGCAAAGTCCTCAAAACCCTGCTGGACAAACTGGAGCGCATCCGTAACCGGTTGTTCTCCGACAAGGTATTCGACAGTATTGGCCGTGTGTTCAACGAAGTTTCCATCAAAGCCTATATGGAGCGAGCGCTCAAGGCCGTTGAGAATAACACCCTTGATGCCCTCACGAGTGAACTGGACGGCCGGATTACAGCGGAACAGGTATCCGCCGCGCTTGCCAGGGAGCGGAAGATTTTCGGGCAAGGCGGTGACGTTGCGTCAAAGCTGCCGGCTCTCCGGGAAGACCTGTACAAGGAAGACTACCGCCGTCTGCTTCCCGGCTTTGTCGAAGGCTTCATTCGCATGGCCGCGCCGCTGATAGGCGTGCGTCTGGAAAGTGACGTCTCCGGACTTTTCACTCTTGACACCGGGCGCAGTCCACATGCCGCGGCCATCTGGACAGCGCTCGGCGGTCGGATGGGTGACAGGCCGAAAACTTTGTCTTTCTCCCGTCCAAAGAGTGATGACGTCCTGTGGCTGCATCCCGGTGAACCGGTTTTTGAGGCAATACGAGATGCGGTGCGCTCCGAATGCGGCATGGAAGCCATACGCGGCGGGATTTTCATTGATTCCGCCACGGAAAAGCCATATCTCGCGCATGTGGCCAAGTACGGAATCAGGCGCGGGGATTCCGGCGAGCCGACATGGCATCTCGCGGCTGTGCGGCAGGAAAACGCTGTTCTGACTCCGTGCCCTCCGGAGCATTTTTTGTGCATCCGCTCAAGGGAAACCGAAGATCTGCCAGAAGAAGCGCAACGGCCGGCTCTGGCCGTCGTCGCCAATAAGGAAAGCGCCCACGCCTTTTTGCGGGAGGAGTGCCGTAAACATGCCCTGCGGGAAGCCGACGCCCTTCGCGCCGAAATTCCGCAACGGGAACAATATTTGAGAAAGGGGTTCGAGTTTCAGAACATCGAACTGGCCACCCGGCGCGGCGCTCTGAAGCGTAAGGAGCGTGACGGCGAAAATGTGAAACGCGATCTTGATGCCGTCATTGAGCTTATCCGCCATCTGGATGAAGCGCGTGATCACGCGCTGGCGCAACTGCATGGCGAACCGGACAAGGTGCTGCCGGGGTCTGTGACATTCATAGCCCATGCGCTGGTGTTGCCGGAGCCTGAAGACAGCGGCGACAGGGAATGGCGGATTGACAATATCGACGACTTGGCCATGAAGGCCGTTCGCGCCTACGAGAGCGCCTTCGGCGACGTCCGTCCGGTGCATACGCCGGAACTTGCCCGCGCCCAGGGCTTGCAGGACTATCCCGGCTTTGACGTTCTGTCTTTAAGGCAAGGCGCTGACGGCAAACGCGAACGCCGCTGCATAGAAGTCAAAGGCACACGGGGCAGCGAGTTTGTGGCTATGGAAGAGAACGAATGGGACAGAGCCATGAACCTGCGCTCTGAATACTGGCTGTATGTGGTCGCGGAATGCGCGTCTCCGGCGCCACGCCTTGTCCGCATCCAGGATCCGGCAATGAAGCTGCTCGCGCGGCCCGCTGAACGAACCCGCATGTCGCGGCGCATCAAGCTGGCGGACATCCTGCCGCTCGCCGAAGGAGAATAAATGTCCAACTCGCGAAACGACGCCCGCCTTATTGAAGCGGCCTTTCCTCTGAAGCGGACGTCTCTTGACTCGGTTCATGAGAAAAACGTCCGGCACGGGCATCTCTCCACCCTGCACATCTGGCCGGCCCGCCGTCCCCTGGCGGCATGCCGGGCGGCGCTTCTGGCGACACTGCTGCGCGATCCCGGCGAGTCGGAAGCAAGATCGCATCTCTGCGAGCGCATCGGCGGAAACATTGTGGAATCGACCGGGCGGGATCAACGGGCCTCTTTGAAAACGGACGGCGGCGTGCTGCATTGGCTGGGCACGGAACCCAAAAGCGGCAAAAAAGCTCAAAAAGAGCACAAGCAAATGGTCGCGGAGCGCGAGCGGGAACTCAATGCCCTGATTGAGGAAATCCGCAAGGCGTATGGCGGTCGCGCTCCGAGAGTATTCGATCCTTTCTCCGGGGGCGGGGCCATTCCGTTGGAAGCCATGCGTCTCGGCTGCGAAGCGCATGCCAATGACCTGAATCCCGTGGCCGCCTTCGTGCTGGGCGCGACGCTCAAATATCCGCAAGCCCTCGCCGGGAAAGACGTTCCTCTGCCGGAGTTCATCAGAGACGACGCGGCATTTATGAAAGACTTCGCCGCCGGCCATCCGGAGACGAGGCAACCGGGGGCCGCTACGGAACAGCTTTCTTTGCTGGAGCAAAGCGGCCGCTACATGGCCGATCTGTCCTGGCACGTCCGGGCCTGGGGGCAATGGGTATTGCAGGACGCCCGCAAGGCGCTGGGCAAGCGCTACCCGACTTACGCGGTTTTTGAGCCGAAGGATGACAAGGCCCCCTATGAGCCGCGACAGCCTGAACTCGTTCCCCCGGATAAAGACGGCCTGCCGGATGTCCATGCGCTCAACAAAAATTTCGGAGAGCAATATCTCAAAGATGAGCGCAACCCGCGCTGGATTGTCCGGCCCACCGTGGCGTATCTTTGGGCGCGCACGGCGGAATGCAAAAACTGCCGTAACCTGATTCCTCTGCTCAAGACCAAGTGGCTGTGCAAGACCAAAGCCGGCAAGCGCGCGGCCCTCAAGGTGGAGGCGCGGGACGGCATCGTGTTTTTTGACGTCTGGAACAACGTGCCGGTCAAAAACGGGGGCGCGGCCCAAAAGCGTGCCTTTGATCAGGAAACGGGCAAGGGCTTCATGTCCGGGGCCGGGGCGACCTGCCCCCATTGCGGCAACATCATGACCATGGATGACCTGCGGCGCGAAGGCAAGGCCGGGCGGCTGGGGGCCATGCCCACCGCCGTGGTGTATGAAGGAAGAAAGGGCAAGGAATACCGGCGTCCCTTTCCGGAAGAAATCAATCAGGCCGAGGTGACGGGTGAGGAATTGGAAGCGGCGTTCAGGGATGTGCCGTTCGGGATGCCCGATGAGCCAATGCCGGATGAAAATGCGTTGGGCATGAGTATTCCAAAATACGGATTCAATTGCTGGAGTTCTCTTTTTTCCCCCCGCCGCCAGCTTCTGGCTTTGGGCACGCTGGTTACGAGCATCCGCAAGGCCATTGCCAAATGCGAAGCGGAGGCGGAAAGCTTCGGTTATGATGAGAACTGGGTGGAGGCCATCGGGACGTATCTGGCTATAGTACTGGATAAAGTTGCTGATTATAATTCGACTATATGCACTTGGCATTTGAGCGGGGAAAAAATGCGGCAGACTTACGCGCGTTTTGCCCTACCCATCACTTGGGACTATGCTGAAAGCGCCTTTCTGAATAATGTTGGCGGTTCTTTCTCTGCTCAACTGGAGTGGGTAGCGCGTTATATAGAACACGCCCTTGCCGCTCTTCGCTCCACCCCACCCCCCACCATCACCCGGCAAAGCGCGACGCGGCCCACCGGCCGGATTTACGACGCCATTGTCACCGACCCGCCGTATTACGACGCCATTCCCTATTCCGACTGCATGGATTTTTTTTACGTCTGGCTCAAGCGCGTCACCCACGGCACGGTTCTGGACAAGGGATTGTTCGCCGCGCCCCTGGCCCCAAAATGGGACAATGATGCTCAGGACGGCGAACTCATCGACGACGCCTCCCGCCACAACGGCGACAGAAGCGCGTCCAAAAAGGCGTATGAGGACGGCATGGCTCAGGTCTTCGCGCGCTGCCATGAAAGTCTCGCCCCGGACGGCCGTCTGGTGGTGGTCTTTGCCCACAAACACCCGGACGCATGGGAAACGCTTGTTTCGGCCATGATCCGGGCCGGGTTCACCGTCACCGCCTCCTGGCCTATCCAGACGGAAATGGTCAACCGTATGCGCGGCTTATCTTCCGCTGCTTTGTCATCCTCTGTATGGCTCGTATGTAAAAAACGCTCTCCAGCCGCCGCGACCGGCTGGGACGCCAAAGTGTTGACCACAATGGAGGAGAGCATCACGGAAAAACTTCATGCCTTCTGGGACGCGGGCATTCGCGGGCCGGACTTTGTCTGGGCCGCGACAGGCCCGGCCTTGACCGCCTATTCCGCTCACCCGGTGATCAAGAAGGCCTCCAGCCCCGGCGAAAGCATGAGCGTTACGGAATTTCTCGGCCATGTCCGGCGCATGGTGGTGAATTTTGTGGTCGGGCGCGTTCTCAAAACCGATGCCGCCGGCGGAAGCGATGATCAGCGCATGGACGCCGTGACTGCTTATTATCTGCTGCACCGTAACGACTTCGGCATGGAAGAAGCCCCGGCCGGAGCCTGTATTTTGTACGCCACCGCCTGCGGCCTGACGGACAGGGATCTGGAAAGCGCGTATCGCCTTGTGTCAAAAAAAGGTTCGTCCGTAACCGAACCTGCCCTGAATGATGAGACTGAAGAGGATGAGGAACCGGAAAGCGATACCGCCGGAAGCTCTTCCGGCGGCGGAAAAATAGTTTTGCTCCCCTGGTCGAAACGCGACCACAGGACGCTCGGTCTGGAAGTGCCCGGCAGCGCTCCCGTGCCCCTGATCGACCGGGCGCACAAGCTCATGCGTCTGTGGAAAGCGGGCGACGTGAGGGAGGTGGACAGGTATATTGACGCCTGCGCCTTGCGCCGCAACGAACTCTTCATGCAGCTTTTGCAGGCCCTGACCGAACTTTCCGAAAATTCCGAACGCAGTCTGCTTGAATCCATCAGCAACCACCTGCATGCCAAGGGTCCGGCAATGCCTGTCATGCGGCAAATAAAAGTGGAGATGTAGTCATGGCTCAGACACTCAACTGGAAACCCTGGCACAAAGTCGTCGATCTGCGCCCGGACCTGCGATCCGGCGAACTGGCCTTGCACCTGTTCGCTGCGGATCTGCATGAAGCCGTCATGCGAAAGGGGCTGCGCCCGGTCTATGAGAATCCGGCGGAGTTTTTCGCGCTGACTTTTCCCACCCACAATCTGCGCGCGCTGGCAGGAGACGTGTGCCGGCGGCTGCTCGGCGAAAACGACAAGGCCGTGCGCCAGTTGCAGCTTACCTATGGCGGCGGAAAAACCCACGCGCTCATTACTTTGCTGCATCTTGCGCGCGAGCCGGAAAAACTGCCCGATCTTCCGGCAGTCGCTGAATTCCGCGCCGCCGTCGGACGCGATTTTCCCAAGGCGCGCGTGGCGGCCCTGTGCTTTGACAAGATAGACGTGCAGGACGGGCTTGCCGTCAGAAACCCCGCCGGTGAGGAACGGCGTCTGCGTCATCCGTGGTCGATTCTCGCCTGGCAAATCGCCGGACCGGAGGGACTGGCGGTCATCAATCATGACCGTCCGGACGACGAGCGCGACACGCCCCCTGCGGAAAGCCTGCTGACGGATCTTTTGAGCCTTCCGGACAAGGAAAAGCTCGCTCTGCTCCTGCTCGTTGATGAAGTGCTTATGTACGCCAGAATCAAAGTTGCCGCCACGCCAAGCTGGCGCAATTATCTGCTCAGCTTTTTCCAGTATCTCACGCAAGCCGCGGCGAAAGTGGACACCTGCTGTCTGGTGGCTTCCCTGCTGGCCTCCGATCCCGTCAAAGAAGACATCATGGGGAGAGATCTGCAGAGCGAACTATACGACGTTTTCCATCGCCAGCGTGAAGAAGCCGTGGAGCCGGTCGACAAGGATGATGTGGCGGAAGTGTTGCGCCGCCGCTTTTTTACCTCGAAATCCATACATGATCCGGAAGAATTCCGTTCTCATGTCCAGGCGGCGCTCAAGGGCGTGACCACGCTTGAAAGCCAAAGCGGAACAGGATCGTCCCGCGTCCGCGCTCTGGAGGAACGGTATTACAAATCCTATCCCTTCCATCCGGAATTGACGGATGTGTTTTACGCCAAGTGGACGCAGATTCAGGGCTTTCAAAAAACGCGCGGCGCGTTGCGCACCTTTGCTCTGGCCCTTCGGGACGCGGAAAAATGGGATCAGAGTCCTTTGGTCAGCACGGCGAGTCTGCTTGCCGCTCCGGGACAAAGCGGGCTTTCTCCGGCGGTGCGGGAGCTGGTGGCCGTCTCTGATAACGCCGATCCTGACGGCTCCAGGGCTGTTTGGGGCGGTATTGTGGAAAAAGAATTGGAAATCGCCCGCGACATTCAGAAAGATTTGAATATGGGGTTCCGTGAACTGGAACAAGCGGTCATGGGAACCTTTCTCCATTCGCAGCCTCTCGGCCAGGAAGCGAAAACCCGCGAACTGCTTGTCCTGATCGCCCCCACCCGTCCGGACAGGATAGTGCTTGAAAAGGGGCTTGCCGGATGGGCGGAACGCAGTTTCTGGCTGGACGACCAAAATGCCGCCGAAAACTTGATGCCCAAGGCATGGCGTCTGGGCAACCGGCCCAATCTTACCCAGATGCATGCTCAGGCCAGGCTGGAGATCAACGACGACATTGTGCGGGGCCGCCTGATCAATGAGTTGTCAAAAAGCAAATCTCTGACCATGGGCGCACGGGAGAGCGGCCTTGAGGTTCACATTTTGCCGGAATCTCCCAGAGATGTCGCCGATGACGGCAAATTCCATTACGCGATTCTGGGTCCTGAATGCGCGAGCGGACCCGGAAGGATCGCGCCTGCTGCCGTTCGTTTCCTGATGGAGGGAACCGGCGCAAACAGGCCGAGGGTGTACCGTAACGCCCTAATTTTGCTGGCGCCGTCTTCTGACGGACTGGATGTCGCCCGGACGCGATTGCGGGATGCGCTTGCCTGGGAACAGGTATTATATGCCCTGCGCCAACAGGGACAGGATGTCGATCCTGTGCGCATGTCCACGCTGACGAGTAACAAGTCGGCGGCTGACGGAAAAATCGGCGAAGCCGTCAGACAGGCATGGTGCATGGTGGTGACGCTTTCGGAAAAAGGCGAGCCGCAATGTTTCAAACTGAACCTCGGCGAGGCGCCGCATTTTTCCGCCATCAAGCAGGATCAGCGTTCACGCCTGTTCGATACGGCCCTGAACGCGGAAGCTCTGCTCCCGAATGGCCCGTATGATTTATGGCGTCCGGGGGACGTTTCCCGCCGCGTCAAAGACCTGTATACGGCTTTCGCCCAATACCCGCACTTGCCCAAAATGCTCAGAACCAGGGCAGTGGTGGAAACGCTGACCCAAGGCTGCCTGGACGGCATCCTTGTCCTGCGCCTTGCCCGCCCGGACGGTTCCGCCCGCCTATGGTGGCGTTCGCGTCCCGACGCGTCCGCCCTGGAAGACGCGGAACTTGAACTCCGGCTTCCCGACAAAGCGGAACTGACAGAACTTGACCCGAACATCCTGCTGCCGCGCGCGCTGCCCGAACTCTGGCCGGACGGAGACAAGCCGCATATTACGGTCAACGACGCGCTGGAGTATTTTTCCGGCGCCCGCGTCGTGTCGTGTCCGATGAAGGACTACACAGCCCATATCCCCGTGCCCAAAGCCACGCGGGGAGCCGTTCTGGCAGCAGTGGAGAAAAATGTGGAGAACGGCCTGCTCTGGCTCCACAGTCCTCCGGCCAGCGTGCTGGGCGAACTTGTGCCGGTTGGAGTGCTGAACGAAAATGCCCGCCTGTATGCTCCTCCCGGCGCTATTGGCCCTATGGAACTTTTACCCGCAAGCCTTGGTTATGCCTGGCAGGATGACGCCACAACGGTTGAAGCCGTGGCCGCCGCGCTTTCGCGGAAAATTGGAATGACACTCCCCTGGAAAACAATCAAAGAAGCAGTGGATGCGGCTTTGAATGCGCGTTTCGTCAGCCTTGACCCCATATCGCCGCCCTGGCCCTGCGCGCTTGCGGAGGCATCCAGGGTCCGGCTGCTGCGAAAGCGGGAGGCAGGCGGCGTCGAGGAACCTCGCGCGCCGTACGGCGCCGCGCCGATGCCCGCGAACATGCGGGTTTTCCGCTCGTCCATAACCCTCAACCAGTTGCAGGACGCGGGAGATATTGTTCCGGAGCTTTTGCGAATTCAGCAAACTTGGGATATTCAAGTCAAAGTGGACATCTCCTTCACCATCGGCAGGGATGACGCGGCAGCGCCGGAAGAGGCGCTTCAAGAATTGAAAGTGGCGCTGAAGAAAGTCGGCAAGAATTTTGAGTAACGGGGGAATTTGGAGGTCTTTTGCATATGACCACACAACCCAGTTTCTTCTCCGAAAAAGTCTTTGAAAACAAAGATATTATATTAATGAAATATTGCCATGTAAATATGATATTGCATGGGCAGGATTAATGCTTGATAAGCAATTAATTATATTAGTGACAACAGAGTGCAATCGGAATGCTTGTACAAAATTCCACAGTCGGGTATGCTCACTCAAAGGAGCAAGTTATGGCATCAATTACAATCAGAAACTTGTCGTCGGATATAGTCGCGAGTCTGAAAGCTCTCGCCGCCGGCAACGGACGATCCATGGAGCAGGAAGCCAGAGAAATACTGGCTAACAGGCTGACTCCACGGCACCGGCTGTTGGACGAGATACAGGCAAAATGGACGGAATTTCCGCCGCCCTCAGCTCAGGATGTTCAGGAGTGGATTGCCCCCGGGCGTCAAGGCCGAACATGATCATTGATACAATGGTCATAGCTTACGCTTTGCTGGGGGTGCCGGAATACGGGGAAGAATCCATAGCGGCTCTCCACAAGGCGGATGCCCTGTACGCTCCGGCGTCTGTTCAGGCGGAGTTGCTGAATGTCGTCTGGCAATACGGCAAACGGGGAGTCACAGCGCGGAGGGCCGCCGAGGTGTACGACGATGCGTCCCGCTTATGGACAAAACTGATTCCCGTGGAACGTCTGTGGCCAGAGGCGCTCTCTCTGGCTTTCAGCAGCGGGCATTCGTCCTATGACACTCTGTTCGTTGCGGCGGCGTACATGTACCACACTTCGCTCATCACCTATGATCAGAAATTGCTGACATTATTCCCGGATGAAACCGTACATGTCGGCACTTTCCTTCGAACGTGACAGAAATCAGACAGATTGCTCACAATCCTGTGGCATTTCTGATTCCCGTCATCTGGTCGACGCCGCCCACCTTGCGAACCAGATTTTTGGCGTCCACTTCCACCACTTCCTCATCATAATCCGAGAGGGTGAGGCTCGTCTCCAGCTTCTCCATTTCGAGGTCGATTTCCACCGGCACATCCATCCGAGAACTTAAAAGATTCGGTATGTTTTGTCAAGTAGTATCAACAGGCCCTAGTCAAGACGCTACGTATAATTGCTGGCATGTCGCATGACGTATTGCATCGCGGCGCGTTTCGGTCTATATAAGGATTGGCAATACCGCGTTGCCGACGGCAGGGCGGACATTTCGTATTTTTTTGCTTTTCCATTCCCCGGAGGTTCGCATGGCTTTCCCCCCCATGAAAATAGGCGATCTTACGGCCAGAATTCCTGTGGTGCAGGGCGGCATGGGCGTGGGCATATCCCTGTCCCGTCTGGCTTCGGCGGTGGCCAACCAGGGCGGTATAGGCGTTATCGCCGGCGCCATGATCGGCATGCGGGAGCCTGATGTCGCCACAAATCCCGTGGAGGCCAACGTGCGCGCCTTGCGCGAGGAAATACTCAAGGCCAGGGAAATGACCAGCGGCATTGTCGGCGTCAACATCATGGTTGCCCTGACCACCTTCAGCCAGATGGTGCGCGCCGCCATTGAAAACAGGGTGGACATCATTTTTTCCGGCGCCGGGCTGCCCACGGACATGCCCCGTTATCTGCTGGAACTGTGCGAAAGCAAAAAAGAGGAATTCAGGACAAAACTTGTGCCCATTGTTTCCTCGGCCAGAGCCGCCACCATTCTTCTGAAGAAATGGCTCTCCCGTTTTGATTATCTGCCCGACGCCTTCGTGGTGGAAGGGCCCAAGGCCGGAGGGCATCTGGGTTTCAAGTCGGACGAAATCCAGAATCCTTCTTTTGCCCTGGAAAAACTCGTGCCCGAGATGGTGGAGGCTGTCAAGCCCTACGAAAACAAAAAAGGCCGCGCCGTGCCGGTTATTGCCGCCGGCGGCGTATACAGCGGCGCCGACATCAAGCGCTTTCTGGATTTGGGAGCGGCCGGCGTGCAGATGGGCACACGTTTCGTCGCCACCCACGAGTGCGATGCCGACGAACGCTTCAAACAGAATTACCTCGCCGCCAGGGCGGAGGACGTGACCATCATTTCCAGTCCTGTGGGCATGCCGGGACGCGCCTTGTACAATCAGTTTATCGAAGCCGCCCGCGAAGGGCTGAAAAAGCCCTTCAAGTGTATTTTTCACTGCGTGAGCACCTGCCAGCAGGAAAAAACGCCCTACTGCATCGCCCAGGCGCTTATCAACGCCATGAAGGGCAATCTGGAGCGCGGTTTTGCCTTTTGCGGGGCCAATGTCTTTCGCGTGAACGAGATTGTCTCCGTGCGGGAGCTGATGGAAACCCTCCAGCGCGAATTTGACGAGACCGTCGCCTCCATCGGCGAGAGTATGCACAACGTGTTGCAGTCCGTGAAAAACTGAACCCGGCCGCCGCATGAAAGATACAGGGAGCACGCACGGTTTCAGCCTGCTGAGGGAAGAGCGCCTCAGCGAGATCGGCGGCGTGGCCCGTTTGTGGAGGCATGCCGCCACAGGCGCGCAGCTGCTTTCCATTGTCAATGGGGACGAAAACAAGTGCTTCGGCGTGAGCTTTCGCACCCCGCCTTCAGATTCCACGGGCGTGGCGCACATTCTGGAGCACTCCGTTCTCTGCGGGTCACGCAAGTACCCCGTCAGAGAGCCTTTTGTGGAGCTGCTCAAGGGATCCCTGCAAACTTTTCTGAATGCCTTCACGTTTCCCGACAAGACCTGCTATCCTGTGGCGAGCGCGAATTTGCGGGATTTTTACAACCTTGTGGACGTCTATCTGGACGCCGTTTTTCATCCCCTCCTGACTCAGGACATTTTTCGCCAGGAAGGCTGGCATGTTGAGGCGTCCCCCCCCCATGCCTCCTGGGCGTTCAAGGGTGTTGTCTACAATGAAATGAAAGGAGTCTACTCCTCGCCGGATTCCCTGCTGGCCGAGCAGAGCCAGCAGGCGCTTTTTCCGGATACCCTTTACAGTCTGGATTCCGGCGGCAACCCGGAGCATATCCCGGACCTCTCCTACGAGGACTTTTGCGATTTTCACAGGCGTTATTACCATCCAGGCAACGCCCGTTTCTTTTTCTGGGGGGATGACCCCGAACCGCGGCGCCTTGCCCGCATTGATGCCGAACTGCAAGGTTACGGGCCGGGAACCGTCGATTCCGCCGTACCTCTGCAGACGCCCAAAATCCTGGGCGGGCGTGTGGAAAAAACCTATGCCGCCGCGGAAGGCGAAACCCGCGCGTTGTTTACCGTCAACTGGCTGCTCGGCGAGCGCGGGGATTGTGAGCTGGCCATGCTCATGGCAATGCTGGAGCATATTCTGGAAGGACTGCCGGGGTCTCCCCTGCGCAAGGCGCTCATCAGCTCCGGCCTGGGTGAAGACACCGCCGGCTGCGGGCTGGAAACGGATTTGCGCCAGATGTATTATTCCACCGGGCTCAGGGGCGTCGCGCCGGGGGCCGTTGACACGGCGGAAAAACTGATTTTTGATACGCTCGCGCGTCTGGCGGAAAAAGGCGTGGACGCCGCCGCGGTGGAGGCCGCCGTCAACAGCGTGGAATTCGTCTGCAGAGAGAACAATTCCGGGCGGTTCCCGCGCGGCCTCGTCGCCATGATTCAGGCGCTCTCCACCTGGCTGTACGACGGCGATCCTCTGGCCCCGCTGGCTTTTGAAAAATCCTTGGCCGCTGTCAAAAGACGTCTCGGCTGTGGGGAAAAAATCTTTGAAAACCTTGTCAGGGACCGGTTTCTGGAAAATCGTCACCGGATATCCGTGGTTCTGAGCCCGGACGAAAATCTGGGACGGGCGCGCGAAGCGGCGGAAAAATCCCGGCTGGATATGTTGCGCGCGCGCAGCGACGGGAAGGCTCGCCGCGTTCTGGCCGAGCAGACGCGACGCCTGCGGGAGGCCCAGCTTACGCCGGACAGCCCGGAGGCACTGGCGACCATTCCCTGTCTTGCCCCCGATGACCTGCCCCGAAAAAACGCGGCTATCCCCTGCCGCGAGAAACGCCTGCCTCATCTGACCCTGAGCCATGAACTCCCCACAAACGGCATCGCCTATGTATCGCTGCTTATGCCCATGCGCCGCCTGCCGGACAACCTTGTCGGCCTTCTGCCCTTGTTTTTGCGTTCCCTGACGGAGTGCGGCACGGCCAGACGCGATTTCACGCGGCTGGGAGAATGGATGGCAGCCAAAACCGGCGGTCTCGGGGCGGGCACCTTCATCGGCGTGACGAACGGCGCGCGTGACACGGTGCGCTACCTGAGCCTGACGGGCAAGGCGGTATACGAAAAAATTCCCGATCTGTTCCGGATTTTCCGGGAAATATTGCTGGAACCGCAAAGAGATGCCGCCGTGCTTGAGGATCGTCTGCGCGAGATGCTGCTGGAGGAAAAGGCCCGACTGGAGCAGGGTCTGCAAACCGCCGGCAATGTGGCGACAGGACTGCGCCTGCGCGCGCGGTTCACCGGCGCTGACGCGCTGGCCGAGCGCACGTCGGGGATAAGCTATCTGGATTCCGTGCGTGACGCGCTGAGACGGCTGGAGCGGGAGGCGGAAGCGGTTCTGGCGGATATGGAAAACCTGCGGGCTTTGCTTGTCGCGCGTGACGGCGCTCTTTTCGACTGCACGGCGGAGGCGGGCGGCATCGCCTTGGCGGAACGACATGCCGGCGAACTTCTGGATGACCTTCCCCCGCGTGCCCACATCGCTCCGGACAGGCCGGTTCCCATGATTCTGCCCGGGGCGGAGGCCTTTATAGCCCCTGTGATGGTGAACTATGTGGGAAAGGCTGCCGACATCTATGACCTGGGCTACGTCTGGCACGGCTCCGCCAGTGTGATCCTGCGCTACTTGCGCATGGGGCGGCTTTGGGAAACCGTGCGCGTGCGCGGCGGGGCTTATGGCGTCTCCTGCTCGCTCGACAGGCTGAGCGGTGTTTTGGTTTTTTCTTCCTACCGTGACCCCAATGTGCGGGAAACTCTCGCCGCGTATGATAATCTGGCTGATTTTCTGCGGGATTTCACACCGGATGCCGATGAGCTTTCCCGCGCCGTGGTGGGGGCCATAGGCGACATGGACGCCTATATGTTGCCAGACGCCAGGGGCGCGCGAGCTTTGGCCCGGTACCTGACGGGGTTGACGGAGGAGGAAAGACAGAAAACACGCGAGGAAATATTTGCGGTTACGCCGCAACATTTCAGGGAATTCGCGGAGGTGCTCGCCGAAGTGGCCCGCAGGGGGGCGGTGTGTGTGCTGGGCGGCTCAGACGCTGAAGAATGCGCAAAGGTCGAAGGCTGGCCGGTAAGGAATTTGCTGTGATTTCGGCTTCCGCCCGCCGACCGGCCCCGTTCCGCGTTCTCGCCGCGCCCTCTCGCGTCCTTCCCGGAACTGTGGCGGAAAACGCGCGCTTCTTATGCGGCCGTGTGGCCGAGGTCGCCCTTTGTTTTTTTGAATGCAGCGCCTGTCTGGCCTATACTGAATCCGATATGCCGCCGGAATTGACGGATTTGCCATTTTCCTGGCATGTGCATCTGCCGTGCGATCTGCCGTGGCCCGCGCGGCCCGGTCCGGACGGCGCGGCCCGCAAGACGGCGGAGCGGGCTTTGGCGGTTTTTGACAGAGCGGCTTTCCTCGCCCCGGGATACGCCGTGCTTCACCCTCCGTGGGGCGCGCCCGCTTTCAAGCGGCGGCTTCTGCGGGATTTCGCGCGGGCTTGGCGGCGGAGCAGCGCTGTCCCCCTGCTGCTCGAAAACATCTCCGGTTGCGACATTGTGGAACTGGGGGACGGTTTTTTGCAAGAGCACGGTTTCGGTTTGTGCCTGGATGTGGGGCACCTTCTGGGGTATGGGCAAACAGACCTGCTGTCCTCAACCTTGCCGGAAACAGCCGATGTTGTCCACTGGAGCGCGCCCGGCGCAAGGGACGAGCATTTGCCGCTCACTGCCCTGACGCCCAGGCAATTGGCCGCGGCGACGGATCTGGCGGCCCGTTTTGCCGGCAATCCGGTTCATCTGGTGGAAATCTTTCACTGGCCGGGCGTGGAATCCTCTCTCCCGGTTCTGGAGAGACTGACCGGCGGCGGGTATTTGCCATGACCGGCGGCGATGATGTCACCCGCTTCAAACAGTGGCGCGGCGGCCTGTGCAAAACCGACCGCTGGTGTGTGCTGATAAACGCCGATCCGGACGCGCTGGCCAGCGCCATGGCCCTGAAGCGTATTCTGCTCAACCATGCGCACAGTATGGAGATTTTGCGCATCAACGAGGTGACGCGGCCGGACAATCTGGCCATGATCCGCGATCTGCGCATTCCGGTGAAGCCTTGGGCTCCGGAAAAATCGGCGGCCTTCAGCCACTTCGCCATTGTGGATTCCCAGCCGCATCACAACGGGCTTTTTGAGGGCATCTCTTTTTCTCTGATTGTGGATCATCATTCACTGCCGCCGGAACACGCCCAACCTTCGGAGGCTTTCTGCTGTATCCGTCCGGAGTTCGGCTCCACCAGCACCATTATGGCCCATTTTCTTCACAGTTTGCGCATACGCCCCACCACGCGCCTGGCAACCGCGCTGCTTTACGGCATACGCACGGATACGGCCACCTTTGAGCGGGGCGGCAGCGACAAGGATTTGCGCGCCTGGCAATGGCTTTTTCGCTTCGCGGATCTCAATCTGCTGCGCCGCATCATCCGTAGCGAATATTTGCGCGAATGGCTGCCGGCCTTTTCCCAGGCATTCCGTTCCCTCAAAGACTGCCGGGGCGGCGGGGTCTATGTTTCCCTGCACCATGTCAAAAGCGCGGACCTGCTGGTGGGGATAGCGGATTTTTTCACCAAGGTGCAGGATTTGCGATGGGTGGCGGTGAGCGGTATTGTGGACAAAACCGTGGTGGTGGTCTTTCGCGGTGACGGCGGGCGTGACATAGGCCGTCTGGCTGACGCCTGTTTTTACGATGTGGGCACGGCCGGGGGGCACAGAATGATGGGCAGGGCGGAATTTCCCCTGGCTGTTGTGCCCGTGGACGTCAAACCTGCGGATTTTATTTTTCTGCGTCTGCAAAATCGCAAACTGCGCCATCCCCGACCTCGTGATCAATCTGCTTGACTTCACCCTGCCGGAGCTTGCCGCCTGGATGAAGACGGAACTGGACGAGCCCGCCTTCCGGGCGACGCAGGTTTGGCAATGGCTTTGGCAGAAGTTGGCGCGCGACTTCGGGGACATGAGCAATGTCTCCGTGTCCTGTCGCGCAAAGCTGGCCGGGCGTTTCTTTATTGGCTGGCCCGAGGTGAAACTTGTGCGGGAAAGCCGCGACGGCACGACAAAATTTCTGCTGCGTCTGCACGACGGCGCCTTGGTGGAAACCGTGCTCATTCCCTCGGATTCCCGTGGGGGCGCGCGGCGCTGGACGCAGTGCCTTTCCTGTCAGGTGGGCTGTGCCATGGGGTGTACGTTTTGCGCCACCGGGCAGGCGGGCTTTGAGCGCAATATGCGCATGGGAGAAATTTTGGGGCAGGTGCTGGTGGCCCGCGCCCACTTGGGCGACAGACGGCCGGATCATCCCGTGCTGCGCAACCTGGTTTTCATGGGCATGGGCGAGCCTTTGCTCAACCTGGAAGAAGTCCTGCGCGCCCTGCAATGCCTCAACAGCGACAGGGGACTCAATTTTTCACCGCGCCGGATTACCGTCTCCACCTGCGGTCTGGAAAGGGGCCTTCAGGAGCTCGGTCAAAGCGGCCTGTGTTATCTCGCCGTGTCCCTGCACGCGCCCAGCCAGAGCCTGCGCGAAAAAATCATGCCCAAGGCGGCGCGCTGGCCGCTCCCCGACCTGATTGAAGCGCTCAAAACCTATCCGCTCAAAACGCGGGAGCGCATTACCCTGGAATATCTGCTTATAAACGGCGTCAACGACAACCCGCGGCACGCTCTGGAACTGGCCCGTCTTGTGGGCGAAGTCAGGGGCAAGCTCAATCTTATCGTCTATAACCCGGTTGAGGGGCTTCCCTATGCGCCCCCTCAGCCGGAAAAAATTCTCGCCTTTGAGCAATGTCTGTGGAAGCGCCGCGTCACGGCGGTGGTGCGCAAAAGCAAGGGCCAGGACATCAGCGCCGCCTGCGGCCAGCTCAGGGCCGATCTTGCGCCCGGACAATTTGCCGCGCCGGGCAGCATGTGAGACTACAGCGACTAGAGCGTTTTAACTTTCAATTTATATATATCCAGCTGATTCAAACCAGCCCCCGGCATCGGTCGCGGTGACCATGCCCGGGGCTGTGCCTGTGGAGCAATGCAGCTCTTCGTTTGTTCGCGGCTTCAGACCGCGCAGGATTTGTTTTTACTTTACTCCACATCTTTTCAATGGGATTCAAGTCGGGGCTGTACGCGGGAAGAAATTTCACCTCCGCGTGGCAGGACTGATAATTGCCTTCATGTGCTGTAGAGCAAAGCACGGGCATAAGTCAAACTTCGTGCCCGTGCTTTGTCAAACAGACATGTTTGCCGCGCCTTACGGCAGCATCCACTTGAGCGGATAGGCCTGAAGCAGCGTGATGATGCACACCACGCCGGTCATGGCCAGCGAATGGAAAATGGTGAAGCGGAAGAGGTCTCCCTCCTGCCCGACCATGCCGGTAGCCGAGGTGGCCACGGAGATGGACTGCGGAGAAATCATCTTGCCGGTAACGCCGCCGGAAGAGTTGGAGGCGACCGTCAGATAGGGATCAACGCCCACCTGCTGGGCTGTGGTGGCTTGCAGGCTGCTGAACAGGGCATTGGACGAGGTGTCCGACCCGGTCAGAAATACGCCGAGCCAGCCGAGTAGCGGAGCGAAGAAGGGGAACAGCGCGCCGGTTTTGGTGAAGGCCAGGCCCAGCGTGCAGCTCATGCCGGAATAGTTCATGATGTAGGCAAGGCCCAGAATCATGGAAATGGTCACAATGGGGAAGCGCAGTTGGTAGCAGGTGCGCTTGAAGCAGGCAAGGGCCTTGCCGATGCTGTAATTCGGCATGATAAAGGCGGCAATGATTCCGGAAAGGAAGATGGCCGTGCCGCCCGCCGAGACGAAGTTGAAGTTGTACTTCGCGGCGTAAATCTTGGCGGCCTTCACTATGGGCGCCGTCTGCTCGACCGCGCCGTCCAGACCGGGCCAGGCTATGCCGAGGGCGAATCCTTCAATGCCCCTGACGGCGCCCTTGAAACTTCCCAGGCCCCAGACAGTCACAAAGGCTGCCAGAATAATATAGGGCATCCAGGCGCGCAGAATTTCGCCAGTGGCGTAGTTCGAGGCAGTCGGGCCTGAAGTGGCCTTTTCATCGGGGAAATGGAAAATGCTCTTGGGCTTCCACACGCGCAAAAGGAAAATAAGGCCGACAATGGTCACCATGGCGGAAAGGATATCCGGCAGATAGGGGCCCAGATAGTTGGAGGTCAGGAATTGCGTGCCGGCAAAGCACACGCCCGCGACGACCAGCGCCGGGACGATTTCCAGAGTGCGTTTGAAGCCGCACATGGTGACGGAAACCCAGAAAGGCACTATGATGGACAGGAAAGGCAGTTGGCGGCCCACGATTTTACTGATGTGCAGCATCGCGGCGCCGTCGGCGTTCGGCAGGCCGGAAGCCGACCCGGCCACGATGATCGGTATGCCGATGGCGCCGAAGGCCACCGGAGCGGTGTTGGCGATAAGGCAGATCCCCGCCGCGTAAAGCGGGCTGAACCCGAGGCCCACCAGCATGGCCGCCGTGATGGCCACCGGGGTGCCGAAACCCGCTGTGCCTTCAATGAAGGAACCGAAGGCAAAAGCGATGAAGATGGCCTGCAGACGCCGGTCGTCCGTCATGCTCGCCAAGGAATTTTTGATGATTTCAAATTCGCCGGATTCCACCGTCATATTGTAGATCCATACGGCGGTGATGACAATCCAGATAATGGGGAAAAGCCCGAAGCAGGCCCCCATCACTGTGGAGTTGATGGCGAGGCCGACGGGCATGCCCCATACCGCGATGGCCAGAATGATGGCGGCCAGGGTTCCCGCGAAGGCGGCCTTGTGGCCGGCGGCGCGTTTGACCGCCAGCATGTAAAAGAGAATATACAGGGGAATCGCCGCGACCAGGGCTGAAATCAGAAATTCCGGCATTCCCGACACTTTCAGAGGGTCGTAAATTTGCTGCCACTTTTCCATATGCGTTCCTCTCGTTACGTTGTTTATGCCGTCCTGGCGTCCGCGCGCGTCAGGCCATAGCTGACGCGCGCGGCCCGCCGGTCAGCGTTTCAGATTCTCCGCCAACAGGTCCGCCACGTGGTCAACCCTGATGTTGATCCCCTGCTTTTCAGCGCCGCCGCGCAACTGCATGACGCAACCGGGGCAGTCCACCACCAGCCGGGCGGCGCCGGTCTTGCGTATGTTGTTGAGCTTGTTCTCCAGCAACCGGGCTGAAATCTCCGGAAACTTCATGGAATAGGTGCCGCCGAAGCCGCAGCAGACATCCTCTTCCTCACAGGGCTCATACACGCCCGCCGCCCTGATGAGTTCACGCGGGGCTTCCTTCACTCCCAGGCCGCGGCAAAGATGGCAGGATGCGTGGTAGGTCACCTTCTGGCCGGAGTTGTTGAAATCTTCCGCCCTTAATCCCAGTTTATCGTACACGAACGAACTGAAGTCGGTGATTTTTTCCGTGAATTCCTTTGTTTGGGCGAGGAGAGCGCTGTTGCCGGACAGCAGCGCCTGATAGTTGTGCTTCAGGTGCGAGGCGCAGCTCGCGCACAGGGTGATGACGGCATCGTACCTTTTGTGCGAAAAGGCGCGCACATTCTGCGCCGCCACATCCACGGACGTTTTGCGCTGCCCCATCATTTCCAGAGGCAGGCCGCAGCAGGTCTGCTCAAAGGGGAAATCAACCTCCACGCCTTTGGCGGCCAGCACCTTGACGGCGTCCTCAAGTTGTTCGGGGTAGACAAAATCCTGGGCGCAGCCGCTGAAAAAGGCCACCTTGAATTTCGCTTCCGGCATCTTCCGTTCGAGTTCCGGCCAGCGGTCACGGAAGGATTTGCCGGCAATGGCGGGCAGGGCCTTGAAACCGTGCCTGCCGAGAAACATGGCCGGCAGGTGCCGCTGAAATTGCGTGCCGCCGGTAAAGGGTTTCTGGGCGTACTTGGCGAATTTGAGCAATGAATGAAAAAGGGTGCGGTTTTTCATCACCGAGGCAAGCAGGGCCGCCTGGGCGTCGCTGCCCTGCTCGTCAGTCAGACGGCTGCGGATTTCGCGGATGAGCAACGGCAGGTCAATGCCGCCGGCGCAGACACTTTTACAGGCCTCGCAGCCTACGCAGTTCTGGCAGAGAACCTTGGCCTTGTCCTTGCCGTGGAAGAAGTAGGTAAGAATAAGACCGATGGCGCCGATATAGACGTAGCCCATCTTGTGCCCGCCCACAAGGCGGTAGACGGGGCACACGTTGGCGCACGCGCCGCAGCGCACGCAACGGAAAATCTGCGAGAAAAGCGGATCTTTCGCGATTTCCGTGCGACCGTTGTCCAGAAAGACCACATGCAGGATTTTTTTGTCGTCCGGGTTGGCGGCACAGGGGCCGGCGCCGCGTATCCAGCTCACATAGGTAGTCAGGCGCTGCGCCGTGGCGTTGCGCGGCAAAACCAGCAGGGCCGTGAGCGCCTCGTCCAGCGTGGGGGTCAGCTTGTCGAGGCCGGCAACGGCCACATGCACGCGCGGCAGGGTGGTGACCATGCGGGCGTTGCCTTCGTTGGTCACGGTGGAAATGGCCCCGTTTTCCGCAACGGCGAAGTTACATCCGCTGATGCCCATATCCGCCTGGATGAACTTGCGGCGAAGCTGCACGCGGGCCACCTTCACCAGTTTCTGGATGTCCGTATCCTGCTTGACGCCGGTGGCCTTGGTGAAGTCGTCGGCCACCTGGTAGCGCGAAAGGTGGATGGCGGGCATGACCATGTGCGAGGGGCCTTCATGGCGCAACTGTATGATCCATTCGCCGAGATCCGTTTCGTCCACAATCAGGTTGTCGGCAATGAGGTGGTCATTGAGATGGATTTCCTCGGCGGTCATGGACTTGGACTTGACGATGCGCCTGACGTTGTTGTCCCTGGCGATGCGGGCAATGATCCCGTTGGCCTCCGCCGCGTCCCTGGCGCGGTGTACGCGCACGCCGCGTTTTTCCGCCTGTTCCCTGAACTGCGCATAGAGTTCTTCCATGCGTTTGCAGGCCTTGTCCCGGGCCTCGGCGATTTGGTTGATGAGGGCGCGCTCGTCCACTTCCTTGAAAATGGTTTCACGGTTGGCGCGGTAGGCTACGGCAAAGGTGTCCAGCGTGCGGCGCAAAAACTCGTCCTGCAGCGCGGAATCAATCTGTTTGCGATATTCGGAGAGTGTGGTTGGGGCTTCTTGCATGGCCTTTAATCCTCCAGAAGAATGATGTGCAGTTCCAGCGGGCCGTGCACGCCCACAGCGGCCACACGTTCTATGTCGGCCGTGCGGCTCGGACCGGAGATCAGCGTGGTGTACGTGGCGGGCGCTTCATTCATGCGCTCGCGCAACAGTTGGGCCATGGAAGGAAGATCCGGGTATATGGCGGATTTGCGCAGGAGTATGATGTGAATTTCCGATATCATTCCGGCGAGACGCGAATCCTCCCTGTCCGTGTTCATCATGCAGGTGCCGCTGGCGGCAACGCCGAGCAGGGCCTTGCTAACGCCCACGTCAAAGCCGGCCACATATTTGCGCAATCCCTCGCGAATGCAGAGAAAGCCTTTTTCCTCACAGGCCGCCGAGAGAGTCGCGAACTCCTCGTCGTTCAAATCCGGAGCGGCCACAATGCGTTTGACACGCGTGGGCTGATTGTTTGGTCCGGGAGGCCCCTGTTCCGTGCCGGGTTCATCGGCCAGAATTTCGGCAGGGGTTTTGCTTTCACAGACATCCACCACATATTGCAGGGCCGCCGGGATTGCCGGAAGCTCCTGCACCACAGCATTGACCGCCGTGGCTTTTGCGATGAACGTCTCCACCGTCTGCCGGGTGATGGAATCCGTTAGGGTCATAACATAACTCCTTTACCCCGAATCCGTAACAATATTGCGGCTGTTTTTATTCCCTGACTAAAATTTTACGGATCAAGGGCCGTTACAAATAGCGGCGCAAACGCGCCAGATTGTCCGAACGCCCGCTACCTCAGGCTTTCCGCGTACAATTCCACCGTATGTCTTACCAGCACAGGGTCATGGTTGTGAGAGAGAACATCCTCAAGCTGCATCATGCAGGCCGGACAGGCCGCGGCAACAATCCGCGCTCCGGAAGCGACCACATTGTCGCGCTTGCGCTGGCCTATCCTGCGCGACCAGTCATAGTGAAAAAGGTTGAATGAACCGCCGCAGCCGCAACACCGGTCGGCCTCCGCCATTTCCGTCAGGGCGTAAGCCGGATTCGCGGCGATGAGCGCCCGCGGCTGGCTTGCCACCCCAAGGGTCTTTTTGAGATGACAGGAATCGTGATACGTGACGGCCCAAGCGTTGGCATTGCTCCGGACCGGCTGCACCTTCAGCACGTCAATGAGAAAAGCGTTGATGTCAAGAGCCTTGGCCGCCGTCTCCCGGGCGAATTTCTGTTCATGGGAGCCGAGGCGCGCGGCATACCGCGGCCAGTGCTCCCTGATGCAGGAGGTACAGGAAGCGCAGGGGCTCATGATGTAATCGAAGTCGCTTGCGGAAAGAGCGTCGAGATTGGTTTTCAGCTCCCTGAGCATTCCCTCCGCGTCGCCCGAAGAGAGTGCCGGAAGGCCGCAGCAGGCCAGTTTGTCCGGCATGTAGACGGCCACTTTGTGGTGGCGCAAAACCTTCAGGCAGGCTCCGGCCATGTCCGTATACATTTTGTCTCCGACGCAGCCGGGAAAAAAGGCCACCTTCAGCCCGTCACCCGAACGCGGCTCGTCCACGAAACCGTATTCGGCGTGCAGGGGGGTTGCGGCCAGCGGGCGGATATGCCTGTCGCCCAGCATGAAACTGAGCATGGGCGCGCAGGCGGTGCCCTGCGCTTCGCCGGTTTTGCGGAATACCATCCTCTGCATGGGCGCGCTCACGCGCATGGCAAAGTTGAAAAGAGCGGGTTTGGCCAGCAGAATTCTGAAAATCATCTTTTTGACGGGGTTGAGTCCCAGATAGCCGTAAATCAGCTCCCTCGCCTCCAGAAACACGTCCATGATTTTGACGCCGGGCGGACAGGTCGCCTGACAGGAACCGCACAGGAGACAGCGGCCCAGTTTGTCGGCCACGGCTTCGGGATCCCGGATCATTTCATGGGCGAGATTGCTGATGAGGACCAGCTTGCCGCGGGTGACGTCGGCCTCCATGCCGGAAGCGCCGAACATGGGACAGACGCCCTGGCAGAAGCCGCACTTCATACAGTAGACAATTCTGTCCTCCAGCGCCATCAGCCGTTTGGCAAGATCATGCAAGGTATTCATTCTCAAATCCCCACAAGCTTCGTCGGATTGAGCAGCCCCCTGGGGTCGAGCGCCCTGCGCAGGCGCTGTGAGAACAGGATCGTTCCGCGCGATGTTTCCTTTTCCATCCATTTGGCCTTGGCCGTCCCTATGCCGTGTTCCCCGGAAAGCGTGCCCTGGAGCTTGAGGGCCGTGTCGAACATTTCGTCAATGGCTTCCTCCACCCGGCGGAATTCGTCGGCGTCGCGCTTGTCGCACAGGAACGTGGGGTGCAGGTTGCCGTCCCCGGCATGGCCGAAGGTGCCCACCTCCAGGTGGTATTTGGCGGCTATGTCATTGACGGCCTTCATCATGGCGGGAATCCTGGAGCGGGGAACCGTGGCGTCTTCCAGCACGGTCGTCGGGCGACAGCGGGCAAGCACCGGCAGGGCCATACGGCGGGCTTCCCACAATTTGAATTTTTCCGCCGCGTCTTTGGGCACCTTCACGTCAATGGCGCTGTTGGCCTTGAGCACCTTTTCCACAACCCCGGCTTCCTCCGCCACCTGCGCCGGATGGCCGTCCACCTCTATGAGCAGGATGGCGCCGGCTTCGCGCGGGAGTCCGGCCTTGGTAAAGTCGTCCACGCGCACAATGGTGTTGTTGTCAAGAAATTCCAGGGTACAGGGAACAACGTGCGCGGCGATGATGTCCGCCACCGCCTCGGCGGCGTCCTGCACGTTGGCGAAAACGGCCATGAGCGCCTTGCCGGCCTTGGGCGGGGGGACGAGCTTGAGCACGGCCTGGGAAATAACGCCCAGCGTTCCTTCGGACTGCACCATCATGCCGGCAAGATTGTAGCCGGTGACACACTTGACCGTGCGCGAGCCGGATTTGACCAGAGCGCCCGTGGCGTCAAAAAATTTGATGCCCATGACGTAGTCTTTGGTACAGCCGTATTTGAGGCCGCGCAGACCGCCGGCGTTTTCCGCGATGTTGCCGGCAATGGTGGATACGGCCTGTGAGCCGGGGTCCGGCGGATAAAAAAGGTTCTGTCTGGAAACGGCCGTCGCGAAGTCGGCGGTGATGACGCCCGGCTCAACCACGGCATAGAGATCGCTGGCATTGATCTCAAGAATGCGCGTCAGGCCGGTTGTCAGAATCACGACGGTATCGGAATTGTCGGGAATGGTTCCGCCGGAAAGGTTGGTTCCCGCGCCGCGAACGGTCATGGGGATGCCGTTGTCGTAGAGCTTTTTGACGCACAGCCCCAATTGCTCAACGCTTGTCGGCCGTACCACCAGAGCGGGCACGACGGGGGTCAGCACCGCGGAGTCATAGGAATACGTCTGTCTGTCGGCTTCTGAACCGAATACGTTCTCCTTGCCCAGCATTGCCTCGAAGTCTTTAACGAGCGCCTGACCAGCCATGTAATCTCCTCGGAATTCTTGTGGAAAAAACAAATGAACCATACGAATAATTCTGTGCGCACATCATTGCCTTGGGCAATGGTGTTTCCAGGAAGCCGACCGGCTGCAGCGCGGACCATCAACGTAAACAGACAAACGAAAACGGAACAGAGGCAAAGCGCGACGTCAAAGAACCGAGTAGGATATAAAAATATGTACATTCATATACTCAAAACACGATAAAAGTCAAATAATAAATTATTAAATAAAAAATAATAATATCAATATATTATTATTCTTGTACAATAATCTTGTTCAGGGAGAACGACAGGCCGGCGGGGACAACACGGCCGGGTTCAGATGAAAATTTCCGCTTCAGAACAGATCGCCAGACATGCCTTTTCGCCGTCAGCCGCCAATGCTCGTCATGCGCCGCATCGCCACAGCTTCGTCATGGACGCGCCGCGCCAGTATGTCCGCCCCCATCGGTTTCAGGGAGCAGACACGGCGCAGGGTGTCCACGAGGCGCTGGTCCGAAATGCGTCGCTCCCGCAGCAGGCCGCGCATATTGTATTCCCTGTCGGTAAAGAGACAGGTGCGCACATGCCCGTCGCTTGTCAGGCGCAACCGGTTGCAGGCGCGGCAAAAATGATTCGTCATGGACGTGATGAAGCCTATTCTCCCCTTGCCGCCCGCAACGGCGTACATGCGGGCCGGACCGGCGTTTTCCGGGTTGTCCGTAACCGGCGTCAGGAGCGCGCGACGGGAAATTTCTTCCTTTATCGCCGCGGCGGGCCAAAAATTTTCCCCGCTCCACAGCGTGCCGCTGCCCATGGGCATGAATTCGATAAATCGCAGATCGACGGGCAGTGTCCTGACGGCATGGACAAAATCGTCCACCTGGATGTCGTTGACGCCCCGCACAGCGACCACGTTGATTTTGACCCTCAGTCCGGCCGCAAGCAGTCTGTCCATGGAGGCGATCACCGAGGGCAGGGCATCCCGCCCGGTCATGGCGGCATACGTGGCGCGGTCAAAGCTGTCCAGAGAAAGATTCACGGCTTTGACGCCCAGACGGGCCAGCAGCGGCACATGAGGTTCAAGCAGGGTTCCGTTGGTGGTGATGTGCAAAGCCAGAGCCGGCCAGCGTTCGCGCAGCATGGCAAGAAAGCTCGCGCAGTCTTTGCGGACAAAGGGTTCCCCGCCGGTTATCCGTATTTTGCTGATGCCCGACGCCGCCGCAAGGCCGACGAAACGCAGCATTTCCTCATAGCGCAGAATATCGGCATGTGGAATGAATTGCCCGAATTTGCCGTTGCGGCAGTAGCGGCAACGGAGGTTGCAGCGGTCCGTGATGGAAAGGCGCAAGTAACGCATGACGCGGCCGTACGCGTCCGTCAACAAAATCATGCTTCACCGTGCATACAGCATCTATTGGAAATTATACATATTTTTCAGGACATCGCCAAAACCCGACAGGGGAGAGTTTTTCAGAAAAATGAGGAGTTGCCAAGAATAAAAAATGGTTTTACATAAGAGGCCATGAAAAACCTCTGGGCTGTGATTTCCCTTGTCAGTCTTGCATGGCCGCCGCAAGCCGCGTCCGCCTGGGACGGATTTGACGCCGCCACCGCCGACCTTGTGGAAATCATTCCCGACGGCCTTCCTTCGCGCGGCGATACTGTGGACGTACGGAACTATGACGGCGACACAACGCAAACCTGCCTTGTGGAAGACGTGACGCAAAATGCCAGCACGGTGGAGCTACTGGTGCGCTCTCCCGGCGGGGGAA
Source organism: Desulfovibrio sp. (assembly GCA_031291035.1). GTDB lineage: Bacteria > Desulfobacterota > Desulfovibrionia > Desulfovibrionales > Desulfovibrionaceae > Desulfovibrio. The sequence continues at coordinate 33,533 of JAISLI010000029.1, forward strand.
CCAGAATGCTCATCATGGAGGGCCGCTGAGGATTCCGGCGTAACGGAGTTTCCGGCATGTGCCGCGAAAAAATTTGTCGTGACCGTTCACCTGTCGGCGGGCGCCGGATTTTTTTCATACCCCGGCAGCAGCAGCACCGGGAGATTTTCGTCCTTGCCCTGCTCCTTGGGGCAGTGGCTTTGTAATTGGCAGATTTCGCAGCCGCCCCGGTACGGGTAGTGGGTTACCACCGCATAGCGGCGGGAAAGCGTGGCGGCATTTTCCTTGTACGACAGACGCAACCGGCCCAGAGCTTCACGCAGCGCCCTGGTGGGGCGCGGCGAAGGCGCGCAACGGAACTCCCCGACTTCCGGCAGCAACTCCTGTACGGCGCTCATGCACATGAATTGGGCCAGAGTGTTGACAAGCCAGCCTTCGGCCGGAGATGCCGACCAGCATCCGTCCACCTGATTTTCCACGGATTCCGGCAACCAGAGGGCCAGCCAGGAGATCTTTTCCCCGCGCACCTCGTAAACCTGCAAAAGCGGCAGCCACTGCTCCCAAAGGGCGGCCAGGCGTTCGACTACGGCGCCTCCCAGGCGTGATTCCTGGCTCAGGAGCATATAGGCTTCCATATCGAAATACGGTTGTATCGGGTGTTTTGTCAGTTTTGCTTCCGCGCTCATAAAATCTCCTCTCGTCAGTAGAGTGATTAACGCTTGAAACAGTTCGCTTACGGCTGGCAAAGCCCGCCCGCTCCTGTTTCGCGGCAAGAATTTGCGGGCAAATCCCTGCGGAGCAGTCCAACTTTGAAAAAGTTTGCCTGCTCTATATTATATACGACAACGGCAAGTTCCGGTCGCGATAAAAGCCGGACAAGCCTCCGGCGGCGCATCGCGGTTGCGATATGTGGCCAACATATGTGGCCAACGAAAAAGGCTTTTCGGAGATTTCCCGAAAAGCCTTGGTATCCCTGGTGGGCAGTACAGGACTTGAACCTGTGACCCTCGCCTTGTAAGGGCGATGCTCCCCCAACTGAGCTAACTGCCCAAGAAACCGCCAGCGTACATACTGGTCAGCTTTTTTATTCAGATAGTGTCTACACGAGATTAAGCTAGGGCCTGTTGGTACTATTTGACAAAACATACTGAATCTTTTAAGTTATCGGTATGAAAATAACAAAACTCCAATTAAAAAGAATCTCCGGCTGCCTTCCAACTCAGCGTGGCAATGTCAAAGTTGATAACCTTACGTAGATGGTGTTCCACTTCCCGAATTCTTTCGGCAAAGCACGCCATTTGCACCCGTTTTCTGCCGCATACAGTACGGCATTGAGCAAGTCCAAGTTTTCCAACCGGACATTGCCACGTTGGCGTGGCATGCTGTCCTTTATCTGTTCATATTGCTGTTCTGTCAGTTTCATTCAGGCAGGCAGGATACAAGGGTTATAAGATAGTGTCAACACGCCAGATTTTATGCCTCCGAGCAATTGCTTTACCTTAGGGAAGCACTGATTAATTCAATTCCGAAGCACTGGTTTTGCTCCAGTAGGGTAAAATTCGAGAATTTGGTGCCAATTTAGCCCCAAATTTACCTCTTTTTCTTCTTTTTTGCGCCCTTTTTCTGAAAAAAGGACGCAACTCTCCTCAGGCCGGCAGTAATCTCCTGCCGGCCCTCGCGCACAGTAACAAGTTTGCGCTCGCGAACAAGACCCGCAAACGATGCGTATTTTTCGCCAAGCCACGATACACGGTCTTGGCAAAACCAAAATAGCGCCTGATGATCAAAAAAGGATGCTCGACTTTGCTGCGAACGAGGATTTGCGGCGTTCTATTTCTCTCTCCCAATCAATAAATCCCGAGGGCATGCGCTGGACACTTTCGTGGCGGTGGTTGATACGATATTCTTTGGCTGACAAACAGGGATCTCCCTGCGCCTCCTGGCGCTTTTCAATGCCGATATACCCGGCATCTCCATAACACCGCCGCATCATCTTTACGGAGAAGATTTGCCGCCGCCTCCATGTCGGAGATATTGGCAGAAGTTGTTTCAAGGCTGTGGACATAGCCGCCGCCGGCATCAACGCCAAGGTGACATTTCATACCGAAATGCCACTCATTCTCTATCAATTTTGTTTTCCGAAGGAAAGGTATTTTCAGCAAGATCGTGAAATAGGAACGAAAGTCCATAGGCAACATATAAACGATTCACCCAGTGATCACATCCCTTCGGGACATCCAGGTCGGGGGGGCGCGCCATTGATATGACTGATATGACTAAGGGGTCTCCGGTCGAGCGCAGAGAGTCTTTGTACGCGCCAATCACAGCAAGTTGGTAGGGAAATTCCGCGTGCCCTCCGCCACTAAAAGTGAATACTCCACCTGCTAAAGCAGGTGGCTTCTGGCCACATAACGCGTAGACCATCGACTAAAGCCGATGGACAGGCACAAAACCATGACCTACCCTTCTCCCTCAATCTTAAAATCCTTTCAAACGTTGCACCAACCGGCGGATCGTCAACTGTGGCGGGATAGACACGAACAGATGAATATGATCTTTGGATATATACCCTTTCAAAATTTCCACACCTTCCTAGCGGCAAATATCCCTGATCATTTCCCGCGTCCTATAGGCTATATCCCCCGCAAGGATTGGCTTGCGATACTTCGTTATCCACACCAAATGCAGATGAATGGCAAAAACACTATGAGTACCGTGCCGATATTCGTCCATACCCCAAAGCTTATACACAAGAAATGCTAAAGCTGCCAGCTAAAGCTGGGGGTTTTGACCCTCCCAAAGGCAGACAATAAAATTATTTTAATTTATTTATCTTGTCATGCGACTGGATCACTTCGTCATTAAAAAATATATATCCTACAAATGCAATAAATATTGTTGCTAATATTTGCACACCTAAGCGAGTAAAATCAATTTGTGCGAGATTAGAGTTCTGTCCCAAATAATCAAAACTTGGATCAAATATAAATGAATATCCCAAAAATTTATTGCTATGAGAAAAAATATAAATAAATGGTGGGAAAATGCACATTACTGCTATGATAATTAGACAAATACATAAGCATTGCTTCTGCTTTCTATTCATTGTTTTGCACCAGCTGTGTTAGAAAATATTATACTGTTATGTCAAGCCATACAAATACAGGCCCTAGAAGCCATCTCAAAGAGAGAGCAAGAATCGTGCCGAAATCAACGATTCGGGCTCGACAATCTCATAAAAAACCGGACAAACCGACGGCGTACCCGTCATCATGTATCTCCCCGCCCCGGTTCACACGAAAGACACGCCGGCGCGCCGTCCGTGTCCGTCCCCGTTTTTTCCGTCTCCGGACGCTGTAAACAAATATAATACAGAAAATACCGGAAGCCCGCAAGTCCTGTCAAGCGATTTTCGAAATTTCGCGGCGAATTTGAAAACTTGGGTCCGCACGGAGGCCGCTCATTCGATTATCCTGTTCGCCGGTCAAAAATGCTTGACTTCTCTCCAGGCAACGCATAGTGTCAATCCTTTCGTCGATGTTGTCTTGATAATCGCGGCCGCCCACTTTACAAGCGGACGGGCGGTCTTATTTTATTCCGAGCTGGAAGAAGGAGGCTTATGGCCCGCATAACCGTGGAAGATTGCCAGCAGCGCGTGAACAACCGTTTTCTGCTGGTGCAGATGGCCATCAAGCGGGTGCATCAGTACCGCGAGGGCTATGAACCGCTCGTCACCTCCCGCAACAAGGAAGTCGTCACGGCACTGCGCGAAATCGCCGGCGGCAAGATCATGCCCAACGACATGAATCTGTATACCCCCATCCCTGACGGGCAGGAGATCGCGGACGCCGAAAACTGAAACCTCAAAAACGCAAACCATGATGCAGCGCGATTATTACGAAGTGCTTGCCGTTTCGCGGACTGCGGGCGAGGAGGAGATCAAGCGGGCCTACCGGAAACTGGCCATGCAGTACCACCCCGACCGCAACCCGGGCAACGCGGAGGCCGAGCAGAAATTCAAGGAGGCCGCCGAAGCCTATGACGTGCTGCGGGATCCGGAAAAGCGCGCCCGGTATGACCGTTTCGGCCATGCGGGCGTACAGGGCGGCGCCGCCGGCGACTTTGGCAGCGCGGAAGACATCTTTGCCCATTTCAGCGACATATTCGGCGACTTTTTCGGTTTTTCCCCGTCCTCGCGCGGCCGGCGCGCCATGTCCGGCGCCGACCTGCGCTACAATCTGTCCATCAGTTTCGGGCAGGCCGCCAAGGGCGACAACATCACCCTGAGCCTGCCCAAACGCGCCGTCTGCAAAGACTGTAACGGCAGCGGCGCGGCCGGGGACAGCAGGGCGGAAACCTGCCGTCATTGCAATGGTTCCGGCCAGATACGCCGTACGCAGGGATTTTTTCAGGTCGCCATGCCCTGTAACGCTTGCCGGGGCACCGGCCGGATAATTACGAGGCCGTGCCCGCGCTGCAAGGGCGAAGGCATCGTGGAGGAAGTCCGCGAGCTTGTGGTGCGCGTCCCCGCCGGAGTGGACACGGGCACACGGCTGCGTGTGCGCGGCGAGGGAGAGCCGGGAGTACACGGCGGCCCGCCCGGCGATCTCTATGTGGTACTCACGGTTGAGCCGGACAGGCGCTTCCAGCGGGAAGGACAAAATCTGCTCTGCGCGCAGGAAATCACCTTCGCGCAGGCCGCCCTTGGCCACAGGGTGGAAGTGCCGGGGCTTGACGGCGCCCTGCCGCTGGAAATTCCCGGAGGGGTGCAAAGCGGGACCATCCTGCGGCTCGCCGGCGAGGGGCTGCCCTTTCCCGGTCGCGCCCAGCGCGGCGATCTGCTTGTGGAAATCAAGGTATTGACGCCTACCCGCCTTTCCGAAAAACAGATTGAACTCCTGCGCGAATTTGAAAAAGCCGGAGAAGAAAAGCCCCTGGAAAAAGTCAAACGCGCCGCCAGGAAAATAAAAACGGCAATGGGCATTGACTAGGGCAGTTCACGAATGAAACGAGTGAACAGCCCTGCAAGGATTTTCCGGAAAATCCTTGCCGTGAAACAGGAGCAGGCGGGCTTTGCCGCCGCAAGCGAACTGTTTCAAGCGTTAATTGCCGCAGCGGAGGCACAACCGCCTTGTACAAGCCTGTTCTCCGGTGTATATCCCAAGCGGACAAGGCGGCCGGGCGCATTACGAACTGCGTTGCCTGCTGTCCGAAATACTGGACGCGCAATGAGAAAAATTTTTCCTGATCCGCTGACCCGGAACGCGCATGTTTGAAAATCTCTCCGACAGACTCTCCGGCGTGTTCCGTTCCCTGAGCGGCCGCGGCCGTCTTACGGAGGAAAACATTCAGGGCGGACTGCGGGAGGTGCGTCTGGCGCTACTGGAGGCGGACGTCAACTTCAGGGTTGCCAGGGATTTTGTGGAGCGCGTCCGGGAAAAATGTCTGGGGCGGAGCGCCATCAAGGGCGTCACTCCCGCCCGGCAGGTGGTGAGTATCGTCCACGACGAGCTTGTCGCCCTTCTCGGCGGGGACACGGCCCCGCTGAATCTTCGGGGCGCTTCTCCCGCTGTTGTCATGCTGGTCGGCCTGCAGGGTTCGGGCAAAACAACATCCGCCGCGAAAATCGCGAATCTGCTGCGAAAGCAAAAAATGCGCCCCTGCCTTGTGCCGGTCGACGTGTACCGTCCGGCGGCCATCGAACAGTTGCAGACGCTGGCAAAGCAACTGGACATGCCCTGCTTCCCCTCCACGCCCGACGTGAATCCCGTGGAGATAGCCAGGGCGGCCGTGGAATTCGCCCGGACGGATGAAGTGCGGGCCACGGTGCTTCTGCTGGATACGGCCGGACGCCTGCATGTGGACGAACCCCTCATGGAGGAGCTTTCCGCCATCAGGGCGGCCGTGAACCCCCAGGAAATCCTTTTTGTGGCTGACGCCATGACAGGGCAGGACGCCGTCACCGTGGCCGAGGCGTTTAACGCGCGCCTGGGCCTCACGGGCGTTGTGCTGACAAAAATGGACGGCGACGCGCGCGGCGGCGCCGCCCTTTCCATCCGCGCGGTGACGGACGCGCCGGTAAAATTTGTGGGCGTCGGTGAAAAGCTCTCGGAACTGGAGGTATTTCATCCGGAACGCATCGCCGGAAGAATTCTGGGCATGGGGGATGTCCTGACCCTGGTTGAAAAAGCCCAGTCCGCCATCAATGCCGAAGAAGCGGAAATCCTGGCGCGCAAACTGCAAAAGGCTTCCTTTGACCTGGAGGACTTTCGCGAGCAGATGCGCCGGCTGAAAAAAATGGGCTCCCTGGACGGCCTGCTGAAACTTGTCCCCGGCCTGGGAAATCTGCGGGAAAAACTGGCCGAAGCCAATGCCGCCGTGCCGGAAAAGGAACTCGCGCGCACGGAGGCCATTATCAATTCCATGACCATGGCCGAACGGCGCGCCCCGGACATTCTGAACGGCAGCCGGCGCGCGCGCATAGCCAGGGGCGCGGGGGTGACTGTCGCCCGGGTCAATCAGATGGTGCGCCAGTTTGATCAGATGCGGCAGATGATGAAATCCATGATGGGCGGCAAGGGTATGCCGCGCCGCGTTTTTCCCGGCATGGGGGGCATGGGCATGCCGGCTGTGCCGGGACTGGACGGTCCGCCCGCCGGCAGAAGTTGCGCGACCAGAAAAAAAAAGAAAGAGCGCCGGAAAAAAAAGAAAAAATAAAGCCGGATTCCGCGCCGCATTCATAGAGCAAATGAACATTGAAAATATATAATTTGCTCTGCAAGGATTTGCCGGCAAATCCTTGCCGCGAAACAGGAGCAGGAGGGCTTCGCCCGCCGTAAGCGAACTGTTTCAAGCGTTAATTGCTGTAGTTGCAAAAAACAAGGGAGTATACTTATGGCTGTGAAATTGAAACTGACCCGTCTCGGCAGCAAAAAACATCCTTTTTACCGGGTTGTGGCCGCCAATGACGAAACCCGCCGCGACGGACGCCCGCTGGAATTCCTGGGCCACTACAATCCCATGCTTGCCCCCGCGGAAGTCAAACTCGACATGGACAAGATCAACGCATGGCTCGCCCGTGGCGCGGAGCCCACAGACACCGTGCGTTCCCTGATCAAAAACCACACCTCCCCGAAATGAGAGAGCTTGTCGCATATATTGCCGGATCGCTGGTGGACAACCCCGATGCGGTGCAGGTCAACGAAGTGGAAAAGGACCAAACGCGTGTCCTTGAACTGTCCGTGGACAGGAAAGACGTGGGCAAGGTGATAGGCAAGCAGGGACGGACGATCCGCGCCATCCGCGCTGTTCTGGGCGCGGCGTCCGTCAGGCTCAAAAAGCGTGTGTCCCTGGAAATTCAGGAGTAGCCCGTGCCGCGCGCCCCGCTGATTCACCTGGGCACGCTGCTGCGTCCTCACGGCTTGAAGGGGGAAATACGCATGGACTGGCACGCGGATTCTCCTCTGCCGCTGGATATTCCCCTGTGGCTTGCCCGGGAGCAGGCCCCCCCCAGGCGTGTCAGGGCTCTTTCCTGCCGGGGCCGTCAGGGACGTCTGCTGGCGCGCTTTGAAGGCATAACGGATCGCGCCGCCGCCGAGGCCCTGCGCGGGCACAAACTTCTGATTGACCGCGATTTTCTCCCGGCTCCCGCCGAAGACGAGTTCTACATGCAGGACCTGCTCGGTGCGGATGTCCGCCTGCCGGACGGACGGCGGCTGGGGCGTCTTGACCATCTGGAATGCCCGGCGGGACAGAACATCTGGATTATCTTGACCGACGACGGCGGGGAAATGCTCTTTCCGGCGCAACCCTGTTTCATTCTGGGTTTTGACGCCGCGCGGCACGCCGTTTATGTTGACCCGCCGCGGGGGCTGACGGAAGTGTATGCCGGCCGCTGACGATATTGACAATACCGCCCGTCTCGAAGCGGAAGAACTGGTCCTTGACGGCGTTCGCTACGCGGATCTGCCGCGGGATGGTCAGATTTGGCGCTTGGGCAGCACAAACCCGCGCTGGCGCGGAGAGTTGCCCTTTATGCCCCCCCCGCCCGACACCGGGGATATCCGGTTTTCCGCGTCGCGGGGGCTGTGGCTCGGCCGGGGAGCAAGTCCGCCTCTCGCCGCGGTCTGTTGCGGTCTCGGAAGCGTCTGGCCGCACATGGGCCGGGAACTGCACGACAATTTTCCCGCCGCCAGGGCCGGGATGGAACGGGTCGCGGCGGCGGCGGACTGGGACGTTCTCGCCCTCATGGACGAGCCGGACGCGGAAAGGATCAGCCATACCCGCTGGCAGCAGCCGTATCTTTTCCTGCTGGAATACGCCCAGTGGAGCCAGTTCGCCGCGCTGGGCCTCGAACCCGCCCTGCTCTGCGGCCACAGCCTCGGAGAACTTGTCGCCCTGTGCTTTGCCGGCGTCTATACGCCGGAAATCGCTTGGTACATTCTGGATACCCGCGCCATGCACATGGCGGAGATGGAAGCGAACTCCACGCGGGAAAACGGCATGATGGCCGTGCATGCCGACGCCGGCGTCATCGCCCGGATACGCGGGGCCTGGCCTGGCCTGCTCGTGTCCAGTTACAACACGCCCCGGCAGTTCATCGTGAGCGGCCCGCGCGAAGCTCTGGGCGAGGCCCGCAAATGGCTGCGCAAACAGCGCATTCCGGCAATTTTGCTCAACGTGGGTCTTGCCTACCATCATCCGGGCATGCGCATCCTGCGGGATCTTTCCCTGCGCCGCCTCAACGCGCTGCCCATGAGCGCCCCGCGCCACAGGGTACTCAGCAGCATTACGGCGGACTTTTACCCTGGGGATCAACCCGCCATCTGCCGCTGCATCGCGGAGCTGGATGAAAACCCGGTGCGCTGGACGGATTGCGTGAAGATCATGCGCGAAGGGCAGGGCATACGCCATTTTCTCGAATTCGGGCCGCAGGACACCCTGTGCAGCCTTATCGCGGACAATGACGCCCGCGCCCTGTGCCTGCCTGTGGGCCGCAAGGGACATGAAAGCGAACAGATGCGCCAGGCCTGCGCCCGTCTTTACGCGCTTGGCGGCCTGCCCCGTCCGGCCGTGCGTGCCGCTCTGCGGGCCAGAAATCTTTCCGGCCTTCCGGAGACGGCAAAGGAGGTCGCGTCCGCCCCGCCGCAACGACTGTTCAGCGCGGATCCGCGTTTTGCCGCATACATGCACAATATAGCGGAAATATTGGCAAAAGCCGCAAACTGCCCCAGACGCGACATCCGTCCGGAAACGGATTTGCGCTATGATCTTTCCCTGCGCTCCAGCAGCTTTCCCCTTCTGTTGCGGGAAATTGAGGAGGCCACGGGAGTGCGCCTGCTTTTTGAAAACCTGCTCGGCATAACCTCTGTGGGAGACCTGGCCCGGGCGCTTTGCTCCGCCGGTCCGGATACGGAGCGGGAGGAACGGAAGCCGGCGGCCCCGGCTCAAACGCGGAAAAACGAAACCGCGGAGGCCCCGCGCGGCCGCCGCTTTGTGGAACTGCCGGAAATTTCCACACTTGTATTCCTCCCGGCGATTCCCGCCCCTTCATCCACGGCAATCAACGGGGAGTGCCATTTTTCCCGCTTTGCCGACCCTTCTCTTGCCGCGCACATCATCCGCCGGCGGGCGGAGATGCCCTGTCTTCCCGTAAGCCGCGCCATGCAGGCTCTTGTGGAAGGGGCCGGTCTGCTTTTCCCGCGGCTCGCCGGCCACGGCCTTTCGGATATCCGTTTTTTTGACATGCCCCTGCTGCCGCCAGGCGTTACCAGGGAATGTCCTCTTGCCGTAAACGCCCAGGCAAGGTTCACGCATGACGGCCTGATGACGCAACTGTGCCGCGCCACGCTTCTTGTGCGGGACATTACCCGGAACGGCCGCCGCGCGGACACGCGCGCGGAAGTCATGAACGGCACGGTGCACATGACGGCCGCGCCCTATGAACCCCGTCTCCTCTGGCCGGCGCCGCCCGACAGCGAAGGCCCCGGAGAAGACGCAGGCATCAAAAATTTTTATGACGCCGTGGGCCTTGCCGCGCCCTGGCGGCTCCTCGCGGAGTACAGGGAGCTTTTTACGGGCGCGTATCTGGCCCGAATGGCGCCGGGACAGAACCGCCCCGGCGGGAAAAATATTGTCCGGGGCGAAAGCATTGCCCAAAAAGAAAAATCACGCTATGCTGCAACCCTGTGTATAGTTGAAGGGATGGTGCAGGCCGCCCTGATGGCTGTCGCCGGAATCGCCGGGGGGTCGGAGAAACCCGGAGAGGTTCTTGCGGCGTTGCGCCCTTGGCGGCTCAATGCGGCCGGGTTTGTCGTCTTCAATACTTTGACGCCCGCTCCGGGAACACGGCGTATACAAATGCGCAAATCCTGGGATGACGGGAGAACCGTGCGATTTGACGCGCAGGCCACCGACGGGCGGGGGCAGGCGCTCGTTAGTCTGCACCATTTGGAATTTTTTCGCCAAAAATAACTATGTTGTCATGACGTATTTTCCGAGGTTGAAAAAGCCTGAACGTGTTTTGCCCCGCCGCTGTGCGCGCTGTAAAAACGGGGCGGGCGGGAAATGGGGACGGCAATGACTCAGGCGTTGTCAACGGAAACAAAAAATTCGACGCTTCCGAAGACGCGGCATGCGCGGGCGCTGTTCTGCCTGTGTCTGCTCCTCCTTTTTCCGGCCTGCGCTTCCAACAAGGCAGGCCTGAAATCGCCGGAACTTCCGGCCAGACACTGGCTGGAAGAGGCCCCCGGCGTGCCGGTGGAAAACAGGGAAAAACTTGAGGCCGCTGTCCCCAATCTTTACGATCCCGACAAGGTTTTCTCTTTTGAGGAATGCGTCTATCTGGCTATTCAACAGTCCCCTCTTCTTGTCAACAGCGCGGTAACCCTGGAAATCAAGCGCGTGGACCTTACCAGCGCCGTGTGGCAGTACCTGCCCGAGCCGCGCATGACCATCGGTGTTTCAAACAACCTGACCCATTACAATACCAACGTACGGGATACGCCGGGCGACTACGGCCGCCCCAAGCCGGATATCGGCTTTCACGCCGCCTTCCCCAACCCCGTTGCCACCTATTTTCAACACCAGGCCAGAAAAATCATGGTCAATATCGCCATAGCCATGCACCGCAAGGTTATCGGTGAAACCATTTACAAAATAGCCCAAGCATATCTGCAGCTTCAGGCCAAGGAAAAAATTTCGGCGGTTCAGAAAGAGCTTCTGCCTCTGGGCAAAGAACTCGTGGCCTACTGGCAGCAGGTGGAACTTGTTGAAGGCCGCCAGGGAACCTCGCTCAACTTGGCCAAACAACATGAGCGCGAACTGGAACTGATGGTGGAACAGACAAGCATGCAGGAAACCATCCAGCGGACGCAGCTCAAGATACTGACCGGCGTGGAACCGGCCCAGCGCCTCCAGGCAAGCACCAGCAACGCGGACAGCATGCTGGCCGGTTTTGACGGGAGCAAGCTCGCCTGGGACGAACGCTGGCCCTTGCTGGAAGACGAATATCTTTTGCGGGGCCAGGTGAAACTGGCGGATTATAACATTATGGTGGCCTGGGCGCAGTATATGCCGGACATGACCCTGCAGTACGACAAAAATCCGCCGGCCGGACAATACCAGCCCCCAAGCGGCATGGAAGATCATTTCCTGCATTTCAATTTCAATTTCCCGCTGATTGACTGGGGCCGCCGTTACAGGGGCGTGCAGACGGCCAGAATGAGCAAGGCCCAGGCATTCCACGAGATGTCGCGCAGGCGTACCGATTATTCCAACGAGTGGCTCCAGGCCGAACAGAAGGGCACTTTGGCCGTCACCCAGTTCAAACTGGCGCAAACGCGCTATGACACGGCGGAAATGCAGTACAAGGAGGCCCGGATATCTTTCAGGGCGGGCACGGAGCAGCTTCCGGCCGTGGCCGAACGCCATGAGGCCATGGTCAGGGCGCGCATCGCCATGACAGAGGCCGAACTTGAATTGCGGCTCGCCAGACTGAACTGGATGTATCTTGCCGGCCTCCTGCAGGAACACTTTCTGGGCCTGCCCGCCAAGGAGTTTCTGTGATACCGCGAGCCGCGCCGCTTTTTTTGTCCCTGGCCTTCCTGTGCCTGCCGCTCGTCATGCCGGCGGGGGTTTTGTCGGCGGAAGCCCCTCCCACCATTCTCACCGGAAAAATTGTCGCCACCGTCACCCGCGCCGTACCCATGCCTTTCAACAGCATAGTGGATGAAGTGCTGGTAAAGCCGGGCGATGCCGTGACCAGGAACGCGCCCCTCATACGCTACCACTTGCAGGAAGAGGCGGAGCGTATCCTGCAGCGTGAGGTGACCACCGGCGCGGATACGGAAGAAACGCGGAGCCAGGTGTTGAATATGGAGCGGCAGCTGGCGGAAACCATCGCCCAGCGCAACAGGGCGCAGCAGCTTGCGGTGTCGGGACTGGGGTCGCACCAGGCGTCGGCGCGTCTGGAAGACGACGTGCGTTCCCTCAAACAGCGCATTGAGCTGCTCAACGCCGCCATATGCAAAAGGGAAAGCATCTTTGCCGACCGCCTGAAAGAACTGGAAAGCTATTTCGGCGTGCCCGTCAGGGCGGGAGAGCAATTGCCCCCGGAACTCACGCTCACCTCCCCCATTCAGGGACATGTGTTGTCCCTGAGCGGCGCGGTGAATCCCGGCGCTTTGCTGAACGCCGGGGCAACGCCGGTTCAGGTGGGACGGCTTGATCCCATGCTCATTCAGGTTCATGTATATGAAGCGGAAATCACCGGCATCAGGCTGGGAGACACCGCCACCGTGGAAGTTCCCTCGCTGGACAACAGGAACTTTACGGCGGTCGTTACCGAAATTTCCTGGATTTCCACAGATATGAACGTGTCAAACCCCTCGTATTATATGGTGGAGTTGCAAGTGCCCAACCATAATCTGGAACTCAAGCCCGGCTTCAAGACAGTGGTGCGTTTTGGCGGGAGAAAATAGGCAATCCGCCAAAATAAAGCTGAAGAGCATTCCCAGGCGATTCGGATATGTCGTGGGCGCGCAGTGGCTGCGCGATCTGGTCTGGGCGGCCTTTACCATCCTGCTTGCCCGCCACAGCAAGGACATGCTCGGGCAGATCATGCTGGCCCTGTCATACGGGTATCTTGTCAAGACTGTGGCCGACATCGGCCTCAACGAATTTCTCCTCTCCACATTTGCCCGCCGGGAAGCCCGCCCCAGGGTTTTGCTGGGCGGCGTCACCTGGCTCAAATTCACCCTGCTTGCCGCGGCGCTCTGTGTTGTCTGGATTGTGACCGGCGCGCAAGGCTACACGCCGGAACTACGGCTCATCGTGCTCTGCATCGCGGCCGGTTTCGGCCTTGACGGGGTAAGCGAGTCCTTTTTCGCCCTTTGCCAGGCGCGGGGCCGTCAGGATATGGAAATGCGCATACGCGCCCCCGCCGCGTTCATCGGCATCGGATTCGGTGTTGTCTGCGTTCTGCTGAGCGCGTCGCCCCTTGTGATTGCCATGTACAAGATGCTGGAATCGCTCATCTGCATGGCTTTCGCCTGTCTCGCCCTGGGCCGGAATCCCCTGGCCGGAGTCGGTTTTTCCGTGGTGATGGAACTGTTCCGCCGGATGAAACGCGGGATTGTGTTCACGGGCATGAGCCTTTGCGCCATGTTCTACAATAAAATCAACGTGTTTTTTCTCAAACGGTATGGCGGGGACGGGGCTGTCGGCAGCTACGGAGTGGCCTGGGAAGTGGTGGAGGGGCTCACTGTGCTGCTTTCGGGGGCTTTGCTGGGCAAGGTAATTTTTCCGCTTCTGGCACAATTGTGGAAAGAAGACCGTCAGGCCTTCAAACGCCTCTCCGGCCAGACGGCCCGTTCACTCTGGGCGGCCGCGCTGCCGATGATTTTTGTGCTCTGCGTCGAGAGCGACCGCCTCCTGCCTCTCATATACGGGCAGGATTACCGCGGCGCCGCCACAGCGCAACGTCTGCTTACGCCTTGCCTTGCCACCGCCTTTCTGCACAATCTCGCGGCCTACGCCATGATAGGCATGCGGCGGCACACGTTGCTGTTTCTGTTTTATCTGAGCGGGCTTGTCGTCAACATTGTCTGTTGCTGCCTGCTCATTCCGGCGGCGCCGCTGGAAGGAGCGGCGCTTTCCCTGACGGCGGCCAAGGTATGGGTGGCGGCGCTGACGGTTTCCTTCTTCCAATGGACGGTCAGACCCATGTCGCCGGGACAATGGGGATTGCTCCTCGCGGCGGCCCTTTCCTCCCTGTTTCTGTGGTGGGGCGTTGCCCTTGTCCCGACGCTGCCGCGCGAAGCGGCGGAACTGGCCGGATTGGTTCCCCTGCTGACCCTGCTGTGGGTTTGGCGGCCCCCGTCTCCGGTCGAACGTAATTCCGCGACCTGACCTTCAAAAGGAATCCCGAAAAAAAAATGCCAAGACAGCCGCGCGTTCTTTTTCTCATGGAAGATCTCTGTTTCGGGGGCACGCAGCTCCAGATGCTGGAATTGGCGCGACGCCTGGACAGGACGCGCTTCGTTCCATCCATGTTGACGCTTGCCGGCAAAACGGACATGGACGACGCGGCCCGTAACGCCGAAATAGAACTCGGCCATCTGGGCGCCGGCCGTTCCGTTCCCCGCCTGTTTTTTTTGCGGCTTGGCCGCGCGCTGAAAAAGACCAGGCCGGACATCCTTGTACCCTGCACCGCCCTGCCCAACATCTGGGGCCGGATCTGGGGCCGGGCGGCCGGAGTGCCCGTCATTGTCGGCACGTGCAGGGGCGGCGGCGGGCCGCGTCGCCAGCACGAGCGTCTGCTTTGGCGTCTGACGGAACAAATAATCTGCAACTCTGAAGACTTGCGCGGAGCGCTCCAGGTTGCCGGCGTGCCCGCAAGCCATCTGGTCTGCATTCCCAACGGCGTTGACACGCTTCGCTTCGTTCCGGCGGAGCTTCCGCCTTCCGCCCGCAAGCCGGTGATTCTGTGCGTGGCGCGTCTTGCCCGCGACAAGGATCATTTAACGCTTTTCCGGGCTTTTGAGCGTATTGTGCAAGGCATGCCGCAAGCGCGTCTGCGCATTGTGGGCGACGGACCGGAACGCCCGGCGCTGAAGGCCTGGGCCGCACGTTATGCGGCAGGGGAGAACATCGACTTTTTTCCCGGCACCGCTGATGTGCGCCCCCATTATGATGAAGCCCGACTTTTTGCGCTTGCCTCCGTGCGGGAAGGGCAACCCAACGTGCTGCTGGAAGCCATGGCCTGCGGCCTGCCGGTCTGCGCCACCGCCGTGGGCGGCATTCCCGCGCTTGTTGGAAACAGCGCCCTGCTTTCTCCGGCCGGAGATGTCAGAGCGCTCGCCGAAAACTGCATGCGGCTGCTTGCCGAGCCGCGCCTCGGAGACGCCCTGGGACGCGCGGGCAGAGAAGGCGTGGAGCGGAAATTTTCCTTCAGCCGCATGGTGGCCGCGCACGAGGCGCTTTTTACGCGCTTATGGGAAAATTATGAGAAAAAATACGGCAATAGAGAGCATACAAAAAATTGAGGGCAATTTCCCGGCTACTTCCTTGGGGGCGCCGCTCTATGTGATCGTAAGCCTGGATGTGGAGGAGGAGGGTCTTTTTTCCGGGCGTTATCCTGCCGCCGGGTGCGGCGTGCGCAATGTGGCGCTTCTGCCGCGCCTCGCTCCGTTTACGCGAAAACTGGGGTTCCCGCTCACGCTCTTCTGCACCTACACGGTTTTTGACAATGCCGATGCCCGGCGTGTGCTGGCCTTCATGCGGGATGCCTGCGGAGCGGAAATCGCGGCACATCTGCATCACTGGAGTACCCCGCCCCTGCGTTCCGCCGGCGCGGAAACAAAAATACCGGAGCGCACGCATTGTCTGCGGGACAGCCTTCTGCGCCGGCGCCTGGACAATTTGCTGACGGCGGGCCGGCGGTTTCAGGGCGCGCCCCTGACGAGCTTCCGCATGGGACGCTGGGATTTGAAATCGACGCTGCGCCCGCTGCTGGGGGAATTCGGCATCACGCTGGACAGTTCCGTCTGCCCCTTGCGCGCGTTCAGGGATGGCGCGGACCATTTTCTCGCGCCGGCGGACCCCTACTGGGTTGACGACGCGGGGCGGGACCTGCTGGAATCGCCCGTTACGCAGATTACGCCCGCGCCGTGGCTCGCGCGTTTATGGCATCAGCATGTCCGTCAGCCGGCCCTGCTGGATTCCTTCCACTGTTGGGGGGCCGTCAGCGCCAATCCTGTATGGCACAGCGAAGGAATCATGCGTTTGGCAGCCCGTCTGCATGTCCTGCGCGGCGGCAGGGTGCTGCATCTGTTCTGGCATTCCTCTGAAATGCTGCCCGGCGCGTCGCCGAACGTGCCGGATCAAGCCGCTTCCAGGGCGCTTTTCAAAAAAATCCGCTCTTTTCTGCGCTGGCTGAAAGAAAACTTCACGGTTTGCGCCGTCACGGCGGCCCAACTGCGCGGCGCGGCGGCATCGCTCAACTTTCCCGGCCGTCCGCCGGACAGCGGAGACTGGTAAACCCTCCGGAGACAGGGTAATGTTTCAATCCACAGCCGGCTCCTGTCCGCCGACCGACTCCGGCCCGGCGGACAGGAGCCGGGTGGATTGCCCCTCCCTGAGGGAGAGGTTTCAAACCATAGAGGAATTTTTGATGAAAATCACGCAAAGCCAACTCGAACGTCTGACCGATTTTTTGTATGAAGCCGGCATGCTGCGCCGCATCCCGCGCAGCGGGTACGCTTTTCTGGGCACGGGAGAGGAAAATGTGGCCGAACACAGCTATCGCGCCGCCGTCATCGGCTATGTTCTGGCCCGGCTGGCCGGAGCCGACGCCGCCCGCGTGGCCCTGCTGTGCCTCTTTCATGATCTGCACGAAGCCCGCACCGGCGACTTCAACTACGTCAACCACCGCTACAATGAATGCCGCGCCCGCGAGGCCCTGGAAGACTCCCTGGAAGGAACCGGCCTTTCCCGTGAGATAGTCGCTTTTTTTGACGAATTTGAATCCGCCCGAAATCCGGAGGCGGAACTGGCCCGTGATGCGGATCAACTTGATTTGCTTTGCAATCTGGCTGTGGAACTCTCCAAAGGCAACACGTTCGCCGCGGAATGGATTGAAAACGCGCTCAAACGCCTGCGCACCGCGACAGCGAGGGAACTGGCCGGGCAGATACTGCGCGCGGATCCGAACCGCTGGTGGTACGGCCGGGTGGACAGGGACTGGTGGGTGAAGAGAGGGAAATCATAATCCGGCGTCCTCGCGCTGAAGCTGGCCGATGACGCTCGGGCATTTTTGAGGGCTTCGATTGTACACGCCAGCGGCAGCCCGGCCTGCGCGATTCGCCTCGCCATGTTCCCGCCCATGCGGCCCAAGCCGATAAACACCGCTTTCACGGATTCCCTCCCGGTATGACGCAAAGTATCAGAATACCCGACCGTCTCACAGCAAATCGGGAAGTCCCTGTTCCCTCATGAAATTTTCGTAATCAGCAACATTGGCGGCGACCAGTTCCCCGGGATTCAGGCCGTAGGGGCAGCGTGCCGCGCAGTCGCCGCAAAGCAGACAGGTCTTCGCCGCCCGCATTCTCTCCACCCAGTCCTTTTCTGCGTATTGGCGCCAGGGGCTACGCCGCAAAAGCCGATCAAGCCGCGCGACAAAGGGGATATAAATGCCTTGCGGACAGGGCAGGCAGTAGCCGCACCCCCGGCAGAAGCGCCCTCCCAGAGCCTCGCGTTCGGCTTGTATGGCCTTTCCCATGTCGGCGTCCGGAACGGGAGGGGAGGCGGCAAGTTGCAGGAACTGCGCCAGTTCCCCTTTCGTCTGCATGCCCCAGATGGGCACGGCGTTACTGAAGGATTGCAGATAGGCGAAGGCGGCCGGGATATTGGTTATCAGCCCCCCGGCCAAGGCCTTCATGGCGATAAAACCGATATTTTTTTCCCGGCAAAGGCGCACAAGTTTTTCTTCCTCTCCGGTGGCCAGCAGACTGAAGGGAAACTGCACGGTGTCGTACAACCCTGATGCCGCCGCTTCCCCGGCTGTTTCCAGGGAATGGGAGGTAATGCCCACGGCGCGGACAACCCCTTTCCGCTTCAGCTCCGACATGGTTTCCCAGCGCTGCGTGCCGTCGTCAGGTCGCGGCAGTTCCCTGATGTTGTGGAACTGATAGAGATCCAGGTAGTCCGTTTTGAGCGCCTCAAGGCTTTTGATCAGGTCGGATTCGATGGCCGCGCGGTTGGCCCCTCTGGTTTTTGTGGCGATGAGCACGCGCCCGCGCATGCCCTCAAAAGCGTCGCCGATTTTGGATTCACTGTCCGTATAGGCGCGCGCCGTGTCAAAAAAATTTACGCCCCCGTCCGTTGCCGCGCGCAGAAGGCCAACGGCCTCCCCGCGCTCCAGACGTTGGAGGGGCAGCGCGCCGAAAGCCGGACGGGTGACGTTGAGGCCGGTTTTTCCGAGCGGAATCAGTTCCATGTTCTTCTCCGTGCGACAATCTCGCTGCAAGGATTTTCGGGAAAATCCTTGCAGGGCAAATTATACATTTTCAATGTTAATTTTCTCTAATTATTCAACAATAACCGTTCCTAGGGGCTCGCCGTTCAACAGGCAGCGGCTCAGGCTTGAGGGCGCGCGGCCATCCAGAACAAGAGCGCGCCGGCATCCGGCGGAAAGAGCGTTCAGGCAGGCATCCACTTTGGGGATCATGCCGCCGCTGATAACGCCTTCGTCCTTCAGGCGCGCGACGGCGGCCCTGTCAAGCTCTGGAACGACTTTTTTACTCGCGGCCAGCACTCCGGGCACATCGGAAACCAGAACAAAATACGCCGCGCGAAGCGCTCCGGCGATGGCCCCGGCCGCGGTGTCGGCGTTGATGTTGAGCGGGCCGCCATCCGGGCCCGAAGCCACCGGCGCCACCACGGGCACGAATTCTCCGTTGAGCAGACACTCAAGCAACGAGGGGTCCACGGACCGCACTTCCCCCACAAGCCCGAGGGCGGGATTTCCGGCTTCCGCCCGCAAAAGGCCTCCGTCCCGGCCGCTTATGCCGGCGGCGCGCACCAGTCGGCGCGAAAGGGCGCTGACCACGGCCTTGTTGACTTCTCCGCACAAAACCATTTCCACCGCCCGCATGGTGGCGGCGTCCGTCACGCGCAGGCCGTCCACGAAACGGCTTTCGATGTTCAGACGCTCCAGAAGCCCGGTGATCTGCGGGCCGCCGCCGTGCACGATGACAAAGCGCGTTCCCCGGACGGCAAGGCGGGCCAGATCATCGGCGAACGCCGCCGCCAAGGCGTCGTCGTTCATGGCGTGTCCGCCGTATTTGACAACAAAGGTATCCCGGGTCATGGGAAAGTTCCCCCTCGCATGCGCGCTGTTGGCGATTTTATTTTACAATTTTCGCGCTACAGAGTAAATAGCAGCCAAGCTTCACGGTCCCCCGTCACAGGAAGGAAACACATGCCCGACATTGTCACGCGTTTCGCGCCCAGCCCCACCGGCCACCTGCATATAGGCGGCGCGCGCACCGCCGTTTTCTGCTGGCTCCTGGCCCGCCACTTTGGCGGACGTTTTTATCTGCGCATTGAGGATACTGACCCGCTTCGCTCAAAACAGGAATACACCGACGCCATCCTCGCCTCCATGCGCTGGCTCGGGCTGGACTGGGACGGACCTCCCGTCTTTCAGAGCCGGCGCGCGGACCTCTATGACGGCCTTGCGGACATGCTGCTGGCCTCCGGCCATGCCTACTGGTGCGGCTGCACGCCGGAAGAGGTTGAAGCCATGCGCGAGATCGCGCGGCAGAACGGCGCAAAGCCGCGCTATAGCGGAAAATGCCGTGAACGCCGTCTCGGCCCCGGACAGGGGCGTTGCCTGCGGCTGAAAATTCCCCTTACGGGAAAAATCGTCTTTGACGATATGGTCAAAGGCCGCATTGTCGTGGACGCGGGCGAACTGGACGATATGGTCATACGCCGCGCCGACGGCATGCCCACCTATAATCTGGCTGTGGTGGCGGACGACAATGACATGGGCGTCACTCATGTTATCCGGGGCGACGATCATGTCTCCAACACGCCCAGGCAGATACTGATTTATCAGGCACTCGGTCTGCCTGTGCCGCGTTTCGGGCATGTGCCCATGATTCTGGGGCATGACCGCCGGAAGCTCTCCAAAAGGCATGGCGCGCGATCCGTCATCGAGTATCAGCGCGACGGCCTTCTGCCGCAGGCTCTTGTCAGTTATCTGGCGCGCCTTGGCTGGTCCCGCGGCAATCAGGAACTCTTTACTCCGGAGGAACTTGTCCGCTATTTTGACGGCGGCAACCTCAACCCGGCCGCGGCGGCCTTTGATCCCGCCAAACTTGAATGGACCAACGCCCGATTCATGCGAAGCATGCCCCCCGACGATCTGGCCCGCCACGTCGCGCCCTTTGCGCGTGACGCGGGCTTCGTGGATACGCCGGAAGAACGTCTTGCCGAACTGTGCGTGCTGTTCCGGGAACGGGCCACGGATTTGCGCGCCCTTGCGCAGTGCTTCCGCCCGTTGCTCGTGCCCGCCGCGGAACTTGCCGTACATGAAAAAGACGCCGCCAGACATCTGACGGACGAGGGCAAAAATCATCTGCGCGCACTGGCGGCCGTGTTCCGGTCCTGTGATCCCTTTGACGCCGAAACTGTAAATGCGGCTCTTGACGCCTATGTGGCGGACAACTCCCTGACCTTCAAACAGGTGGCCCCGCCGTTGCGTACCGCCCTCATGGGTTTTATGGGCGGCTCGCACCTCAACGATACCATGGCTTTTTTGGGCCGTGAGGAAACATTGGCCCGCCTCAGGCGCGCAACGGAATTTGCGGATGAAAAAAAATCTCAATCATGATATTTTTATTCTTATCTTTTTTTGGTTCCGCCCTGGCGGTGCTGATCACTTCCGGCGATACCCACGCCGGCACATTCCGTGAACATGTCCAGCCGGTTGGACAAAGGCCGGAGCCAGGAGTATTCAGGGTAATTTTCGGAAAAAAATCCTCCGGAATCCATTCGCAGAATATTTTGCCGCAGGCTTTCTTGCGGCAGCAGGGAAACCGCGAACAGAAGCAAATAACCGCCCAGGACAAGGTCCAGGATGCCGCCGGCCAGTACCGCAAAAGTTTTTTTATCCGGGCGTTCCCGCAATATTTTTGCCGGAATGGAAAACAGCGTTACGGAATATCTGGCGATGACGAGGGACCACCCCCAAGCCAAATACGCTGCCTCTGCCACCGACTGGCACAGAGAGTTCTGGTACTGGAGCGACGAGGCCTTCGGCAAAAACGCCGTGCGGCAAGTGTACATACCAGCCGCGGACGTAGGCCAGAAAAGCCTCAAGTTCAACTATTACTTTGCCTGCCGCCGGCAGTAGGGCGCAGGGCCAGCGTCATGAGCACATGGACAAGTTTCGCGGCCGTAAAGTCGGCATGGCGCAGACCCGGCACAGGCGCGAGCTCCACCACGTCAAAGCCGACTATTTCCCGGCCGAGCGCGCAGCGTCTCAGCAGTTCCACAGTGTCGTGCCAGAAAAGCCCCCCTGGAGAAGGGGCGCCCGTGGCGGGCATGAGGGAGGGGTCAAGGCCGTCCAGGTCAAAACTTATGTAAACGCGGCGGGGAAAGTCTTGCGGAAGGGGATCGGACGGCAGACCGCCGCGCGCCAGGACGGCGGCGTCGTAATGGCGTATTCGCAGTTTGCGGCGGATGGCGCTCTCCTCCCGGCTGAGTTCCCGCACCGCGAACTGGACCAGCGGCAGCTTGAGATCGTTTACGGCGCGGTACATGACGCAGGCATGGGAAAAGGGATCCCCCCCATATTCGGGCCGTAAATCCGCGTGGGCGTCAATCTGCACAATGCCTATCTCCCCACAGCGGGCAAGGGCGCGCAGGGCGCCGAGGCTCACCGTGTGTTCGCCTCCAATCAGCACGGGGCAGGCGCGGCAGTCAACAGCGCGCGCCACCATGCTTTCCACTTGGGCGAGGACGGCCTCGGCGTCGCCTTCGCAACGCACAAAAGGAGCGGTATAAAAACCTGACTCGCCGGGCGCGAGGCCGTTTTCCGCGGCCTCCAGCTGGCGGGAGGCCAGAAGCAGGGCCGCCGGGCCGTTGGCGGCGCCGCCGCCGTAAGAGACACTGCGCTCCAGGGGAACGGGGATGACGTGAAAGGCGGCCCTTTCCGGCGGAGCCTGAGGGTATTCCAAATCCAGAAAATGCGCGTGTTCCATTTGTTCAACCTGTGTAAAAAAGCGGCCTGGATGGGGGAACCAGACCGCTTTAATGAAGGAGGCTATCAGCAAAAAAAGGAAGGTATTGTGGATATAGCATATTTCATGCCAAGCTGTTTTTATTGACAATTTTTTGAATTTATTTAATAAATTTTTGTTCCTGGCAAATCGCCTCGTTAAATTTTTTTTACTTCCCGCCACATTCTTCAAAATATCGGGAAGGGGACGGACAAAAAAATTGAACCGCCGGCGGATCACTCCACAAGGCCTATGGAGGCAAGCGCCTCCCTGCGTTCAGTGCAGGCGCCGCACCTGCCGCAGGGCTTTTGCCGGCTTTTGTAGCAACTGCGCGTGAGGGCAAAGGGTACGCCCAGGCGTTTGCCCTGGGCCGCAATTTCGCTTTTGTTCATGCCCGCGAAGGGGGCGGCAAGGCGGACGCGTCCTTCCGTGCTCAGGGCTATGGTCTCGTCCGCCGCGCGGAGAAAGGGTTCGCGGCAGTCCGGATAAATATGGCTGTCCCCGTGATGCGCGGCAATGCAAATTTTTTCCGCACCCAGAGATTCCGCCAGCCCCGCCGCGACAGACAAAAAAATGAGATTTCTGCCCGGCACGACCGTCAATTTCATATTGTCCGCCGCATAGTGCCCGTCGGGTATTTCTCCGCCGTTCCGCAGGAGATGGCTTTTTGATCCCCCAAAGCACGAGGTCATGTCCATGATGCGGTGCGGCGGCGCTTCCGGGCCGAGGTAACCCAGAATATTTCGCGCGGCCCCGAGTTCGTGAACATTGTGCTTGGAAGGATAGCGAAAACTGAGGGCCAGGACACTTTCCCGGCCATATTTTTCAAGGCATTGAAACAGGGCCGCGGCACTGTCCATTCCGCCGCTGAAAAGCGTTATGATCCGTGGTCCACCGGGCATGGGGCCGCTTGCCTTTGGCTGGATTTTATTTTTATACTCGCCCTGACCGCGCGGGGCGCCGGACGAAATGCCTGAACCGGCGCCGATGATACACCGATTTGTTCTGTCTGGCAAAACAAGGATCTCCCATGAATTCTCTCCGTGCCGGATGCCGCGAGCGAGCGCAAAAGACCCTGGCCGCCCTCAGGGCGCGGTATCCCGATCCCGCTACACAGCTTGTCGCCGGCAGCCCCTGGGAGTTGCTGGTCGCCACCGTGCTTGCGGCCCAATGCACCGACGTGCGCGTCAACACAGTCACCCCCGCGCTCTTCGCGCGCTGGCCAAGTCCCGTGGCTTTGGCCGGGGCCGACAGGGCGGAGCTTGAGGCCATCATACGCCCTACCGGTTTTTACCGCAATAAAGCCAAAAACCTTATTGGCGCGGCCGTGCGCCTGCGTGACGTTTTTGCCGGCGCAGTGCCCCGAAGCCTTGAAGATCTTGTCAGCCTGCCGGGCGTCGCCCGCAAGACGGCCAATGTTGTTCTTTTCGGCGCGTTCGGCATTAACGAGGGGCTTGCGGTGGACACCCACGTCAAGCGTATCGCCTATCGCCTGGGTCTGACGGGGGAAACGCTGCCCGACGCCGTGGAAAAAGATCTGACGGCGCTTTTCCCCCGTGAGGAATGGGGCAACATCAACCACAGCATGGTTCTTTTCGGGCGCGATGTCTGCCATGCCCGCCGGCCCCGCTGCCGGGAATGCGACATGTCCACCTTCTGCCCCCGCCTTGCGCCGCCGGGCAAAATTTTTGAACCGCGCCTTAAGAAATAGCCGGCTGTGCCGATGTATTCTTGAGACGACCCCAGGGGGTTGCTAATGACGCAACACAGACAGGTTAATAACCAGCTATGTGCACGCTTATTCGCGCGACAGCGTCATCGGCGTTCTGCGCATTGACGACAGGGTGCTTTTTGTGCTGGATATGGGAAAAATTCTTGCCAGTATGGACAGCTCTCTGGACATGGCCAAGGTCGAGGTTGATTCCACCCCCGTGGAAGGCGCCGGGCAATTCAAACTGCTTGTGGCTGACGATTCAAGCTCTTTGCGCGTCATCCTGCGTTCCTCGCTGGAAAAATCCGGTTTTACGGTGACCACGGCGAAAAGCGGACGCGAGGCATGGGAATTGCTGCTGAAAGCGCAGGATGAGGCCCAGGCCGAGGGTGTGCCCGTTACCGACAAAATCCATCTGGTCATTTCAGACATTGAAATGCCCGAAATGGACGGTCATGAACTTACCGCGAAAATTCGGGCCAACCTCGCCACCAAAGATATGCCCGTCATTCTCTTTTCTTCCCTGATTACCGATGCCCTGCGTGCCAAAGGCGCCAAGGTCGGGGCCGACAGGCAGGTTTCCAAGCCCGATCTGCCGGGGCTGAACAACATCATCCGCGGATTGATCGACGAAAAACTGCGCAAACAGAGCAGTTCATGTTTCATGAATGAAACGAGTGAACTGTCTTAGGTCCTGTTAACACGATCTAAAGGTCTCAACGATAAGAGCAAAAACAACAAAGGCGAAAAACATGACATCAAGCTTGTCATACCGCGTAAAAACACGGCGGAACCCTTTGAGTCTTCGGAAA
>JAISLI010000030.1 GCA_031291035.1 Desulfovibrio sp.
CGCGTTGTCGAAATCCCCTCCGGGGAGGATCTCCCCCCCGCTGTCCAGTTTGGCGATCTCGTTAACGTCCACCTTCACTGGAGCGCCGTTGGGGAGTCCGTTCAGGCTTATCTCCGTATTTTCGGCGGAATTGACGTCGGCGCGGAACTTGCCCGGATCAGTGCCATCCATCAGGCGGGTCAGCTGCACCATCGGCGAATTCGTGCTCAGGTTGTCGCCGTTCCAGGCCTCGGCGCCGCCGTAATTGACAGTGCCGAAGCTGCCCGCGTCCAGCACCATGAAGGTTTCGCCATCCTTGACTTCGGTGATGACGATGCGCAGTTTGGCCCCGTTTTCTCAGGCCGTCCTTGGGACGTTTCGGCGCGCCGAATTTTCGATATTTCGGGCCGCGTTTCTGCCGTTTTCTCAGGCCGTCCTTGGGACGTTCCGGCGCGCCGTCAAGGCGCGCGGTTTTCAGGCCGCCACGGAGGTTGGCCAGAGTGGTGCGCCGGGTCACCGCGCCGCCCGCCGCGTCGGAAGCGGCCATGGTCATCCGGGCCACCGCGCCGAGTTCCGCGAAGCGCGCCGCGCTCTCGATGGTTCTGACGGCCAGGTCCCGGTCTTCGCCGATGTAATCCATATCCGTGGCCCGGGAGAGGAAGCGCGCGCCCGGCCCGGAGGAGTTCGGGTCAGCCGCGCCGGTCGCGGCATCGACCTCATCCCCAAGCCATTTGCCGAGGTCCTGAATGCCGAAGGTCAGCATGGCGTTCCGACCCACGCCGGTAGTCGGCCCTGAAAAAGTATTTTCAAGCAGTTCCATGCTGAAGTTCATTTCTTCGCCACATCATCGCTGTGTCCCCTACGCGTTTCCGGCCTCGGAAACCTCGGTCGCAAAAAGCCGTTTCCGGAGCGCTGCCCCGGATGTTCGCGACCTGGGCCAGCACATCTTTGAGCGTATTGCCGTCATATTCATTGCGGGTGAAGTTCTTCGCGCCGACAATGATGCAGCGGGTTTTGGTCATGACAATGGCGGCCTTGGCCCCGAATTCGTACTTTTTGTGCTCTTTGCCCTTGCTGATTAGGAAGCATTCAGTCAACAGATTGGTTTTATAAGATTTTTACGCCAAAAATCTATCCATTGATGCACACTCTCGAAAATTCAGTTGTCAAGGATTACTTGACAACTGCCGCTGACGGCAAAAGCTACAGCACCAAGCACTATAACCTGGATGTCATCATCTCTGTCCCCGCCTCGGCAGTCCGCTCCAGTATGAGCTTTTTCGCCGTTTCAAGCGCCGCCGGAGTATTGATATTGAAAAAATAGCGGGATTCTTCCCCGGAATAAAAAAGAAAATGATGTCGTTCACGGGGTATGACCAGACGGATTTTCAGCAGCCTTTGCGTCAGTGAAGCCTGAAAAAAAGGCAGGGCGTCAAACTCGTATATGGCGACCAGCGCTTCCGGGTAGCCGGTTTCAAGTTGCTTGTAGCATGTGACCAAGGTACCGTCAGGCCGCGCGCGTCGCGCGTCAACAAGCTTGTTCAGGACGCTTTCTTCCATGAAGGGGATATCACAGGCCAGGACAAGGCATGCGCTCCGTGTCACCTCCAAAGCCGTAGTGATGCCGCCTACCGGTCCACAGCCGGCTACAATATCGGGGAAACAGCTATAACCCGGAATTTTTTGACCGACAACAACGGTCCGGCCGCAAACTTTTTTCAGCAGGGACATGGTCCGGTCAAGCAGCGTAGGGCAGTCATTCTCTTCTGAAAGGCGCAGGAAAACCTTGTTGTACCCTATGCGGGAACTTTTTCCCCCTGACAACGCGACGCCCGTCAAATCAGACTGTGAATACTCCGGCGGCATTTTCATAACAAATCCGGCGTCAGGAAATCAACACATTTCGTCAAAACGTATGCATGGCGACAATGTGACAACGTATCGTTCCCTCATCGTTTACCTTGCCGATGGGCGTCCATCCCGCCTGTTCCAGAGGTAAGGCGTCGGAAGGGGCGACAGCAACGAGGATAGCCCCGTTGGTTTGCGGGTCAAGCAAAATCAGCGGGCAATCGTTTTGCGGCGTAAAAGACAGCTTGTGCTCACGACCGGCATAGCGCAAATTTTCCTGGGTGATTCCGGTTCCGTATGCATGCAAAAAAAGCGAGTTGACGCACGAAATAATGGGAAGACGCGCGAAATCTATAATGGCGCCCTGTTCGGGGCGCAACATTTCAGAGAGGTGTCCGAGCAAACCAAAGCCCGTAACGTCAGTCATGGCGTGAATATTCACCATGCCCTGCGCCGCCGACACACTGTGCCTGTTGGAGATGAGCATCATATTCATGGCCTCGCTGAACTCCGCTTCTTCTATTTCGCCCAAAAACAGGCCCCTGGCCGCCAAACCTGTGCCCAGCGGCTTGGAAAGCAATAATATATCGCCGGAGAGGCAATTCTGTTTTTTTATGGGCTGTTTGCCCTGCATGGATCCCAGCACGGATATGCCGACCAGAAACTCCTCGCTTAACAGGGTATGCCCGCCCGCGACCAGTACGGATTCTTCCCGGCAGGCTTCAAAAATGCCGGCAAGCAGGGCGGTGGACTGCTGTTCGGACGTAGCGCGGGCGATGACAAGGTTGACCAATACATGCAGCGGCCTTCCGCCCATGGCGTAAATATCGCTCAGGGCATGCAGCACGGCGATTTTTCCGGCAAGAAAACAATCCACGCCAACCAGCGGAGCCATATCCGTGGTCAACAACAAGTTGTCGTCACCATATTTGATGACTGAAGCGTCCTCCGGCATCCAGAGTGACGCGATATCCGGGCATCCCGATATGTTGTCGGCCTCTCGCACCAGTTCAATCAGGTTCCGCCCCGGATATTTTGCCAGGCAGCCGCCGGATTCGTTTTGTTTGACAGGGACATACATTTTGGATTTCATGGTATATGTTATCAACAAAGGATCACATCAATCGTGTCGCCAAGTTTAACGGATTTTGCCGAGGGGAGAATATCCACCATGCAGTTGCACTCTGTCAAGGATGTCAACATGGCTGTGGCATACGCCTGGGGAGGGATGGACACGTCTTGTCCGGTTATTTTTGCCGGCACCAAACGGCGCAACGGGGAGGGTTTATGGAAAAAATTCCTGGCTATGCCTTTTTGCCGCTGCAGGAAAAATTGACTGTGCCCGGCCAGCTTGCACAGCGCGGGTTTGCCCAGCAAGGCAAAATTTGCGGCGGCGGAAAAAGGGTTCCCCGACAGGCAGAGGAGGATTTTTTCCCCTATGCGCATGGCGGTCACCTGCTTGCTGGAATGCATCGCAAGTCCTCTGAACAAACACGTCCCCCCGATCTTGTCCAGCACGGCAGGCATAAAGTCATGCTGCCCCTCGGACGTGCCGCCGGTTGTGATGACAAAATCATTGTCTCCCAGCAGGGCGAGGATGCGTTCGCAAAGCGCGGGCACATTGTCAGCGGTGTTTTCCGCTATAACCGGGTACATGCCGATGCTCTTCAATTTTGACAGTAGCATCAACGTGCTGATGTCATAAATTTTTCCTGTTAACAAAACATCGTTTTGCTGCGTAAGCTCATCCCCGCAGGCCATCACGGCAACACGCGGACGCCGGAAAACCTGAATTTCCGCATGTCCCTGGCCCGCGGCAAGCCCCACATGGGCGAAATTGAGCTGCTGCCCCCGGCTGACCAGCAGTTGTCCCTTACGGATATTTTCACCGCAAAAGGAAAAGTTCTCCTGCCATCGCGCCTGCTTGTACACTGACACAAATTTTTCGCCCCTGTCCGTATCCTCCTGGCGAATAACGCAATCCGCGCCCTGGGGGATCATGGCTCCTGTCATTACCCTGGCTGCTTCGCCCGGTCCAAGGGGCAGGGGCGCGCCCCCTCCCGCGAAAACAAGGCGTGTCACAGGAAGCCGCGCAGGGTGTTCCGGGCAGGCACCTTTACTGTCCTCATGGCGTAGGGCGTAGCCGTCCACGGGAGAGGAATCAAAGGAGGGGATCGGCAGATCGGCATGTATATCCTCAAAGGCGATGCGATCCATGGCTTCCAGCAGGGAACAGGATTCCGATTCGGCCATGGGGGAGACTGCGTCACACAAAAGTTCCTGCGCGTGCTCCAGCGTCACCTGCTTTCCCGCCATTTTCGGCATGAGGGATGGACGCCGCATGGCCGCGAATGTTGCAGCCACTATCGGGTGCGGCGGGTGCATTGTCCGTTTTTCCATGACTGTCCCGGTCGGTTGGTTACAGTATCCGTTGCGGGTGTGAATAAATGTTGATGTTGTCCTTGCGTACAAAAGCCAGCAGGGTGATGTCCCTTTCCAACGCCATGACTATGGATGTATACGATGGAGCGCCGGGCGCGATGAGCAGTTTGACGCCGCAGGAAGCGGCCTTGCCGAGCATGTCGTACGCCATGCGCCCGCTGAGTATCAGGGCTTTGCCCACGGGAGAAATATTTTGCAGGAGCATTTCACCGATGACTTTGTCCAGAGAATTGTGACGGGCTATATCTTCCAAAAATATGATGATGCCGGAACGATCCGCCAGGGCGCTGCTGTGGGCGGCGCCGGTAGCGCGGTAGAGATCGCAGCGTCGGTCAAAGTCTTCCTGCAGTTGGTGTACTTCATCCGCGGTCAACCGGACATCGTCGGAATCGGGGATGGCGGCTTCCGCTTCACGCGCCTCTTGTGTCGGACGGACTTCCACTGTAATTTTCCCCGGGGCGTGTTCTATGGCCAGATTGACCACCTCGGCGGCGGTGCGCAGCAGGCCGCGACAGAACAAATGCCCTATGGCAAGCTGCCTCAGGTGGCGGGGCGAACAGTGCAGATCCGTCACAAGCACGCCATTGCAGTATAAATTATAGCTTTCTTCCAGCAGCACCACATCATTTAACGCCACTCTGCCCGCGGGGCCGATGCGGGTAATGGGGTGTTCCGTCTGGATAGCGCGGTCAGCAGAATCACTCGGTGCAGTCATGACGCTTGCCGTAAGCCCGCTGCCGGGTGCCCGGCAGCGGGTCTGGAGTTGGTAAAAATTGTCTAGTGCCTTGCAACACCGGGACGCAGATAAATCAGCCAGTTGAACAATCCGACCAAGACGCCGCCGCCGATGATATTGCCGATGGTAACCGGAATCAGATTTTTGAAAATGACGTTGCTCCATGTGAGCGTTTCGGCGATATGCTTGGGGTCGGCCAGTTTGGCCAACACTTCCGGCGGAGCTATCTGGCTGGCGATCACGCCGCTGGGCAGCATGAACATGTTCGCGATGCTGTGCTCAAAGCCGGAGGCAATGAACAGACCCACCGGGAAAAGGCAGACCAGCATTTTGTCCAGCACGGAACGGCCCCCCAGGCTCATCCACACGGCAAGGCAGACCATCAGATTACAGAGAATGCCGAGAAAAAGAGCTTCAACGAAGGTGTAGGACAACTTGTGGGCTGTGGTGTTTATATAAAAAACCGCTATGGCGCCGCCGCTTTGCCAGGCGTGCCCGCTGAAATGGACAAGCGCCACCAGAAGAAGCGCGCCGACCAGGTTGCCGAAATACACAACTACCCAGTTATACAGAAGCTGCCCCCAGGTTATTTTACCGCTGGCTCTTGCGACCAGGGTCATAGCACTGCCTGTGAACAGGTCGGCCCCGAATATCACCACCAGCATCAAGCCGACGCTGAACACCAGACCGCCGACGATCTTGCCGGCTCCGGCAACATTGGCGACGCTGCAGTATATGAATCCGAGGCCAATGAACAGACCCGCCATGATGGCGAGCAAAAAAGCGGAACTCACCGCTTTTTTTGCTTTTCCTTCCATCGCTGTCTCGGCCTTGTAACAGATCTGGAAGGGATCAAGGGCGTCAAACGACGGCAATTTAATTTCACTCATTATAATGCCTCCTAAATTCTGCTAACAGGTTCTCATGGTTTCATCGGAGCCGCGCGGTGACTTCACCCTGGGCAGAGACGTGACAGGCAACACTGGTGATGTCGAAACCGAACGCGCTCCGGCATACGCCCTTGCGCACGCATGTTCCACGGCTTGCCTGCGTTTACACAACGCGCTAAAAAACACTGCAAAATCAATACCAGATGGCGTCTTGTCGCTCATCGCGGTGTTTGTCGGGACATATCTTGCCTGCGGCCGG
Organism: Desulfovibrio sp.; assembly: GCA_031291035.1. Classification (GTDB taxonomy): domain Bacteria; phylum Desulfobacterota; class Desulfovibrionia; order Desulfovibrionales; family Desulfovibrionaceae; genus Desulfovibrio. The sequence goes on from JAISLI010000030.1 coordinate 6,155, forward strand.
GCAAGCGCGTGGCTCAGGGTGACAACGCATGTCATTGATGAAGATTGCGACACTGTCGAAGTGACAGTGTCGTCACTGTTTTCGTCAAAAATGACGAAAACTGGGCATTACAAAAATCTTTCCGGCCAGCAAGAACGGGAAGCACCGGCACAACCAGATTCGCCGCCACGCCCGGATACGCGAAAAAAGACCTGTAATATCACTGTGACAAACAAATTTGCAAACGTCCGGCTGAAGAAATATCATTGGTATTTCAATAGAATATGGCGCCTTATCGATTCGGAACGGGCACTATGGAGAGTGGCTCCTTGGCATGAATTGTGCACATAATTATTGCGTTTTGCTCAAAAATCGTGATCCCCAAGAGGCCGTTTATGAATCGTTTTGTTATAGCGGATCCATCCAAATGCACGGGATGTTACACCTGTATGGCCGCATGCTCCCTTGGGCATCAGGCCGAGGGACTGCTGGAGCATCCCCGCCTCACGGTAATGCGCAACTATGACGGAACCGCGCCCGTGTTGTGCCGCCACTGTGAAGATATGCCGTGCGCCCAGGTATGTCCGGTGCGCGCCATCAGCGTAGAAGCTGAGTCTGTGCGAATAAACGAGAGCAAATGCATAGGGTGCAAGCTCTGCGTTATCGCCTGTCCCTTCGGAGCCGTCAACCCCGCCGCCGGCAAGCCGGAAGCGCAGGAGGACTGTTTTGAGGACTATGTGCCCGTATCCGCGCTCAGCGATGTCCCGTTCAGTTATCCGTCCATGAATCCCATATTGGCATGGAATGCCGGGCGAAGAGTTATCGCCGTAAAATGCGACTTATGTTATTTCCGGGAGGAAGGGCCGGCCTGTGTGCAGAACTGTCCGAACAACGCCCTTGCCCTGGCAAATGCCGATTCCGCGGCGCACGTTGACGACGCCAAGCGTTACAACGCGGCTGAAGGCCTGGCAACGCTGAATCTTACCTCGTCGGCAGACGAAAATAATCCCGGGGAGGCATAATGGACAATTCTTTGGATATGCTGCTCAACGCCGCGCTGGCGTACGGCATCGGGGCGCTTCTGTCCCTGATCCTCAACAAGTCCGAAACTCTTTCCATATACGCAACCGGCTTCTTTGGCGCGCTGGGGGGCATTTTGGGCATTGCGGCCGCCTGGCCCGTTCTTACCGGCGCTTCGGACACGCTGTACAAGGCATACAGCGGCCTTTTGCCGTTTACCACCATGTATGTGCGTATGGATATGTTCAGCGCCTTCATGATTGTCGTTATTTCGGTGCTGGCGGTGGCCGCTTCCGTATATTCCTTCTCCTATATGCAGGAATACAAAGGAAAGGGCGCATGGGGCATGGGTTTCTTCATGAACGTGTTCATCATGTCCATGGTGGCCCTCATGGTGATGGACAACGCCTTTTATTTTGTCGTGTTCTTTGAACTGATGTCCCTGTCGTCATATTTTCTGGTGATTTCCGATCAGACTGAAGAAGCCGAACGCGCCGGCAATCTCTATCTCATCATGGCTCACTCAGGCTGTGCAATGATCATGATAGCCTTGTTTCTGCTCTTTTTGCACACGCCGAATTACAGCCTGAATTTTGAAGATTTCAGAAAAGCGCAGCTCTCCGCGCCGATGGCGTCCGTCGTGTTTCTGCTGGCCTTTTTCGGCTTCGGCGCAAAAGCGGGCATCCTGCCGTTGCATGCGTGGTTGCCGCGCGCGCATCCGGCCGCGCCGTCGCATACTTCGGCCATGATGTCCGGCGTGATGGTCAAAATAGGCGTATTCGGCATCATCAAGGTTGGCGTTGATCTTCTTGGCGCCAATGAACTGCCGCTGTGGTGGGGGCTGACAGTGCTTGGTTTCGGCGCGGTATCCTCAGTGATGGGGGTGCTGTACGCGTTGGCCGAACACGATCTCAAACGCCTGCTGGCTTACCATACCATTGAAAACGTGGGCATCATTCTGATGGGCGTCGGCGTCGGCATGATCGGTCTTTCCCAGCACAATCCGCTTCTGGCCGCTCTCGGATTTCTGGGCGCGATATACCATCTGGTCAATCACGCCCTGTTCAAGGGTTTGCTCTTCCTGGGCGCCGGGGCGATCATACACAGCGTGCACACCAAGGACATGGACAAGATGGGCGGGCTGGCCCGGCATATGCCCTATACGGCGGTGCTCTTCCTTATAGGGTGTATGGCGATTTCCGCCCTGCCTCCATTGAACGGTTTTGTCAGTGAATGGTATACCTATCAGGGCCTGTTCACCATAAGCGCCGGCGGCAGTGGGTCCATGCGGCTGGCCGGCCCGATGGCCATCGTTATGCTGGCCATCACCGGCGCGCTTGCGGCCATGTGCTTTGTCAAGGTGTACGGCGTGAGTTTTTGCGGCCAGGCGCGCAGTCAGCAGGCCGACCATGCCAGAGAAGTCCCCCGCACAATGCTGTTGGGCATGGGCGCGCTTGCCCTGCTTTGCATCCTGCTCGGCGTTGGCGCGGCATGTTTTGTGCCCATGTTTTCAAAGGTAGCCGGCAGTCTGGCTTCCTGCACGCCGACGTTTGCCGAAGGTTCCCTGCTTGTTCCGGCAACGGTGCAGACATCGCTTTCGCCGGCCCTGATCATAGTCCTTATTCTGGGCTGCGCCATTTGTCCCCTGTTGATCCATAACCTGACCAAGGGACAGCGTCTGCCCTTCCGGCGTCAGGACGCTCCCTGGGCCTGCGGTTATCTTTATGAGCAAAAAATGGCGCCGTCAGCAGGCGGCTTTACCCAGAGTCTGCGTTATATGTTTTCCGGTTTGTACCAGATGCGTCATTCGTTCGATCCGCGCATATGGATGAGCCGAAAAATCGACAAACCAATCCCGGGCGGCCCCGGCGACTCGGTATGGGGCGACCACGTGATCTCCAGACTGCTCAACTTTGTGCATGGCGCGAGCCGTCAAATGCAGAAAATTCAACAGGGCGATTTGAGAGTTTACTGCTCCTACATTGTGACAATAGTTATTATTTTACTTGTGTTTACAATGAGTTAGGGTGAAATTATGCTGACGGTAAATTTCGCATCGTGTTTTTCGGCAATCTTGCTGGCAATAGTTCAGGCGCTTTTTCTGCTATTGCTTGCCCCGGTTCTCTCTGGAATAGCCAGAAAGATCCGTGCGAAAATGCATTCACGTCAAGGGCCGCTTGGCGTTGCCGGCATCCTTCAGGACTATCGCGATATCCTTAAACTCCTGCAACGCCAGGAAGTCACTCCCGCGCATTCGGGTCTGGTGTTTCGCGCCACGCCCTATGTGCTGATTGCAACCATGCTGACGGTAGCCGCAACACTGCCGATGCTGGTGCAGAATACGGCGTTAGCCGGAGCAAGTGACCTGATCACCCTGATTTATCTGTTTGCCCTGTTCCGGTTTTTCTTTGCCCTGTCCGGTCTTGATTCGGGGAGCGCCTTCGCCGGCATGGGCGCAAGCCGCGAATTGGTATTGGGAGTATTGGTGGAGCCTGTTCTGATTCTGTCTCTCCTTGTGACAGCTCTGATTGCCGGCTCCACCAGCATCAACGCCATGAGCGGTCTTGCCCTGACAGACTGGGGCGGAAAAATGCCCATCGCCGCCATTCTGGCTTTTGTGGCCTGTGGGTTCGCCGTGTTTGTGGAAATGGGCAAAATTCCCTTTGACTATCCTGAAGCGGAACAGGAACTTCAGGAAGGCCCGCTGACGGAATATTCCGGCGTCGGGCTTGCCTTGGTCAAATGGGGCATTTACTTGAAGCAGGCCGTGATTGCCAGTTTGTTCCTGTGCGTCTTCGTTCCGTTCGGGAGCACAACGGCGGGAGACAACGCAGGATTTTTCTATCTGCTGTTTTCATTGATAGTGTTCGCCGTAAAACTGGTCATTGTGTATACGCTGGCTTCACTCTATGAAAATTCGCTTGCGCGGGGACGTTTTCTTTTGACATCAAGGGTTACATGGATGGGATTCGGCATAGCGGCACTGTCGTTTGCCTTTTATTTTTCTGGAATATAGTCACAATGAATCGTACAGTCCAGAACGATTTAATGCTGCCTTGAGCCAATGGAGTGAACATGCAAAACGTCAGCATCATAAATTTTTTATCCGGTCTTTTGGTTATAACGTCACTTATGGTGGTTATTTCCAAAAAAACTGCAACTTCAGTGTTACTGTATGCCGCACAATCTTTCGTTCTGGTGCTTGTATTCCTGGCCATAGGAAAAGTGCTTGTATCGCCGGAGTTGTATACTTGGGGAGTGACCGCGTTAATTACAAAGGTCATCCTTGTGCCTTACATAATATACCGCTCTTTCGACAAATTTGACTCATCGCCCATCGAGGGAACGATTATCCAGCCAAAGCTTGTGGTGGCTATAACAGCGGTAATAGTGGTGCTCAGCTACTTTGTCGTCAATAATATTCATTTGAATGTCATTGAGGAAAATCATCTTAAGCCCGCATTGACCGTGTCGCTTGGGCATTTCATGATTGGTCTTACCTGCATCATCACACAGAGAAATATCCTGAAACAGGTATTCGGATATTGCATAATGGAAAACGGCGCCCACCTCACCTTGGCCCTGCTCGCCAACAAGGCCCCGCACCTGGTAGAGATAGGCATAACCACAGACGCCGTATTTGCTGTGATTATAATGACGTATGTTGTGCGGCGCATATACGAGTCTGTCCATACACTTGACGCCAACGATCTGACCACGTTGAAAGGGTGATCTGTATGAGTAACACTTTCCTGATATACTTGGTGCTTGTAGTGCCGCTTTGCACATCACTTGTCGAATTCGCTTTGGGCAGAGCCAATGACAGTGACACGCGGCGGGCAACCAAAGTAAATGTCATTGGCATATCCGTGCTGTTGCTTGCAGCGTTGAAGCTTGTAGCCCAGATATACGACGATGGCGCAGTGGTGGCGGCGGGCAACTGGCTGCTTCTTGACAGCCTGGGAGCGATCTTTCTCGGTGTGACCGCTGTATTGGCCTTTTTAACCGGTCTTTATTCAGTCGGTTATATGAGGAATGAAGTCGGGCATGGAGAAATTTCCATCAACACACTGTGCAATTATTACGGCTTCTTTCACCTGTTTATCTTTACCATGCTGCTTTCCATCACAACAAATAACCTGATCCTCATGTGGGCGGCCATTGAGTCCACCACACTGGCCTCAACGTTTCTGGTGGGCATCTACCGACAGCGCTCCTCTCTGGAAGCGGCCTGGAAGTACGTCATCATCTGTACGGTCGGCGTGGCCTTTGGCCTGTACGGAACCATACTGATCTTTTCCAACGCCTCCGTGGTCATGCCCAATCCTGAAGACGCCATTTTCTGCTCCGAGGTTCTCAAGTATTCCGACAAGCTTGATCCCTCGCTGGTCAGGCTGGCCTTTGTCTTCATAGTAATAGGTTTCGGCACGAAAATGGGGCTGTTCCCGATGCATGCCTGGCTGCCGGATGCGCACAGTGAAGCGCCCAGCCCGACCAGCGCCCTGCTTTCGGCGGTGCTGCTCAAATGCGCCTTTCTCGTCATCCTGCGCTATTACATCGTCATACAGGGCACTATCGGCGTGACCTTCATGCAAAACATCTTCCTGCTGCTGGGTTTCCTGTCCATTTTTGTCGCGGCGCTGTTCATCGTTATCCAGCACGACATCAAGCGCAAGCTTGCCTATCACAGTGTGCAGAACATGGGGCTTATCGCTGTCGGCATAGGTTTTGGCGGCCCTATTGGAGCGCTTGCGGCCCTCATGCACGTCATCAACCACAGTTTGGCCAAGGGTTTGCTTTTCTGTGTGTCCGGCAATATTTTGCTCAAATACGGCACGCGTGACATGCACGTGGTCAGGGGGATGCTCAAGGTCATGCCTGTCACCGCCCTGTTTCTGACCTGTGGCGCGCTGGGCCTTGGCGGCATGCCGCCCTTCAATGTGTTCGTGAGCGAATTCCTTGTCGTCATGGCCGGCATAAACAGCCACAATATACTGTTGACCGTGCTTCTGCTTGCGATTCTCGTCCTTGTGCTCAGCGCCCTTGTCAATCTTGTCAGCACAACGATTTTTGGTCAGGCACCGCCTCAGGTGGATAAAGGCGAACTTGGCTGGCTGACGCTTGCGCCGACAGGTGTGCTGCTGATATTGATGCTGATGATGGGCACATATATTCCAAAACCTGTAACAAACATGCTGACCGCCGCCTCAAGAATTGTGATGCGTGATGCATCGGCGTCAGTGGCCGCGCGTGATGTTCCGGAAATAGTTTTAAAGTGGACCGAAGATGCGCAAAAGTCAGTAAAAATTTCCGCCTTAGATACTGCTCGCCAGGAGAAGTAACGTGTCAAACGAAGCAACGCAAACTACCAAGACCAGACCTGCGGGCTCCAAACTTGGCGCCGGATACGTCGCCAACGTCCGCCAGCGTTTTCCCAATGCGATAGTGGATGAAGAACGGCAAACCGCGGATCAACTGACTATTACCGTCAAGATTGACTACCTGCAGGATGTGGTTCAATACCTGTATTATGATCAGGGGGGGTGGTTGTCCATTGCTTTCGGCAATGATGAACGGTCACTCAATGGTCATTTCGCCATTTATTACGCATTGTCCATGGAAGAAGGCGAGAAGTGCTGGGTTGTGGTCAGAACGCTGATTGACCCCGCGCATCCCGAATTTCCTTCCGTCACCACGAGAGTGCCCGCCGCTATTTGGGCGGAACGGGAAATGCGCGATATGTTCGGGCTGACCCCCATCGGCATTCCGGACGAAAGGCGGCTTGTGCTGCCGGACGACTGGCCTGATAATTTGTATCCCTTGCGCAAGGATTCCATGGATTATCGTCGGCGTCCCGAACCGACGGTGGACGATGAAACATACACCTTCCTCAATGAACTGGGGGATGAAAAGAACCGCGTCATCCCCCTGGGGCCAATGCATGTGACCTCGGACGAACCCGGACATTTTCGCCTGTTTGTTGACGGAGAAAATATTGTTGATGCCGATTACCGGCTGTTCTATGTGCATCGCGGCATGGAAAAGGTGGCCGAACTGCGCATGGGCTATCATGAAATCACCTTTCTGGCTGAACGCGTGTGCGGCATTTGCGGCTACGCGCACAGCATCACCTACGCCAATTCAATTGAAAACGCCATCGGCATAGAAGTGCCAAAGCGCGCGCACTGGATACGCACTCTGCTTCTTGAGGCGGAACGTTTGCACAGCCACTTGTTGAATCTCGGTCTGGTCTGCCATTTTTGCGGCTTTGACGCGGGCTTTCAGCAGTTTTTCCGTGTGCGGGAAAAGTCCATGACAATCGCGGAAATGCTGACAGGCGCGCGCAAGACGTATGGTTTGAACCTGGTTGGCGGCATACGACGCGACATTCTGAAGGACGCCCGGCAAAAAACCATGCAGTTGCTGGACGAAATTGGCCGGGAAGGCAGCGAACTGATCGCCATGCTTGTCGAGACGACCAATTTTGAGCAGCGCACCAAGGGCATCGGCATATTGCATCCCAAGGTGGCGCGCGATTTCAGCCCGGTCGGGCCAATGGTGCGGGGCAGCGGCTTCACGCGTGACGTGCGTGTGGATCACCCTTACGCCGCTTACGCCGATATTCCCAAGAATGTCTATTCCGCCGACGGTTGCGATATTTACAGCCGGGCAGTGGTGCGCATCAACGAGTTTCATGATTCCATAGCCCAGTGCAAATACGCGCTGGACAATCTGCCTGACGGGCCTATCCTTGTGGAAGGGTTCACATATACCCCGCACAAATTCGCCCTTGGGCACACCGAAGCTCCTCGCGGTGAGGACGTGCACTGGAGTATGACCGGCACGAACCAGAAGGTATTCCGCTGGAGATGCAGGGCCGCGACCTATGCCAACTGGCCGGTACTGCGCCATACCCTGCGCGGGAACACGGTATCTGATGCGGCGCTGATTATCGGCAGCGTTGACCCGTGTTACTCTTGTACGGACAGAGTGACATTGGTGGATGTGCGCAAGCGCAAGGCAAAAACCGTCTCATATGAAGAATTTGAGCGTTATGGTATTGATCGGGTGCGAACCCCGCTGATATAAAGCTTTTTGCCAAGGAAGAGTTTTATGTTTAATCTTCTGAAAATTGTCAAAAATACCGGTGATGTCACGGTCAAATATCCTTTTGCGCCGTTGGAGCTGATGCCGGCTTTCCGCGGCAAACCGGAATATGACCCCAAGCAGTGCATTGCCTGCGCGGCCTGCACCATGGCCTGTCCGGCAAACGCATTGACCATGGAAACGGATGTCAAGGCCGGTGTCCGCACTTGGCAGCTTTTTGTGGGGCGCTGCATCTTTTGCGGCCGGTGTGAGGAAGTGTGCCCCACACACGCCCTGACGCTGTCGCAAATGTTTGAACTTGCGGTGACCAACAAGGTCGACCTTTATGAACGCGCCACATTTTCATTGTGCAACTGCCGGATTTGCAATCGGCCATTTGCGCCCAGAAAAGAAGTGGAGTATGTTATGGCTCTGATGGTGCAGGCCGGGATAGATGCCAACGTTGTGAATACGCGACGTTCCCTGTTGGAAACATGCCCTGAATGCAGGCGCAGACAAAATATTCTGGATAAAAATAATATTATTCTGAATCCACAGTCAATATGGAGAACGGATGATGACGCTGAATAACAGTTCCGAAACTCCGAAGGCGGCGCACTTTGTCCCAAAACTCGCTGAGGTGGATGAAGCAAGCGCGAAGCTCAAAGCAACCCTGCTGCATAATATTCAACGTTCGGCCTATGTGTATCGTGTGGACTGCGGCGGCTGCAATGGATGTGAAATTGAGATTTTCGCCTCAATCACTTCATTGTTTGACGCGGAACGCTTTGGCATAAAGGTCGTTCCCTCGCCGCGTCATGCCGATATTCTGGTGTTTACCGGCTCAGTGACCCGGGCCATGCGCATGCCCGCGCTCAGAGCGTTTTATGGCGCGCCTGATCCGAAAATTTGCGTTTCATACGGCGCCTGTGGCTGCGGCGGCGGCATCTTTCATGATCTTTACTGTGTTTGGGGCGGCAGCGACAAAATAGTGCCCATTGACGTGTATATACCCGGTTGCCCCCCTACACCGGGCGCGACTATTTACGGTTTCGCCATGGCACTGGGTCTGCTGGGACAAAAACTCAAGGAAAAGAATCATGTGGAGGCCGAAGGAGACAAGTCGGCAGTGGCGCACCCCGGCGCTCCTCTGGATGTTCGGGTAAAAATCGAGCGTCAGGCCCGTCTGCTGGCCGGCTATGTGCAGGGAAGGCAGATCAGCGACCAGTTTGTTGATCTGCTTGAAAAGAATGACTTGCAGACCATGCCGCAACTGATTGAGGATTGGTGCGTCAAAGCGGACGATCCACGTTTGCGTAGCATAGTGACATGTCTGAAAGAAACGCTGGATGCCTCGCTCAACGGAGAGGCGGCGCGTGGATGATTTAGTTACCTGCCACGTTCTTCAGCGCAGATTTGTTGATAACGACAGCGACAAACCAGTCTCGGAAGAGGCGCAGAAGGTAACGTATTACTCGCTTTCCATAGGGCACCACATCGGCATTATAGACTGCTTCAAACAGGTTATGAGTTGTCCGTATCAGGAGTACGTCAAATGGATAGAGCATCTTCCGGAGGGACCGGCCAGACGGAAGATGTCCGGCTTGCTGAAGTTTGGGGAAATTGCCATCGACTCGACGCATATCGGTATTTTGGGCAATGAGTGGATGCCGCTTCTGGACAATCTGGAACAGCCGTACAGCGACTGGACTAGGGCGCTGTTGGAAATCTTGCGGGACATGGCAAAGGAGCCGGCCTTGTACGTCATGTTCAGACGCGTTCCGGGCGGTTAATGGTGGCGGGCCTCTCTGTGGTGTTGACAGTGGGCAACAGTCTCATGGGCGATGACGGCGCCGGCCCGTTATTGGCCGAATTGATGGACGCGGAGCCTGTTCCGGGCTGGCTGCCGGTGGACGGCGGTTCCATGCCGGAAAACATTGTCCGTCATGTCTGCTCGCTCAAGCCCGAACTGGTCCTGATAGTGGACGCGACCGAATTTGGCCTTGCCCCCGGAGAACTCCGGTTTGTCGAGCAGGAGCACATTGTGGGAATGCGCCTGATGAACACGCACAACATGCCGCTTTCGTTTTTGATGGAACGGTTGCGGGAGGATGTGCCGAAAGTTGTTTTTCTCGGCATTCAGCCGGCGGACGTGACATTTTACGGCCCCCTGTCGGATGAGGTCAGACGGGCGGTGCACCGCATTCACAATGAGCTGGCCCAGGGGCTGACAAGCGTGCCTTGGCTGCAAGAGCGCGCGGAGCAAGGACAGCCTGGAGCCGACCGCGGAATGAAATACGTGCAAAACAAAGGAGATATTGTATGAACAAATTTGTACTGGCAGACCCCAAGCTGTGCATAGGTTGCCGCACCTGTGAAATAGCTTGCGCGCTCTCCCACAACGGAGAGCGGACGGACAATCTGAGTCAGGAAAATTTTTTCCCACGGCTCAGCGTGATCAAAACATTTGATGTGACCGGCGCGGTGATGTGCCGGCACTGTGAAGACGCCCCCTGCGCCAGCGCCTGTCCCAACGGCGCCCTTGTGCGCATGAGCGACACCGTTCAGGTGATTCAGGAAAAATGTGTGGGCTGCAAAACCTGCGCTCTTGCATGTCCGTTCGGGGCCATGGCCATCAGAACGTTCAAAACGCCGCGCAGCTTTGGCGGGAAGCCTTGGGGCTTTGATTACAAGGCCCAGGCGCAGAAATGCGATTTGTGCGCCGACCGGCCCAATGGTTCAGCCTGCGTGGAAGCCTGCCCCACAGACGCCCTGCGCGTGATTGATGCGCAGGAAATGCAGCAAATCCGGCAACAGCGTCAGCAAAAGGCTGTGGTGGAAGCGGTATGAACAGTTATTTCACCATTTGAATAAACTCCAACGCCGCCTGGATGGTCGGTGTGACGGCAGGAGCGGGCTGATGCGTTTTGCATGGCGCTCCTGCTCGCATGAATTTTCATGACGAAAAAAGGAGATATGCTATGCAAAAGGTTATTGAGGTGTGCCCGTATTGTGGTTCCGGCTGTAAAATAAACCTGCTGGTGGAAAATGGCCGGGTCGTGGGGGCTGAAGGAGCAAACGGCGTGACAAACGAAGGCAAATTATGCCTGAAGGGGCGGTACGGCTGGGATTTCATCCATGACACCAAGCTGCTCACCCCCCGGCTGAAAAACCCGATGATCCGCCGTGAGCGGGGCGGAAAGCTTGAGTCTGTATCCTGGGATGAGGCGATCAGCTACACGGCCAAACGTTTGCTGGAAATCAGGGAAAAGCACGGGCCGGACGCCATCATGACTTCCGGTTCCTCTCGTTCCACCGGCAATGAAACCAACTATGTGATGCAAAAATTTGCGCGCGCGGCGATCGGCACCAACAACGTGGACAACTGCGCGCGGGTGTGCCACGGCCCCTCCGTGGCCGGCCTGCAACTCTCTTTGGGCAACGGCGCCATGAGCAACTCCATTGTGGAAATTGAAGACAACAAGTGCATCTTCATCTGCGGCTGGAATCCGGCCGATTCGCACCCCATAGTCGGGCGCAGGGTCGTGCGCGCAAAACAAAAAGGCGCGAAACTCATTGTCTGCGATCCCCGCAAAATCGAGGCCGCGCGCATCGCGGATCTCTATCTGCCCATCAAAAACGGCTGCAATATCGCCTTTATCAACACCATGATGAACGTCATCCTCACTGAAGGGCTGGCGGACATGGACTATATCGCTCGCTACACCTCCGGTTTGGATGAACTGAAGGCGATTGTGAGCAAATACACGCCGGAAAGCACACGGAAAATTACCGGCATTGAGCCTGATCTTCTGCGCAAGGCCGCCCGCATGTACGCGACCACGCCGGGAGGTTCCGGCATTTATTGGGGCATGGGCGTCACCCAGTTTCTGCAAGGGGTGGAAACGGTGCGCGCTCTCTCCAGTATGGCCCTGCTCACGGGCAATCTCGGCAAACCCTGCACAGGGGTCGGCCCGGTGCGCGGGCAGAACAATGTGCAGGGAGCGTGCGACATGGGCGCTCTGCCCAACGTGTTCTGCGGCTACCAGCCGGTCACCAGCGCCGAGGTGCGCAAGAAATTCGCCAAGGCTTGGGGCATTCCGGTGGAAAAACTCTCCGACAAGCCCGGCATTCCTATTACGGAAATTGCCGGCCACGCGGAAAAAGGCACGCTGAAGGCTTACTATTGCATGGGTGAAGACCCCTTCCAGACCGAACCTGACCTCAAGGCCGTGCGCAAGGGCTATGCCGCGCTGGAATTTCTGATCGTGCAGGACGTGTTCATGACCAAGACGGCGGCTGCGGCCGATGTTATTCTTCCGGCCACCACCTGGGGCGAGCACGAAGGGGTGTATTCCTCCGCCGATCGCGGTTTCCAGCGCTTCTACAAGGCGGTTGAGCCTGAGGGCGACGTCAAGGTGGACTGGGAAATCATCGGCTTGCTCTCGACCGCCATGGGCTACCCCATGCATTATAACAATACCAGGGAAATTTGGGAGGAGTTGTGCAGCCTCTCCCCGAAATACGCGGGAGCGACCTACGAAAAAATGGACGCCAACGGCGGCCTGGGCTATGTGCAGTGGCCCTGCCCGGACGCAAAATCGCCGGGTACCCAAGTGCTGTACGCCCAGCCCGACGGCAGCGTGAAGTTTGAAATGCCCGACGGCAAGGGCAAGCTGTACACTGTTGAATGGGCGCCGCCCCATGAAAAATGCAGTGAAGAATTCCCCACAGTGCTTTCTACCGTGCGCGAGGTCGGCCATTACTCCTGCCGTTCCATGACCGGCAATTGCAAGGCTCTGACCGCTCTGGCCGATGAACCCGGTTTTGTGCAGATGAACCCGGAAGACGCCCTTGACCTTGGCGTGGCGGATCAGGAGCTTGTCTGGGTGCAATCGAAACGGGGTAAGGTCATCAGCCGCGCGTCCGTCAGCCCGCGCATTAACAGGGGCGCCGTGTATATGACGTACCAATGGTGGATTGGCGCGTGCAATGAGCTGACGGCTGAAATTCTCAACTTGTCCAAAACGCCGGAATACAAGTTTGTGCCGGTACGCCTGGAAAAAATTGAGGATCAGAAGTGGGCGGAAAATTATGTCCGCCAGGAATACAGCCAGTTGAAACAGAGCCTGCGTCAGACAAACGCGGAAGGAACAGTTGCGGCCTACGCCTGATATTGTATGAAGATGGCGGGAGGATGTTGCGGCGCATCCTCCCGGCGAGGCAAAGGTAACGCGTGATTTTGCCTTGCCGTTACAGGCATCGCGTTATAGTTGGAGGAGTAACTATGAAAAAGTGAAGGGCTTCAATCAGCATTGTTTAGCCGTGATTAATGTGACCGGCGGTTCCCATCACTACAGACATATTTCTCCTCTTTGCGCTCTTTTTCGCTTACGTCCGCAATCCGGATCAGACTTTCGCGCTGATGCCCATGCGTTGCATCCGGGACAGCAGCGTTGTGCGCTTCAGGCCCAGTTTCGCCGCCGCTCCTCTGGCTCCGGCCACGACGCCGTTGGATTCCACCAGTGCCTTGATAATCCGCGCGCGTTCATCTTCACTTTCGTCCGCGTGGAAACGCCGGTTACTGCCGGTGACGGCGGGAATCGCCTCTTGCGTGAAGGCCTCGGACAGATTGAAATACCCGGCGTTCGTCGTCAATTCCATCGGCGGCAGATACAATTCGGGGCCGTCGGATACAATGACGGCGTGCTCAATCACATTGGCAAGCTCGCGCACGTTGCCCGGCCATGAATGATCGCAAAGCTGGCGCAATGTTCGCATCGGGATGTTTTTGACGTCGCGCTGCATTTTTTGCGCCAGTTTCCGGGTAAAAAAATGCGCCAGCAGGGGAATGTCCTCGCGGCGCTCCCGAAGAGGCGGAATGACAATGGGAAACACGCTCAGGCGGTAAAACAGATCGGCCCGGAAGGTGCCGTTTCCCACCATCTGCATCAAATTACGATTGGTCACGGCGACAAGGCGCACATCCACAGTAATGGTGCCTGTGCTGCCGAGCCGTTCAAATTCACGTTCCTGAAGCACGCGTAAAAGTTTGGGTTGCAGTTCAAGCGGAAGCTCCGCCACTTCATCCAGCATGAGCGTACCGCCGTCAGCCAGTTCAAATCTGCCCTTGCGCCGGGAATTTGCCCCGGTAAAAGCGCCTTTCTCGTGTCCGAAGAGTTCACTTTCAAGCAGGGTGGCCGGAATGGCCGCGCAGCTCATTTTGACCATGCGCCTGCTTTTCCGGTTGCTCCGATTATGTATGGCGCGCGCGAACAGTTCCTTGCCGGTGCCCGATTCACCCATAATCAGCACGGTGCTGTCGCTTGTGGCCACCATTTCAATTTTTTTCAGAACGCGCCTGATGGCGTCGCTTGTTCCGACAATCTCGCCGAATTCGTCCATTTCATGAACAAGTTCCGACAAGTAAAGATTTTCACTGGCCAGTTCCTCTTTTTCTCCCGTGACGATTGTGTGCTCTATGGCGTTGTGCACGGCAATGGCCACGCGGGAGGCTACCTGACTCAGCAGGGCAACGTCATGCGGGGTGAAAATATCCGACTCATGGGCGAGAACCATCATGCCGAGATATTGCGCGCCAAATCGCAAAGGCAGCATGCAACACGCCGAAATGTCCCTCTTTGCGCACAGCGCGGACAAAGGATCATCCGCGGCGATCTCGTTAAACCGCTCCCGCCGGAGCACCATGGGCTCACCCTTTCGCAGCACCCTCTGCAACAGGCTTCCTTCAACATTGCAGCGAGTATCCCCGCCTTTCGACGGCGGGGAAATGTCCATATCCTCGGGATAATACATCTGAAACGTCCGGCAGTTTCCCTCAATGGAAAAAAGAGCCAGAACAAACGTCCGTATGCCGAAAAAAAAACGTATGTCCGTCGCGATCTTGCGCACCATGTACGATAGCTCAAGGGTGCCTATGGACGTGTTCGTTATGTGCAGCAACATGCGCAAATAGTCTACTTCATGAGAGAGCAGTTCGGCCTCAAGCCGCATCATCTCCATCCTGCTCATCTGGTCAAGGGCCGAGGATGTCGCCGCCGCAAGCCCCCGGAAAAAGGCAATGGCGCCGTCGTCAAAGGACGACGCGTCCTGATTGACAAAGGCAAGAATTCCCTGCCGCAGTTCGCGCGTTTTCAGGGAAAAAAAGAGATGTCCATTGCGGCTTGTCTGATCGTGGGCGTTTTCGACAAACTCACGCAGAATGTCCTGAATGACATGATGCTCGTCGGCGGGAAGCGTCCACAAATTTTCCGGTTTGTCCGGATAGTTCAAGTCGACTTCCACTTTCGCGATTTCATCCTCATGAAATTTGAGCGTATGGATCGTCATACGCTCCTGAAGCAGAACGGGAAGGGCGAGGTGAATGCAGTGAATCGCGGCCACAAGATCGCAGGCTTCTTTTATGGCGTTCAGAATTGACGGTATGTCTTGCCGCGACGCCAGCGTTTGGCTGAAGTCAAACAAAATATTTTGTCCGGCGGGATATGGAAGACATTTATCCATGTCGCTGAAAACATCCTGTCTGCGTGTGGTCAGGGGTAGTCAATTTTGGTTGATATTTCCCAAATTGGCAAAGGCATCTTTTTTTACGGACTGCCGCCTTCACGCGTCGAGATTGAGGCAGAAGGACAACGCGTCATTTCATGAAGAAACATTTCGGCCAGGCGCATATTTTGCAATTCATGCACAGGCCGCCGTCTCCCATGCGGGCAAGCTCCAACCGGGAAATGGTCCGCCCGGCCAAAAGGCGCGGCAAAAGCGCGTCGAAAAGCGTGGTCTTGTGGTAGAGCGCGCCGGCGGGCACGCCGATGACCTGCATCTCTCCGGCCATTGGCTGGCGGATGGAATCGCCGGAACGCGTCTTTGCCGAATCCTCTTTTTCGCCTGCCTTGCCCATGCGCCCTACAAGGATCATGGAACCCGGCAGCACCGGCGCTCCGTAGAGCGCGTCGCAAAGCCCGGCCGACAGCAGGGCCGCCCTTGTCAGATCGCCGGGGTCTACCGAAAGCCCCCCCGTGGCCACAAGCAGATCGGCTCCGGCCGCCCGAATTTCCTCAATGCCGCGCCCTATGGCCGCCATATCGTCGGGCGCTATGACGGTTTTCACCACGTTACAGGCGTATTGCTCCACCTTGGCCGTGATGCGCGGAATAAACTTGTCTTCCACAAGCCCGTTAAAAACCTCGGTTCCGGTGACAAGTATGCCCACCCTGGCCTTCCTGAGCGGCAGCACGGAAAAGAGCGGGCGCTCAAGCTGTGAAAGCGTTTCCGCGTACGCGTTTTTTTCAAGAAAGAGCGGAATGATGCGGACAACAGCCACGGAAGAATCCGGGGCGACAAACGTGCCGTCCTGCCTGGCGGCGCACATGACCTTGTCGTTCATGTTCAGGGCGGTCAGCCGCCCGACGTCCAGGGTAAAAAGCCCCTCAATGCCGGCCTTGAAGGCGACGCGCCCCATG
>JAISLI010000031.1 GCA_031291035.1 Desulfovibrio sp.
GAGCAACGCTTCGGGCGTATTCACCGTATTGGTCAGACTGAAGTCTGTCATTGCTGGAACCTTGTCGCCTCTCAGACAAGGGAAGGGGAAGTGTATCGCCGCCTGCTGGAAAAATTGGAGGAAGAAAGAAATGCGCTGGGCGGCAAGGTGTTCGACATTTTGGGGCAACTGGTTTTCGACGGCAAATCTCTGCGGGACTTGCTGAGAGAAGCCATCCGTTACGGAGACAGCCCGGAAGCACGCGCGCGATTTAATCAAATCGTCAACAATGCGCTGGATCGGGACAAATTACGCGACCTGATTGAAGAACACGCTCTGGCCCACGATTCGATGGATGCCTCGCGCGTTTTCGCCATTCGCGACGAAATGGAACGAGCCGAAGCCAGGCGGCTCCAGCCGCATTTTATTTCCTCATTCTTCAACGAGTCGTTCAAACGGCTTGGCGGCACGTTACGGGAAAGGGAATCAAGGCGTTTTGAGGCCACGCATATTCCTGCCGTCATCAGAAACCGCGACAGAATCATAGGTATGCGAAATCCCGTGCCGACGCGCTATGAACGCATGACGTTCGATAAAAGCCTGATCAGCATCGCGGGGAAGCCCCTTGCGGAATTTGTGTGCCCAGGCCATCCGTTGCTTGACGCCACAATCGATCTGATTCTTGAACGACACCGGGATCTTCTCAAGCGAGGTTCCATTCTCATTGACGACAACGCTGTTGACGATGAACCGCGTGTCCTTGTTTTTCTGGAACATGCCATTCAGGACGCACGCACAGACAGAAACGGCAGCCGACGCATTGTGTCCAAACAGGTGCAATTTACTGAGGTCGGCACTTCAGGAGAAGTCAAAGGTGTCGGGTACGCTCCCTACCTTGATTACCGCCCGCCTACCGAAGAGGAAAAAGCCGCGCTACAGAATCTGGAAGAACTGGCATGGCTGAGAAATGAAATTGAATCCCGTGCGCTGGATTATGCGGTTAGAAATCTTGTCCCGTCGCATCTGAGGGAAATAAAGACACGCAAAGAAGAACTGGTCGATAAAACAATGGCGGCAGTTAAAGAGCGGCTTACCGCTGAGATCAATTATTGGGATCACCGCGCTGAACAGCTCAAACAGCAGGAACTGGTCGGCAAGACCAATGCGAGGATAAACTCCGCCAAGGCGCGGCAGATCGCCGACGACTTAACCTCAAGGCTTGGTAAACGGCTGGAAGAACTTCAACAGGAACGCCGCGTTTCCCCTTTGCCGCCCCATGTTATGGGTGGAGCCTTTATTGTTCCAGCTATTCTTCTACAAAAGAAAAACGGGGTTTCAGCTCCTTCTCTGTATGCCAAACACACCAAACAGATTGAGAGCATAGCCATGCAAGCCGTTCTGACTGCGGAGCGAGGGCTTGGTTTTGCGCCGCGAGACGTATCTGCTGAAAAATGTGGGTATGATATTGAATCCCGCGACCCGTCCGGGCAATCACGTCTCCGTTTTATTGAAGTCAAAGGGCGCGTGGACGGCGCGGATACCGTCACCATTACCAGGAACGAGATACTGACCGCGCTCAACAAGCCGGGACAGTTCATGCTCGCCGTAGTGCTGGTTGAAAACAACAAGGCAAAGGATATTTTTTATATCCGGGAGCCTTTCGGCCGTGAGCCGGATTTTGGCGTTACAAGCGTGAATTACCGGCTGGCGGACTTATTGCCGCAGGGAGAGAGATGTGAGGTGTTATTGTGAACACGCTTCTTTTTGACAGCCTGGAAATACGCCAGTTCCGGGCATTCGATTTTTTGAAGATCGAACAGCTTGGGCATGTCAACTTGATTCTCGGCAAAAACAACGTGGGCAAATCCACTTTGCTGGAAGCGCTTTACCTGCATGCCAATGTAGGTTCTCCATCAGCAATGCGGCATATATTAGATACCAGAAATGAACCATATTCATCTTTATACACAGAGCAGTCAGAACCGGGCTTTAATAATCTTTTTTTTGGGAATCCCCTCCTTGCCGATATTAACCAGGAAATTCAAATAGGCAGGCTGGGTGCGCCGGATAGTTCCCTCAGGATTTTTGTTACATGTGTGCCGATGAAACTCACTATGCATGATGCCACGACATTGATACCAAAATCTGATGGCATTATGAAAAACGATACTGTTCCAGCAATTCAAATTGGTGGTATAGTCGATAGTGATTATATATTGCCTCTTGACAGGTCTTACGATGACTTGACGCGTTTTTGGAATTTACAAAAAGAACATGTGGAAATGATAACGCCGGGTATTTTTATTCATCCGGATGGATTATCAGCGGTACAATTACAAACTCTATGGGAAACAATAGCGTTGAAGCCTGAAAAACAGGACGTTATTGATGCGTTGCGTATCATTTCCCCTGAGGTTGAAGATTTTGTTCTTTTTTCACCCCGCCCCGGTGTACAAGCGTTCAACGTGCGCATCCGCAGCCACAATGTCCCTGTTCCCGCCAGATCTCTGGGCGATGGCATCAACCGCCTTATCGGCCTGAGCATGGCTCTGGTCTTTTCCAAGGGCGGCATTCTGCTGGTAGACGAGATCGAGAACGGTATTCACTGGTCCGTGCTGCCGTATGTCTGGAAATTCATTGTCAAAGTCGCCAAGCGGCTGAATGTTCAGGTGTTCGCCACAACGCACAGCAATGATTGTCTCCGTGCATTCCATTACGGCACGAAGGGCGAGCCTGAGGTGCAAGGCGTGGCTGTCCGGCTGGAAAAACGCGATGATGGATTTCATGCGGAAATTTTTGACGAGCAGCGGTTGGCGCTTATCGTCAAAGAGGGGATCGAAATCAGATGATGGTCAATCGTCTAATATTTGAAGGCCCCGATGACGCGCATGTGGTAATGAATTTGCTGTTCAACCATGAACTCGAAGGCCTGTCGTTGAAAGAGCATTTCATGCCCAAGGATAAAAACGGCGTGGATAACTTGATCAACACGCTGAACGAGG
Source organism: Desulfovibrio sp. (assembly GCA_031291035.1). Lineage (GTDB taxonomy): Bacteria > Desulfobacterota > Desulfovibrionia > Desulfovibrionales > Desulfovibrionaceae > Desulfovibrio. The sequence continues at coordinate 2,982 of JAISLI010000031.1, forward strand.
AATTGAAGGCCACAGACCTTGACCGCCTTGGTGTAATCCTTGACGCTGATGTGGATCTCGCTCGGCAATGGGCGCGTGTAACTCGTGTTCTGGACGCGCATGGTTGCCTCAATGTTCCTGCCGTGCCGGATGTTGCCGGAACTGTCGTTGAAACCCAAGAAGGCAAAAAGGTAGGCGTGTGGATTATGCCGGACAACCGGAGTAAAGGCGCGCTGGAAGATTTTGTCAGCGGCCTGATCGCTGAAAACGATGTCCTCTGGCCGAAAGCGCAGGCGGACGTCAACAGTATTCCCGCCGCTGACAGACGTTTTAAGGATACCTATCTGTCCAAAGCCCAAATCCACACCTGGCTGGCCTGGCAGGAAGAACCGGGAACGCTCATGGGAGGAACCTTCAGTAGGAAGTATCTTGATCCGAACCATCCGCAAGCCGCTGCTTTTGTGAACTGGATAAAAAGACTTTTGGCATGAGCGGAGTCAAAAAATAGTGCCGAATCAACCCAAAAAACTGATCGAAGTCTCGCTGCCCCTGCCGGACATCAACGACGCCTCGGCCTATGACAAAATGCCCGGCATCGGTCCTCACCCCAAGGGCATCCATCACTGGTGGGCGCGTTTGCCTTTGCCCACGGCGCGGGCGGTGTTGTTTTCCTCTGTGGTTGATGATCCCTCATCCCGTCCCGACAAATTCCCGACGGAAGAGGCGCAAAAAGCCGAACGCGAGCGTCTTTTCGGCATCATGCGCGATCTCATGCAGAAAAAGTTGCACGAAAAGCCCGAAGTCTATGCCAAAGCGCGGGAAGAGATGCTGAAGCACACGGGCGGAACATTGCCGCCAGTGCTTGATCCCTTTTCCGGCGGCGGTTCCATCCCGCTGGAAGCGGCCCGGTTGGGTTTTGAAGCCCATGCCGCCGACCTCAACCCTGTGGCCGTGTTGCTGAACAAGTGCAATCTGGAATTGATTCCCCGTTGGCTGAACCGCCCGCCGGTCAACCCGGACGTGCGCGGCAATGACATGCGTATGAGCGGTTGGGCAGGGGCAAAAGGGCTTGCCGAGGATGTCCGTTATTACGGGAAGCTGATTCGCAAACGCGCCATTGAGCGGATCGGCCATCTTTACCCCAAGGTCACGTTGCCCAAAGAACACGGCGGACGAGAGGCGAATGTTATCGCCTGGATTTGGGCGCGAACGGTCGCCAGCCCGAATCCGGCGGCACATGGGGCGCATGTGCCGTTGATCAGCACCTACCAGCTTTCATCAAAAAAAGATAAATGGGCTTGGCTGAAACCTGTTGTTGATAAGCAGGCAAATTCCTGGCGCTTTGAGGTCAAAACCGGAGAACCTCCCGACCGAAACGCCATAAAAGCCGGGACAAAGCTGGCAAGGGGCGCGAAATTCAACTGCTTGCTGACTGATCAGCCCATTCTGGATTCTTACATTAAAGAGCAAGGGCGAGAGCATCAAATCAAGCATCGCCTGATTGCGATCGTGGCGGAAATATCACGCGGACGCATATATTTATCTGTCGATGATCCTCAGGCTTGCACCGCTGAAATTGCCGCGCCAATAGTTTTGAGCGAAGAATTAGCTCATGATCCGCGCAATCTGTGGTGTATTCCTTATGGTATGACGACCTTTGGTCATCTGTTTACCCCCCGCCAACTTACGGCAATGACCACCTTGAGCGATCTGGTGCGCGGCGTGACCAAAGATGTGCGGAAAGACGCGCAAACGGCAGGTCTTCCGGATATGGAAGCGGAGATCTATGCCTGCGTGATAGCGACATTCCTTACCCTTGCATTGGGCAGGTGTGCAGACTTCAACAATTCTTTGTGTAGATGGAAGCCGAGCGGTCAACAGTCAATGCAATTATTTGGACGACAGGCTATCCCAATGGTTTGGGATTTTTGCGAACCCAATATAATGGGAGAAAAAGCTGTTTGTTGGAAAACAGCAGTTGAAATATGTGCTGGTGCCATTGAAACTATACCAATAAGTAACATACGGTTTGGCGATGCTGCTCAAGTTGACGCTGCCGGAGACTGGCACGACTCGCACGGTCTTCTGGTCAGCACCGACCCCCCTTACTACGACAACATCGGCTACGCCGCGCTGTCCGATTTCTTTTATATCTGGCTCCGGCGAACCATCGGCGATCTCTACCCCGATCTTTTCAAAACAATTCTTGTGCCGAAAACGCCGGAACTGACCGCTTCGCCCGAACGCTTTGACGGCGACAAGGAAAAGGCCAAAGAACACTTTGAATCCGGATTCCGCAAAGCCTTCACTGCCTTGCGCGAAAAGATGGATGTCCGCTTTCCGCTCACCGTCTATTACGCCTTCAAGCAGGAAGACGAGAGCGCGGGCGGCGATGCGGACAATAACGGAAATGCTGAAGCGCCGGGCAATGGCGTTGACCTGACCACCGGATGGGAAACTTTGCTCGAAGCCCTGCTCGGCAGCGGCTTCCAGATTACCGCCACCTGGCCGGTGCGGGCCTCGCAAAAATGGCGCATGGTATCCATGGGCACCAACGCTTTGGCCTCGTATATCGTTCTGGCCTGCCGCGCCCGTCCCGCCGCCGCGCCGCAATGCACCCGCCGCGAATTTTTGAACGCGCTCAAAAAGGAATTGCCGCCGGCCCTCGCCTATCTCCAGCAGGGTAATATCGCGCCGGTGGACTTGGCCCAGGCCGCCATCGGCCCCGGCATGGCCGTTTTCTCGCGCCATGCCAAGGTGGTGGAAGCCAGCGGCAAGCCCATGACCGTGCGCACCGCCCTTGCCCTGATCAATCAGGCTCTTGACGAAGTGCTGGCCGAGCGGGAAGCGGACTATGACTCCGATACCCGCTGGGCACTGGCCTGGTTTGAGCAGTACGGAACGGGCGAGGGAGATTTCGGAGAAGCCGAAACCCTGTCCAGGGCCAAAAACACGGCGGTCAACGGCCTGGTGGAAGCAGGGATTGTGGCCTCGCGCGGAGGCGCGGTGCGCTTGCTGAAACGGGAAGAATTGCTGGCGGATTGGGACCCGGCCACCGACAAAAGACTGACCGTATGGAAGGCCACGCAATACCTGATCCGGGCGCTGGAACGGGAAGGGGAAAACGGGGCCGCTGTTTTGTTGCGTAAAATGGGTGGAGCGCTTGGCGAAACGGCCCGCGAGTTGGCCTATCGGCTGCATAAAATGTGCGATGGAAAGGGTTGGTCCGCCGAAGCGTTAGCGTACAACGGCCTTGTTCTGGCCTGGCCGGAATTGACAAAACTGGCCCGGGCGCTTCCCGAATCTCGGGAGCTTACCTTTCAGGCATAGCGGCTACCCACACAGCGAGGTTATATCATGTCTAAAACAAATCATGCGCGCGTCGGGGATGCCCTGGATATTCTCAACAAAGGGCTGCTTCCTTTTGTGGAGCGAGAACTGCAGGCCGCTCACGGTGATTCATGGCGGGAAGTCGCGGGGCGGACGCTCCGCGAGGAGCGCGGCGGGGTCAAAGCCGCCGGAAGCGGCGAAGTACACTGGGATACCCACAACCTGCTAGCCGTCATGTGGGAGCAGTGGAACGCCGTGTTCCGCAACACCCTCGGCCACGCGGAACGCGCCCTGGTCAGCGAACTGCGCGATATACGCAACCGCTGGGCGCACCAGACGCCTTTCAGCAGCGATGACGCCTACCGGGCGCTGGACAGCGTCGGGCGTTTGCTCACCGCTGTTTCAGCCCCGGAAGCCAGGGAACTGGAAGAACAGAAAATGGCGCTCCTGCGAGTGCGCTTTGATGAGCAACGCCGTGGAGAAATGCGCAAGCAGTCCGCAGCCCCTACTGAAGGCAATCCCATGAGCGGTCTCAAACCCTGGCGGGAAATCGTCACCCCCCACCGGGACGTGGCTGGCGGAACATACCAGCAGGCCGAGTTCGCGGCCGATCTGTGGCAAGTCTATCTGGGCGAGGCAGCGTCCGAATATCAGAACCCCGCCGAATTCTTTCGCCGCACTTTCATTACCGAAGGGCTGGGCAAGCTCCTCGGCAATGCCGTGCGCCGCATCGGGGGACAAGGCGGCGACCCGGTGGTGGAACTGCAAACCAATTTCGGCGGCGGCAAAACCCACAGCATGCTGGCGCTGTATCATCTGCTTTCCGGTACGCCTGTGGCGGAATTGTCCGGCGCGGATCAAATCGTGAAAGACGCGGAATGCGTTGTGCCCCGGAATGTTCATCAAGCCGTTATTGTCGGCACAAAAATTTCTCCCGGCAATCCAAGTCAAAAAAAAGACGGAACCCTTGTCCGCACCATCTGGGGTGAAATCGCCTGGCAACTGGGCGGCAAGGCCGGATACGAGATGATCCGCGCCGATGACGAAAATGCCACCAATCCCGGCGACAAGATGAAGGAATTGTTCAACAGATTTTCACCTTGTCTGATCCTGGTTGACGAATGGGTGGCCTATGCCCGGCAGTTGCGCGAGGGCAGCTCGCTCCCGGCCGGCACCTTTGACACGCAGTTTACCTTTGCCCAGGCCCTGAGCGAAGCGGCCAAAGCGGCCAAAAACACCATGTTGGTAGTCAGCATTCCGGCCTCTGACAACGAAATCGGCGGTGAATGGGGTCAACGCGCCCTTGCGCGCCTCAAAAACGCCATCGGGCGCGTGGAATCAAGCTGGCGTCCCGCCAGCCCGGACGAAGGTTTTGAGATTGTCCGGCGCAGACTGTTTGAACCCATGCGCGATCCGCAATCCTTTGTAGCGCGGGATGCCGTAGCCCGCGCTTTTGTGGAAATGTACGGGACGCAGCAAAATGAATTTCCTCCCGAGTGCCGCGAGGCGGAATACGAACGCCGCATCAAGATGGCCTACCCCATCCACCCGGAACTCTTTGACCGGCTGTACAATGACTGGTCAACCCTCGACAAATTCCAGCGCACACGCGGCGTGTTGCGCCTGATGGCGGCGGTCATCCATTCCCTGTGGGAACGCAACGACGGCAATCTGTTGATCATGCCCGCAACCGTGCCCATTGACGATCCGGTGGTGCAGCCTGAGTTGACCCGCTATCTTGACGACCGATGGACGCCGGTCATTGCCAAAGACGTTGACGGGGAGCATTCCCTGCCGCTCGGCCTGGATCGTGAAGCGCCCAACCTGGGGCGTTACTCCGCCTGCCGAAGGGTGGCTCGGACTTTGTATATCGGCTCCGCCCCAACGCAACGGGCGGCCAACCGGGGCATTGACGACCGGCAGGTAAAGCTGGGCTGCGTACAACCCGGAGAAGCCGTGGCGACCTTCGGTGATGCCCTGCGGCGGCTGACCGACCGCGCCACATACCTGTATGTGGACGGAAACCGCTACTGGTTTTCCACCCAACTCACAGTGACGCGCCGGGCCGAAGAGCTGGCAAACCAGTTGCATGAGCATGATGTCACGGACGAAATTGTGAAAAGACTGCGCGAAGAGGCCCGCAGCAGGGGCGACTTCCATCGGGTTCACGCCTGCATGGGCGGGAGCGACATTCCTGACGAACATGAGGCGCGTCTGGTTATTCTCGGCCCGGAACATCCGCACGACAAAGGGCAGGACGACAGCCCGGCCCGCAAGGAAGCCGAAGACATTCTGGACAGTCGCGGGAATAATCCTCGTTTGTATAAAAACAGTCTGGTGTTTCTGGCGGGAGATACGACGAGGCTGAACGACCTACAAACGGCTATCCGCCGATTTCTGGCCTGGAAGTCTATTTGGGAAGAACGGGAACAGAGTAATCTTGACCCTTTTCAGTCCAAGCAAGCGGATACGAAGCGCAAGAACGCTGACGCCACCGTCACCGCCCGCATTCCGGAAACATGGCAATGGCTGCTTGTGCCGGGTCAGTCCGACCCCAGAGGGACGTTTGAATGGGCGGAAATTCGCTTGCAGGGAACGGATTCATTGGCGTTGCGCGCCTCCAAAAAACTTCGCAGCGAGGAAATGCTGCTTGTCCAAATGGGCGGTATCCGTTTGCGCCTGGAACTGAATCGGGTGCCGCTCTGGCGCGGCGACGATGTGCCTGTGAAGCAGCTTGTGGAAGATTTTGCAATCTATGTGTACCTCCCTCGTTTGCGCGATCCGGGCGTGCTGATGGCTGCTATCCGTGAAGGCGTCTTGCAGACGAACTGGCAAACGGAGACCTTTGCTTATGCTCAATCCAAAACGCCGGAAGGACGTTATTTGGGACTGGCCTGCGGCATAGCGGCATCCATTCAGGCGGAAGGTGGTACGCTGGTGGTGAAGTCCGACATCGCCGCCGGACAGCAACGCAAAGACGCTGAAGCCGAACAGGCGAAAAGGGAACACGCGGCTTCTGGCGAAGCGGAACAGCCCGGTAATCCGGTTAGCGGCACAGGCACGCCGCCCGTAGCGGGTGGACAATCTGACCCGGCGGCAACAACACAACTGCCGCCCAAGCCGGAATACCGGCGGTTTCATGGTTCGGTGCAACTGGATGCACTCCGCGTTGGACGCGACGCCGGACGCATTGCTGATGAAGTTATCCAGCACCTCACAAAACTTTTGGGTGCGGACGTGCAGGTAACGCTTGAGATTCATGCCTGCCTGCAAGACGGAGCAACGGAAAAAATCATCCGGGACATCACGGAGAACTGCCGAACTTTGCGGTTTGATGCTTTTGGATTTGAGGAAGAGTGAATACTCCACCGGCTGAAGCCGGTGGCATCGTATAACAGCTAAAGCTGGGGGGGGGTTGACCCTCCCAAAGTGGGGCAATCGAACCTTTCTTTTCACAAGGATTGGATGATACATCCAGAATATCTGTACATCAAATATTCAATATAGAAATAAGTGCTACTGGCCCTTCTAAACATAAACTTTTGTTATTTTCGATATTT
>JAISLI010000032.1 GCA_031291035.1 Desulfovibrio sp.
TGTTCCCGGGTGATTTCCATACCTGAACAATGTCCTATTACCGCGAGTTTGTCAATTAGTGTTAACAGGCCCTAGGGCAATTCCGCTTTGAGATTGTCGCTTGCGGCGGAGTAAATCCGTCTTGCGCCAATCTCGCGGCAAGGATTTGCGGGCAAATTCTTGCCGCGCGGTCCAATTTTTTCAAAGTTGAACCGCTCTAATTTCCGCAAAAATCGGCGCCAGTGGGTTAGAAATGCGAATAAAATTATTAATTACAAATAGTTATCCCAACACAACCGACTTCCCATCCCCCTTTATTATCCGTTTCCGCTTTGATTACAAAACGTTTCGTCATCAGGCATCTTGTTATAGAAGATCTATCACCCCAATATATCGAGTGGCTTAATAATAAGCATATAACACGCTATCTCGAAATTCGGCATACGATACACACTCCGGAGACAACAATGAATTATATCCAGAATGGATCTATTATATAAAATAACCGGAGGTCATTGTGCAACGAATGCGGCTTCCATGCGTGTTTTTCAAAAAAAATGGCTTTCATGTTGAAGGTTACAGGCGGGAGCAGGTCATCAACCGCGGCGGCATGCGTGAAGACGCGTTGTTGCATGGCCTGCTTTCACGCGAATTTTCTGAACATCCCGTTCCGCGGATAATGCGGACATTATGAACGGCGCATATATTCTCGGCACCGCCCAACTGGGGCAACCTTACGGCATCGCGAACGCGTCGGGGCAACCGGATATGGAAAACGCCGTTACCATTGTCCGCACAGCGCTAAACCTCGGCGTTTCTTTTTTTGACACCGCCCGGGCATACGGGGAAAGTGAACGGGTTCTCGGCCATGCCTTGCGTCGCTGCAACGCGGAGGACGGCGTGGAGGTCATCACCAAGTTGCCGCCTGCGCTTCCGGCGACGCCGCGCATGCTCGCCGAAAGCCTGCGGGATTCCATGCGCAAACTGGGCGTCTCGCGCTTGTACTGTCTCATGCTGCACAGGGAAGAGCATCTGGCCGCGCTGAACACCCGGCTGGGAGAAGAATTGCGCCGCTATCGCTCTGAAGGCGTCATACGGAATATCGGCATTTCCGTATACAGTCCGGAGGCCGCGCTTGCCGCTTTACAAAACCGGCTTATTTCGGTAGTTCAGATTCCGGCAAGTCTTTTTGACCGCCGTTTTGAAAATGCCGGCGTTTTTATGAAGGCGCGGGAAACGGGCAAGGAGTTGCATCTCCGTTCAATTTTTCTGCAAGGCGTGCTGTGCATGCGCCCGGATGAACTCCCTTCCTTTCTCGGTGAATTTATCCCCGCGTTGTCGAAATTTCGCGCGCTGTGCCATGAGTACGCCTGTATGCCGAATCGCGCCGCGCTCCTTTGGATTCTGCGCCGCCGGACGAACTGCCGAATTTGCTTCGGCGCCGAAAATCCGGATCAGGTCCGGCAAAATCTTGATTCCGCGGCTTTGAACGACATTTTGCCCGATGCGTTTTTTGCCGGGCTTGAGGCGATACTGCCTCCGCAAAAACCGGAAATCCTCAACCCTGCCCTGTGGCCGAGATGCCGATGTTAAAGTCCTTCGCCCTCCAAAAGCACGCCCTGGAGCGTATTCCCGGTATGACGCAGCTTCTTTCCAAACGCCCCGACATGTTTTCCCGAAACATTTGGCCGGGGTATTACAGCAGGGCAAAGGGCGCGACCGTCTGGGACATGGACGGCAGGCAATACCTTGATATGTCCATCGGCGGGATCGGCGCCTGTGTGCTCGGTTATGCCGACGAGGAGGTTGATGATGCGGTAATCCGGGCGATACAGGACGGCGTTGCCTGTTCGCTGAACTGCCCGGAAGAAGTGCGGTTGGCCGATGTTCTCTGTGAACTGCACCCTTGGGCGGACATGGCAAGGTTTGCCCGCAGCGGGGCCGAGGCGCTTGCCGTCGCCGTGCGCATCGCGCGGGCGCATACCGGGCGCGATGTGGTGGCCTGCTGCGGCTATCACGGATGGAGCGACTGGTATCTGGCCGCCAATCTCGCGGGGGATTCCGCCCTTGACGGACACCTGCTGCCCGGCCTGGAGCCGGCCGGCGTGCCCCGTGGTCTCCAGGGCACTTCACGCGCCTTCCGGTATAACCATCTGGACGAGCTTCATGCCATTGTCGCCGCCGACAGCGCGAAACTCGCGGCCATCGTCATGGAACCCGTGCGCTCCGACTTGCCGGAACACGGCTTTATCGAGGGCGTTCGCGCTGTTGCCGACAAGACCGGCGCGGTGCTGGTAATGGATGAAATTTCGGCGGGCTTCCGCTTCTGCGCCGGCGGGGCGCATCTGGCGCTGCACGCCACACGGCCGGATATGGCGGTTTTTTCCAAGGCGCTGGGCAACGGATATGCCGTCTCGGCCGTGATAGGCCGCAAAGACATTATGCAGGCCGCGCAACAAACATTTATATCTTCGACCAACTGGACGGAACGCGTTGGCCCGGCCGCAGCTCTGGCCTGCATAAAAGCCTATGCGGCACGCAAACCCCACGAAAAATTTTTCCGTTTCGGACAACGCGTCAAGGCGGCCTGGAAAGATATGGGGGAGCGCAACGGCTTTGCGATGCATGTCGGGGGCATGGACGCCATGGCTCATTTCAGTATTGATGACCCCGACTTTTCATCTTTCAAGGCGTATTTTGTGCAATGTATGCTTGAAGAGGGCATTCTCGCTTCCAATCTGTGCTATCTTATGGATGCGCATTGTGACGCGGATATTGACCGCTACCTTGAGGCCTGTGAAAAAACTTTCGCCAAAATGGCCGAGGCGCGTGAGCGCGGAGGCCCGGCGCGCAGGTTGAAAGGACAGCCCGCGCTCGCCTCCTTCAGGAGACTGGCATGATGTCCGTTGCCGTCATCACGGCGCGGGGCGGTTCCAAACGCATTCCGCGCAAAAACATACGCCCCTTTTGCGGCAGGCCCATGATTGCGTGGCCCATAGCGGCCGCTCTGGCATCAGGGTGCTTTGACCATGTGCTGGTCAGCACGGATGATGAGGAAATAGCCGGAGTTTCGCGCGCCTGCGGCGCGGAAGTTCCTTTTCTGCGGCCGGCGCGCCTGTCCGACGATTACACGCCCGCGCACAAAGCGGCCCGCCACATGCTGGAATGGGCGATAGCCGAATTCGGCGCCTGCGATTCCTTCGCCCATATTTACCCGACGGCCCCCATGCTGTTGCCGGAAGATATTCTTCAGGGACGCAAACTTGTTGAAGCCGGCAATATGTTCGCATACACCGCGCAGAAAATTTCCTTTCCGGTTTATCAGATTGTCATGCGCGATGCGGAAGGAAACATTCTGCCGCTGTTTCCGCCGGAAAAAGCGCGGATGCGTTCCCAGGATATGCCGGAAACATTTATTGACGCGGGTCAGCTCTATTATTTCAATACAAACGCTTTTTTGCGGGAGGAAACCGCGCTCTCCGCGGGAGTGGCCTTGATTCTTTTGCCCGCGCAGCGGGCGCTTGACATTGACACCGAGGAAGACTGGCGTTTGGCGGAAAAAATGGCCGCATTGTCGGGATTGGCATGACAAGCCTCCTGATTTGCGCCGACGCTTCGCCGGCCACGGGCGCAGGCCATGTCATGCGTTGTCTGGCCCTGGCCCTAGCCGCAAGAGAGGTCGGCCTCGCCCCGCGTCTCGTTGGCCGGATGACCGTGCCCTGGTTGCGGGAGCGGCTTGCAAAAACAGACATCCGGGTCACAGAGGTTGACGGTTCCGTGCCTGTCCGGGAGAATCCGCAAGATTTGCTTGCCCGGATGGACGGAACAAAGGCGGACTGGCTCGCGCTGGACGGCTATCACTTCGGGACGGATTGCCACAAGGCGGCGCGCCGGGCCGGTTGCGGGCTGCTGGTCATTGACGACTACAACCATCTTCCGGAGTATCACTGCGACATTTTGCTGAACCAGAATCCCGGCTCTGACGATTTTGTTTACAAGGGCGGGATAGGACGCAAACTGCTCGGGCCGAAATACGCCCTGTTGCGGCCGGAATTTTCCGCCGCGCGGCGAAAGGCCGAACAGCGCGTTTTTTCCGGCAGCGCCCGCAATATTCTGCTCACTCTCGGCGGTGGGGATTGTTCGGCGCGCCTTGAACACATCGCGCGGCACTGCGCTCTGCCCGCGCTTGCGGGATGCGCGCTCACCGTTGTTGCCGGAGCCATGCCGGAGGAGAATATTCGGACGGCATTGAAGCATTGCCCCGCCAGGCTGGAAATTTTGCGAAGCGTTGATGACATGCCGGCGCTGCTGCTGGCGACGGATTTGTGCGTCACCGCCGGGGGCGGCACCTGCTGGGAATTGTGTTGTCTGGGTGTGCCGTTTTTGACTGTGGAAGTTGCGGAGAATCAGGCCGGCATTGTGTCCGGACTCCAAAAACGCGGTTTTACGCCCATGCTTACGGAGGAAAATTTTTGTCGTTTTATGGATGATGCCGAACTCCGTGCGCATGTGGCTTCACTGGGACTGGCGATGGTGTCGGGAGAAGGAGCGTTTGCGGTTGCGCATTGCATAAAGGCCGGGAACCGGATACACTAGAGCGGTTCAACAAGGAAATTTTGATGCATGGCTTGCCTGAATCCTGTAGTTTGCGGAATACGGCCTACAAGCGGATATGGATTGTGGGGGCTTCGCACAATGCCAGGGAAATGATGGGATTTTTGCGGGATATACAACAGCATCAAGAAACGGATATACCCGTTGCCGGCTTTCTGGATGATGGAATGGCGGGGAAAAAAGAAATCATAAGAGAAAAATTGTTTCCGTTCGATTTCACCATTCTTCCGGCCAAAGATTATGTGCCCCGGTCGGGTGATTTATTCCTTAACAGTATAGGCACTCCTGAAAATAAACAGCGCGTTGTTCCGAAACTTTTACAAAAAGGGGCGACCTTCATAACGCTTGTGCATCCAACGGTCCATTTTGGGTATAACAATTCGGTCGGTCTTGGATGCATTTTCCAACCGTACTCTGTATGCACGACAAACATACACTTCGGAAACTTTATATCAATCGGATCATACTGTCTGGTGGCGGATGACGTAACGATTGGCGATTTCTCGACGTTGATGACGCGGAGTTTTGCCGGCAGCGGCAGTGCCATAGGAAAATTGGTCTGTATGAATACCGGCAGTTCAACTATGGAATATACTGTCATCGAGGACAGGGCAACAATCGGTGTACACAGCGTCATTTTGCGCAAGGCCAAAACCGGTTGCGTCTATTTCGGCTTGCCGGCCAAACCGATAGGTCAAACAGAACAGAATAAAAATTTTACTCTGATTTTATGTAAAGCGCAAGAGAAAGATGTGAAATTTGTTTTCGATCTGGTCAATGATGACCTTGCGCGGACGATGAGCCTCGGCGGCTCCCGCATCACTATGGAAGAGCATGAAACATGGTTCAGGCAGCGGCTGCGAAATGGAAACCCGTTCTATATCGGTTATTGCGACAATACGCCGTGCGGCTATGTCCGTTTTGACGACAAAGAAGGCGATATTTTCATTTCTGTGGCGATTGCCGGGAAATTTCGCGGCCGGGGAATAGGTTCAGCGATGATTTCGGCGTCCTGCCGGGCTGTGTTGTTGATGAAGGCGGCATCTTGCATTCACGCGGACATAAAATCCACCAATACGGCATCGTTACGGGCATTTCAGAAAGCCTGGTTTGTTCCGGCCGCCGATACGGGGACACCGGATGTTATTCGTTTGCGATATCCGGAACAGGTTAAAAACACGGATTGTTATGGCCGGAAAGTGGCCGGCTGAATGCTCCGGACAGGGGGGGTATATCGTCCGGCGTTCTTGCGGATGTGCTGGAAGTTTTCAAAAACAGCAAAAGGCAAGACGCTTGGCGTTATCTGGCGGCCCCCCTGCGATTTGCGGGAAGCGGAATACGCCAGGACAGGACGGGAAATCTTTGAAAAGGCGACATTGCTCCACCGCGCTGAAAGAGATGGTTGACACGCTCGCGCCGCTGCCGCGCCACCTTGTGTCGGACGGGTATGACGCCGCCCTGTACGCGCTGGCCCGGGCACTCCCCGTGACTGTCCATCGTTATCCCACAGGAGCTGAAGCCTTTACCTGGATTGTACCCGAACGCTGGATGTGTCGCTCCGCGCGTCTGGAGACCATGAGCGGAGAAGTCGTCTTTTCCGACAAGGACAACCCGCTGCATGTGGTTTCCTAGGAACAATGCCGATTTTTTCGGGTCAAAAACATGCTTGAGTTTATGGCGGAAGAAGGTCTCGTCCGCCTTGAGGAAAAACCGTTGCCGGCCGGGAGAGAATGCCCGGCCGGGCGTCCGTGTTTCAGGAGCGCGAATGTCCGTATTCGACAAATTCCGCACGGCCGGGCCTGCCCCGCGCGTGACGCTTGTGGCCGAAATCTCCGCCAACCACAACCGGAGCGTCGAACGGGCCGAAGCCCTCGTACGCGCCGCCGCCGAAGCCGGGGCCGATGCCGTCAAGCTCCAGACCTATACGGCGGACACCTTGACCATCCCCTGCGACAGGGAGTATTTTCAAATCAGGAGCGGGTTGTGGGACGGCCGTGCCCTGTACGACCTGTACCGGGAAGCCCATACCCCCTGGGAATGGCATCCGCGCCTTATGGCCCTAGCGAATGACCTCGGCATGGTCTGCTTCTCGACGCCTTTTGACCCGACAGCCGTTGACTTTTTGGAAAGTCTCAACGTACCGTGCCACAAGGCGGCTTCTTTCGAGATTGTGGACATCCCCCTGCTCAAAAAAATCGCCGCCACCGGCAAGCCGGTCATCATGTCCACAGGCATGGCGACATTGGCGGAAATTGACGAGGCCGTGCGGACCCTGAGGGAGAACGGCACAAAGGAGCTGACGCTGCTCAAATGCACCAGCGCCTATCCCGCTCCGGCGGAAGAGGCGAACTTGCGCACCATTCCGCACCTGGCGCAGACTTTCGGCTGCCCGGCGGGGCTGTCGGACCACACAACGGGTTCCGCCGTGGCGGTGGTGGCTGTCAGCCTGGGGGCCTGCGTCATCGAAAAGCATTTCACCCTCTCCCGCGCCGACGGCGGCCCGGACGCGGCGTTTTCCATGGAACCGGAGGAATTCGGACGGATGGCGCGGGATATCAGGACCGCCGGACAAGCTCTCGGACGGGTCAGCTACGCCCTGACGGAAAAAGAAAAACAGAGCGCGGCATTCCGCAGATCCCTGTTTGTGGTGAAAGACATGAAGGCCGGTGACCTGTTCACAGAGGAAAATGTGCGCAGCATCAGACCGGGCTGCGGGCTGCATCCGAGGTATCTCGGAAATATCCTGGGCAGGAAAACGAATGTTGAAATATCGGCCGGGACACCGTTGGCCTGGAATTTGGTATTGTAACTTAATCGCTCACGGGTTATAGAAAAAGGTTAGAAAGTGGGGTAAGATGCCCTATGACAGAGTTGCTTCCACAGCTTCCCTTTGATGAGAACATCCTCCTCAGCCGGACGCCGCCGAGGTTGTTGAATTCTTGGTGCGCGTGTTGGCCGGGGATCAGGCATTGAGAGAAATGAATCAAAGGCTCCGGAGTTTGCGTCAAACTTGACGCTTGCAGGGCAAAAGGGTGTATCCTGTCCTCGCCGATGCCATACGCGCTTTTCTGAAAGGCTCGAAGCCCGATTTGGCTTGGATTCAACCACAAACTTGCGCTATCCTAAGAACAATCACTCCTCCGCAGCAAACAAAGGCAGCCCCATAATGGCACGATACTTTGAGGGTAAAGATGTCGTGTATGCAAAGGCGGCTTAATACAAATATTTTACGCTCCAAATAGTACAAGTGAGGAACAACTTTATGCGGATAGTTTTTATTTATAATAAGGAACAACGCGAACTCAAAAATTTTTATTACCTAGAGAAATTAATAAAAAAGGAATATCCTGACGCAGATGTATTGATTACAAAACTTTTTGTTCCAGACTTTCTACATAATATTTTAATCTTTCAGCCCCAAGTTATTTTAGGGTATCCGCTGACATCATGGGGGACGGCAAAATATTATTATCTCCTCAAGGCTATTTTCAATTGCAAGATTGTATTGTACCGGACTGAAGGAACAGTCAACACAGGTGCCAGTAACACATCACTTTATGCGGGGTATGACGAATACGGCCCACTGCTCGTCGATGGTGAACTATTCTGGGGACGAAAACAGATGGACATTGTGGCCCCACAGCTGTTGAATGCCGAAAAACTTTCCTCTCTGGAACGCGTCAAAGCGGTAGGCTATCTGCGTTACGAGGCTTTATTGCAGAACCATTCGAACTTACCAGAAAGAATAACGAAACGATTTTCCTCGTATGCCAGAGAAAAGATCATTACGTTTGTTACGGGATTCCAGTTCGCTGACTATTCCAAAGAAGACATGCTCAGGGCCGGTGACCTGATTGATCCTTCGGCGAACAATAACCAAGAGATCTTGTCCTCGCTCCTTCTACTTAGAGACAAAATATTAGCCTATCGGGAGCGATGGACCAAGGCAATAATCGACACTGCCAAGTTAAACCCCGACAGTTTGATTGTCGTTAAACCTCATCCGGTTGAAATTGAACAGTGGGAGGAAGATGGCGTATCTAATCCGTATCTCTCCGTATTTCGACCAATTGATAATATTTTATTTATTAACGAACCATGCAGCACGGAAATTTTGATTGCCTCAAGTGCCGTCTTGGTGCATTACGGCTCGACCTGCCTCGCGGATACGTATCTCCTGAATACATTCTCCATTGAAGCTACTGTCGAAGATTTGATGCTTGAATTTCGCGATAACAAAAACATCATTCCTTATGGTGCATTAGAGTGGCCTTCGAACGCGAAGTTGCCGGTAGAAGATGTGGCCGAATTCATCACCCGGGAGAAAAAAAGATTTTCCCGACCGGAAGCTCCTTCCGGATTCAAAACAGTGTTGCAGAAAAACTTCAACCTGATTTTGGGCCAACCCTATCTACCTTCCAGAGAAATAATTGATAGTATTTTTTTCAACGATAAGTTTCCCCTGCAGAATATCGACTCCTCGCTGAAGGATCTACATTTTTTCTATAAGCATTTGTTTTCTATGCCTAGAATGATATTCAAACAAGGTATGATATCTATGTTCTATACTCTCTTCCATGGGGAATGGAAAAAACTAATAGTTCTTGTACGGGGTGGGATAAATATTCTCCGGCTTTTTTATAAAGGATTTAGAGTTAGGAAATTAGATACTATCTAGTAATTTATGTTTGTTTAGTAAACATAAAATATTACAAAATAGGTAAACATTGAATGCGCTATATACCTTTTGTCAAATATTTGATGGTATTAACAATAGAATGATTTTAATGTATGTTTTCTCCAAGCCCAAGGAGGAAGTATGCCCGAATGTCCAAAATGTGGATCAGCTGAAAGTGTCAAGAACGGTAGGCATCCCGGAAGGCATGCGATTGCCTTTATAGAAAACCAGTTGATTCATCTTCCAGATCAGTCCGTGGAACTACTGGCATACGCTTATGATGTTGCGCAAATAATGCCGGATAAAAGCCGTTACGCTCAATATCAGAGTCGTTATTTTGATTTCAACATCAAGCCGAATGAAAAGGTGCTGGATATGGGGAGCGGGCACATACCCTTTCCGCTTGCCACGCACTTTGCCGACATTGCTTTGGAGGATGACTCCGTTGGACGGGGGGGGGTGGCTTTCAAGAATGTTGCCGGCAAACCTGTTTTTGAATGCGATATTGAGAAAACGCCGTTTGCAGATAAAGAATTTGACTTTGTCTATTGTTCACATGTTCTTGAACACGTCAAGAATCCTGAAATCGCCTGCAAGGAACTTATGCGCATAGGCAAGCGCGGATATATTGAGTGCCCAAGCAGAGGAAAGGATATGTTCTTTTCTGTTGCAGCAATATCAAACCATATATGGGCTGTTGACTGCCTCAATGGCATACTGCGCTTTACAGAGTATAGTGAAGAAGAAAAAAAAGGCGTCAGAAGCCGAATTTTGCTTGATATGAACTGTACTCCGCGTTCCCAAAGAGAAAAAGCTGTTGCCGCGCTGGATATAGTAAGTGCTTCCACATTGAACACCATGCTTTTGTGGGAAGGCGGCTTTCAGTTTGAAATTTACAGGCAGAAGGCATGGCCTTCGTCCGTACGCGGACCACAGAAACAAAATGGCGCATCGCCGCTTTTAGAGGAAATGTCAGTCTTTGCCGGTGGCATTAAACCGCGCCTCACCACATTAGTCAACAAACTGCGTTCCAGACTTGCCTGCATTATAGCCCCTTAACCCGCCTATGCCCTCTCCCATAGCCCTCTTCGCCTTCAACCGGCCCGAACACCTGCGGCAGACCCTGTCCGCCCTTGCGGGCAATGATCTTGCCTCACAGAGCGATCTGACCATTTTTTGCGATGGCGCGCGAAACTTTGAAGATGAGAGAGCCGTTCGCGCCGTCGCTTCCATTGCGGAATCTGTGGAGGGGTTTGCGTCGGTTCGTATTGTTCGCCGCCCCCGCAACCTCGGATTGGCCGCAAGCATCATTCGCGGGGTGAGTGAAGTGCTGGAAACTAACAGCACTGTAATAGTTCTGGAAGATGACCTCACGACGTCACCATATTTTCTGCGTTATATGAATGACGGCCTGAACTGTTATGCGGACGATCCCAAAGTGGCCTCCATTCACGGCTGGTGCTTCCCTCACGTTGTAGCCGATCCGCCTGAAACTTTTTTCCTGCATGGAACAGACTGCTTTGGATGGGCAACATGGCGACGCGCCTGGGCGCTGTTCGAGCCGGACGCCGGAAAGCTGCTTGCCGGATTGCGAAAGCGTAAACTGGCTTATGCCTTTAACTGTAACGGTACATACGACTATATGAACATGCTGGATATGGTCCGTGCCGGAACGGTAGGCTCCTGGGCGGTTCGTTGGCGTGCCGCAGCGTTTTTGCATAATATGTATACCCTTCATCCGGGCCGTTCCCTGGTGCAACATAAAGGCTCCGACGGGCTGGGCACCAATGTCGGGGTGACGGATATCTTTGATGTATCTTTGACGCAGTCTCCCATACATGTTGCAAAGATACCCGTCCAGGAACATGACGGAATGCGGAAAGCGGACATGGCCTTCCACTCCCGCCTGGGATGCAGGCCGTGCCTCCTGAATGTTCTCAAACGCAAGGCGCGTCCAATGGTTGGGAAAAGCACTCTGAAGAAGAGATGCAAGTCCCTTATGAAGGACTGGCTGCCGCTGGCCGTTACCCGTATGGTGAAACAATTCGCCGGGGAGGAAGCCGGTATCCGGTGGACTGGTGACTATCCCGACTGGCAAAGCGCCGTAGCGGCATCAGCAGGATATGCTCAGCAGTCAATTTTTGAAAAAACACGCGACGCCGCCCGCGCCGTCCGCGACAGAAAGGCTTTGTGGGAACGGGATTCGGTTCTTTTTCATCACGTGGGATTCAACTGGCCGCTGGTTGCGGCCCTGATGAGCGTCGCGGCGTGGAACAAAGGCCGACTCTCCGTTTGTGATTTCGGCGGAGCTTTCGGCAGCACATACATGCAGCACCGCCTGCTCTTGGAAAAGCTGAGCGATGTGCGCTGGAACATTGTTGAACAAGCACGATTCGTCGCATGCGGACAGCAAGAGTTCAGTACCGATGTCATTCAGTTCTATTACTCCGTGGAGGATTGCGCGAGCGCTGGCCCGGTGGATGTTGTTTTATTCTCCGGCGTACTGCAATACCTTGAAGACCCTTATGAATTACTGGAACGCGCCGCAGCCCTGCTCCCTCTGTCCATAATCGTCGACCGTACCCCCTTTGCCGCGAAAGGAGAGCGCATTACCGTCCAGCATGTGCCGCCGGAAATCTACAATGCCAGCTACCCCTGCCGCTGGCTGGACAAAAATCGTATTGAAAACCTCTTGAGGCGGACAATGCGCCTTTCTCCGTTTTGGCAAAGCGCTGTTGACCCTCCCGGTTTTCAGGGAGTGTTTGCCTGTCAACCGCATATCGCGGAGTAAAACATGCTGGAATCCTTCATCCCCTTCGCCAACCCACGCGCGGCCTATATGGAGCGGCGGGATAAAATTCTGGATGCGGTCGTCCGCGTTTTTGACGGCGGTCGGTACATTCTCGGCGAGACGGTGGGAACCTTTGAAAAGGCGTTCGCCGCATATCTCGGCCTTGACCATGCGGTCGGCTGCGCCAGCGGCACGGACGCGATAGAACTCGCCCTGAGAGGGCTTGGCATCGGGCGCGGCAAGGCGGTGTTTACCGTATCGCACACGGCGGTCGCCACCGTGGCCGCCATAGAGCGGGCCGGAGCGGTCCCCGTGTTAGTGGACATTGATGAGGCCCTGTACACCATGTCCCCTGATTCCCTGGAGGAGACAATCCTTCACGTTCGCGAGACCCGGCCCGACCTTGCCCCCGCCGCCGTGGTTCCCGTGCATATTTACGGCCATCCTTGCGATATGGACGCGATTCTGGATATTGCCGCCCGCTACGGCCTTTCCGTCGTGGAAGACTGCGCGCAGGCCCACGGCGCCCGGTACAAAGGCAAAGTGGCCGGCACCATGGGACACGCCGCCGCCTTCAGTTTCTACCCCACCAAAAATCTGGGCGCGCTCGGCGACGCCGGAGCCGTCGTCACCAACGACGCCGCTCTGGCGGCTGAGCTGCGCGCCCAGCGCCAGTACGGCTGGAAAGAACGCTACATCAGCGCCGCGCCGGGCGTCAACAGTCGCATGGACCCTGTACAGGCCGCGATCCTTTCGGTGCAACTCAGGCATCTTGATAAAGACAACGCCGCGCGCAGGGCTATTGCCGCGACCTGCAGCGCCGAACTTGCCGCCTGCGGCCTCGGCCTGCCCGGCGTCGCCGCCTGGGCGAAACATGTTTTTCATCTTTACGTTGTCCGTTGCAAGGAACGTCCAAAACTTGTGTGTTTTCTGAAAAACAGCGGCATCGGGACGGCCGTGCACTACCCCCAACCTGTTCACCTGCAGCCTGCCTACAGAAATCGTCTTCCGCTCGCCCCGAACGGCCTGCCGGCTACTGAAAGCATCATGAACGAGATTGTCAGCCTGCCCATGTTTCCGCAGATCGGGAGCATAGATGTCAAACGGGTGTGCACGGTTCTCAAGGAATATTTTGCAGCCAGGGAGCAATAGATGCTGAGGAGTTTTGCGGGATCAGATGTGTTGATTACAGGCGGAGCAGGATTCATCGGTTCAACGTTGGCGGCCAAACTTGTGGCCGCCAATGCGAAAGTAACCATTGTGGACAGTCTCATTCCTGAATACGGCGGCAATCTTGAAAACTTGGCCGACATCCGGAACAGGGTCAACCTCAGCATTGCGGATGTGCGCGACAGGCATTCCATGAAATATCTCGTGCAGGGGCAAGATTTTCTTTTCAATCTGGCGGGTCAGAC
Organism: Desulfovibrio sp.; assembly: GCA_031291035.1. GTDB lineage: Bacteria > Desulfobacterota > Desulfovibrionia > Desulfovibrionales > Desulfovibrionaceae > Desulfovibrio. The sequence continues at coordinate 13,478 of JAISLI010000032.1, forward strand.
AAGCCACATGGATTCCATGACCGATCCCTTCACTGATCTTGAAATCAACGCCAAGGCTCAACTCTCTATCCTTGAAGCCTGCCATCAGTATAATCCGGGCGTGAAGATTGTATTCGCGGGGACTCGCCAGATTTACGGCCGGCCGGACTATCTTCCTGTTGACGAAAAGCATCCCGCCCGGCCTGTGGATGTCAACGGTATTCACAAGCTCGCCGGCGAATGGTATCATCTGCTGTATAACTCGGTATACGGCATTCGTTCCTGCGTGCTCCGCCTCACCAACACCTACGGGCCGCGCATGCGCATCAGGGATGCGCGGCAGACTTTTGTGGGAATATGGATACGGCTCATCTTGGAAGGCAAACCCTTTGAGGTCTGGGGGGGCGAACAGCTCCGCGACTTTACCTATGTCGACGATTGCGTTGCGGCGCTGCTTCTGGCGGCGTCCATGGATGCGGCTGACGGCAGGGTTTACAATCTCGGCGGTGACAGGGTCGTCAATCTGCGCGAACTTGCGGAAGCGCTTGTCAATGCGCATGGCCGCGGGGAGTTTGTTTTGAAGGAATTTCCCGAAGAACGCAAAAAAATTGACATCGGCGACTACTATTCAAACGATGCCCGCATTCGTGAGGAACTGGGATGGAAACCCGCAACCTCCCTGGATGAGGGGCTGGCCCGGACGTTAAAATATTTTGCGCCGAGGCTGGAGCGATACCTGTGACATCCAGACACTTCTGCACATATTTTGATCACCATTACCTGCCGCGCGGTACGGTAATGCTGGAAAGTCTGCATGAGCATTATCCTGAAGCGCATGTCCATGTGTTGTGCCTTTCCGAAGAATGCCGCGCCGCGATGGAAAAAACGGTTCGGCCGCATGTCAGTCTCCTGAATCTGCCGGACCTGGAGAAAGCCGATCCGGGATTGGCGGCGGCCAAACCCACGCGCAGTCAGGTGGAATACTACTTCACCCTGACGCCCTGCCTGCCGTGGCACTTACTGACACGTCGCGGCCTGGGGGAAGTCACCTACCTTGATGCGGACATGCTGTTTTTTTCCTCCCCTGAACCACTGTTTACGGAAGCGGGCGATTCCTCAGTCGTTATCACGCCGCACAGATTTCCGCCCCGGCTGAAAAAATTGGAGGTGCACGGTAAATATAACGTAAGCTGGCTGACGTTTCGCAATACGGACTCAGGGTTATCCTGCCTTTCCTGGTACAGGAAATCATGTCTTGAATGGTGCCGCGACGCTGTGGAAGAAACGCGCTTTGCCGACCAGAAATATCTGGATGTCTTTCCGGAAAAATTTTCAGGCGTACACGTCATGCGCCATCTTGGCGGGGGCTTGGCGCCCTGGAATCTGGACTATGCAAGGCTTGCCGAAACCGGCGAAACATTTTTTGTCGGGGGCGAGCCGTTGATTTTCTATCACGCCCAAGGCATGAAACATATTATGGGGCCGTTTTACAGTTCGGGCCTGATGGGCCACGCGACGGACCTCAGTGATCCTGTCGCGGAAAAAATCCTCAGACGCTATATCCGTGCCTATGCCGAAGCAGCGGCAATAGCCCGGCAACTGACCACCACCGTAAACTTTTCCGGCATCCGCATCACACAAAAAAAGCGCTTTGCGCGCCTCAGAAACATTAAACGCATTCTTTCGGAACTCCGCCACAAGTCTCTGGTATGGCTGTAACCCCCTTCTTCACCGTCATCACCGCCACGCTCAACGCCGCCGCCACCCTGCCGCGCCTGCTGGATTCCCTGGCAGAGCAGACCTGCCGCGACTTTGAGCTGATCATCCAGGACGGCGCGTCATCAGACAATACCGTTGCGGTCGCGGAAACGTACCGGGAGCGTCTGCCGGCGCTTTCGCTGGTCTCGGAGCCGGACACGGGCATTTACGACGCCTGGAACAGGGCACTGGAACGCGCTCATGGGGAGTGGGCGCTCTTTTTGGGTGCTGATGACGCCTTGACAGACAGAAAGGTTTTACGCCAAGCATTTGAGCGGTTGCGCGTCGCTCCCGAAGCCGTGCTTTTCGCTTGCGGAACGGTGTATTGCCTTGACCCGCGGGGGAATCTCCGGAGGACTGTGTATCCTCAAATTTCCCGAGGCGGACATATGCTGCGGGATGGGTGTATACCTGTAGGCCATACGGCGTTATTCCACAGACGGAAACTTTTTGATCTGGTGCGCTTTGATATTTCCTTCCGCATCGCGGGTGACCAAGAACTGTTGTCCCGGGCTTGGGACGACAGTGCCGCTATTGATCTAAACATGACTGTCACGCTCATGGGAGCGGGCGGGATATCCGAAAGTCCTTTTTCAACGCTCTGTACACGCTGGGAGATTTTTCGTATCATGTGGCGCCACTTTGCCGGACACATCACTTTCCGTTCACATCTTCTTCCCTTGGTCAAGGGTTGCGTCCTTCACCTCCTGTGTATGTGTCTGGGCAAACGACACGCTCCGGCCATGCTCGATCACTTGAGAGTTCTGCGCGGGCTTCCGCCGGTCTGGACCAAACAAGTAAAAGAATAGGCTTATCGACAGGTAAACTGATGCACATTTCTTTGGATTCTGCCCACATAAACATTCCTGTCTACATCATTTCCTTTAACAGAAAGACGTATCTAAAAAGGCTCGTTGAATGGCTGGAACGGAAGAATTTTCGAAATATCACCATCGTAGACAATAATTCCACCTATCCCCCTTTACTCGAATATCTTACCTCATTACCGTATCGCGTAGTTCGGCTTGAAGAAAACTTTGGTCATCTTGCTGTATGGAAATGCGGAAAATTTGCGGACATTCTGGCCAAAAAATTTTTTATCGTCACCGATCCTGATATTCTGCCTGAAGAAACCTGTCCTGATGATGTCATCATGCGTTTTCAGGCATATCTGGCCGCTCACCCCAGAATTACCAAATGCGGATTCAGTCTGCGCATTGACGATATACCGGAGTGCCATCCCCTGCGCGCATCAATAATAAAAGTTGAAAGAGAATACTGGAAAAATCCGTTGCCCGACGGCTCAGGTTTCTTCGCCCCTATTGACACGACATTTGCATTATATCGTCCGGGCATTACTCCCAATGACCCCAGATGGTTTGACAGCATCCGGCTTGCCCCTCCATACATCGCACGGCATCTGCCCTGGTACAAAAATCCCGATGCTCCGGATGAAGAGATACTTTTCTACAAAAATACTGTTCAGATCCAATCAACATTCTGGACAGCATCCGACTCCGCTTCTCTTAAAAGAGAGAATCTGGCATTGCGCGAGCGTATTGCGGAACTGGAGACGCAGACAGAACTGTTATCAAAGGGGATAGGGGATCGAATGACGGTCATTCTCTATAAAATTCTCCGTAACATACGAAAAAAATTGTTGAGCCAATAATGCGTATGTGCTTTGCCGATACTGAGATTTGAATGGTTCTTAAGGAGATGCGAGGCGCGACTCCGGCGGCGCATGGGAAAAACCCCTTGAAACGGTCGAAACACTCCCGGCGGCGGCAATACGGCGCAAAAATATTCGCGCAGCTTTTGAAAACGGATGCGTGCGCGGCAAGATAATGCTTTGCCCGGTGGCGCATACCGGGGTTGTCAATGCGCGAAACGGGATATGCTCCGGCTTCGGCCCGCCAGGCTGTGGGGTACGCAAAAAATACGTCAACATTTTTTGCCGGGTTGCCGGGCGCGGCAAGCCAGTTGTCTTTATTGCAGTAGTCTGTAGGCATTGCCGCTTCACCCCGTGTGAATGCAACTGTTTGTCGAATTAAAAAAGGGCTGTCTGTTTTTCAGGCAACCCTCCATCTTTTCTGGTCGGGATGGCGCGATTTGAACGCGCGGCCTCAGCGTCCCGAACGCTGCGCTCTAGCCAAGCTGAGCCACATCCCGTGGAGTAAAGCGTATATGCCGTATGCAAAAAATCCGCAAGAATTTTTTTTTGTTTGTCAAAATTAACCGGTTAGTGTATATTCATCTGCAACAAGGGGCAGAGACTTCAGGAAAGTGGATAATTCATTCTGGAGTGAAGAGATGTTATGATTCGCGTTCTTGTTGTGGATGATTCCACATTCATGCGTACCTCGCTAGTTTCATTGCTTGAAGAGGATCCGGATATCAAGGTGGTGGGCACTGCTGTTGACGGTCAGGACGCTCTTAAAAAAGTCGTCGCTCTGGATCCTGACGTGATGACGCTTGATGTGGAGATGCCCAGACTGGACGGTCTTGCGACATTGCAGGAAGTGATGAAAACCAACCCGTTGCCGGTTCTCATGGCCAGCGCCTTGACGGAGGACGGGGCGCACAGCACTTTCAAGGCTCTTGAATACGGCGCGCTGGATTTTATCCCCAAGACAATGCGCAATGACCGGGACGCGTTCGGCAAAGAATTGCGACATAAAGTCAAAGCAATTTCGAGGAAAAAGTCCCTTGTCAGGCTCAGGTTTCAACGTCTGAAACTGCAACACGGTTCATCCGCGCAGCCTTCCGCCCCGGCAGCGCAAACGGGCGCGCCGCTTTCTCCCTGCAAGGGGCCGAGAGATCTGGTGGTCATCGGCGTTTCCACAGGTGGTCCGCCGGTTGTGCAAAAAATCCTCGCGGCCCTGCCGGAGAACTTGCCGGCCTGCATTTTGATCGCGCAGCACATGCCGGCTACATTTACCGGACCTTTTGCCAAACGTCTGGACGGATTGTGCAGACTTTCGGTGTCCGAAGCAGCGGACGGCGACAAATACAAAAAAGGACACGCGTATGTGTGCCCTGGCGGCAGACACATCGGCGTGCGCATGCGTGGACCGGTACCTGAAGTGACTGTGACTGAAGAGCCGCGCGAGGCGCTGTACAAGCCTTCGGTCAACGTGCTTATGGAAACGGCCGGCAGATGCATGGGGGGGCGTACCCTAGGCGTTATGTTGACAGGTATGGGGTCTGACGGGTGCGAAGGCGCGAAAGTGCTCAGAAAAATGGGCGGGTGCCTTGTCGCCCAAAGCGAGGCATCGTGCGTTGTCTACGGCATGCCGAAAGCCGTCGTGGACGAAGGTCTTGTCAACCAGATTCTTGATATCGAAGATATCGCCCAGGCGATTGTTGCCGTTGTTAAAGGCTGATTTCATTTTTTTGCAGGAGCGAAGCCCCGTTATGGATATGGAAAATCTCCTTCCGGATGCAGTCGGCATTCTCGAAGGCATACAATCGGACGATAACGATACTGTCCGCAGCGCGGCATTCAGCGCCGGTGACGCTGGACTGCGGGAAGCGATTCCCCTGCTTGTCGAAAAAATCAAAAGCGAGAATATCGGCGTTCAGGAGGCGGTGGAATACGCCCTGCGGAAGTTGCGCGGCCCTGAAGCGGTTGACGGGCTTCTGCCGCTGCTCCGTGTTGACGATGCCCCCGTTCGCAATGTGGCCATGGATATTTTGCGCGAAATTGCCCTGGACAATTTTGAGAGCATCCGCGCATACCTCCACGACAACGATCCGGATATCAGAATATTCATCGCGGATATTCTCGGATGCTGCCGCAGCTACAGGGCCGCCATACTGCTTGGCGATTCGCTTCTGAAAGATCCCGAAGTCAATGTCCGCTATCAGGCCGCCTCAAGTCTGGGAAAATTGTCCTTTCCGGAGTCTGTGCCCGTTCTCTGTCAAGCCATGCACGATGAGGAGTGGGTGCAATTCTCCGTTATTGATTCCTTGTCGAAGATTGGCGACCCTGCCGCCATGAACGCCCTGATACAGATTCTCCCCCATTCCACTCCTCTTGTCAGCGCGGCCGTTATAGACGCTGTCGGCAACCTGGGCGACATAAAAGTTGTCCCCATGCTCACCAGCGCGATGGAAAACGTCAATGGGGCGTTGCGTCACAAGATTGTCAAAGCCATCGTGCAGATTCTGCGGGAGCGTTCCCTTGCCATGCTGAATCCAAAAACACGTGAGCGTCTCCGTGTTTATATGCTGGAAGCCCTGGAAGACAATGACGAGGACATCTTGCTGCCTGTCCTGCGGGGACTCGGCGCCATCGGCAGAGGGGAGGACAGCGGCGCACTGCTCCGGTTCGCCGCGAATCTTGATCCCGAAACGCAGGCCGGCATTTATGACGCGGCCGTCAACGCCATAGCCGCAATAGGCTACAACGCCGCCGTGCGTGAGGCTTTATGCGGCGAGGACGAAGGGCAGGCCGCCGTGGCTATGGAGACCTGCAAGCGTACCGCCGGCAGCGGCTATGTGGATGACCTGAAAGGCATTTTCTGGCGGCTGAACCTGGACATGCAGCGGATGGCTTCCTTTGTCGTGGCCCAGCGCGGCGCGGCCGAAGATATGCCCTTCTTCGCGTCAATCGTGGAAAAAACCCGGGATGCTGAATTATTGAAGAATGCGCTGTTTTTTTTCGGGAATCAGCACGGTTGCGCGGATGCGGAGGCCATTGTTTTCGCGCAGCTTGACCACAGCTATCAAGACGTCAAGGAAACGGCTCTGGAGGCGTGCATCAATCTCCACAGCCCGACCCTGAATGAACATTTCAAGGAACGCCTTGGCGATCCGGATCCCATGCAGCGCATGATGGCTGTGTATGCCCTTGGCCGTTACGACGTCCCGGAAAATATTGCTGAAATCACAAACTCCCTGAAAGATGAAGACCCCCGTGTCCGGCAGGTGGCCGTTGAGGCATTTCTCAATCTCGGCGCGGACGCCGAGCAGTTTCTGACGCCGCTTCTGCCGTGTCTTTTTGACGAAGACAAGGATGTGCGCGTGGCTTTGGTGGATCTGCTCGGACATATCGGAACGCAGGCGGTTGTGAGGCATCTGGGCGTCGCGCTTGAGGACGGGAACGAATGGGTCCGCATACGCGCCATTGAGGCCTTGGGACTGCACAGAATCATTGAGGCCGTGCCCACTCTGTCGCAAATGCTGGAGACGGCAAGCCCCATGGTGTCCTTCAAAATTATTGAAACGCTTGGCAGAATGGGAGGAAATGCAGCTTTCAGCGTACTCATGAGCCTGACGACCCATGAAGACCCGGAAATCCAGCACGCCGCCGCCGAAGCCTTAAAAATTATTCAGGCTGATGAGGAGTAGTCTATGACGACGCCGGTCTTTCGCCCTGGAGCCCCCCCCTTGAAAAATGAGGAGCATGTGTCTTCTTCAGACTCTTCTCCGGTTGCCGGCGCGCAACACGTTCAAAAAACATCTGTCGGCGCATCCGCGGCAGGGGGGCCGGTCCCCGCAGGCGCGAGACCTTCCGTGCCCGGCGCGGCGTCTGCGGATTCTTTGGCGGGCCAGCGGCAAGCCGTATCCTCGAAGGCAAACGCGGCCCCGTCTTTTGGAACCGGCGCGCGGGTATCTCCTTCCTCTCCGTTCGCAACGGGCCCGCAAGCGCAGCCGTTGTGGAACAAACCCCCGGTATCTCCGTTCAGCCGCGCCACGCTGCCTCCCGCAAATCCCGTCAGGCCCGCGTCCGTATCGCCGGGATTCCCCCAGCGTACCCCGGCATCCACGGCGACCACATCCGCAACGGCGTGGCCGGCGACAGCCCCACGTCCGTCGGCATTTCTCAAAAGACCGCCGGTTCCCGGCGCGCAGCCGCCCCCCCCCCTGTCAACACCGCGGACGCTGCTTCAGCCCCCTCCGGCAGGCGCCGGAGCCGCCTCGCCTTTTCGGAAAGATTTGCGTGTCAGCGATGAAGAATTCATACAGCTCAGAGACTTTATTTATCAGCAGTGCGGCATCTTCATAGCGGAGAACCGCAAATATCTTATTGAAAATCGTCTTTCCAGCCGCATCAAGGAACTGAATCTCAAAAGTTATAATGAATATTATAACTTCCTCCGCTTTGACGTTTCGCGCAAAACCGAACTGAACAAACTTTTTGAGGTCGTCACGACCAATGAAACCAGTTTTTACAGAAACCCTCCGCAGCTGGAAGTTTTTCAGAACATCGTTCTGACGGATATTGTCGAGAAGTGCCGCAAGGCGGGGCGCAAACGTTTACGTTTGTGGTCAGCCGGTTGTTCCACGGGCGAAGAACCTTACACCCTGGCCATTATTCTGCATGAAGTGCTCAAAGGCGATATGGCCGCCTGGGATATCAAGATCACGGCAAACGATCTTTCCGATGCCGTGCTCAACGCGGCGCGGCGCGGCATTTACAGCGAATACGCCTTGCGTACGACGCCGCCCGAAATTGTTTCGGCCTACTTCACCAAAGACGGCAATACATACAGGGTTAACGAATCGCTGAAGAGGATTGTGGCCTTCGGGCAGATCAACCTGAACGACAAGGAACATCTCAAACGGGTGGAGAGATCCCAGATTGTTTTTTGTCGAAACGTGATTATCTATTTTGATGACGACATGAAACGCCGCGTCATCAACGCCTATTACGACAATCTTGAGCCGGATGGCGTGCTCCTTATAGGACATTCTGAATCATTGCACAATATTACAAGAGCCTTTCAGCTTGAGCAGTACAAGGGGACCATAGTGTACAGGAAAAAGGTTTGACCTGTGTCTCCGGTATGGCGCGGGCCACATACGAAACGCCATGCGCGGCGACTTGCGGCATTCACCCGGCTCCTGCCCGCCGGGACGGAGTCGGTCGGCGGATGGAGCCGGCTGTGGATTGAAACACTTTCTGTAAGACTGTAAGCGCAGGAAAAAGTTATGAGCAAACATATTCTCGTTGTCGATGACTCAAAAACAATCCGCAATCTTGTAGCCTTTGTGCTCAAGGCTGAAGGTTTTAAGGTCAGCATGGCTGAAGACGGTCTGGACGCCATAGAGAAGCTCACAAATATCGGGTCGGTCGATCTTATACTCTCGGATATCAATATGCCCCGCATGGACGGTTTTACTTTTATCAAAACCATCCGCCAGCAGGATGTCTATAAAGATATCCCCATCATAGTCCTTTCAACGGAGGGACAGGAACAGGATATCCAGAAAGGCATCAGCCTCGGCGCCAATCTGTATATGGTGAAACCCGCGCAACCTGAAAAAATGGTTCGCAACATAAAGATGATTCTTGGCTAGCCGATAAGGAGGATAGTTTCTGAATTCGGGCAAGTATGCCCCCCATCATGCAAGGTACGGATATGAGCCAAGAATTTTTTGATCCGGAACTTTTCGCGGATTTTATCGCTGAGGCGAAAGAGCATCTCGAAACCATTGAGCCGAATTTGCTGGAGCTTGAAAAAGCTCCGACAAATCTCGCCCTGCTCAATGACATTTTCCGTCCCATGCATTCGCTCAAAGGCGCGTCGGGTTTTCTGGGCTTGAACCGCATCAATCAGCTCGCCCACAAGTCCGAAAATATTCTTGACGAGCTGCGTAAAGGCAGCATGGTGGTGACTTCCGAAATTATGGATGTCATTCTGGCCTCGACCGACGCCTTGCGGCAGATGATTGACAATCTGGAGACAAGCAATGCGGAAGGCGATGTGGAAACCGAGCACATCATAGCCCAGATTGATGCCATCATGGCGGGGGAAAATTCTCCCGCCGCCCCCGTGTCAACGGCGGCTGAACAGACCGGGCCGGTTGCCGGACAAGCGGTGGAAACCGAAGCTCCGGCAGACCGCGAGGCCCCGTCCCCGGGGACTTCCGACGGCGCCGGAGCGGTCGAGGCGGAGGCGACAGCGCCGCCGCGCACCGCGGCGACGGAGGAGGCGCAGTCGTACGGAACCGGCGGGAGCGGGGAAATAAGCGCAAAAGAATGGATCGCTTCTCTGCCCCGGCTTGAGCCGTATGCCCTGGCCGCCTTTGGCGAAGGGCATCTGAAGGATTTTATAGACGAGTCTTCCGATATTATAGAAAATCTCAATGATGGCCTGCTGAAACTGGAAGAAAATCCCACAGGCCAGGATGAACTCGTTCACGACATTTTCCGCTTTTTCCACAACATGAAGGGCAACAGCGGCATTATCGGCTACAACGAACTGAACGCGCTGACCCATGAGGCGGAAACCCTTCTGAACAATGTGCGCCAGGGAAAGATTGCCGCCAATCACGATTTGATTGATCTGCTGCTGCTGGTTGTGGACACTCTGGAATCCTTGGTGCAGCATATCGACATTTCAGGAGGAGTGGCGAGTCCCTTTGATACGTCTCTGGTCATCAGGCAACTGCAGCAGGTTCTCAGCGGCGGACCCGTCGCCCTGCCGCAGGAGCTTCTGGCAGCCCAGCGGAACGACGGCACAGCAATGAAACCCGCCGGAGAGCAGTCCGCGGACAAAGCGGATGCTCCGTCTTCAGTCCGTCCTTCCGTTGTTCCGGTCATCATACCAGCCGGAACGGAGGGAGAGGATGCGGACGTATTCCGCGTGACGGTGCGTCAACAGATGGAAATTATCCGCGCCGCTCTGGAGATGTTAAAACAGGATGGCGCCCACAAGGATTCCGTTGACGCGCTTTACCGTTGTCTTGTCGCCGTCAAGAACGCGTGCGCTTTTGTCGGTCAAACGGATATAAAGGTATATGCCGAACGGACCGCCGGCATAGTTGATCAGGGCCGCAAAAGCGGAATTGATTTCGCCATGATGGTGGACCTGCTGTCGCAGGAAGTGAGCATTATTGACGATATGGTGCAAAAAGCGCTGGCCGGAGGCCAAATCGGGACGGCGTCACAGCCGGCTGGCGAAGATTCCGCGGCTCCGGCTGGAGCGGCGCCCCCGCCGCCGGCCCAGCCGGCTCCTCAGACCGCGGCGGCGCAGGCGGGCCCCGCCGGAGCGCGGCCCGCCGATTCAGGGCCGGAATCCGCTCATGAAACAAAATCCGGCGCCGGAGCAAAACCTGCCGGCGAGCGAATTCCGGCGGCAAAGGCCGCACCCTCCTCTCCCCCGGATGCGGGCAAGGCCAAAGCGGCCGCGCAAGACGCGCATAAAAGTTCCTCAACAATACGGGTGGACCACGAGCGGCTTGACCATCTCATGAACCTTATCGGTGAGCTTATTATCAACAGAAACCGCTATACCCTGATCGCCCGTTCGCTGGAAGATGATCACAATGTCGACATAGCGCAGGTGGCCCAGAGCCTTTCAGAGACGACATACGCCATGGCGCGTATTTCCGACGATCTGCAGGACACCATCATGAAAGTCCGTATGGTTCCTGTTTCGTCCGTCTTCTCGCGCTTTCCGCGCCTTGTGCGTGACCTTTCCCGCAAAAGCGGCAAAGAGGTTGACCTGATCATGGAAGGCGAGGAAACCGAGCTTGACAAAAGCGTGGTGGAAGTCATCGGAGATCCTCTTGTCCATCTGATACGCAATTCGGTGGACCACGGCATTGAACCGGAATCCGAGCGCATTGCCGCCGGAAAACCCTCCAAAGGCAAGGTGACGTTGCGGGCCTTCCATAAAGGCAACTCCGTGGCCATTGAAATCGAAGACGACGGCAAGGGCATTGATCCGGAAAAAATGCGCGAGGTCGCGGTGCGCAAGGGCGTCATCACGCATGAGGAGGCTTCGCAGCTGGATGATCGCGAGGCCATGGAACTGATTTTTGCGCCAGGTTTTTCCTCCGCCGAAAAAATTACGGACATCTCCGGCCGTGGCGTCGGTATGGATGTCGTGCGCACCAATATCAAAAACCTTAAGGGCAGCGTGAACACCTATTCTGAAGTGGGCAAGGGGACGCGTTTCACCCTGAGCCTGCCTTTGACGCTGGCCATCATTGATGCTCTGATGGTGAATGTTTCCGGTCAGATGTATGCCATACCGCTGGATGCCGTTTCAGAGACGACAAAGATTGAAGCCGGGCGACTGACGGATGTCAAAGGCCGCAAGGCTGTTACGTTGCGCGGTGAAGTGCTTGGCATCGTTGAGCTTGCTGAAATGCTGGGCCTGCCCAGGGCGGAGGCTTTGCCGGAGGTGCTTTCGGTAGTCGTCATCCATGACAATGAACGCCGGCTTGGCCTTGTGGTTGACCGTCTGCTCGAACGCCAGGAAATCGTCATCAAACCTTTGGGCGCCTATCTTGGAGACCTGAAAGGCATATCCGGGGCCACCATCATGGGCGACGGTTCCGTCATACTGATTCTTGATCCGCATGAGATCTATATCATGGCGACCTCAAAAGCCGCCAGCATGTCGGGCGCCGACCCCGCGAAGCAGCAGGGAGCGGCGGCCAAGGGTACGCCGACGTGAGAGCCTATTTGTGAATGATACGTTTTTCAAGCAGGATTTTTGCCATTTCAACGCATTGAAATATATCAAGGCTGATTGTTTCCGCTATGTCCAGCAACGGGGTCTGCCCGTCCGTGTAGGCGAGCAGATTCATCAGGTTTGCAACATGGCCGTTTGTGCTTCCCGCCCTGCCCAGGGTTGGATATAGCCCGCGTCTTCCCATTTGCGGTTCGCACAATATCTCCGCGGCATAGACAAAATTTTCCTCCAACGCCTCCAGACATCGGCGCATTACGGCATAGCCGCCCGCGAGGCCCTTCCCGGTGACAACATCCAGATTGTCCAGCGATGTGTGGTACTCCGGATAGGATCCGTACTTCGTCCGCATGACGGAACAAAGCGGCAGATCTATCCCGGGCGCGCAATACTGGCGTTCGTCGCTTTGCCGATCCAAAAAAGTGTAGCTTACAAAATCCGGATAAAAGTGTCTCAGCACATGCAGCGCTATCCGGTCGGCGAGTGTGCCTCCCTTGCGGCTGGGCAGATAGGAATAGGCTCTCTCATCACCCATACATGTCAGATTGAAGCCCGCTACCACGCGCTTTTTCAGCGCTTCCGCATGAAAGCTGAGATATGTTATCGCGCCGATGGTTTCCGGCGCAAAAACAATCCGGTACGTGTATCTTCGTGATTTCGAAAGCAGCCATCTGGCGAGTTCCGTCAGGACGACCGGCCCGGAGAGTTCATTGTTCGCCATGGAAGGATGGCAGATATATGTGGTAAGGAAGACTTCCTCCCGTTCTTCGCCCGGAATCACCAGTTCCCCGTATGTCAGGCTTCCCGGAGCGAGGGTCGCGTCAATCCTGGCGTGATACAAGCCGGGTTTGAGCTTTTCGCGGCGTTCGTGGGCGAGGCAGAACCCCCAACGCCGGGCATAGTAGGATGTCACGTATGGAATGGCGCTCGGCATGTCCGGACGCGAATGCAGATGCTCCTGCAGTTCCTCAAGGGGCAAGACACGGTCAACCGGTTCAGAATATCCCACAACATGCAGATTGTTATCGGAGACATCCGCTATTACCCCGCCATCGGGACCGGTCAGTCTGGCGCCGCGCATATTCCACTCCTCGGGCACGATCCAGTCAAAGACACGTGTCCCGGAAGGAACGTCATGGACGGCCAGATCGGGAAGATATTCCCGCAGTATGGCAAGGGTTTCCCTGACGCCGTCTCCTGTAATGCTGCGACAGATGGGAAACAGTCTTCTGAGCAGGTCAAGCATGTGCCTTCTCCCTGTCGTTACATGTAACGGCGGTGAGCGGGAATCTGCATTTTTTCGTCTGAGCGGACAATATTATGGTGAATTAACTTTTTGAAATCCACTGTTTTCTGAACGGGCGCCTGCCGGATGTTGAATCGACAGGCGCGCGGGCACGCTTATTGCTTTTCCTGTGCCGGGCGCCAAAAAAATAACGCTTTTTCCAGGGAACATCCATGTTCGGCAAACAGACGGATCCCAGCAGAACGGAAAACGCCACACCGAAACGGCGTAATAAACATCGCGGGGAGGGCAATGTCCCCAAGTCGCAAGAGCTTGGCAAACTTGTCAGCCTTGTGGGCGGCCTCATCGCCCTTTATGCTTGGCTTGGACAGATGTCGGAAGAAATTAAGGCCATTTTCAGGCTTTTTCTGGCGCACGCCTGGGAGTTTGAGATCAACGCCCGGAATGTTTACGCGCTGGCTGTTGAGCTTTCCGTCAACCTTGCGAAAATTCTCTTGCCGGTCCTGCTGTTTTTGGGTTTTCTCGCATGGCTTTCACAACGCCTTCAGGTGGGCAAACTCTGGACAACAAAGATTTTCAAGTTCAAGTGGGGCCGTTTCAATCTTGTCAAGGGACTGAAACAGATGTTCCTTTCCCCGCAGATGCTGTTGCGCGCCCTGAAGAGCCTGTTTTTTGCCCTCATGCTTTCCGTGATTCCCGGGTATATAATCTACAGGGAATATCATAATTTTCTGCCCATGTATTACGCCAGCGCCGAAGGAATCGGCCTGTACATGCTGGAAACAGGGTTGCGTCTGACCATGTTCGCGCTTTTGCCGATTGTCGCCATCACTGTTTTTGACGTCTGGCAGTCGCGCTATGCCTACAATGAAAGCATCAAAATGACCAGGGACGAAGTCAAGGACGAGCGCAAACAGGCCGAAGGCGACCCGGTCGTCAAAAACAAGCAGCGCCAGAAAATGATGCAGGCCATTGCCAGGCGCATGTTGCAGAATGTTCCCAAAGCCGATGTGGTGATCACAAACCCGACGCATATTGCCGTGGCCTTGCGGTATAACAGCGACGAAGCGCCGGCCCCTGTGGTGCTTGCCAAGGGAGCCGACCACCTTGCGGAAAAAATCAAGGCTGTGGCATGGGAGCATCGCATCCCCATTCGGGAAAACGCACCCTTGGCACGGGCTTTGTATAAAGCCGCGGACATAGGCAAGATGATTCCCGAAGAACTCTACAAGGCTGTGGCGGCGGTGCTTGCGGGCGTTTGGAAACTCAAGCCGAATATGAAGCGGATGTGACGGATTGCCGCAAAACAGGAGCAGACGGGCTTTGCCCGCCGTAAGCGAACTGTTTCAAGCGTTAATTGCTGTAAATTATACATGAGGTGTCAGAAAAATGGCGTCAGTCAGTATCCCACAGTTGGACTACAGTCGATTTTCCAAACATGGAGATTTCATGCTGGCCGGCGGGGTGGTTGTCATCCTCTTCGTCATGTTGATCCCCCTGCCGACATTTTTTCTGGATATTATGCTCTGCATAAGCATTTCCGTGTCCCTTCTCGTACTCATCATGACGATGTTCATGACGTCTCCGCTTGAGTTCAGCATTTTCCCCTCGCTTCTTCTGGTTACCACTCTGCTCAGACTTGCGCTCAACGTGGCCTCCACGCGTCTTATCCTGCTGAACGGCGATATGGGAGTGGAAGCGGCGGGCGACGTGATTCGGGCATTCGGGGAGTTTGTCGTCGGCGGCAGCTACGTCGTCGGCGGCGTTATCTTCATGATTCTCTTTATCCTGAACAAATCCGTCATCACTTCGGGCACATCGCGAATCGCGGAAGTGGCGGCGCGTTTTACACTGGACGCCATGCCCGGCAAACAGATGGCGATTGAGGCGGATCTGAACGCCGGACTTATTGATGAGGAAGAAGCCAATGCCCGTCGCCAAGGAATGCGTAAAGAAGCCGATTTTTACGGCGCCATGGACGGCGCGTGCAAATTTGTATCCGGTGATGTAAACGCGGGCATGATGATCACCCTGGTCAATCTTGTGGGCGGAATCATCATCGGCGTTGTGCAAAAGGATATGGACTGGCATACGGCCTTGACGACGTATTCCCTGCTGACCATCGGCGACGGTCTTGTCTCCACCATTCCTTCCATTATGGTTTCGACGGGCACGGGCCTGCTGGTTTCGCGCGCCGCTTCGGAAGCCAAAATGGGCGAGGAGTTTCTCGCCCAGCTTACCTTTAACGGCCGCGCGCTCAAGCTGGTTTCCGGCGTGCTTCTGCTTTTCGCTTTGGCCCCCGGCCTGCCCACAATCCCGTTCCTTGTGCTTTCGTGCCTCATCGCCCTGGTGGCGCGCCTTACCGCGAAAAATGAAGATGAGAACCAGAAGACGGCGGCGGCCAAAAAAGCCGGAAACAAGGCCGGCGCCACGGCGGACACGCCGGAGGAAGTACAGGCGCTTTTGCCGCTTGACACCCTGGAGCTGGAGCTCGGCTATGGGCTTATCCCTCTTGTGGACGAGGAGCAGAGCGGCAATCTGCTGGCGCGTATACGTTCCATCCGAAGGCAGTTCGCACTGGATATGGGAGTGGTTGTGCCGTCCCTGCATCTGCGTGACAATCTGCAATTGAAGCCCGGTCAGTACGCGCTTTTGATCAAGGGCAACCAGGTGGCCTCGGCGGAAATCCTGGTGGATCATTTTCTGGCCATGGACCCGGGAAATGTGACCACGCAAATCTCGGGCGTCGAAACCCGTGAGCCCGCGTTCAACCTGCCGGCCATCTGGATTCCGGACAGCAGGCGTGAGGAAGCCATGCTGGCCGGCTACACGGTGGTTGATCCCGCGACGGTGATTGCCACGCATCTCACGGAAATTTTCAAGCGCCACTTGCCGGATTTTCTGGACCGTCAGGCTGTTCAAAACCTGTTGGACACTCTTGGCAAACATTCGCCAAAAGCCGTTGAAGATCTGGTGCCGGGCGTTATTTCTCTCGGCGCTGTGCAAAAGGTGCTTCAACTTCTGGTGCGGGAAAACGTGAGCATACGCGACATGCTCACTATTGTGGAAACACTGGCCGACCTTGCCCCCGGCGTCAAAAATCCCGACATGCTGGCTGAATATGTGCGCGAGAAACTTTCGCGGGCCATTGTCCGCCCCTATCTGGACAGTCAGGGTACTCTGCCGGTTTTGACATTGAATGCCAACGCCGAGCGCATGGTGCAGGAAGGCATCCGCCAGACTGACAACGGTTCGCATTTTCTTTCGCTGAATCCGGCCGCGGCGCAACGTCTGGTGCAAAACGTCAGTAGCGCCGTGGAAAATTCCGTCGATACGGCTGGCCAGCCCGTTCTGCTGGCCAGCCCCCTGCTGCGGCCTCATCTGGCCCAGCTTGTTATTCGCTTTCTGCCCGCGGTTGCCGTAATCTCGCAGGCGGAAATCCCCCCTGACATACGGTTGCAGGCTGTGGGGACCGTCAGTGTTGATTAAATATTTGGTCCTGATTTTGCATAATAAAGTTATCGTCAATGATGCGACACAAAGGAAAGGCTCATGCAGGTCAAGACATTCACCGGCGGGACGTCACAGGAAATACTGGCCAGAATAAAAGCCGAAATGGGACCGGACGCCGTTATATTGAGCAACCGCACGTGCAGCGAACAAGGAGCCGTTGTTTACGAAATTACCGCGGGCGTTGACAGGGACGCCGGGAATGCCGTCCCGCGCGACAGCGGGCCGGGATTGAGCGAATGGCAGAAAGAATGGCTGCAAATCAAGAATCAGCTTTTCGCCTTGATGAAACCCGCCATGCAGCTTGAGCGGCTGACGCCGCGCCAGCGTGTCGCGTTGGAATACTTGCAGAGAGAAGGGGCTTCCGACGCGGTCACGGTGGAGCTGTATAACCGCTTGCTGGCGGAGCCCGGCGCGTCCGTGCTGGAATGCCTGTATACCGTGGTGCCGGTCAGGCCGTGGGGAGGCGCGCACTGGAAGCAGCGCGTGCATATTGTTACCGGCCCGTTTGGAAGCGGCAAAACGACAACCGCTCTCCGGTTCGCTCTGCATTTGCGCAAAAATGAGCCTGACGCCCGTATTGCGTTCATCAATGCGGATTGCCTGCGGGGCAACGGCAGGCTCGTTTTGCGCCACTGGACGGAACTTTCCAATTTCGCCTATATTGAAGCGCCCGACAGGGCTTCCATGGAGCAGGCGCTTGCCGTCTGCGGGGATATGAGGGCTGTTTTTATTGACGCGCCGGGCTTTTCCGGAGAGCGAAATTTCGCGAAATGGCGGGAGGATATGGGGCTTCCCGGCGAAGAATTCGCCATACATCTGACCCTTTCTCCATTTTTTGACTCCGCACAGGTCAAGGCGTTTCTGCAGCGCTACAAAAGCGACGGCCCGACGGGCATTGTCTGGACAAAGCTGGACGAGGCGGAATGCTTCGGCAATCTTGTCAATGTGGCCTGCGCGAGCGGCATGCCCATAACGGCGCTTTCTTTCGGCGCGCATCTCAAGGAAAGTCTGGTTCCTGCCACAGAAGCGCTGATCTGGCGTTTGATTTTCAAACGGCAGATTCCCGGCAAAACGGCACAGTAAAAATTATTGGGAGCAAAACAGATGAGAAGCGCATTCCCCCTGGTGTTTTCCGTAACTTCCGGCAAGGGCGGTGTCGGCAAAACAAATATTTCCGTCAATCTGGCGGTTTGTCTGGCAAGGCTCGGCAGACGCGTGATTCTGCTGGATGCCGATCTTGGTCTGGCCAATGTGGATGTGTTGCTGGGGCTCACGCCGCCCAAAAATATTTTTCATCTGCTCAACGGGGAGGCCTCGCTTCCGGATGTTCTCTTCCCTACCCCGTATGGTTTTTCCATTCTTCCGGCGTCATCCGGCATGGCGGAATTGTGCAGTCTTTCCAGAGGGCAAAAGTTCGAGCTTCTGGACGCGCTGGACGAAATGGAGGATGACATTGACTGCCTGATTGTGGACACCGGCGCCGGCATTGGCGACAACGTGCTGTATTTCAACCAGGCCGTACAGAGAAGGCTTGTGGTCCTGACGCCGGAGCCGACCGCGCTTACCGACGGGTATGCCCTCATCAAGTCGCTCAAGCAGGGGCACTCCGTTGAGCAGTTTGATATTTGCATCAATATGTCTTCCGACATAAAAACGGCCAGGGAGATATTCAAACGCCTCCACAATGCCTGCGACCATTTTCTGGGCGGCGTTTCTCTGGATATCGTCGGCATTATACCTCGCGATCCCGATGTTCGCAAAGCCGTTGTGCGCCAGATTCCTTTCAGCGTTGAAAACGCGCGGGGGCCGGCTGCGGAGGCCGTGCTGGCTTTGGCAAAGACTGTTTCGGAGTGGGAAACTCCGACAAGTCAGGACGGCAATATTAAAATATTCTGGAAAAAATTTCTTGGTCTGGAATAGAGTATGGGGTGAAAAATACACACGCGCTTCCCGCTGATGCCCTTGCCGGCCGGCGAGCCCAAGTGCGGCTTCCACAGGAAAAAGAGGCACAACCGGAAAGGATATGCTATGAAAAGCGGCACTGAGCGGGCGCAACGGGAAGAACCCTGGAGCGCGCTTGAAACCGGCATGACCGCATGGGGAGATTTTTCGCCATCCGAGCAGGACGCGGTGGTGAAGCATTATGCGCCGAAAATTCGCTTCCTCGCGTTACGGCTCAAAGCCAAACTGCCCCGCAGTGTGGAACTGGGGGAGCTCATCAGCTCCGGAACGCTGGGCCTTATGGAAGCGCTGGGAAAATTCAGGGCGCAGCTTGGCATACGCTTTGAAACCTATGCGGAGAGCCGTATCCGTGGGGCCATGCTGGACGAGCTGCGACGTCTTGACTGGTTCCCGCGTTCTTTGCGTCAACGTGTCCGCACCCTGGACGAAGCCATGCGCCATATCGAACACGAACACGGACGGCAGGCCACGGAAGAAGAATTGCGGGAATTGACGGGGCTTGACATTCGCGACATACGCCACGGGCTGGAAGCATTGCAGAATCAGCTCTGGCTTTCTCTTGACGCCATCCAGGATACCGTCTCGGGCGAGATTCAGGAGAGCGGCGGGGAGCCGTACAGCGCCACGGCCGCCCATGAGCTTGTCGATAAAGTTGCCGCGCTTGTTGACGGATTGACACCAAGAGAGAAAATGGTACTCTCTTTATATTATACTGATGAACTGACCATGCGGGAAACTGCCGAAATTATGGGCATTACGGAGGGTCGCGTTTCCCAGCTCCATTCCCAGGCGCTGAATCGTTTGCGCAAAGAATTCGCCAACTGTTACGGTTACGCGGACGAAAATTTTGTGACACAAGTATGCTGAAGGAGACGGCACCATGACCTTTGACCCCAACATGCGTGTTCTTGTCGTGGACGATTTCTCCACCATGCGCCGCATCGTCCGCAATATCCTGCGCCAGCTGGGTTTTAACAATGTCGTCGAGGCCGATGACGGCACAACGGCCTGGGAGACGCTCAATCGTGAGAAAATAGATTTTATCGTCTCTGACTGGAACATGCCCAAGATGACCGGTATCGAACTTTTGCGCAAGGTGCGGGCCAGCGAGCGGTTTGCCGCCATTCCTTTTCTCATGGTCACGGCCGAGGCGCAGCAGGAAAACATAATTGAGGCTGTGCAGGCCAAAGTTTCCAATTACATTGTCAAGCCCTTTACCGCGGACACCATGAAACAGAAGATTGACAAAATATTTCAGTAATCCTGTATTCTCCCCGGAATCAGGAGTAAAATGTGGCTGACAAAACCAGGCTTGAAGAAGCCCCGACGGATACTGAAGTGCAGGTTGCCGAAAGCGACGACCTGATCCAGAAAAAAGTTCAGCTTGATCTTGATGACGCCCCGTTTCTGCAGGAAAAGGAGCAGGCGGTTCCCCCGACGGAGGACGAGGGCGCCACGGAACAGGGATTGCCTGAGGGAGCGGGAAATACCGCCCCAACGCCGAAAATCGGCAAGAAAAAGCTCATTGTCCTGGTGGGAGCCGTCTTCCTGCTTGTTGCGGCCTTGGCCGCCGGATGGTGGTTTTTTCTGCGTAAACCGCCCCCTCTTCCATCGGAAGCCGCAAAGCCGGAGGTCGTCGTTGTCCCTTCAAAACCGGCAACACAGGCGGTGCCGGACTATGTGAGGGAATTTTCGCCTTTTCTCGTTTACCATCCGGACGGTGCGGGAGAGGGGCGTTTTCTTGTCTGCAAGTTCGCCACGTTGACAAAGGTTCAAACTCTGAACCGCGAAATGGATCAAAAAATACTCCCCCTGCGCGATGCCGTCTATTTTTATCTTCGCAGCAAAACTCCTGAATATTTGACAAATTCCGGAAGTCTTCCGGAAATCAAAAAGGATTTGACGGCGGTTATCAACCATTATCTTACGCAGGGGCAAATTGAAGATATATTGTTTGAAAGCTATTTGAACGAATAGCGGTTTACAATTTGCCCGATATCGGGTTTGTAAACAGACTTGAACAAAGGTAATATCAGATTCCATCCGGGTTGCAGGCCGTGATAAAAAGCGGGGATTTGCCTTTGTTCGACCACTTTTGAGCAAGTTGGGCGGGGAACCTCAACCATCACGCAGCAAGGGGGAATGCCGTGAGCGTGGACGCCACATTGGCTGTGCTCTATGCCCAGACGGCTTTGGCCACGCCCATCGCCAGCTCCGCGGCTGTAGCGCCGCAGGCCGCGCTTGCGATATCGCGGGTGCTTGCCGCTGAAATGGCGAAACAGGAACAACAACATGTTGAAAAAACTGAAAAAACAGATTCTTCCAGAGTTGCTGATGACAGCGACAAAAAACGGCAGTTGCCGTTCGGCACCCGTCGTTTCAAACGCGCTCCGCGTGGCGCGTCCGCCGGCGAAGACGAGCCGGCCCCCGCTGTGTCGCCTCTTGTGGGCAATCTCCTGAATGTAAAAGTATGATCAGACGGCGTTGTTCCAGCCCATGACAGAATCAGTTGTCCTCGCTGTTATCGGGGTGTTCATCCTGCTTGAGATCGGTGTGCTGGCGGGAATCTTCTTTTTTTTCGTGAGGCTCCGCCGTTCTGAAGCCCTGCTCTCCGCGCTCCAGGGCAACCAGGACGCCTTGCTCGCCCGAATAGAAATGAATGCCCGGCTGGAGCGCGAAATTGTGGCAAGTTTTGCCCATCGGCAGGAGGAACTGCGCAATCTTGATGAAAAACTGGAGGAAAGGTCAAAAGAGCTTCGCCGTCTTTTGGCGCAGGCCGAGGAAATACGCCGCTCACCCCAGTTTTTGCGCGAGATTATCCTGAATGGCCACCGGAAAGGCCTTTCCGGTCGACAGATTGCCAAAAACGCCGGCCTCGGCGTGGACGAAGTGGAACTTATCCTCACACAGGCCCGCGAGTAATGGGTAAAAGCGCCGCGCAGGGAATTCTCATCGGTTTTGATGTCGGTTCAACAACCGTCAAGGCGGTCGTTCTTGATTCGGAGGGCGCCGTCCTTTTCAAAAAATATCAGCGTCATTTCTCCGATGTGCGCGAGAGCGCGGCCCTGATGTTGCGTGACATCGCCGGTTTTTTTCCGGATCGTCCGTGGCGCATGAGCGCCAGCGGGTCCGGCGCCATTTCCCTGGCCTCGGAACTGGGCATCCCCTTCACCCAGGAAGTGCTTGCCTCAGGCATGTGCATCAGCAAGTTCATACCGGATGCCGATGTCGTTATTGAACTCGGCGGAGAGGACGCCAAACTCACTTTTTTGACCGGCGGGCTGGACCAGCGCATGAACGAAACATGCGCCGGCGGCACAGGCGCATTTATCGACCAGATGGCTGCTTTCCTGCAAACCGACACCGCCGGCCTCGACGAACTCGCCCTGCGGCACAGCACAATTTATCCCATCGCCTCCCGTTGCGGCGTCTTCGCGAAATCCGATGTTCTGCCGTTGCTCAACGAAGGATGCGCGCGGGAGGACATAGCCGCTTCGATAATGCAGGCTGTCGTCATACAGACGATAAGCGGTCTTGCCCGCGGAAGAAGCGTCAAGGGCAAGGTGGTTTTTCTGGGCGGCCCGTTGACGTTTTTGCGTTCCCTACGGGATCGTTTCAGGGCCACCCTGAAGGACGCCTCATTTTTTGTCCTGCCGGACAACGCACAGTATTTTGTGGCCATGGGAGCGGCGTTTTATGCGGCGGACTGCCGCATGCCGGGCTCTCCTCTCGTTGAAGTCGCAGCCCTTCTCGGACAATCCCCCGTCCACGGAGATGAGCGGTCATTGCCGCCTTTGTTTGCGTCTGAAGCGGACTACGAGGTTTTTACGCGGCGACACAAAGGCGAGGATGTGGCCCGCGCGTCTCTGGAAAGCGGTGTCGGGGAAGCCTGGCTGGGCTTTGACAGCGGTTCCGCAACAATCAAGGCGGTTTTGATAGACGCCGGGGGGCGCGTCATTTATTCCTGGTATGGCGCGAACAAGGGCGAGCCTC
Source organism: Desulfovibrio sp. (assembly GCA_031291035.1). Classification (GTDB taxonomy): domain Bacteria; phylum Desulfobacterota; class Desulfovibrionia; order Desulfovibrionales; family Desulfovibrionaceae; genus Desulfovibrio. The sequence goes on from JAISLI010000032.1 coordinate 36,362, forward strand.
TCGCGGCCGCCATACAAATACTCAAAGAGATATATGCCCGTAAAAATGCCGATCTCGTCATTCGCGCCGCGGCGGTCACGGGATACGGCAGCTCCTTGCTGGGCGCAGCCTTGCGGACGGATATCGATGAGGTGGAAACCGTCGCCCATTATGCGGCGGCGCGTTTTTTCAACCCGGACGCAAGTTTTATTCTGGATATAGGCGGTCAGGACATCAAGTGCCTGCGCGTCAATGACGGAATCATCACGCGCATACAGCTCAATGAGGCATGTTCGGCCGGATGCGGCTCATTTATAGAAAATTTTGCGGATTCCCTGCAAATGCCGCTGCCGCAGTTTGTGCAGGCGGCGCTGAAAGCGCGCAAACCGGTGGATCTCGGCACGCGGTGCACCGTGTTCATGAATTCGAAGGTTAAGCAGGCGCAAAAGGAAGGGGCTGATGTGGGGGATATCGCCGCCGGCCTGTCTTACGCCGTTGTGCGCAATGCGTGCTATAAAGTAATGAAAATCAACCGGGCGGACGAGCTTGGCGGGCATGTTGTGGCCCAGGGCGGGGCCTTTGCCAATGACGCCCTGTTGCGCGCCTTTGAACTCCAGCTTGGGCGTGACGTCACACGTCCCGCCATTGCGGGCCTCATGGGCGCTTTCGGCGCGGCGCTCATAGCGCGCGAGCGCGGCCCGGCGGCTGAAAAAACAGATCTTTTAAGCCCCGCCGAAACCGACGCCTTCTTTGTGAAGACGCATCATACCCGTTGCCGTTTGTGCGGCAACGTCTGCATGCTCACTGTTTCCGTTTTTCCGGACAAACGTCGTTTCATATCGGGTAATCGTTGTGAGCGCGGCGCCGGCGCGAGCGCGAACAACCTGCCGAATCTGTACGCCTGCAAATATCGGCGGCTTTTTGAGACATATTCCCCTTTGCCGGAAGAGCGGGCAAAGCGCGGCGCTGTCGGTATCCCGCGCACGCTGAATATTTATGAGAACTATCCTCTGTGGTTTACCCTTTTTACCGCGCTCGGGTTCAGGGTGGAGTTGTCCTCCCCCTCGTCAAAGGAACTGTTTTTCCGGGGCTATGAAACGATACCGTCCCAGACCGTCTGTTATCCCGCAAAGCTTGCCCACGGTCACATTCTGGACCTGATCGGGCGCGGGACAAAGCAGATATTCTTTCCCTGTTTGCCCAATGAGAGACTGGACTTCGCCACGCAGAGCGGAACATACAATTGTCCTGTCGTCATCGGCTATCCGGAACTTCTTGCCAAAAACATCGGCGCGCTGCAGAAGAACGGCATAAACCTCATCCACGATTTCCTGCCCCTGGACAGGGACGCCCTGGCCAAGAGGCTGCACGCCCTGCCGCTTTTCGCCGACATCCCCGTCCCCGAACTGGAGAATGCCGTTGAGGCGGGTTTCAGGGAGCTGGACCATTTCAAGGAAGATATGCGCATGGCCGGCGAGAGGGCGCTGGCCGCGCTGGAGCAGACTGGAGGATACGGCATTGTTCTGGCGGGGCATCCCTATCATGTCGATCCTGAAGTTCATCACGGGATTGCCGAGCTGATCACCGCCTGCGGCATGGCGGTGCTGACGGAGGATTCCGTCGCGCATCTCATGCCTGATCCCGGACCACTGCGTGTTGTGGATCAATGGACATACCATTCGCGGCTTTACAGAGCGGGCGCATTTGTCGCGGGTACGGAAAATCTGGCGATACTGCAGCTGATTTCCTTCGGCTGCGGGCTTGACGCCGTGACAGCGGATCAGCTTGAGGAGATCGTCACATACAAAGGGCGCATTTACGCGCAGATAAAAATTGATGAAGGCATGAATCTCGGACCGGCCAGAATACGCATTCGTTCCCTTCTGGCGGCCATGCGTGAGCGCCGGGCCACAATCAGGGCCGGTTTGTCCGCATCCGGCGAGTATAAGCCTCCCCCGGCCTTTACCGAGAAAATGAAAAAAACGCATACCATACTTATTCCGCAGATGTCGCCGATACACTTCCAGTTCCTTGAAACCGTCTTCGCGGCGGACGGCTATACGGCCGTGCAATTGCCGACAGTAGACAGGGAGGCCATTGATCTGGGTTTGCGCCATGTCAACAATGACGCCTGCTTTCCCGCTATTGTGGTTATCGGACAGTTGCTGCAGGCGCTGCGGAGCGGGCGTTTTGACCGCGGGCGCGTGGCCCTGATGATTTCCCAGACCGGGGGGGGGTGCCGCGCGACGAATTACATTGCCTTTCTGCGCAAGGCGTTGCACAGCAGCGGCATGGACGATATCCCCATACTGTCGTTCATTACCAACGTCAATGAAAAGGAGAGCTCTTTCAGGCTCTCGGGAAGGATGCTCCGCCGCTTTATCATGGCCGGCCAGTTTGGAGACGCCCTGATGCGCATGTTGCACAGGGTCACTCCTTATGAGGCCGTTCCCGGCAGCACGGCGCGCATGGCCGAAGAATGGGCGCAAAAAGCAAAAAACTGCATTCTTTCCGGCAGTATGTTGCGTTTTGACTATACCATGCTGTCCATGATCAGGGCATTTGACAAATTGCCGCTTTCCACGGAGGAGCGCAGGCCGCTTGTGGGCCTGGTGGGAGAAATACTGCTCAAATATCATCCTGACGCCAATAACCGGGCGGCGGAAATCGTGGAAAAAGAGGGTGGCGAGGCGGTTGTGACAGACCTGATGGACTTTGCGCTGTACTGTTTTTACGACCATGTTTTCAATTATAAACATCTGGCCGGTTCATGGCGCGATTGCTTTTCAGGCCTGACGGGAATATTTTTTCTTGAGTTTACCCGCTGGGCCATGCGCCTGGGCTTCCGCCACAGCAGGCATTTTTCGCCTCCCCTGCGTTTCAGCGAACTGAGAAACAAAACCAAAAATTTTATTTCCCTTGGTCACCAGACAGGGGAAGGCTGGTTGCTGGTCGCCGAAATGGTCAAATTCCTGGAATCCGGCATTTCCAATATTCTCTGTATGCAGCCTTTCGGCTGCCTGCCCAATCATATAACCGGCAAAGGCCTGCTCAAGGAACTCAAACGGCGCTACCCGCAGGCCAATATCATTGCCCTGGATTATGACCCCGGCGCGAGCGAGGTGAACCAGATCAACAGAATAAAGCTCATGATGTCCATAGCAAAGCAAGCCTCGCTCCGCACCGCGCCCTGACGTCCGGCGCGCTTCCACACAGGCGCCGCGTTCCGAACGTCCCGCCGGCGGGGGTTACTTCACGGCCGCGTGATTGACCGGGCCACACCCTTTACCGGGGTTATAGCTTTTACGCAGGGCGAGATTCAGGTATTCCTGGGCTTTTGTCACGGCGATTTGCAGGGGCAGCCCTTTGCCCAGGCCGGTCGCGATGGCCGCGGAAAGCGTGCAGCCCGTGCCGTGGTTATTGTCTGTTTCCACCTTCGGCTGAGACAGGGTTTTCGGGGCTTCCCCGGCAACGCACAGAACGTCGGTAACTACAATGCCGCTCTCCGCGTGGCCGCCTTTTATCAGCACCGCTCCGGGGCCGAGAGCGAGCAGTTTTTCGCCGGCGAGGACGGCATCCTCAAGACGGGCGATACGCATGCCGGAGAGCAGTTCCGCCTCGGGCCGGTTGGGGGTCAGCAGGTCGCAGCCGGGGAACAAACATGCTTTCAGGGCGGCGAGGGCGTCTTTCCGCAACAATTGATCGCCGCTCTGGCTCACGCACACCGGATCGACCACCAACGGAAATTCCCGTTTGCGCAAAACACGGCTGACCGCCTCTATGATTTCGGCGGAAAACAACATGCCTGTTTTGGCGGCGGCAACGGGAAAGCCCTGAAGCACTGTCTCCAGCTGCAAGGCCACAAAATCCGGGGCGACCGCATGGATCCCGGAGACGCCGAGGCCGTTCTGGGCGGTGAGCGCCGTAATGACACTCATGCCGTAGCCTCCGAGCGCCATGACGGTTTTCAGGTCGGCCTGGATTCCGGCTCCGCCTCCGGAATCGGAGCCGGCAATGGTGAGAATGTTGGGTGGACGCGGCATGGCGGGCTCCTTGTAAAAACGGGCGGGGCTCTCCAGCCCTGCCCGTTCTGTTGCGGGAATATGTTTCAATCCACAGCCGGCTCCATCCGCCGACCGACTCCGGCCCGGCGGCCAGGAGCCGGCTGTGGATTGCCCCTCCCTAATTGCCGCTTCCCGGCAGCGGAAGTTCAAGCAGGGCGTTCTTGCGGAACCAGCCCTGACTGGCCAGGAAACCGGCAAGAGCGACGGCGGACGCGCCCAGGCCGAGATACACCGAAAGGGTGTAGTCCAGACCAAAGCCGATTTTCTGGTTGCAGAGATAGGTGACAACCACTGCGGTCATGAAGGTTGCCGGGAGGCTCACCAGCCAGTGGAGGCCGCCGCGTTTCACCACATAGGCCGCCGCCGCCCAGAGCACGATGGTGGCGAGGCTCTGGTTCGCCCAGCCGAAATAGCGCCAGATAATGCCGAAGTCCACCTGGGAGAGAACCGCGCCCACAAGAAAGAGGGGGATGGCGATCACAAGGCGGGACATGGCCTTGTTCTGCGCCATGGAAACGACGTCGGCAATGACGAGACGCGCGGCGCGGAAGGCCGTGTCGCCCGAAGTGACGGGCAGGGCCACAACGCCCAGAATGGCCAGCACTCCGCCAACCGGGCCGAGCAGGGTTCTGCAGACCTGATCGACGACGAGGGCCGCATTGCTCTTGGGGCCGAGAGCGGCAAGAAGGGACTGGGCGCTGTCGTAAAAGGTCAGGCCGGCGGTGGCCCAGATGAGGGCGATGATGCCCTCGGCTATCATGGAGCCGTAAAAGACGGCCCGGCCGCAGCGTTCATTGGGTACGCAACGCGACATGAGCGGCGACTGGGTGGCATGGAATCCGCTCAGGGCACCGCAGGCGATAGTGACAAACATGAGCGGCCACATGGGCAGATGCTCGGGATGCTGGTTGCCGAACACGCCGACCGCCTGATCAAGGGGCCAGTTGTAAAAGGCGTAGCCTCCGGCGATGAGTCCGCCGCTCACGCCCACCGCCATGATAATGAGCACGGCCGCGAAAAACGGGTACAGGCGGGCGATGATCACGTCAATGGGAAGAATGGTGGCCAGGAAGTAATAGATGAAAATGACGATCATCCAGAAGTTGAAATCCATCCATTCCGGCGTCAGCTTGGCCATCAGGCCGGCCGGGGCCGAAACGAACACCACGCCCACCAGGATCAGAAGAACGACGGAAAAGACCCGCATGATTTGTTTGAAGACATTGCCGAGAGTAAAGCCGACCACGTCGGGCAGAGACTTTCCGTGGTAGCGCACGCTCATCATGCCGGAGAAATAATCGTGCACGCCGCCGGCGAGGATGGCGCCGAACACGATCCACAAAAGAGCGGCCGGGCCGTACAGCGCGCCCAGAATAGGTCCGAAGACCGGGCCGACTCCCGCGATGTTCAGGAGCTGTATCATGAAAATTTTCCAGGTGGGCAGCTTGATGTAGTCCACGCCGTCGGCCATGGTTTCGGCCGGTGTGGCCCGGCCGTAGTCCGGGCCGAAGAGTTTTTCGGCAACCCGGCTGTAAACGACATAACCGCCAATCAACAGCGCCAGCGCCAAAAGAAAATAGACGATAGTTGGCATATATGTTCTCCTTGTTTTAGAGCAATTTCACTTTGAAATCGCTCTGGCGGCGGGGCGGATGCACCGCCGCCCGCCCATGAGGCGCAGACGAAATCGCGTTTCGCCGTAAAGCGCCGAAGGGAGCGTTTCAAAAGCAAAATGCTCTAGACGGTTGACCGACAATCACGGCTCGTGACCGAACCTGATGCCTCTTTTTTTACAGCCATCGGAAGATTCAGGCAAGAGGTTTCTGCGGGGCAATCGAATAAATTTCCGGAAAATCTGTGGAAAATTTGCCATCTCTCAGATATATGGATATGTTGACGAAAAGTCTCGCAAATTGTGCGCTGGCGTAAAAAGACGGAGCGGCCCGGCCTCGCGTGGCCGGGCCGCTCACCCGTTTCATTCGTGAACCGCGTCTGTCGGCAGGCGCGGAATAAAGGCGGAACTACC
>JAISLI010000033.1 GCA_031291035.1 Desulfovibrio sp.
TTAGGAGTTGTTTTTCAATTACATTAACAGATATATGGTGGATGATGATTATTTTTCACTGGTTTATAATGAAAAACAGAACAGACAAAGAGTTTATTTGTATATGTTATTTATAAACATATCCTTACTATTCACAGCCGCTCGAAGCATAAGTGGATGGATGAAAAACTGTCCCTGCCTAACAAGATAAACAACCTATTAAAAAACCGCGAAACAATCTTGCAATATGCTGATTATTTCGCGGTTTTCTATTGTGCATGACATGATTATGTGTTATAATAATACGCATAAGTAAAGGAGGTCTATGTATGCACATTGTTCATCAAAAAGACAATCGCTCCGGCATCACCTACGTCTACGAATCGACATCATATTGGGACAAGGAAAAGCAGGTGTCGCGTTCCAAAAGAACCCTAATTGGAAAGGTGGACAAGGTCACCGGCGAGATTGTCACAACGGACGGGCGCTGCAAGAAACACAGCCCTTATCAGAAAGTCGCTAAAACTCGGCGCGACGAGATCATGGACAGAATTAGGCCGATGGGAATATCCGGACTGCGCAAAGAAGTAATCCGCCTTGAACTTGAGCTGGCGAAACTCAAAACGCAGATGGATGCCAGCGAAGGCGGTAACTGAGGGATGGAACGCAATGGGGCGATTTACAAGGATTTCGAGAAGCTGTCCGCAGAAAACATCTCCCTGAAAGACCGCATACTGGGCTATCAGGAAAAACTCCACGATCTCCGCAATGCCCTCAAGAATTCAAATGCGTTATTGGAAAAGGCGAAGTCGTTGCATAAAGAGATGGTCGCCGAGAAGGACGCGGTCATCAAGGCACTGGCAAACAGAGTTGCCCACCTTGAGGCGATCGCGGCGCATGACGGCACAAATACGGGCGTCCCCACCTCCGCCACGCCAATCGGCAAGAAGAAAGTCATACCGAACTCGCGCGGAAACTCCGGCAAAAAACGTGGCGGCCAGCCCGGGCATCCAAAGCACTTCCTGCCGCGGTTTTGCGGCTCGGAGGTGACCGAGATTGTAATTCATACCCCGGAAGGCGTCTGCGCCGCATGCGGCGGCGAGCTTAAAGACAGCGGAGAAACGGTGTCAAAGGACGAATATGACGTCGAGATCCGTACCGTCAAAAGAAGGCACGAATACCGTATCTGCCGCTGCGCCGGGTGCGGGGCGGAGGCGCGGCAGCCAATACCGGGGAACCTGAAGGAGAACAACCAGTACGGCGGCGGCGTCCAAGCGCTTGCGCTCTCGCTGATGAATACCGGCAACGTGGCGATAAACAAGGTCCGCGCTTTGATATCGGGGATGACCGATGGCGCCATGACGCAAAGCGAGGGATTCATCACAAAACTGCAAGGGCGCGCGGCCATGGGACTGGCGGCATTCGTGGCGGATCTGAAAACACTACTGATCCAAAGGCCGCTCGTTTACTGGGACGACACCGTGATCATGATAAACACGGCGCGGGCGTGCCTGCGGTTTTACGGCGACAAATCCATCTCTTTTTACGCCGCACACGCGCATAAGGATATGGAAAGCCTTGAGGACGATGGAATCCTCGGGCTACTGACGCCGGAGACGACAGCCGTGCACGACCATAACCGCGTCAATTACAATGATAAATTCTGCTTCCGGAATCTTGAGTGCAACCAGCATCTGCAACGCGACCTGCAGAAAAATGCCGATGATATCCGGCATGCTTGGTCTGCCGACCTAAAAAAGACCATATCGTCCACGATTCATGAGAGGAAACAGATGATTGCCAAAGGTGAAACGAGATTCCCGCCGGAGTGCGTTGAAAAATTCAAGGAAAAGGTGAGCCTGGCGCTTTCCGCCGGATGGGAGGAAAACAAGGGGTCTGCCCGCAATGAGGCCGCAAAGTTTGAAAGGGCGCTGCTGGCCCGAATCGACAAGTACCGGGAGAATTATTTCATATGGGTGGAGGACTTCAGCCTCCCAACAACAAACAATCTTTCGGAGCGGGGTCTTAGATGCGTAAAAACCCATATGAAGGTTTCGGGGCAATTTGCAAATGTCAAAACCGCGCGATATTACGCCACGATAAAAACATACATAGAAACATGCAGGAAGAACGGGATAAATGAAATGGCCGCGCTGTCACGTCTGTGCATGGGCAACCCATACACAGCGTCTGAAATCTTCAGCCCTTAAAACACAATGCCGCAAAACGCCTAAATAAGAAAACGCACCGTTTCCGATGCGCCTATTTTTACGCCTTCTACCAAGCGACTGTGAATAGTAACGGAGTCTGAGATTTTTCGTCTTTTTTCCGGGCATCGGGAGAAGCGGAAAATGGAGACATTTGTACCGAAAGGGAATGTTCACGGGCCGATTTTACCGGATTTCATTTTGGAAAAAAAGATCACCTTCGGAGCAAAGATTATGTACGCCCTGCTTTGCGATTACGCTTCAAGCGACGACTATTGCTGGCCTTCTCATCCCACGTTGGCGAAAAGGCTGTCATGCAGCGTGACAAGCGTGAAAAAGTATCTGGCGGAGCTTGTCAACGAAAAGCTCATTGATATTCGGCGGGGGCAATACCACTACTCCAACGACTATTATCTGCTCCGTCCCGCCTCACTGAAGGCCAGGGAGGCAAAAACCGGCCATATCCAGCCGAAAGCTGACCGGCAACAGCCGGAATCCGACCGTACCCAGCCAAAAGTTGGCTACATAAACACTCTTAAGAACCAGAAAGAAAGAAAAGAACCCCCCTTACCCCCCGCTCCGGCTCCGGGAAATTTACCTCCGGCCTCCGGGCCGGTGGGGGGTGGGGGATTTTCTTTTCAAGATTTTGAAAAGCTGTGGGAAGCCTACCCCAAAAAAGACGCAAAGGGTTTTGCTCTACTCGCCTGGAAGCAACTTCGTCAAACCGGGCAACTCCCGCCACTGCCTGACATCTTGGCAGCCATCAAACGCTTCATGCTCACGGAAAGCTGGCAGCGGGGTCACGGCCGCTACATCCCGCAACTCTCAAATTTCCTGCGAGGCCAACGCTGGCTTGATCCCCTTTCCCCTGAAGAGGAAGAAGCGAACCGCAATCGCCAGGAAGTGGAACGGATGGAGCTTGCCCGCAAGCGGGAACAGGAGGCTGACGAAGCCCGAAGAGAGGAAAAGCGGGAACGGCTGCGGCCCCTTTACAACGCCTTCGCGGAAAAATTCGGAGGGCAAGCCAGCCAGCCAAACGAGAGAATAGACGCCATGAACTTCGGGCTGTGGATGTTCCTTGAGGGAAAATACGGAGGGCCGAGCGCGGCGGACGTGCCGGACGGCAATACTCTGAGCGTTTATGACTTCATGAAGGCGTACCAGCGGCGATGCGATGAAGCGGCGCAACGGGCTGCGCGGCCCGCCCACAATTTCCACCCGGACAGCCGGGAAAGAAACACCGTGAACCGCCTGGAAATGCCGCAACGCGGCTCTTTCCTGGCGCGGCTGATTCCAGCGGCACAACCGTTATGCGCGGCTGTTTGAACTTCCAACCCAAGAGGCTGAACGTGAAAAAGGCAATTTTTCTTCCGGTGTTTCTGGCGATGCTCTGGGCCTTGCCCGCCCTCGCCGCTGAAACTCCGGCTGCCGGACAGCGGGGAAACGTCCTGGGGCAGACGGCTCCCGGCGCGAAAGGACAAAAACCGGCTTCCAGAGCGCCCGCAACGTCCGGGCGGGCACTCGTTCTTGAGCCGTACAATACAACAATTGGAGTCACTGTACCGGCTGTATCAGCGGCATCAGCGGACAAGACGGCTGCGACAGGCACCACGGCCACGGCGGGCGCTGCGGAAGAAGCGAAACCAGCTCCCGCTTCTGAACAGAAACAGGACGCGGCCAAAAAACCGGACACGCGGGCGCTGTTCGAGGAAAGCCTGCGCCAGCTCATGCCTTTGGATGAGGGACAGATCCAGGAGTACCGGGAACGCTCGGATCAGCGGGAACGGGCGCTTCTGCCGGTTTCGCCCTCGCTGTCCTCGCGCACCGTCCGCGTTTCCATGGAACCGGGAGCGCCTCCGGTCAAGGTGCTGACAACGGCCAATATCGCCACTTCCTTGGTATTCCACGATTCCACGGGCCAGCCCTGGCCCATTACGTCCGTCACCAACGGCGGGCCGTCCTTTTTCCAGGTGCTGAGGCCGGAACTGCCTGACGGCAACCTCCTCAACGTCATGCCGGTTCAGGGCTACGGCACCTCCACCATCGTCGTGACTTTGGAAAAAAAGGACATTCCTCTGGTTGTCCGCCTGGAATCCGATTCCGTGCGTTCTCCAGCACGGGCGGCGGACGCCCTGGTGCTGTTCCAGCTTGCCCACCACGGCCCCAAGGCCGCGATCCCCATCATTGAAGACATCAAGGAAACGGCAAGCTCCGAATTACTGGCTTTTCTGGACCGGGTGCCTCCGGCTTCCGCCGTGCGCGTGGTTCTGGAAACCCCGACCGACAAACTCACTGTCTGGCGTTTGGGCAATGCCCACTACATCAGGACGGATCACACGCTCATGTGGCCCGCCTGGACGGCGGTAGCGCATGGGGCGGGCAATGTCCGTTGCTACGAGGCTCCGGTCACGCCCCGGATCATGCTTTCAGCGGGCGGGAAAATCCAGACCGTTGTCGTGAAAGAGACGACGCGGCAAGGGGGACGCCATGAGTAATCTGGCGAGCACGGAAAAAAAGCGGCGTTTCATCCTGTTCTGCCTGTTGGGGCTGATACTCGCGGCGGGCATCGTCCTCGCCTGTTTCCTGCTGTTCACGCCGCAAAAACCGGCCTCGGATTCAAAGATTACCGGAGCGCGGACGGAAGCGGTGAAGGGACCGGCGGGCGGCGAAGGCTCGGAGGAATACAACCGTAAATTGACGCGACATGACGAACAGAAAGCCGACGCCGCGCTGACGGCGGGGGAAAGTTTCATCCCCACGCCTGTGGGCGGGAGATCGCCTCTGGTCACGCCGAAACCCGCAACGCCTCCTCCTCCCCCGGCTGTCGCGCCGCCGCGTGTGGTTCCGGTCACGCCGCCGCGCAACGACGGCCTGCTCAAGCGCATGATGGAGGATTTGGCGGCGTTGGACACCAAACTGACCGCCGTATCAGCGGGCACGGGAAACATCGCGTACCAGCATGACTTTTCCAAAGATGTCCAGGCCGCGCCCGTGGAAAAGCCCGTACTCGCGGAAACTCCCGCAACGCCCGGCATGGCCGTCAAACCCGGCGACATGCTCTACGCGGTGGTGGAAACCGGGGTCAATTCGGACGTGCCCTCGGCGGTCATGGCGACCGTGGCCGTGGGGCCATTCAAAAACGCCCGCCTGCTCGGCAAGTTCCAGCGCTTCGAGGAACGGCTGGTGCTGGCGTTTACGCGGATAATCCCGCCTTCGGGCGAGGATTTGCAGCTTGAAGCCTATGCGGTTGACCCGTCCACTTCGGAAGCCTCGGTGGCTACTTCGGTGGATACGCACTTTTTCAGCCGGTGGGGCGGTCTGATCGCCGCGTCCTTCCTTGAGGGCCTGGGCACGGCCAAACGCTACAGCGGGGCGCAAAGCACCATCTACGGAACAACCAACGGCGAAACCACTGACCAGATGGTGTGGAACACCTACAGCCCGGCGGATCAGGCATGGATCGCGGCAGGAAAGGTGGGGGAAAGGGCCGGGAAAATTATGGAACGCAATTTTGACCGGCCTCCCACGGTCTATCTGGAACAGGGCACGCCCGTGGGCGTCCTGATCCTCAACGTAAAGGCGCGGTGACATTATGGAAAATTACGTCGCCAATGTAATCCCGCACCTGCTACAGTGGTGGCCCGTCATCATCACGCTGGCCTATCTGGTCGGCGTTGCCTTCACCGTTGTCGCGGCGGTGCAGGCCGTCAGCCAGAAGCACCGCTTCAGCCGTTCCACAGCCATGTGGTCGTTCGTGGCGGCGGTGCTGCTCCTCAATCTGCCCGCGCTCATGGATTCCCTGTCCATGACGGTTTTCAACCAGAGTTCGGAGCAATCTCTGAGCTACAGCCCGCCGTCCTCTCCCGGCTCCGTCTACATCCAGTTCGCGGTCTACGGGATCATGACCGTGGGGGCCATCGGCATCGCGCGGGGCATCTGCCTTATGCGCGACACCCCGAATCAGGCCATGAACATGAGCCGGGGCATCGTCCATCTGTTCGGCGGCATTCTGGCCGTGAACATCATCTCCTTCCTGCGCGGCATCGGAGCCACGGTCGGAGGGGATGTGCAAAGCTACATAGCAAAAATCATCGGATGAAAAGGAGAACCAGTATGAACACGCAGAAATTGATCACGGATTCCCCGGTTCGCTGGACCGCCGCCGTTCTCGGCGTGGCCGCCGTGTGGATGTTCGCGCCGGAAATTGCGCAGGCAGCCGTCGCCTTCGGGGAGATTGGCCAGAACGTGGCGGATAACGCCAAAGGCGTGGCGAAAGGCATCACAATGGCCGGTTTCGCGGGCGGCGCGGGCATGGGCGTGTGGGGTTGCGTAGATATGTATAATGC
>JAISLI010000034.1 GCA_031291035.1 Desulfovibrio sp.
GGGACGTGTTTGACACGGACAGCTTTCCCTTGGCGTCCCCTCCCGGCTGCCGGCCAATCAGGCGGAGCAACTGATCCCCGCCGAGGACCAGTTCGGCGCGCGGGCTCACACTTGCGGACCCCACGTCAATCCGGCCGCTGTTGTATAGCGTGGCGAAGGTACTCCTGTTCCTGGACAGGTCCATAATGCCGCTGGCAATTTTAATAACGCCCGCGTTGTCGAAAACCCCTCCGGGGAGGATCTCCCCCCCCGCTGTCCAGTTTGGCGGTGACGCCCTCGCCCACCTCCAGCTTCTCGCCGTTGGTGAGTCCGTTCAGGCTTATCTCCGTAGCGGCGGCCAGGACAGCGCCCGCGCCGCCGAGGCACAGCGCGGCGGCCAAGACAAGAATTCCCGGAACGCCCGGAAACAGCCGTTTCCCGGGCGCGGCCCGGCGGGGGTTGAGCGGATTTTCCAAAGCGTTTTTTGTCGGCCTCATGTCACTGCCCTCCTGTGGAAAACGGAACCGCCGCGAAAAGCGGAGCTTCCCGTTTGTTTTGCGGTATTGCGGGTGGATTGGGAAGGGACCGCGCGTTGGCTGCCCCCGGTGGACAAGTCAGGTTTGGAAATGACGAAAAGGCCCAGCTTCCTTGAGCAAAGGAGGCAGGTCCGGAAAGCCGGAGATGGATATCCTTTTTCGCCCGCACCTTCATACCGTCCGCCCAAGGCAAAAATGTCCGTTCGGCAGTGCCGTAACGTCGCACAATCGTCACACAGGCGAAACATTTACCTGTTCGCGGCGCGAAAGTAAAGACTTTTCTCCGAAATTTTTGGGGCAATTGAAAAAAAATTCATATGGAGCGACTGAATTGTGAGATACGGCGTCGAACCGGAGTAGTGGGGAGTTTTTCTGGGTCACGCCGCGCTCATGGGGGGTGTGCTTGCTTTTTGAAAGATAATGGGGCAGACTTAATACTGCGCTTTTACGATACTATTATTTTACTGTCTCAATTTGTTTTTGTACCATAATACTACTCAGGCAGACCGATGGAATTTATCAGGCAGGCAAACCGGGAGGCGGATTACAGAGATATGGTCCGCCGGTTGGAAAATCTGGCAGCCGACGAGGGTGGTGAATCACCGGAAAATGAACTGACGAAGTTGCTGCGCTATGTGCGCAAGCTGGAGCGGGATTACCGCGCGCTTTCCCTCATGCACGAGCAGACGGAACGCCTGCGTGACATGAACGAGGCCGCTGTTGAACTGGCCCATTTTTACACCCGCCTTTTGCTGAAGAACGTGTCAAGCGTCATCTTTATGCTGGACAGGGACCTGCGCCTTGTGCTCGGCAGCGCGTCAGCCGCTTCCCTGCTTGCCCGCAACGACATACGCGAAATAGTCGGAATGCCGTTCGCCGATCTTTTCTCGCAAATCATGTCCGATGACTGGGTAGCGGCCATGGCCGACAGATGCGGCGCAATTCTGAAAAACGGCGAAACCCGCGTCACGGAAGAATTCGTCGTACTGAAAAGCGGCGTGACCTCCATGTACAAAATCACCACCTCGCCCGCGCAGGACAAGGGCGTCTGCAAGGGCGTCGTGGTTGTCATGAACGATATTACCCAGCTTGTCCAGGCAAGAGAGGACGCGGAGCAGGCAAGCAGGGCGAAAAGCAGTTTTCTGGCCAATATGAGCCATGAAATACGCACTCCCATCGGCGTGGTCATCGGTATGATCAACATTGCGAAATCCTGTCATGACATTGAGCGCAAAAATTACTGCCTTGATAAAATCGAAACGGCCTCCCTGCATTTGCTCGGCGTTATCAACGATATCCTTGACATCTCCAAAATTGAGGCGGGCAGGCTGGAACTTTCCCCGGTGGAGTTCAGCTTTGAGGAAATGCTGAAGAAAATCGTCACGGTGGTGCGTTTTCGTATCAGCGAGCGCAACCAGCGTTTCGAGCAGGAGATCGACCCCGCCCTTCCGTCGTTTTTTTTGGCCGACGATCAGCGGATTGCCCAGGTCGTCATCAACCTGCTCTCCAACGCGACAAAATTTACGCCCGAAGAAGGGAGCATACGGCTTGAGGTCCGTCTTCAGGAGAGAGAGGGAGATATCTGCACGCTTTACTTTGCCGTTACGGATACGGGCATCGGCCTGACCGAAGAGCAGCGCGCGCGGCTGTTCTCCCCTTTTGAGCAGGCGGACAACAGCGTTTCCCGCAAATTCGGCGGAACTGGACTTGGCCTTGCCATATCCAAACGCATTGTGGAAATGATGGACGGAACCATGAGCGTGATCTCGACTCCGGGCGAGGGTTCCATGTTCTGCTTTACCATCAGGGCGAAATGCGTTCCCGGCCCGCTGACGGCCGGCATGGGAGCCACCGCCGCCACCGCGGTCGACACGGTCGGCATCTTCGAGGGCCGCCGCATCCTGCTTGCCGAGGATATTGACATCAACAGAGAAATAGTGGCGGCCATGCTGGAGCCGACCCGGGTGGAAATCGACAGCGTCGGAAACGGAGAGGATGCCCTGCGGAACGTCAACGACGCGCCGGGCAGGTATGATCTGATTCTCATGGATGTGCAGATGCCCATCATGGACGGCCTGGAGGCCACACGCCGCATTCGCGCACTGGACGCGCCCGAAGCGAAGACCGTGCCCATTATTGCCATGACGGCGCACGTTTTTCGTGAAGATATCGAAAAATGCCTTGAAGCCGGCATGAACAACCATGTGAGCAAACCGCTTGAGTTCGCCGAACTGGTGGAAAAAATGCGCCTTTATCTGCCGTTCCCGAAAATATCCCCACAGAAAGAACAGCGGGATCAGCCCGGGTAGCGAATTTTACTTTTTCGGCCTTTCAGAGCTTGTGTGCATCAGGTTCCTCTCCCACGCTTCAGGAACGGTGGCTCGCCAGCTGATTCGGGAAGACGATGCGTTGTGTGCGGTATCTGGAGCAACTGCCTCCCGTCGGCACGGCTGTTGACATGGGGGTCGGCTCCGGGCGGAAAAAATCCATATCACACCGGGTCGGGAAAACAGATGCGCTCCAGATACTCGCGCTGAAAGGACGCATCCCGGGCCAGGGAAATCTGCCGGGCCTTCCGGCACAGACGCGCCAGCGCCGCGCCTTTTCCGGGCCTGAGGGCCAGCAGGGCCGCTCCGGCCAGGGCGGCGTTGCCCACGGCGCGCATGGGCAACCCCCGCGGCATGAAACCGAGCGTGATCATGTCTTCGCTGTTGATGTGTTCCCCCAGGGCGCCGGCCAGACATATCCGCGCCACGTCCCGCCCCGCCAGGCCGGCCGCCGCGAGCAGCTTTTCCAGGGCCAGGGCAAAAGCGGCCCTGACCTTGAGAAGCTCCTCCACATCCCCGGCGGACAGCCACAGACCGCCGGGAAGCGGCAGGCGCGGCCGCCCGCGCACCCGTACAAGGCTTGCCGCGAGCCGGCGCGCGAGCGGCATGACGCAGGCCCCGGCCGCGACAAAATGCCCGCGTCCGTCCAGCAGGCCAATACGCCGGAGCAGCGCCAGCAGGGAAAGATAGCCGGTGGCGCTGATGCCCCGCGCAACGCCGGACGTGGAAATTTCAAGCCCGGCGGGGGCGAGGGCGAAGTTTGTCACGGCCTCCGGCCCGGCGAGATGTCCGCATTCCATCCCTATCCCCTCCAGGGCCGGCCCCAGGGGAACGCTGGTCATAAAAACCTCTCCCCGTGCCGTGACAAGCGCCATTTCGGCGTTGGTGCCCATATCCGCAAGCACGAAGGGGCGCGGCGTTCCGGTATGAAGCAGGGCCAGCAGGCCGGCGGCGGCGTCCCCGCCCACAAAGGGGGCGGGCAGGGGCGGTATGTAAACAGGCGGAAAACCCGGCAGGCGCGCCACCTCGTGCCCGCCGCGGCATGCGCGGCAGGGTGACGCCATGAGGCCGCTCAGGTCGCGGTCCAGAAAAATATTGGTCATAACCGTGTTGGCGGCAAGGCAGACGCGCTCCACACGGCCCGCTTCGTCCGCAAGCCGCCCGATTACGCGGCGCAGCGCCTCCCGGATGAGGTTTGAGAGCAGGCGGCGGCCCTCGCGCCCGGCGGCAAAGGCCAGGCGGGATACGACATCCGCCCCGGCCCCGGCCTGGGGATTCAGAAAAGCCCCCCGCGCGGCCTCCCTACCCCTGTCCCGCCCCGCCGCCGCAAGGGCGAGCCATTGCACGGAGGTGGTGCCCACATCCACGGCCAGAAGCAGCGGCGCGGCGTCAGCCGGTTCCACGGCCCGCCGGGGGGCGGCCGCTCCGCCCGCGCTGTGTGCCCGGTCCGGCGGCGCGCTTTGGGGGAGTTCAATCTCCAGGAAGGCGGCATCGCCGTCAGAAATCTGGCGGCGGCAGGCCAGACGCCAGCCCTGTTCCAGTTCTTCTCCGGAGAGCCGTTCCTCTTCCGCCGGCAGCGGCGGAGGGGGATTGCGCGCAAAGCGTACGCGGCAGCGCCCGCAAAGCCCCAGCCCGGCGCAAAGGGGCACAGGGGCAACCCGCCCTGAAAGCCAGACGGCCTGCGAGATCGTCATCCCCGGCGCGGCTTCAAGTTCCGTTGCGGGCTCGCCCGCCGCGCCTGAGTTGACAAGGCGTATTTTCATCAAAAATTCCTTTATGGTCTGAAACTTCTTCCTTCAGGGGGGCAATCCACCCGGCTCCTGTCCGCCGGACCGGAGCCGGCTGTGGATTGAAACATGGGAAAATTCTATCTGTTTTTCCCCGGCAAATCAAAAGTTGCAAAAATGGCACCTTTTTTGCAAAATAGCGGCGTCAGCGGCCACAGCAAAACATGGTGAGGAAAGCATGAACAAAGTTCTGATGCAGGATGAGGTGGATGCCCTGTTGCGCGGGCTTTCCGGCGGGGAGATTGATACGGAGCCGGAAGTGCCGGAGGACGACTCCGGCATCGTGTCCTTTGACCTCACCAATCAGGACAGGATTATCCGGGGCCGCATGCCGGTGCTGGAAATCGTCAATGACCGTTTCGCCCGCCTTTGCACCAACGCCCTGTCCAACGCCGTGCGCAAGCGCGTGGAGCTCAACCCCATTTCCATCGACATGACCAAGTTCGGAGAATTCATCCGCTCTCTCCCCGTGCCGACATCCATCAATATTTTCAAAATGGAGCCGCTCCGGGGCAACGCCATCATTGTTGTGGACTCGCGCCTTGTGTTCGCCCTGGTGGAAAACATCTTCGGCGGCGCAAGCTCGCAGCCGAAAATCGAAGGCCGGGAATTCACCCGCATAGAGCAATGCGTTGTGGACAAAATCGTCAAAATCGCCCTGGACAACATGGAGGATTCCTGGCGGCCGGTCCACGACGTGAAGCTGGAACTCGTGCGCAGTGAAATCAACCCGCAGTTCGCGGCCATCGTGCCGCCAAGCGACGTGGTGCTGGTCATCACCTTTGAGGTGGAGCTGGACACGGCCCTGGGTTCCATGATCATCTGCCTGCCCTACGCCACCATAGAACCCATCCGCTCCAAGCTCCACGCCAGTTTCCAGACCGAGCGCCTGGAGGTGGATCACGCCTGGGTGGCCCGCCTGAAGGAACGCATTATGGAAACGCCTGTGGAACTCAGGGTGCGTTTCGGCAACACCACCATCACCGGCAACCAGCTGCTGCGCATGCAGACGGGGGACGTGCTGGCCCTCAACACCGATGTCGAGGCCCTGCTTCCCTGCACCGTGGCGGGCGTGGAGAAATATCAGGGCATCGCCGGCACGGTCAAGGCCATGAAGGCCTTTCAGATCATCAAGGAAAATGAGCCGCAGTACACCTGAGGCGATACGCCTGTAAACGCCGCCGGATTCCCGCGAGAGGCCATTCCGCCTCACCTGACAAAGTTCGTCGGTTCCCATTCCTCCGGGGCGGGCGGCGCGATGCCCGCCGCCTTTCCGGCCGCGATGCACTTGACGAGCCAGGCCATATTGTCGCCCAGGGCGCGCATGATTTGCAGGCCCTCCCTGTCCTGGCGAACCTCGTCCGGGGTATTGCCGTGCACGGCATTCCAGTACTGGGATGATACCACCGGCATGCGGGCAATGGTAAAATATTTGTTCAGCCGGTCAAAGGAAGCGCTGGCTCCGCCGCGCCGGCAGCTCACCACGGCGGCCGCCGGTTTGTGGGCGTAGGGGCCTGATTTTCTGAAAAACATGCGGTCAAGCAGGGCGCAGGCCGAGGCGCACGGCCCGGCGTAATGCACCGGCGCGCCCACTACAAGCGCCTCGGCTTCGCGCAACAGATCAATGCCTTCGTTCACCGGGTCGTCGGTGAAGACGCAATGCCCGCTTTCCGCGCATTTGCCGCAGGCGATGCAGCCCCGCACGGGCTTTGTGCCCACCTGCAGCATTGTTGCCGCCAGGCCGTTTTTTTTCAGTTGCTCCGCCACGGCGGAGAGGGCGGTGTACGTACAGCCTTTGGAATGCGGGCTGCCGTTGATCAACAGAACAGACATGGACTTTACCTCCTGAATTGTTAAACTACAGCGGATTGCCGCGAGACGCGTTCGGGGATTTTACTTCAGGAGGCTGTTTACAGCAAGCAAGGCTGCCGCGTCAGGCCGCCGGGCGAAAGCCGTCGGGCAGGCCGCGCAGAAAGGCCACCAGGCTTGCCGCCCCCTGGTCGCGGCAGGCCAGATAACAGCTTGTGTATTCCTGGTGGGTCAGGGCTGTGGCAAAAATCGGATACCGCCTGTCGCGCCGGGCAAAGGGCAGGCCCAGGAGGTCGCCCAGAGCCGGGTGGAGGGGCAGCCAGAAATCGCCGTCAGGATGGCGGTACGCCCGCCGCGCCGTTTCGGGCAGGCCCCCAAGCCCCAGCAGCCGCAAAAGGCCGTCCGCCAGATGAAAGAGCAGGGCTGTTCCCGGATGGTTTACAGTCAGAAACATCTGCTCCTCCCGCCAGCGCTCACGCAGGAGGGGGGCGCAGCGCACGGGGCAGGCCGCTTCCCGTTTTTCCGCCTCCCTGAGGGATTCTTCCGCCACGGCCGCCACATCGCCCAGCAGCCGGGGCCCCGCGCGCAGATAGAGCCGTAACGCCTCGTGCGGCGCGAGGCCGCGCGCGAGCAGCTCCTCCAGCAGACTGTCGGCGAAGTCAATGCCCTGGGCATGCGTCCAGAGCGGCCAGTATCCCTTGAAAAAAAAATTGGGAATCTCGATGTGCCGGCAGTCCGGAGAAAGACGGGGGAGTACGCGCTCCGTGGCGAGATCCCCCCAGCGCGAACCAAGCCGCTGATACAAAAAAAGCCCGCAGTCGCGCAGATCTTTCCGCTCCAGGGCCTCGCGCGTGTAATTGACATATCCCCGCACACGGAACATGCGCGCGAAGGCCGGGGTATTTTCCAGCAGGGGGCGCAGGGCCTCACCCTGGCAGTTGGCGTGAAGAAGGCAGAGCGTACGCGGCATAATTCGCCCCAGGGGGAAATTTCGGGCAAGTCATGCACGGAGCGTGCCAAAGGGGAGGCTACGGACGGGGTTCCGCCGTTTCCGGCATCTCCATGTAGGTCGCGTTCTGCGCGCCCTTTTCCGCTACGCTGACGCTGTGGAGGCGCACGGCCCCCGCGCGGGAGCCGGGATGGGTCGCCAGGCGTTCCGCAGCGGCCCGCCAGACATGGCGGGCCAGATTTTCCGAGGAAGGGTTGAGCGCGTCAAAAGGCGGCGTTTCATTGAGCACGCGGTGGTCAAGCCCCGCCAGTATTTCTTTCAGCAGGCTTTTGAGAATGCTGAAATCCAGCAGCATGCCCGTGTCCGCGGCAAGCCCGCTCCCTTCCACCGTCAGCTCCACGGCGAAATTATGCCCGTGCAGCCCCTCGCACTTGCCCCCATAGCCGCGCAGGGCATGGGCGGCGGAAAATTCATCCCGGACGGCGAGACGCCAGAAGGCCGTCATGACATTATCCAGTACATGACAAAGCCCGAAACAACCACCACAACAATGGCAAGCACTGTGCGGACGCTCTGATTCCGGACGAAATCCCGCTCCTCCCCGTCGGCGGACACGGCAAGGGCATTCCTGATTCTGTCCAAAAAATTCAGCATAGGGAATGTCTCCTCCCGGCGGAACATCCCTCAGGACGCCCAGAGGGCCAGGGCCTTCTCCAGTTCAGGCCCTGGCCGCACCCTGAGCGAGCTGGCCAGCGAAAGCCGGCATTCATAGCCGTCCAGATCCACGCTGGCGAATGTTTCCACAGGTCCGGGGTGATTCCGCAAAATATTTTTCAGGGCCAGCATGTCCTCGCGCCCCAGGCGGTGCCCCGGTATGCGCACGCACACAGGGGCCGCGCTCATGGCGCAATACTCGTCCAGGGCGCAGGCGTCCAGCCCTTCGAGCTTGAGCTCCCGGGCCTGCTCTTCCTCCTCGCCGTCCAGGGAGCTTTCCCCCCCGCTCTGCAGCCGGGCCGCGATGCGCAGCAGCCTGCCCTCTTCCAGAAAAGTCCTTGCCTTGTCGTACGCCGTGGGAAAGAACACCACCTCGGCATGCCCTGTCATGTCCTCCACGCCGACAATGGCCATGGGTTCTTTCCTCGCCTTGGTGGTGACCCTCTTCACGTCCGCCACCTCCACGGCGCAGGCGATTTCCGCGCCGGGGAACTTCTCCCTGGCCTCTTCCAGCGTGGTGAGGCCGAGCCGCCGTATTTCATGGCTGTACGGCTCCAGGGGGTGCCCGCTGACAAAAAAACCCAGAGCCTCTTTTTCGGCCCTGAGGCGCGCATCGTCATCCCATTCGCCGAGGGCTGCTTCCGGGCAGTCAATGCCCACGCCTGTCAGCCGGGGGGCTTTGCGGGCCGGGGCAACGCCGAACAGGGACATCTGGCCGGATTTCCGCTCGTCGCTCTTTTTCTGGGCGCGGGCCGTGACCGTGTCCAGGGCCGCCAGCATCCCGGCCCGGCTGGCGCCGAAGCAGTCGCACGCGCCGCTCTTGATGAGGGATTCCAGCACCCTCCTGGTAATTTTGCGCAGGCTGACGCGGCAGCAGAGGTCAAACAGCGAAGCGTAGCCGTTTTCGCCACGGGCCTCCACAATTTCCCTGATGGCTTCCTCTCCGGCCCCCTTGACGCCCCCAAGCCCGAAAATGATTCCGTCCTCCGCGGCGACAAACTCCCCCCGGCTTCTGTTGACGGAGGGGGGCAGCACGTCAACGCCCATATCCTTGCAACAGGAGATGTACCTGAGCAGTTTTTCCTGGTTGTTCATTTCCGAAGTGAGCAGGGCGGCCATGAATTCGGCCTTGAAATGCGTCTTCAGCCAGGCCGTGTGGTAGGAGATGAGCGCATAGGCGGCCGAATGCGACTTGTTGAAGCCGTATTCCGCGAACAGCGCCATCAGGTCAAATATCTCGTTGGCCTTGTCCTCGCCGATGTTGTTCCGCTTCGCGCCCTCGACAAAGCGCACCCGTTCCCTGGCCATGAGTTCGGGCTTTTTCTTGCCCATGGCCCGGCGCAGGATGTCCGCCCCGCCAAGTGTGTAGCCGGCGACAATCTGGCTGATGCGCATGACCTGCTCCTGGTACACAATGACGCCGTAGGTCTCCTTCAGGCAGTCCCTGAGCAGCTCGTGCGGGTATTCCACCGGCGTCAGGCCCTGCTTGCGCCGGATGAAATCCTTCACCATGCCCGACCCCAGCGGCCCCGGCCGGTACAGGGCGCACATGGCGATGATGTCCTCAAAGCAGGTGGGCCTGAACTGGCGCAGATATTCGCGTATGCCGGAACTTTCCATCTGGAACACGCCGTCCGTATCCCCGCGCGAATACAGATCATAGGCCGCCGGGTCGTCCAGGGGCAGGGCGTCCATATCCGGCGGCGTTCCGCCGCGCGCGCGGATGTTGGCCAAGGTGTCGTCAATGAGGGTCATGGTCCTGAGGCCGAGAAAGTCAAATTTGACAAGCCCCACTTCCTCCACCGTGGGCCCGTCGAACTGGGTCACCAGTTCGTCGCGCTGCCCCCTGTACAGCGGCAGGTACTCCACCATGGCCCTGTCCGAGACCACAAGCCCGGCGGCATGGGTGGAGGCGTGCCGGCAAAGTCCCTCCAGCCGCAGGGAGATGTTGACGAGTTTTTGCACCCGCTGGTCGGATCCGTACAGTTTTTTCAGCTCCGGCTCGCGCTCCAGGGCCTTTTTGAGCGTGATGTCCAGCCCTCCGGGAACAAGTTTGGCCAGGCGGTCGGTTTCGGCGTAACTCATGCCCATGGCCCGGCCCACATCCTTCACCACGGCCCTGGCCTTCATGGTGCCGAAGGTGGTTATCTGGGCCACGGCGTCCTCGCCGTACATGTCCACCATGTGGCGTATCACCTCGCCCCGGCGGCGCTCGCAGAAGTCCACATCGATATCGGGCAGGGAAACGCGCTCGCTGTTGAGAAAGCGCTCAAAAAGCAAATTGTAGGGCAACGGGTCGATATTTGTGATGCGTAGCGCCCAGGCCGTAAGCGAGCCGGCGGCCGAGCCTCGTCCCGGCCCCACGGGCACGCCGCGCCGCTTGGCCCAGTTGATGAACTCCTGCACGATGAGAAAATATCCGGCATAGCCCTCGCGCAGGATGATTTCAAGCTCATGTTCCAGGCGCGCGCGGTAGGCTTCGCGGTCGGGGCTTCCGCTGCCCGGAAGCCCCGCAAGCCGCGTTTCAAGCCCCTCGGAGGCCAGGCGGCGCAGCTCGGATTCGGCGCTGGCCCCTTCCGGCAATTTGTATACGGGGAAGTAATGCCTGCCGAGGTCAAGCTCCACGCGGCACGATTCGGCTATGCGCGCGGAATTGGCCAGGGCTTCCGGCAGGGAGGAAAAGCCGGCCTCCATCTCCCCGGCGGACTTGTAATACAGCTCGCGGCTTTCAAAGCGCATGCGTCCGGGGTCGTCCAGCGTGGATTTGCTCTGTACGCACAACAGCAGGTCGTGGGCCTCGACGTCGTTGGCGTCGAGATAGTGGCAGTCATTGGTGGCCACGATCGGGAGGCGGGTTTTTTCCGCCAGCTCCAGCAGCCCGGCGTTGACCTTTTCCTGGACGGCGAGGCCGTTGGACTGCAATTCCAGGTAAAAGCGGCCGGGGTAGATATCCGCATATTCCCGCGCCAGGCGGAGGGCCTCGTCCATGTCGCCCGTCCTGACGGCGCGCGGCACCTCCCCCGCGATGCAGGCCGAAAGGCAGACAATCCCCTCCGCGTAGCTGCGCAGCAGGGCCTTGTCCACCCGCGGCTTGTAGTAAAAGCCGTCCAGGGCGCCCCGCGTGACCAGTTTGACGAGGTTGTGGTAGCCGTCATTGCTTTGCGCCAGCAAAACCAGGTGATGGCGCGTTTTTGCCCGCGCGGAGGTTTTGTCGGCATGGTCCGGGCAGACATAGACCTCGCAGCCGATGACGGGTTTGAGGCCGAATTCCTTGCAGCATTTGTAAAAACGCACCGCGCCGTGCAAGTTGCCGTGGTCGGTGACGGCGCAGGCGTCCATGCCGTAATCCTTGGCGCGGGCGCAAAGGTCCTTCAGGCGGATGGCTCCATCCAGCAGGCTGTACTCCGTATGGCAGTGAAGATGGACAAAATCGGACATGCGGCCAGTATAGCGGGTGAAGGCCGAAATTTCAAGGCGCAAAATTCAGGGCGCAAGATTCAGGCGGCGGCCGCGCCGCCGGTAAAGAGAGGGCGCGCCGCGTAGAGTTTGTCCGTTTTGCCGAAAAGGTACACAACGTCATTCGCCGCGAAGCGCGTTTCCGGCCCCGGCGGGGCGGTGACGGCCTCCCCGCGCCGCACGGCGACCACCGTGACGCCGTGTTGACGGCGCAGCCCGCTTTCGGCAAGGCTTTGCCCGCACAGGGGGGAAGCCGCGTCCAGGCGCAGGGTCTGTACGCCCATGTCCTCCAGGCGGCCGGCCACCACATCCAGGGGGCTGACCGCGGAGATGCGGCGCAGGGTGCGGTAGTTCTCCCGCCGGAAGCGCGCGGCGAAATTGTCTATGTCCTGGCCGGGCACCATATACCGGGTGAGCACGCGGCTGAACACCTCGATGGAGCTTTCGAACTCCTCGGCGATCACCTCGTCCGCGCCCAGTCGGCGCAGGGGGCCTATTTCCGTCACAAAGCGGGTGCGGGCCACGATGTGCAGGCCGGGGCTCATGCGGCGGGCCTCCATGGCTATGGCGCGCACGGCCGTCGGATCTGAAATGACAACGGCCAGCACGCGGGCCTTGCCCACGCCGAGATGCTCCAGCACCACGGGCTGCGAGGCGTCGCCGTGGGTAATGGGCTCCTTGCCCCTGTACCGGCTGACTGTTTCCGGATTCATTTCCAGGATGACGTACTCAATGCCGGATTCCCGCGCGGCCTTGGCCAGCTGCTTGCCGCTTATGCCAAAGCCCACGATGATGAGATGGTCGTTCAGGGCGCGCCCGGCCGGCTCCCCCTGGGGCGGGGTTTTGCCGGCGAGGCGGGCGGCCATGTCGCCCAGGCGCGGCCCGGCCGCGATCATGGACGGCGTGAGCATCATGGTGATGATGCTCACGCACAAAAAGGTCTGGTAGTCATGCATTTGCAAAAGCCCCGCCTCAAGCCCGGCGGCGGCCAGCACAAAGGCGAATTCCCCCACCTGGGCGAGGGAGAGCGAGGTGATCACGCAGGCGCGCATGGGATAGCCCTGCAAAAGAACCGAAGGCAGGGTCAGGGCCGCCTTGACGAGGATGAACAGGGCCGTCAGGCCCAGTATGGGGAAAAAATTCGCCAGGCAGAACTTCACGTCAAGCATCATGCCCACGGAAATGAAAAAAAGACTCATGAACACGTCCCGATAGGGGAGGATGCCGGAGATGACGCTCATGCTGTACTGGGAGCGGGCCAGCATGAGGCCTGCCAGAAAGGCCCCCAGGGAAAGGGAGAGGCCCAGGGCGCTGGTGAGCAGGGCCATGCCCATGCACAGGCCGAGTGTGGTCAGCAGCAGCACTTCGCGCGCACGGGCGCGCACCACCATTTCCATGAGCCTGTTGACGCCGTACTTGGCGAAAAGCAGCACGCCGCCCAACATCAGCGCCATCTGCGATACCGCCGTGAGGACGCTCTGCGCGGTAAGCTCCAGCCGGCCGGCCAGCAGCGGCACGGCGAGCAGCATGGGAGCCACCATGATGTCCTGAAAAACGAGAATGGCCAGGGAGAGGCGCCCGGCCGGCGTGCCGGTAAGTCCGCGCTCCTGCATGATGCGCAGGACAATGGCCGAGGAGGAAAGGGCGACCAGACAGCCCCAGAAAACGCCCTGCCGCCAGCTTTGCCCGTAGAGGAACACCAGGCCCGCGAGGGCCAGCACCGTAAGGGCGAGCTGAAGCCCGCCGCCCAGAAAAACCGGACGTCTCAGCCTGTTGAGCGACTCGCCGGAAAGCTCCATGCCGATGGTGAAAAGCAGCATGGCCACGCCCAGTTCCGCGATATGGCTGATGTGCGCGACGTCATCCACAACGCCGAGCAGCGAGGGGCCGCACATCACGCCGCTGAGCAGAAAGGCCACGGTGGAGGGAAGCCTGAGCTTGCCGCAGGCAATGGTGACGCCTATGGAGAGCAAAAAAATGACAACCAGTTCTTTAAGCCAGGGAATTTCCATGCGAACCTCCGCTGATGCTTTTACCAGCCCGCGCTGTTTCGCGCAAGCGTCGGAACGGATGGAAAGCGGCAGGAAACGGAAAGCCGCCGCCGGAAAATTTTTCGCCCAAAAAATGTTCACAAGTAAAAAGCAAAAGATTTCATAATGTTCAGAATTTGAAAATTTTTTTTAAAATTTGTCGGAAAAATTGCAAAAACTGTTGACATTCTGAAATGTCCTGGAGTAAAGAAGGATTATCCCCAACCTACGCCCGTAGTACGGGGTAGCCCGTTTGAGCCACGCAACAGGCACGACGGGATCGCCACGGGCGCGTTGGGTTCCCCCGACCTTGGCTGTCAGGTCGGCCATGTATCTTCAGGGTATGGACCACGGCGGTGTTGCGAATTCCGCCTTGGAACCCAGCCTCATCGGAAAGCCCGTCGCGAGTTGCGGCGGCCGCCCTGCGGGTTGCGGGGGCGTTGCGAACTCATGGGGGCGTATTGCCCGCATGAACGAATCCTGAAGGAGTGTTCGTAACGCGCTTTCCCTTGCCGTACTCCACGATTCCATAATAATCGGCCTGCGGACGGGCTACGGGCGTTTTCTTGCGTCCGGTATCAGCCCACAGTCGCGCATTTCTCCCTGTCGCGTTTTTGCGCCACAGGGGGCGCGCTTTCCGCATTGCCCCGAATTGGGGCCTATTGGACTGCCGTCCAAAAAAAGGAGGATTTTTACATGGCTGACATTACCCTTACCAGACCGGCCCAGGGACAGATCCGGACAGAGCGGAACGCGTCCGGCTCCCGCATAGTGCTGAATTTCCCGGCCGATCAGGCCATCATGGAAAAAGCGGACGACAATCTTGTTTTCCGTTTTGACGACGGCGGTTCCGTCGTGCTGGAAAACTTCTATCAGCAGTACAACGCCGAATCCATCCCCGAATTCGAGGTGGAAGGCCAGATCATCGCGGGCGCGGACTTTTTCAGCGCCTTCGGGCCCGATCTCGCCCCCGCCGCCGGCCCCGGCGGCGCGTCGGGCGGCGGCCGCTATCAGGAATACGCCGACATGGGTCTGGCCGACGGCCTGACCCATCTGGGCGAGCTTGACTGGGGCATGCAGACCGGCGCCGGAGACGCCGAAGACAGAAGCGCCTTCGGCGGCGTGCCCGATCTGCCCACAGGCATCAGCATGCGTTGGGACAGCGTCTGGACGGACGGCCCCGGAACCGAAGGCCCGGACGGCTCAAGTCTGGCCTCCGCCGCCAACGGCGTCTTCACCCTGAGCGAGAGCGGGCTGCCCGGCGGCACGCGCGCGGTGGAAGGGCCGATTGGGGCGTCCTCCATGCTGCGGGTAAGCACGGAGAACTCCAGCTTCGCCGGCATGACCATAGACGGCGAATACCATACGCTGGCCGAGCTGGCCGGCGGCGTCGACGTGGCCCTTGACCTGGACGGCGACGGCGGAACGGATGTTTCCGTCAGCTTCCGCTACGTGGGCGACAACAGCGTCAGCGTTACGGTGACCCTGGACAACGCGGTCAGCCACCTTGACGACCTCGGCAACGCCCTTGAAAACGCCCTGGCGGATCTGGCTCTGACCGTCCATGACGACCAGGGCAATTCCGCCGGCGGCGTCCTGAATGTGGTGGTGGTGGACGACAGCCCCGAAGCCCGCGACAACGCGGCCGACACGGGGCTGACCATCGTCTCCGCGAGCGGCAACGTGGTGACCGACGACGACGGGCAGGGCCGCGACATGTTCGGCGCGGACGGCGAGGCCGCGGACAAGGTTGACTGGGTCAACGCGGCCGGCCGGCCGGACATCAAATTCGGCGACACCGTGCTGACCCGCGCCGCCGACGGCACGCTGACGGACGCGGCCGGCAAGGACTACGGCACCCTGGAACTGGACGAGACCACGGGCGACTACAAATATACCAAGCCCGAAGGCGGCGCGCTCAAGGGCGACATCACGGTCGCCTACACCATTGAGGACGCGGACGGCGACAGGTCTTCCGCCAAACTGACCATTCACGTCACGGACGCGGACATCAGCATAGGCGGGATCACCGACGCGCCCGGCGGAGAAGCGGACGCGACGGTTTCCGAGGCCTTTTTGACCGCGGGCGGCCGTCTGAATCAGCAGGACGCCGGCAGCCGCGCGGGCGGGGAGGACAGTGTGGCCGAGGGCAGCTTCACCATCAGCGCGCCCGACGGGCTGGTGCAACTGACCATCGGCGGCGTGAGCATCAATCCGGACGATGCGGCGGGCACCCGGATTCAGACAGACCTCGGCACGCTGACAGTCACCGGCATCACCGGCCCCAACACAAGCGGCGTGTACGAGGTGAACTACAAGTACACCCTTGAGCACTCCACGACGGACGTTGAGGGCGAGATTGAAAAGGACAGCTTCACAGTAACCGTCACGGACAGCGACGGCGACACGAGCGAAGGAACACTGTCCATCGCCATTCAGGACGACGTGCCGACAGGCAGGGACGACTACCGCGGCCTTGCCGTGGAAGACGCGCAGGGTGCAAGCGCGGCGGCGGCTCCCATTCTCGGCAACGTGATTTCCGGCCTGGGCACCGACGCCAACTCCGGCGCGGACGTGCGCGGCGCGGACGGCTTCGCGCAGGGTTCCGTGAACTGGAACACGGCGTCTGTGACCACAACCAACGCGGAACAGGCAGGCCATGCGCAGCAGGGCTTCGACACCAGCTTCTCCCTGACGCCGGTATCCGGCCAGGATGGCGTTTTCACCGTTGTGGACGCCAACAGCGCGACTCCCGTCGGCGAGATCAGGCTGGAGGCGGACGGCACATACACATTCACGGCAAATGCCGCCTACGAGCCGGAACACGGCGACCACACCATCAACATCCCCTACACCTTCGCGGACAAGGACGGCGACAGGGGCAGCGCCGAGCTGCACATCACCATCAGGAACGTGAACGACAGGCCGGTCTTTGATGTTGAGGGCGGGCTGGCCGCCACCGGCGACGTCAAGGAAGACGGCGTGTACGCGCCGGGCGAACGCTCCGCCACCCTGCATCCGGAGGAGAACGAGACCAAGACGATAGATGGGGACACGGTTGAGGCCCCGTACCACAAGCTGGTGACGAAGGGCAGCGTGTCGGCCACCGACGCGGACGGCGACCTTCTGACTTTCGGCCTGCAAGGCGGCACGGAGACCCTGTACACCGGCGTGGTATGCGACGTTTTGCGCGGCACGTACGGCGACCTGTATCTTCAGCCCAACGGCGAATACACCTATGTGCTCGACCCCGCCAGGGCGAATTCCCTGGGTGAGGGCCGCAGCGCGCAGGAAAACTTCACCGTCACCGCCACGGACAATTCCGGCGCGGCCAACGCCGTGGGCACGGCGACAATCCGGATCACCGTGCACGGCAGCAACGAGGCCCCGACGCTGGAGATCCCCGACAAACTTGTCGTCGAGGAAGCCGGAGGCAATACCACGGGCGCGGTTACATTCAACGTCCCGCTCAAGGGCCATGACGTTGACGCGGGCGACACGCTGGCCTACAGCGCCCATCTGCCCGGAAGCGACGCGCTTGTCGGCAGGCTGTACCTGACGCAGGGCGACAGCGGGCCGGAATGGACGACAACGCCGCCCACAACGGCGACGCGCGGAACATGCTACGGCGAGGTCAACATTGCCTCCGGCAAGGCCGCGTTCACGCTGTACAACGACGCGAAGGTCGTGCAGGAAATGGACGCCGGCGATGTGGTGAACATCGCCCTCCCCGTGGTGGCGCAGGACCAGCACGGCGCCTATGCCGAGCAGGAAGTCCCGATCGTC
Source organism: Desulfovibrio sp. (assembly GCA_031291035.1). Taxonomy (GTDB): domain Bacteria; phylum Desulfobacterota; class Desulfovibrionia; order Desulfovibrionales; family Desulfovibrionaceae; genus Desulfovibrio. The sequence continues at coordinate 17,374 of JAISLI010000034.1, forward strand.
ATCAGGGGCACCAACGACGCGCCGGTCGTGAGCAGCGCCGAGGTTGCCGCCGTCAAGGATGACGGCGTATACGCCCCGAACAGCCCCGCTTCCGGCTGGGACAGCGAGTTCATCCATACGGATGAAAACACGGCCACCACGGACGGCAACTCGGCTGATCCAAACGGGCCTGTGGAACCGGCGCACCACGAATTCACGGTCACCGGCTCCCTGCTCGACCGCGTGACGGACGTGGACGATGTTGTGGGCGGCCCGGCCAATGAAATGACATTCACGCTGACCGGCGGCGTAACGCTGAAAAACAACGCAAACCAGACGGTTTCCGCAACGCTGACTGACACCGACAGGGACGGCGTTTACGATGTCGTCGCGGGCGGGGAAGTCATCGGCCTGGTCTCCCTGACGGCGGACGGCGACTATGTCTTCACGCTGAAGTCTGATGCAGGGTATGTCAACGGGCTGGCCGAGGGCGAAAAGAGTACGCTGGAAATCAAATACGAGGTCTCCGACGGCGCCGATAAGGCCACCGGCGCGTTGATCGTCACCGTCATCGGCACCAACGACCGGCCCGGGCTGACCCTTGAGCCAGCTGCTCCCGCCGGCACGGTGGAGAACGCTGCCGGCCAGGCGGCGCTGGCGGAGATGCTGTCCGCCCTGCGCGACGCCGACGCCGAACAGGCCCACGGCCCCATCGCCGGGCATTTCGCCGACGAGGACGCGGCCGGGCAGACGGCGAAGGGCGTGTTCCGCGTCAGCGACGCGGACACGAGCGACATGAAGGCCGGGCACGACATCCGGGTCACGTCCGTAAACACGCGCGAGGCCGACACGGATCTGGCGGTCGACGCCAGCGACAACATCATGGTCATCAAGGGCGAATACGGCGATCTGTACATCACCCGCACGGGGAGCGCGACCGACCACACGGGCGACCGGTATTCCTACGAATACAGGCTGGATCCGGCCCGCGCCGGCAAGCTGGACGCGGGCGAGGCGGGCTATGACGATTTCAGCGTGGACATACGCGACCAGTTCGGCGCCCATGACAGCCAGACGCTGACCTTCGCCGTGACCGGCAGCGAGGACCCCACCCAGATCAACGCCACCCTGCTCGGGCCGGACGGCCCGGTTGTGGAGGCCGGCGTGGGGCTGCCCGTCAACACGCGGGGGATGGACAACGCGCACACGCACGAGGCGCAGTACGGCAACGCGGTGGGCAAGCCAACGGCCGCGGGCCTCATCGGCGCAGTGGACGCGGACGCCTCGGACCAGGCGGCCCTGGGCCACGGCGACCCCGGCGCGAAGCTGCACTACGTCATCGCGGTGGACGGCAGGGAGTACGACCTCAACAACGAACTGGACGGCACGACGGAGCTTGTGATTGACCTGCCGCACGGCGCCCTGCGCGTCACGGCGGGAGACGGAAGCGCGCCCTTCAGGTACGAATACACGCTGGACAACGACAACCCCGACGTCCAGAAGATGCAACGCGGCGAGCAGATGCAGGACGAGTTCACGGTACGGATTGTGGAAGACGGGACGGCGCTTGATTCCGGCACTGTCAGGGTCACCATCACCGGCACCAACGACAGGCCCGTCATCGACATCGAAAGCGCGGCAAAGGCCATGTCCGAAGACGATGCCACGGCGTCGGGCCGCATACGGGTGACCGACTACGAACAGTTGCCAGGCCAGTACGATGCGGACACGGGCGAATGGCAATCCGCGACCGTCGATTCGGGATTCCGTTTCTCCCTGGTGGAACCGCTGGACCCGGGCGCGAAAAAGGACGACCTGCTCGCGGCCGGCTCGACGGACGACCTGGACGAAAGCAAGTTCAACCTCGGCAGCGACACCTTCCTGTTGAACGGCGCATACGGCTATCTGGAACTGAATTCACGGACGGGCGAGTATACCTACCACCGCACGGCGGACCTGAATTCCCTCAACAACGGCGAATCCGTTGAAGACGTCTTCTATGTCCGCGTGCTGGACGCCGACGGCGCGTACTCCGAAATCAGGCCCGTCATTGTCACCATCGCCGGGGCGGATGACGCCGGTTCGGCTGGCGGCGAAATCAGCATGCGGGAAGACGGCGTGACCCATGCCGGGGAAGCGCCAGTGTATCCGGGCGTCCTCCACTATGACGAAGGCGTCAAGGACAACGATGCCAAAACCCCCGATCCCGGTTATCATCTCGGGGGCAACGCGCCGGATGCCGGCAGCCACGCGCAGGAAGGCCGGATTGATGGCCGGATTGCGGTGAGCGATCCCGACACGACGGATCAAACCGGTCACGGCGCGACCTACGCATTCGCCACGAACGGTGACCCCGGCGGCGTCAATATCAGCGGCAATACGGCAACAGCCGTGGAATCCGGCGCGGAAACGGCAGGCAATCTGGATGTTCTCCCGGAGGCTATAGACCACGGACAGGCCGTGGGCGGCTATCACACCGCGTACGGCGACATCGCGCTGTACGCCGACGGCTACTATACCTTCACGCCGGCGAGGGACGCGGACGGCAACCTGGTGGACGCCATCAACAACATGGCCCTGGGCGAAACCGTCAGCATCAGGGTGCCGGTCACGGCCACAAACACGACGGGCAACGCCAGCGATGGCGAGACCACCGGGGGCCACATCACCATCACCATTGAAGGAACCAACGACGCGCCGGTGTTTGTCAGCAAGGTCGACGGGGATCTGGAAAAAATCAACATGTGGCAGATGCGGGGCGACCTCAAGGACGACGTGCGCGACGCGGACCACGGCGCGGAGCTGACCTTCTTTGTCGTGCAGGACGAGACCGACAACGGTCGGCTGGACGGCAACGTGGTGCAGTCCATTGAGGGCGAGCACGGCACGCTGACCGTGCAGCGTGACGGCTCCTACACCTACACGCTGAGGCCGGGCGTTAACGTCAATGATCTTCCGGTAGACGCGACTGATGAATTCAGGGTCTTCGTGCGGGACGAGCACAACGCCGTGAGCGAAACGTCGTTCACGCTGACGATTGACATGGACGAATTCAGAGGCGGCGGCACGGGCGGCGGCCCTTGGGGCGGCAAGCTGGACGCGCGGGACGACACGGGCGCCGTCCGGGAAGACGTCACATTTACGGATTCCGGCGACCTGGATGACGGCAGGCCCAGCGACGGTCATTACGACGACGGGCTGACGCTGGTGAATTCCGGAGGGGACCATGTCCGCAGCATCAGCACGGACTACGGCACCATGACCCTGCTGCCCGACGGCGAATGGCAGTATACCCTCAACAATGACCATCCGGACGTGCAGCGCCTGCAAGGGCCGGCGCAGAAGACGGACGGAAACGGCAACCCGATGTTCGACGCGGACGGCAACCCGGTGTTCGAGCCGGGCACCGCCCAGACCATTACGGAAACCTTTACCACGTCCTACGACACAACCATCACCGTTACCATCACGGGCACGAACGACGCGCCCGTTGTGACGGCCAGCACCGACACGGACGGCCTGCTCCAGTACAACACGGACGCCGACGCGGACGGGCGCATGGACTGGAGCGCCCTGTCGACCACAGGCACATTCACGGCCGTCGATCTGGATGACGGCGAGGCCGACAGCCTGACCCTGCACACATACCGGGACGCCCGGAATCCCGGCCCGGAAGTGACGCACGACAACGGCACATATACAGTCGAGGGCCGGTACGGCACATACACCATAACGCCGGACGCCGGCACGGACGGCAAGACGACCTTTACCTGGACGTACACGTTGAAGCCGGACCTGCCGGACTACAACGGCAGGTACGAGGACACGGTCATGCTGTCGGTGAGCGACGGCCACGGCGGCTTCGCGCCGCAGGAGCTGTCCGTCGTCCTGTCGGGAACAAACGCCGCTCCGGTGCTGACCGTTCCGGAAGCCGCCGGGGTGAGTGAGGATACGACCCTGAGCGTCACGGGCGGCATACACGCCGTTGACACGGACATCCACATCGGTTCCGACCTGGACGGTCGGCAGGGCCAGGGCGACACGCTCGCTTTCAGCGCCCTTTCCGCGCCCGGTCTTGACCCCGCCGCCCCCGGCAGCGCCCCCGCATCGGGGAACTACGCCAACGTCGTTGCGGGCCAGTACGGCACCCTGTTTCTGAATCAGGACGGGAGCTACGAATACAAGCTCAACAACGCCAATCCGGACGTGCAGGGCCTGGCGACGGGCCAGACCGCGAACGACGTCTTCTGGGTGCGCGTTTCCGACGGCCAGGGCGGGCATGACTACCAGCCCTTTGTCGTCACCGTGCAGGGCGCCGACGGCGCGCCCATGCTCAGTCTGAACGACCTCTCCGGCAACGCCGGCCGGGGCGCGTCCCTGTACCTCACGGAAGTGGACGGCCGGACTTCCTACACGCTTTCCGGCAAGGCCGCGGCCTATGACGAGGACGACATGGATCAGGGCCATCTGAGCTTCTCCTTCGGCGACAGCAACACTGATCTCGCGGACAACCCGACAAGCCTTTTTGTGCGTGCGGACGGCTCCACGGGCGCGGAAGCGCTGGAAGGCGACCTCGGCGTGCTTGTAATGGCCGCGGACGGCACATACACCTTCACGGGCGATCCGGTGGCGATAGCGAAGCTGAAACCCGGCGAGAAGGTTGAGGTCAACGCGACGGTGGTGGTCGCGGATCAGCACGGCAACACCGACGCGGCCCCGCTGAAGCTCACCATCACCGGCACCAACACCACGCCGGAGATCACCTTCACGCAGGCGGGAGTGACGGAAGGCGACAAGGCCCAGGGCGACGTCAGCTTTACCGGCAGATACGAAGCCCCCGACGCGGACGGCCACGACACGAGCGTGTACATCAAGACCTCCGACGGCTATGTGACCACGCTGGAGGGCGACTACGGCAAGCTGACGCTCCATGACAACGGTACCTACACCTACACCCTGCACAACGCGCGGGCCGACGTGCAGGCCCTGAATACGGACAGGGGCGCGACGGACGCGTTCGTGATTGTGGTCCGCGACGAGTACGGCGCGGAGCGCCTTGAGACCCTGAACGTCGGGATCGCCGGAACCAACGACAATCCGGTGATTTCCGTGAAGAGCGGTTCCACGGTCACTCCGTCCGCGACGGACGACACCGGCTATACCGGGAAGCTCACCGTGACGGACGTGGACGACACGCCGGGTTCAATGACCTTCGCGGCCGCTGTCGGCACCCCCGCGCAGAACGACTTCACGGGCACGACCTTCGGCGCGGCCTCCGGCGTGCAGACGGACGGAAGCTACGGCAGCCTGACGCTCGGGTATGACAACAGCGGCAACCTGACCTACACCTATACCCCGAAGGCCGACGCGGTAAACGCGCTGGCGGTGAACGCGACGGTGAACGAAAGCTTCACCATCGCCGTGCGGGACGGTCACGGCGGGATCACGGAACAGACCATCACGGTCAAGGTGACCAACACCAACGACGGGCCTGTCCTGTCGCTGCAGGAAGGTGTCGACAAGGCCGGCTACACTGCCGTCGAAAGCGACATCCGGACGCAGGGAACCGGCTTTGACCGGTTCTTCGCCATGTCCGACGCGGACGCGCTTGACGCGCCCGGCCTGACCTACAGGGTGGACAACGCCAGGGCCACCACGGCAATGGCCGGCTACACCCATGAGGTGGCCGGGAAGAACGGCACCCTGTACTACAACAGCGGCGACGGAACCAATCTGTATGTGCCCAACGGCAATGTTGCCCTCGGCGACACGGCGGCGGACAACTTCACCGTCAGGGCCGTTGACGGCCACGGCGCACAAAGCAACGGCATTACGCTTGTGGTTTCGGTCAGCGGCGAAAACAGCGCTCCGACCCTGAGTCCCGTCGCGCCCGCGTCCGTAAACGAAAACAGCTCCATCAGCGGCAGGTTCGGGGGCGCGGATGTGGACGGCAGCTTCACCGGCGCCACGGTCAGGGATGTCCTGACCTACAGCGTGGACGACGCCGAGGCCACAACCGAAAGGCCCGGCTACAACCACAAGGTGGCGGGAGAGCACGGCACCCTGTACTACAACAGCGCCAACGGCAACTACCGCTACGAGGCCACGGACGAGAGCCTCGGGGCCGGTTTCAGTGACAAGGAGAGCTTCACCGTCAGGGTCAGCGACGGCAAGGGCGGCGTTTCGGGCGATCAGAAACTGATCGTCACCGTTACCGGGCAGAACGACGCGCCGGTGGTCAGCGCCGCCTATACCACCGCCCTGACCGGCACGATTTCCTTCAGCGATGCCGACACGGTCTTTGCCGGAGCGGCGGATGCGCACAGCCTGGTCATCTCTTACAAAGGAACCACCTACCAGGCGCGGGACGGCGAATGCTCCATTGAGGGCGTGGGCACGTTCACGTTGACCCAGGACCAGAACAACCCCAGGGCATGGACCTATGCCTTTGCGCCCGACGCGGCGCTGACGGAACAGTACAGGGAGGGCACATCCAATGCCTTCACGTTCAAGATCGGCGTCAGCGACGGCCGCGCGACAGGCTGGAGCGCCGCGCAGACGCTGAGCGTCACCGGCACCAACGCGGCGCCGGAGGTGGCGCTGATCCCCGATGCCGACGCCCCCCACAGCGGCACGTTCACCGTTACCGACAGCGAGGGCGACGCCACCAGTCTGACCGTCGGGGGAACCGGGATAAGCGGAAACGCCGGACAACCCGTGGAGGGCGACTACGGCACGCTGACCGTGGACCCCGCGGGCGCGTACTCCTATGCGTCCAAAGAACTGGGCGGCTCGGAGGCGAAGCTTGCGGTTCTTGACGAGGTGCTCAGGGACGAAGGCAATGTGCTGCATGACCGCTTCTCCTTCTCGGCGACCGACGGCAAGGGGGCTGCGGTGGAGAAGATCCTCGACATCACGCTGGAGGCGAAGGCGGCTTCCGGCGACGGCAACAGCGAGGATGTCCTTGAACTCAAGACGGACGCGGAGCACATACTGCTGGGCGGCGGCGGGGATGACGCCATTGCCGGCGGGGGAGACACCATCCTCTACGGAGGGATGGGCGACGACACCCTCAACATGGGCGACGGCTATACCGGCTCCGCCTACGGCGGGACGGGCAACGACACCTTCAACATGGGCGACGGCTATGCCGGCACCGCCCACGGCGGAGCAGGCAACGACATCTTCGTGATCAGCGGCGCCCCCGGAGCTGGCGCCAAAGTGGATGGAGGCGAGGGCGTGGACTTCCTGCTGGGCATGGAGGACATGTCTCCCGTGGCGGCCATGCTGGAGAGCGGCAGGCTGCAGGACGTGGACGTCGTGGTCATCGGCCAGGCTTCGGCCATCGGCGGCACCGACATGGAGAGCCTGACGAGCTACGGCATCACGCCGGGCGGGGACAACAAGGTGGTGCTCGACGAAAGATGGACCCAGGACAACACCCTGATTGAAAACACGAGCGTACTGGAGGTCTACAACGCCTACACGGCGACGACAGAGGCGGGCGACAGCCTGACCCTGCTGGTGGCCAAGACGCAGACGGAAACCACTACCGGCTAGAGTTGGACTGATCCGCTGATCCTTGCCGCGAGATTGTCGCAAGACGGATTTACTCCGCCGCAAGCGACAATCTCAAAGCGAAATTGTTCTGGATAAAAGCCGGACAACGTCGCCGTATGGCGGGGGCACCCCGCCATACGGCGACGGACCGCGCGGCCGCGCGATCCGCAAGGCTGGATAGGCCTTGACGCCGCGTTGGGCATCATCCTTGCGTTAGGTGAGGAGAAGATGTCAATGAGGATTGCGAATCCTCCGGACGACAGGCTTGACGACAGCGCCTGACCGCAGGCACCGCGTGCAGGCCATAATGGTGCGCACGCTGCCGTCAGAAAACTGGTGGCGCACACGCTGCAAATTTGGATTGAAGCGGCGCTTTGTCTTGATGTTGGAATGGCTCACCAAGTTGCCCACCTGTGGTTTTTTGCCGCAAAAAATACATTGTTTGCTCATCATGCCCTCCATACGTGAAACAAGAACCGGCAAAGCTGCATATCCCACACCGGCAAAAAATGCAAGGCGCTCCCGACATAATTTCCCCGCCCGCGAACAAGCCCGACTGTTGTCCGGAATCGGTCTGTCGGTTGCCGGCGCACAATTTCCGCGCGGAGGAGAAGAAGAAACAATTTTGCATGCCTATTGACCGATTTCAATTCACGATATATCCTGTCACGTAGTTTGGGCAATAGGCAATCTGCATCATCAAAGTGGTATCATCCTTTGCCAGGAGGCTGTTATGCGTATCGCTGTGGGTCTGGGCAAAAATAGCGGGGAGGAACGCCTTGAGCATCAGGGCGTAACTCGGCGGGATTTCATGAAATTCTGTACCGCTGTAGCGCTGGGCATGGGAATGGGGCCGGCTTTCGCCGGCGAAGTGGCGGCGGCTTTGTCAGGACGTCGTCCTTCCGTGGTCTATTTGCACATGGCGGAATGCACGGGCTGCTCGGAAGCTTTCCTGCGCACCTATAAGCCCTTTATTGACGCCCTCATCCTTGACACCATTTCTCTGGATTACCACGAAACCATCATGGCCGCCGCCGGCGAAGCCGCCGAAGACGCGCTGGAGCAGGCCGTGTCGGGTCCGGACGGATTCATCTGTATCGTCGAGGGCGCCATCCCCACCGCTTTGGAAGGCAGATACGGCTATGTGGCCGGGCACACCATGTTTGACATCTGCAAGCGCATTCTCCCCCGGGCCAGAGCCGTTATGTGCATGGGCACATGCGCCTGTTACGGCGGCATACAGGCGGCCAGCCCCAATCCCACGGCAGCCGGAGGCGTCAATGAGTGTTTCGCCGACCTGGGCGTCAAGGCCATCAACATCGCGGGCTGTCCGCCCAATCCTCTCAATCTGGTGGGAGCTTTGGCGGCTTTCCTGAAGGGCGACAAAATCGAGCTGGATGAAATTGGCCGCCCGACCCTGTTTTTCGGGCAAAGCGTCCATGAGCTCTGTGAACGCCGCAAACATTTCGACGCCGGCGAATTCGCCCCCTCCTTCAATTCCGAGGAGGCGCGCAAGGGTTGGTGTCTCTACGATCTTGGCTGCAAGGGACCGCAGACATACAACAATTGTCCAAAAATTCTGTTCAATGACACCAACTGGCCGGTACGCGCCGGGCATCCCTGTATCGGGTGCAGCGAGCCCGGATTCTGGGACGACATGACGCCATTCTATCAGAACTAGGGGGAATATCATGAGCCAAGCCATAAAAACGGCCCAGAGCAATTACACCGGACCGGTGGTGGTGGATCCGCTCACCCGTATTGAAGGCCACCTGCGCGTTGAAGTGGAAGTGGAAAACGGCAAAATCAAGGAGGCCCGGACCTGCGGCACATTGTTCCGCGGCCTGGAAATCATTCTGAAAGGACGGGACCCGCGCGACGCGCAGCACTTTACCCAGCGCACCTGCGGCGTTTGCACCTATACCCATGCGCTGGCCTCCACGCGCGCCCTGGAAGACGCCATCAACAAGTCCATTCCGCCCAACGCCACGCGCATCCGCAATCTGGTGCTGGGCATGTTGTTTCTGCATGACCATCTTGTGCATTTCTATCATTTGCACGCGCTTGATTTTGTGGACGTCACCGCCGCCCTGCAGGCGGACCCGGTCAAAGCGGCCGGCATAGCCACATCCATATCGTCGCGCAGCGTCACGCCGGAGGATTACAAAGCCGTCCAGGCAAAACTCAGGGCTTTTGTGGCCAGCGGTCAACTCGGCCCCTTCACGAACGCCTACTTCCTGGGCGGCCACCCGGCCTATCAGCTTGATCCCGAAGTCAACCTGATCGCCACAGCCGACTACCTCCAGGCTTTGCGCGTTCAGGTGGAAACGGCGCGGGGCATGGCGATTTTCGGCGCAAAAAACCCGCATGTCCAGTTTATGGTGGGTGGCGGCGTCACCTGTTATGAAGCCCTCACGGCGGAGCGTATCAAGGAATTTCGTGAAATATACAAGAAGACGCGCGCCTTTATTGAGCAGTGCTACATTCCGGATCTTCTCGCGGTGGCTGAAGGCTATAAAAACTGGGCGGCTTTCGGCGGCACAAAGAATTTCATGGCCTTCGGAGAATTCCCGGCCGCGGACGGCGAGCGGGATCTGGACAGCCGCTGGCTCAAGCCGGGCGTTATCTATGACTGCAACATCACGGACACCCGGAAATTCGATCCGAAAAAAATTATGGAACACGTGCGCCACAGCTGGTACGAAGGAGACAAGGCATCAGCCCCTTACGAGGGCGAAACAAAGCCGGCCTTCACCAAAATGGGCGACAAGGATCGCTATTCCTGGCTCAAAGCTCCGCGCTATGACAATCACGCCGTGGAAACAGGCCCGCTGGCCCAAATGCTGGTGGACTACTCCCGGAATCACAAGACTGTGAAACCTCTTGTGGATTTTGTCCTCAAAAAACTGGGCGTCGGCCCCGAGGCTCTTTTTTCCACGCTCGGCCGTACGGCCGCCCGCGGCATTCAAACACTCGCCGTCGCCCGGCAGCTTGAGCAATGGCTTGACGAATACGAAGCCGGCATCGGCAGAGGCGACAAAAAAATCGTGGAAGACTATGAAGCTCCCAAAAACGCCAAAGGCGTGGGTTTTGTCAACGCGCCGCGCGGCGGTCTTTCACACTGGCTGCGTACGGATGAACGCGGAAAAATCGCAAACTTTCAGCTTGTTGTTCCCACTACCTGGAATTTGGGGCCCCGCGATTCCCAAAGTGTACCCGGCGCGGCCGAAGAGGCCCTTGTGGGTACGCCGGTGGCCGATCCCCGGCGCCCGGTGGAAATTTTGCGCACCATCCATTCCTTTGACCCCTGCATTGCCTGTGCCGTACACGTGATTGACGGGCAGACAAACGAAGTGCATAAATTCAAGGTGCTGTAACACAGCGTCATGACACGTCCATTGCAAGGGGCGGGGCACCAGCCCGCCCCTTGTGCCGCGAAACAGGAGCAGGAGCAGGCGGGCTTTGCCCGCCGCAATTGCTCCGGGGGCTTTTCCCGACGGGCTGCGGCCCGTCGGGCATAATGGCAGGCCGGAAGAGGGGCCGCGCATGAGCGTGGAAGAAAATGCGGAAGGTATTGAATTTTTTCCGGCGATTCGATAGACTTCATTGCCGGAAGGGATTCTCCGACAACCGGGAAGTCGGAACTCCGCGAATGTGGGTGAGCTGATGTGTGGTGGGCCATCAGGGACTCGAACCCCGAACCAACTGATTAAGAGTCAGCTGCTCTACCAATTGAGCTAATGACCCGACAACGAATCAGAAAGCCAGATTACGCCCGTTTGTTTTTTTGTCAATATTTTTTGCATTTCTTCCCGTCAATCCGGTCTGACCGGTCTGGACAAAAAGTATTGAGAGCAACGCCGCAACAGAGCCGTTTTTTCCCGATGTTCGCGCCGCTTCGTCTTCTTGCCGCGGGCCTGCTGTCTTTTTTTATTTTGTCCTCCGCTCCCGTTGCGGCCGGTTTGCCGGATCTGCCTGTAAACACGGAATTTGCCCGTGACGGCGAACATATCATTGCCGCCGTATTCGTCGGCATTCCCGCCGGTTATCATGCGTACGCCCATGAGCCCGGAGACTCCGGCCGTCCTGCCCTTCTCGGATTTTCATCCGGCGGCTGTTCCCTGCCTGTTTTTTACCCGCCCGGCGCCATGCAGCGTGACTATTATGACGCGGAGGCCACCGTTTTTGTCTATGAAGGCATGACGACATTCCTTGTTGACTTGCCGTCCGATAAAGCCGGCATGCCGTATACGCTGGATATAAGTCTCCTGCTCTGTTCCGCCAAAAACTGTCTGCCGGTCAGCCGGCGTCTCGACGGTTTTGTTCCCGATGCGCCGCGGGCAATGGAAAACATGCCGTGGCGCGACATCGCGCTCGCGGCGTTGCGGGCCGCCCGCAATGGCGCGGGACAATCCGGCTCCGTGCCCCCTGGGGAAATTATTCCGCGTGAAAACGACAATTCCGAAAAAAGAGACCTTGAAATTCGACTCAGGCCAACCTATGCGGACGAGTCCCTGGAAATATCCGGTCTGGTCAAAGCCCTTCTGGCGGGGATTCCGGCGGGGCTTCTGCTGAACGCCATGCCCTGCGTTCTCCCGGTGCTGGTTTTGAAAGTCGGCGGTTTTCTGATGCTGCCCGGCACGGATCGCAAGGGGGGCCTGCGTCGCCTGCGTGAGCACAATCTCTGCTTTGTGGCCGGCGTCATGACTTTTTTCACGGCCCTTGCGCTGATTCTCGGTCTTGCCAATCTGATGTGGGGGCAACTGTATCAGAATCAGACAATTCTGCTCGTCCTGCTCGTGGTCGTTTTTTTGCTGGGGCTTTCCATGTTGGGGGTATTTACCCTCCCGGTCGTTGATTTCAAATTTGCCGCGAAAGTGCGCAAACCGCGTCTGCAGTTCTATTTAACCGGATTCCTCTCCACCTTCCTGGCAACCCCCTGCAGCGGGCCATTGCTGGGCGGCGTTTTGAGCTGGGCTTTTATCCAGTCTTTGCCGGTGCTTGTATTTGTATTCTGGTCCATCGGGCTTGGCATGTCCTTGCCGTATCTTCTTTTGTGCGTCTGGCCCGGCATGACGCAACTCCTGCCGAAACCCGGTCCCTGGATGCTCTTTTTTGAGCGCATCGTCGGTTTTCTTCTTCTCGGAACAACATTGTACCTTTTTTCGATCCTGCCGGTGAACAAATACCCGCAAGTATTGTGCGCGCTTCTTCTGGTGGCGTTCTGCGCCTGGCTCTGGGGACGGCACGGCGGCGGAACAGCCTCCGTCCGGCGCCGCGCGGCGGTCGGCGCAACCTGCCTTGTTGTTCTGGCTGTCGCGGCCTTCATTGTATTGCGGCCGGCAACCCCGCCGCCGCAATGGCGCTCGTTCACTCCCGAATATTTTTCCGCGCGGCTGGGGGAAAAAAACATGTTGCTGGAATTCACCGCCGACTGGTGCCCCAACTGCAAATTTCTGGAAGCCGCCGTCCTGACGGATGAAAGGCTGGGAGAATGGCAACGCCGTTATGACATGGAGTTCATCCGCGTTGACATTACGAATGACAATCCTTGTGCAATCCGGCTTCTGGAAGAACTGGGCAGCAAGAGCCTTCCCCTGACGGCGCTCTTTCCGGCCGGCGCGAAGGCTTCCTCCCCGTTGGTGTTGCGGGATATGTATACTGTGCGGCACATTGAGAAAAATATGAACGAAATTTTTTTCGGACCATACGGATTCGGATTGTCCGCAATTTTTCAACGCGCGCCTATGGAACTTTACTGATTTGCCGATAAGACGTAGCATGACGTAAAAAATTGTTGTCTCCCCAGTGCCCGGCCGGGACTGTGGCACTGAAATTTTTTTGTCTTCAACTTCCTGCAAAAATTTTAAAGCGGTCGCGGACGACCGGCGACAACGGAGCGCGTATGGACCCAAGCCAGAAAAGACAGGACGACGAACTTCTCCAACTGGTCACGTTCAGTATTGGTGAAGAGGAATTCGGGGTCAACATTCTCAAGGTGCAGGAAATCATACGCACCATGGAAATCACCAAAGTGCCCCGGGCGCCGGAGTTTGTCGAAGGCGTCATCAATCTGCGCGGCAAGGTGATACCGATCATTGACCTGCGCCGCCGTTTCGGGCTGATTCCGAAAAAACACGATAAAAACACACGCATTATCGTGATTGAAATCAATAACATCATTGTGGGCTTTGTGGTGGATGCGGTTTCCGAAGTGCTCCGCATTCCCGCAAGCACGGTGGAGCCGCCGCCGCCCGTCGTCGCCGGAGTGGATTCCGATTACATCAGCGGCGTCGGTAAATTGCAGGATCGCCTTTTGATCATGCTGGATCTGGACAGGCTCCTTTCCGGCGGCGATATGGAATTCTTGAGCATGATGTGACCCCGGTCATCGTTTTCTTCGGGTTCCTCCCTCCGTCCGGCCGGCCCGGGAAAACGACGCCTGTAAAAACGAAATGCGGAATCAGATCCTGCCCTTGGTACGCCTTTCTCCTTGCGGAAAAGGCTATACGCGCGACCTTGACAAGGCCGTGACTCCGGACCGGACCATACGCCGTGTGCGGGAACGCCTTGGCGCCGTCAACATGGACATACTCGCCGAAACTAGGCGCATTGACGTCGGCCGGCTCGGCATACCCGTATATTTGAGCGTTTGCGGCGCCGACGCCCGTAAAATCATGCCCACGCGCAAACAAATGGGCAAAGGTTCCTCGCCGGAGCAGGCCCAAGCCTCCGCGCTCATGGAACTTATGGAGCGTTATGCCTTTTTCAGCTTCTGGAATCAAAAGCCGCACATGGAACGGCTGACATGGAGCGCGGCGGCTTCCCGCTTCGGCGACGACATGCTGCCGATTTCAGCCGTGCTGCGTTCCGTGGACGATACGCTGGACCCGGAATCGGCACGCCGCATGCTTGACCTTGCGCCCTGGTTTTTTTATCCGGCAACGCATCTGCAAAGCGGACGCAATGTCTGGCTGCCGCTGGACTGGTTCAAACTGCTCGGCGAGTTCAACGGCACATCCGCCGGCAATACGCCGGAGGAATCCCTGTTGCAGGGCATAGGCGAACTTGTGGAGCGCCATGTCTGCTGTCTTGTTGACCGCCGGCGCTGCCAAACGGCGACGATTGACGCGAAGGGCTGTGCCGACCCCGTCCTTGAGGCTCTCCTGCGCGCTTTTGAGCAAAACGGCGTGCGGTTGACGCTCAAGGATTTTTCTTTGGGCATGCCGCTGCCCACCGTGGGTGCCGTCGCGTGGGATCCCGCCACATTTCCCGAACGCTCGGAAATCGTTTTTACGGCGGGCACAGCCGCCACGCCGGCCAAAGCGGCCATCCGGGCCATAACCGAAGTCGCGCAGCTTGCCGGCGATTTTTGCACCGGCGCCTGCTATGAGGCATCGGGCCTGCCGAAATTTGCCGCCCCCGAAGACGCCGAATGGCTTCTGCGGGGGCCGGCGATACCGCTTTCGCAACTGCCGAGCGTGGAAAACAGCGACATCCGCGAAGAGCTGCTGGCGACCCTGCGCGGCCTCAGCCCCCTGGAGGCCTATGCGGTGGAGACCACCCACGCGCGACTCGGAATACCCGCCCACTACAGCATTGTCCCCGGACTTGCCTTTCGCGAACGTGACCGCAACCAGAGTCTGGGGCTTTTTGTCGGGCGCAAATTGGCTGAGGAAGGCACGGAAAGCGAAGCGTCCGCCGGCCTCAAAGCCCTTGCGGAGTGCTGTCCCGATGCGCATTTCCTGCCGTTTTTCAACGGGATTCTGGCCATGCGCCTCCAGCGCTTCGACACGGCGCGCGCGCAGTTCCTCAAGGCTCTGCCTGTGCAACCCGACGCGGATTCCGCCGCCTTGGCGGCATTCTACGCGGGCTATGCCGATACTCTCGTAAACCGCTGGCAAGACGCGCTGCCCATGCTTGAGAAAGCCTTTCAGCTTTGTCCCGACATGAAAGAATATGCCAATCTGCTCGGCGTGGCCCGTTTCAGGACGCGCAGGTATGAAGAGGCGGCGTTGGCTTTTACGGCTGCGCTCAGAATTGACAAAGGTTCCGTGATGGATATCGCCAATCTGGGCCTGTGCCGAAAATTTTTGGGAGAGAAAGAAGAAGCCGCCCGCCTGTTGCGCGCCGCTCTGGAAATAGACCCGTCGATTGCCTTCGCGCGGGAACATCTTGAACAGTTGACAGAGGCCTGAACGTCCATCCTCAGCTCCAGACAAGGGCAACCCAGTCCCCGTCACAAACGCGTCTCGCCCCGGACAGTCCTTCCGCTCTGTACGCCGCTTCCACTTTCTCCGCCTGGTTTCCGAGTATGCCGGAAAGTATCAGGCATCCGTCCCCGGCAAGGATTCCGGCGATTGCGGGCGCGAAGTCCATCAAAGGCCCCGCCAGGATATTGGCGAGTATGACGTCGTAACGGCCGCCGGCGGCATACTCCGCCGCGCGCTCCAGGCTGCCGTTAAGCGCTTCAAAATTGTCGGCGTTGTTGAGCCGCCTGTTTTCCAGGGCATTGTCCACGGCAAGCTGGTCGATGTCCAAAGCAAGGCCGGCGAGACCGCTCATGGAACAGGCAATGGCCAGCACCCCGGAGCCGGTGCCGAGATCCAAAAATTTTTGGCCGGGCTGTATGCGCCCCAAATCCAGCAAATCGCTCAAAACGCGCAGGCAGAGGGCGGTTGTGGCATGATGCCCGGTACCGAAGGCGCTTTTGGGGTCAATAATAATTCGCGTACGGTCGGAAAAATCGCGATGCCGCTTCAACCACGGCGGCAAAACCACAAAACGGGCGCCGCATACGACAGGGGTAAAATACTCCCGCCAGGCGGAAAGCCAGTCCTGTTTCTCCACTTCCGCCAAGCTGCAGACAGCGCCGGACACAATCTCCTGTACGGCGTTTCGCACCTTCAGGGCATGTCCGGCATGTTCGCTGTAGATGCGGAAGCACGCCCCGGCGCCGGCAACTTCCCGCTCCTCCCATCCGCGGGGGGCGTGCAAGGCCAGAATTCCGTTGAGCAGTTCGGCATCATTGCCGGTGGGCACCGATATGTCCAGACGAAAACAGGACGCCATGCTTTTGGGTAGCGCCGGCGGCCCTGCCTGTCAAGCTCAGCGCCGAAAAAAAAGGCCGGATGGAATTTGCCGCATTGCCCTTCCGCGGGAAAGAAGTTACCCTGTTCCACTCGTCCGGGCAGGCCGGGACCGCGTTTGCGCGTTCCCGACCGGAATGTTAAACAAGACAAAATTTCGTGGGATAACACATGCCGAACATACATTTTCAAAATCTTGGTCCCGAACAATGGAAGGCTGAGGTCATGCTGGTTCCCTTCTGCGAAGGCGAGGTTGAGCCGGCCCTGCATCCCGAACTGGACAAGGTTGTTCCCTGGCTTGCCGTGGCCCCGGCCCTGCGCGATCTGCGTGGAGAAAAGGACGAACTGGCGCTGGTTCACGGGCATCCGAAGCTTTCCGTTCCCCGTGTGTTGACTGTGGGGTTGGGTCCGCGGAACGCGCTGGAGATGGACACGTTCCGCGAGGCCATTGCTGCAGCGGTGAGGCTGTGCGTCAAAAAAGAATTTTCCTCCGTTCTCTTGCCCGAACCTTTGCTCGCCGGCCTGCCCGGCGGCCGGGAACGCCTGGTGGAAGAGGCCGTCTGTGCGGCCTTGCTGGCTTTGCACCGTTTTTCCGCACTGAAAAAGAAACCGGAACAGGCCGTCAAGGGACCGGAATGGATTGCCCTGGGTTTCACCGGCGGCAATCCGGACTATCTGCACGCGGCCGCCCGGCGTGGAGAAAACGCGGCTGACGCCGTGAGCATGGCCAGGGAACTCGCCAACATGCCGGGCAATCTGCTTCCGCCGCAGGCCATTGCGGAACGGGCGGAACAGCTTGCCGGCGAGTGCGGTTTCTCCTGTACTGTTTTCAATGAGACAGAGCTTGAAAAACAGGGTTTCGGCGCGCTTGCCGCAGTGGGGGGAGGGGCCGCCCGTCCGCCGCGCCTTGTTGTTCTGGAACACGCCCCGGAAGGCCGCGGACAGGAAAAGCCGCTGATTTTTATCGGCAAGGGCATCACCTTCGATTCCGGCGGCCTGTGTATCAAATCCGCCGCCGGCATGGGAGAAATGAAAAGCGATATGTCCGGAGCGGCCGCCGTGCTGGCGGCTGTGGCGGTCGCCGCGCGCGAGAATGCGCCCCGCAGGCTGATCGGGCTTTTGGCCTGCGCGGAAAATATGCCCGGCGGCCGCGCCATGCGGCCCGGGGATGTGGTGAGGACCGTAAACGGGGATACGGTGGAAATCGCCAATACCGACGCGGAGGGCCGTCTTGTTCTTTGTGATGCCCTGTCCTGGGCGCAAAAAGAATGGACGCCCGTCGCCATTATAGACATCGCCACTCTTACAGGCGCTTGCGCCGTGGCTCTGGGCAGGGGGGTGGCGGGACTTTTTTGCGACGACGCGGAGCTTGCCGAACGCATACGGGCCGCAGGCGGAGCATGCGGCGAGCCGTACTGGGAACTGCCCCTCTGGAAACCCTATGCCGAACATCTCAAAAGCGAGATCGCCGACATCCGCAACATGGGGCCGCGGGAGGGCGGGGCCATTCACGCCGCTCTCTTTTTGCGGCATTTTGTGGCCGGGAGCGCGCGTTGGGCGCATCTGGACATAGCCGGCACGGACTGGGCGGAAAAAGCCTCCGCTCTTTGTCCGAAGGGGGCCACGGGTTTTGGGACGCGCACCTTGCTGGAACTGGCGAGGGGAGGCGTCCTGTGAAGGTTTTTCTTCTGGGCGCGGGGCCCGGCGATCCCGGCCTTTTGACCGTCAAGGCGCGGGATGTTCTGGCGGGCGCCGATGTGATCGTTTACGACGCCCTGGCCTTTGAGGGCCTGCTTGCCCTGGCCCCCCCCGGAGCGGAGCGGATTTACGTCGGCAAGGTGGCCGGCAATCATGCCCTGCCGCAGGAGCGGATCAATGCCCTGCTTGTCGCCAAGGCCAGGGAAGGCAAGATCGTGGCGCGGCTCAAGGGCGGAGACCCGTACATTTTCGGACGCGGCGGCGAAGAAGGCGAAGCCCTTCATGACGCGGGCGTGCCTTTTGAGGAAGTGCCCGGCGTCAGCAGCGCCATCGCCGCGCCGGCCTATGCGGGTATTCCATTGACGCACCGGGATTTTTCCTCGTCCGTCACCATCGTCACCGGACATGAGAACCCCGGAAAGGAGAAATCCGCGCATAACTGGCAGGCCCTGGCCCAAAGCGCTTCCACGCTGGTTTTTGTGATGGGCATGGCAAATCTGCCCCGGATTGCCGAAAATCTCATAAGCGCGGGGCTTGACCCGCAAACCCCGGCGGCCCTTGTTTACCGGGGCACGACGCCGCGGCAGCGCAGTCTTGTGTCCACCATCGCGCAATTGCCGGAGGCCGCGCGCGGCAAGGATTTCAGCAATCCTTCCGTTGTCGTTGTGGGCAGGGTGGCGGGGCTTGCGGAAAAACTCAACTGGTTTGAGCAAAAACCTCTTTTCGGCAAAAGCGTTGTGGTGACACGCGCGCGGGAACAGGCCGGCGGCATTGCCGCGGCTCTTTCCGGGCTGGGAGCGGAGGTTCTTGAATTCCCCACCATTGCGATTCGCCCGCCGGCGGATTTCAGCGCGCTTGACTCGGCTGTGGCGCGCCTCGCGGAGTACGACTGGACGGTCTTTACCTCCGCCAACGGCGTGCGCTCCTTTTTTGACAGGCTTGCCTTGGCCGGGAAGGACTGCCGCGCGCTCGCCGGGTGCAAAGTGGCGGCCATAGGCCCGGCAACGGCCGAAGTTCTGGGATCCCGCGGTATTCGCGCGGATTTCGTTCCGGAATGTTATGTTGCGGAGGGCGTGGCGGAGGGACTGCTGCGCGCCGCCCCGCTCAAGGGTCGGCGTATCCTGCTGCCGCGCGCTGCCGGGGCCAGGGATGTTCTGCCTCGGGAGTTGGGCAAGGCGGGCGCGCAAGTGGATGTGGTAACGGCCTACGAAACCGTTCCGGCCAATGCCCGCAAGGATGAAATCCTCTCGCGCCTGGCGGAGGGCGGGCTCGACTGCGTGAGTTTCGGCTCTTCCTCCACTGTGGAGAATTTTCTGGCCCAGGTGCCGGCGGATGTCGTCAGGCAATCGGGGTCGCGTCTGGCGGCCATAGGCCCGGTGACGGCCGGAACTCTGCGCGACAACGCTCTGGAATGCCACATCATGCCGCGGGAATACACTGTGCCGGCCCTTGTAGAAGCCATAAAAGATTTTTTCGCCCCATGCCCATAAACATAGCTATACTGGCTTCCGGCAACGGAAGCAACGCCCAGTCCATTATGGACAAAATCGCCGCCGGCGCGCTGGACGCGCGTCTGCGCCTTGTGGTGAGCAACAGGCCGGGGGCCGGCGTTTTGGAGAGAGCGCGCGCGGCGAATATCCCTTGCGAGTTGCTGGACCACACGCTCTGGCCGAACAGAATGGCCTATGACGCGGCCCTTGCGGATGTTCTCAAAAGACACGGGGCGGAATACATCGTCATGGCCGGCTATATGCGTCTTGTGACAGCCCGCTTTCTTCGCGCGTTTGACGGGCGTGTGCTCAATGTTCATCCGGCCCTGCTGCCGAGTTTTCCCGGATTGCACGGCGGCGCTGAGGCGTTGGCCTACGGCGTGACCCTGTCCGGCTGCACCGTGCATTTTGTGGAAGAAGCCGTGGACAGCGGCCCTGTCATTATTCAGGCCGCGGTGCCCGTCAGGGCCGGAGAGGATCTGGAAAGCCTCATGGCCCGCATCCATACGTTTGAGCACCGCATATATCCGCAGGCGTTGCAGTGGTTGGCGCAGGGGCGCATTACCAAAAAAGGAAGGCGGCTATGTCTGACTCCCACCGGGGCAAAGCCCGCCCCGCGCGGGAGGGATTGCCTGATCTGGCCGCCGTTGGAAGAAGGCTTCTAGCTTGCGGGGAATTGACATCGCAATCCGGCGTGATATGGTTTTCAGCGTGGGGTGGAATTGTCTTCTCGCCGATTCACGCCCAATCCTCCATTCCGGCCGCAGAAGACGCGCCCTGTGAAATTTGTTTTTTCCTCCCGGAGCGGCCGGTGAAGGCGCTGCGGACATGGAAAAGCCGACGTGGAACGTCGGCTTTGCTTCCCCTTGTGCGGAATTTCCCGGCCCGGGCCACGGGCGGGGGCCGGGAAATTGTGTGGGGAGGAGAAGTTGTCCCGCAAAACTATGCGGCCATGGTGTCAATAAGTTCTTTCGCGCTGGCATTGGCCGGATTTGTGCCGAGTACCATTTCCAGATGCTGACGCGCCTCGTCGCTCCGATTAAGGTAGATCAGGCATCCTGCCAGGGTCACGCGCACGGCTTCGACCTCCACAGTCGTTTCCAGAGCGGCTTCAAGGTAATTGAGAATGTTTTCAACGCGACCGAGCTGATAGGCTTCGCGCACAAGGCAATTGAGGGCCACCATGTTTCCGGGGACTTTGTCGAGCGCCCTGGCGAAATGGGCAAAGGCGTCCTCATGTTTGCCCTGCTCCATGTAAACGAGGCCTATTCCGCAGAAGGTCTTGTCGGACTCCTCGACAGCGGCGGCCTTCCGGTAAAGCACCAGAGCCTTGTCCAGCTCGGAACGCTGCACCGCCACGGTGGCAAGCCCCATGTAGGGGGCGGCGCTCTGCGAGTTGTTGTGGGCGGCCTTGCGGTAATATTCTTCGGCCTTGTCAAAATCGCCCATAAACAGATAGCATTCGCCAAGTTCTTTGTTGATTTCATAATCGAGATGCGAGTTCATAAAATCCTCCCCTGTGAAGGCGGTTTTTATCAGGTACGCCGGATGCGCCCTTATCGTGCGTCCAGTTTATGCATCAGGTGTGCCAAATAATATAAATTAAATAAAATAAACAAGATAAATTCAGATGTGTTTCCCGGGGCGGCAAAAAACGAAGGAATGGGCGCACTGTACGCCAGAGGAATGACGCCGGACAATTTGCCGGTATCGGGCGTGGCGGGAAATTTTTACCGCTGGTTATCGTTGTTCCCGGATATGCCGGAGCATGAGATTGAGCGTCTCGTCGATGTCCATGCGTGACGTGTCCACAAGCAGCGCGTCGGCCGCCGGCCTGAGGGGGGCCAGAGCCCTGCTGCGGTCCATGTGGTCGCGGTTGCGTATCTGCTCGGTCAATGCGGACAGATTTACCGTCTCGCCGCGCTGTTCGAGGTCTGCCAGGCGGCGTTTGGCGCGAATCTCCGGAGCGGCGTCCAGAAAGAATTTGAACCGGGCGTCAGGAAAGACGGCAATCCCCATATCCCGGCCCTCGGCGACCAGTGGAGCCGCTTTGCCGATGTCCCGCTGGGCTTTTTTCAACAGTTCCCGGACAGCGGGAATGACGGCTATGCGCGCGGCCAGAAGCCCCACGTTCTCGTTGCGGATTTCCTCGCCGACGGGCGTGCCGTCGCAATACAGTTTTGTGGCCTTTCCCCGGCCGTCAAGACTGAAGCGAACTTCAGCGCAGCGCCGGCGGATGTCCTTTTCGGGGAGTTTCTCCGTTCCGGGCCCCAGCCTGAGGGCCAGACAGCGGAACATCGCTCCCGTGTCAAGACAGGCGATGGAGAGTCGTTCCGCCAGAAGGCGGGCCAGGGTTGATTTGCCGACGCCCGCCGGGCCGTCCAGGGTGATGACGTTGAGACGCGTGTTCACTTTGCCGCTCCGCAATCGCGCCGAAGGCGTTTCACGGGCGCTGCCTGTTGAGGATATCCCGCATGGCCGTGAGAAAGGCCGCGTTCTCCCGCGGGGTGCCCACGCTGACGCGCAAGTGATCCGGCAAGTTGTAGCTTGTGAGAGGACGGATGATAATGCCTTTCTCAAGCAGGGCCTCAAAGCACGCCCCTGCGGAGATGCCGCTTGCCGGGGGAAGCCGGAAGAGCAGAAAATTGGCGGAAGACGGCCAGACCTTGCAGCGCAGCCCGCTCAAACCATGCGTGAGGATTTGCCGGCCCTCGCGCACGGTTGCGAATGTCGCCCCGCGGAAGGCGGTGTCCGCGAGAGCGGCAAGGCCGGCCTCCTCCGCAAGGATATTGACGGAAAAGGGGAGGCGGGCGCGCCGGTAGTATTCCGCTATGGCCGGGGGCAGAACGCCGTACCCCAGCCTGAGGCCGGCCAGACCGTAACTTTTGGAGAATGTGCGCAAAAACACGGCGTTTTCCGGCAAAATGCGGGAGGCCAGCAGGGAGGACGCCGCCTCGTCATCCGCGAAATCAATATAGGCTTCATCCACAATCAGCAGACAGCGCGGGGCAATTTCGGCAAGGCGTTCGGACAGCTTTTCCACGGCCTCCCGCGCCGGGCAGTGCCCTGAGGGATTGTCCGGCGTGGTGAGGAAAACGAGCCTGGTATCTCCGTCAGCCAGTCCGAGCAGGGCGTCGAAATTGAAAGAAAAGTCATTCCGCCCGGTGTCGAGCGGGCAGCGGCGTATCCGCGCGCCGTTGATTCCGGCCTGTATGGGGTAAAGGCTGAAGCAGGGCTCAAAGCAGATGATGTTGTGCCTGCCCGGTTCGACAAGAAGCCGGATGAGCAGATCAATGAGTTCGTCGGAGCCGTTGCCCACGGCAACGCGGCCCGGATGTACATTGTGCAGATCGGCGAGCGCCCTGACAAGGCGCGGATTTCCGCTTTGCGGATACCGGAAGGCAAAGGGCGCGTGACGTCGCATCGCCTCCCGCGCAAGAGGCGATGCCCCCAGGGGATTTTCATTGCTGGCCATTTTAATGACCTGGGACAGCCCGTACTTTTGCCGGATTTCCTCTATGGACAGACCGGGCGAGTAGGCGTCAAGCCGCCGTATCTCCGGGCGTACGCTGATTTGCGACATTTGTCTCTCCCGGGGGCCCCCTTCGACGGCGCGCCGCCGGGAAGGCCGTTCAGGCCGCGGGCATTTTTGGGCGTATGGTCAGGACCGGCATCTCCGCGTTTTTGACCACTTTTTCCGCGACGGAACCGAAGAGGATGCGGTCAATGCCCTTGCGGCCGTGCGTGCCCATAACAATGATGTCCACATTTTCGTTATGGGCGCGGTTGAGGATTTCCTCCGCCGCGTAGCCGACAAGAACATGGCTTGTGGCGTCAATGTCGGAAAAATGTTCCGCCACAAAATCTTCCATGGATTTTTCCGCGCCGGTCACTATTTCGCCCACGAAGTTTTCAATGGTGTTCGGAGGCACGTGAAAGCCCACGTACTGGCTCAGTGACGGGGCCGTATAGACGACAAGCACTTTGGCCTTGTGTGTTTTGGCCAGCAAGGCCGCGTATTCCGCCACAAATTTGCTGTGTTCCGAAAGGTCCACGGCGCAGAGGATTTTTTTTATTTCCGGCATAGGGCAACGCTCCATTTTTTGCGGCACGGGCTGAAAAATCGCGCTCCGCCGCGATATGACAATTTCAAGAATAGGCCACTTCGGAATTTTTTGCAATGGACAAAAGCATCTTCGCGGATTAGCATCGGTAAAAGGTAAATTTTTCCTCCGCCGTTGCCGTAAGGGATATATGCCGGGCTATCCGGGCTTTGGCAGAAAAATTGCATATCACTCGTCGGATCGCCAACCTTGGAGTCCCATTATGAAAATACGTCCTGATTTGTTGAACATGCTGCCCGCGCAAGGGACGATGCCGGCCGCGCCGGGCGGACAGACAAAAACCGGTGTCTTTGATGACATTTTGGCTGAGGAGCGGCTCAGAGTCAATGCCGAAGGCGGCGGGACAGCCGCCGCTCCGCCTCCTCCCGGAGCGGGGCGGGCGGATCTTGTCGGGAGCATGCTTCCGGGCGGCGCTGGAGGAGTAAAACCCGTCAGCGCCGAGGAGGCCGTGCTCGACGAGGTTTTCAATCAGGTTTCAGGCACGCTGAATGTGCTGGACGAGTACAGCCTGTCCCTTGGGTCTGCTCGTTCCCTGAAGGAAGCCTATTCGTTGCTGGACGACATTGACGGCAGGGTGGCCGGTCTTGAAAAAGACGCGGGCGCGTTGCGCGCAAGGAATCCGTCGCTGGATTCCCTGCTCAATGAGCTGAAGATACTTTCGGTAACGGAAAAAATTAAATTCAACCGCGGCGATTACCTGCCTGAGTAATCGTCCGGGGGGATAATGTCTGAAGGCCGCGCGATCCAGGGATTGCGCGGCCTTCACGTCAGGTTTGCGCCGGTAAACAGGGTGTGCGGATGGTGAGTGTTTTTTTGCCACAATTTCGGTCTGGCCCGCTCCACGGAAAGGCTTTCGTCCGGCCTGCGCGTAAACGGCTCCTCCGACGATGCCGCCGGGCTGGCCATCCGGGAACTTATGCGGTCCCAGATCGCCTCGATGCATCAGGGTATGCGCAACGCCAATGACGCCGTTTCCCTCATCCAGGCCGCTGACGGAGCCCTTCAGATTGTCGATGAAAAAGCGTAAGTTGCTCAAGTATAGTTGGACGATTGGCAAGACCTTCGGGGATTAAATCAGCCTTTCCCCAAAAATCAAGAGGTGAAATCCCTCTTGACAGTCCTGCGCCGACGGGTATATACAGGCGACTCCCAGGCGGGAGTAACTCAGTGGTAGAGTGCAACCTTGCCAAGGTTGAAGTCGCGGGTTCAAATCCCGTCTCCCGCTCCAAAGCGCAATCCAGAGGGATAGAGAGGGGCATTATGCCGTCTCCCTCTCTCTACAGCAATTAACGTTTGAAACAGTTCTTGCGGCTGGCAAAGCCAGCCTGCTCCTGTTTTGCGGCAAGCATTTGCTTGCAAATCCTTGCGGAGCGGTTCACTCGTTTCATTCGTGAACCGCCCTATAATTGTATGACAGAGTATGTATACAAAATTAATATATTAATCTGTAAATAATGTATTTTTGAGAGTATATACTGTTCCTCTTTTTTGAATAGTAAAATACATCACGGGGATATTGAGTTGTCCTGAAAACTCAATATGGATATATCGAATTTTTTGTAAATAAACGTCATCAATGGCATCAAGAACAGCTTGTTCATTACTTTCTATATCTATTTTTAGTACATCTATTAATTTATGTTTCTCAAGAATTTTGCAAATTTCTTTATTGATATTTACTACATTTACCAAAATAGTATTTTCGAGTTCAATTCCGATACCACCATACCTACCTGTTTTTTCTATTCCAAAACTAGCGATACCTTCAAAATCTCCTATAGCATGACGACTCAGTATAAATCTATTTTCAAATCCATTTAGATTCTTGTATAACTTTTTAATATTTTCTGAAACAGGCTCATATGCGTAAATATTGCAATCTATATCTGATTTGTGAATAAAGTATAGAATTGATATACCGATATTTGAACCTAAGTCGACAATAACTTTGCTTTTTGATGGAACATAATAATCTTCTCGGAAAAAAATTTCGTTTATAGTCAATATATCATGTTGTGTATATGCGTCAATATATATTTTATCTGATTTATGGCATATCGCTATTTTAGTTGGATATTTTCCAGAGTCAAATAGATATCTTGCCAAAAAATCAAAAGGGTAGTGCGCTTTACGGATAATGTTGAAAAAAGCTTTCCAGTGTCTGAATTGCATTGATGCTAGGATATAATTTCCCCAGTGACGTTTTGTCATTCTTTATGATCTCCGTATTTTGAAAATCGAATCGGACTGGAGGACGCGATACACCCGCCCGATAAAAAAACGGTCATGCTGCCTCTGCCGGTGAACGCAAAAAGGCCCTGCTTCCCGAAGGAAACAGGGCCGAACATTTGAAAACTTTGACGGAATTTTACGGAAGCGGGAAACGCCAAAAGCCACGCAGGCCCAAGAGCCGAGGCGGTTAGTCTGGAGCTGGCTTGTAAAAAAAAGCAAGAATCGTGCCGGTTTATCCGATTTGCCCGCGATTCCCGCCGCTTTTACAGGGCGCACAGGAAAAATTTGCCCCTGCTCCACGCTTACGCCTCCACCCGTTATCTGCTGTGCGCCCAACTGACCAAAATCCTTACTCATCCATTTAAAATGAACGGCTATCATAGAAAACGAAAACAGGCAAGCGACGATTCTGGAAAAAGATTTTGCAGGGTGTTGTCCGATAAAATCCAGCCAAGTTCCTGCCTTGCTTTTCTTTGCCTTTGCTCTGTGATGTATTTCCCGACCAAGCCCCTGACTCATTTCCGTCCCGCGCCGCGCCCGGCACAACAACGGGCGCAAGGGACGGAATGTTTGTGGCCATGATGTACCTCCATGAGTATTTTCACGGAGCGTACCACGGGTTTTTGAAACAGCGGTTTGCGGTTGGAAAAGCCGCAAACTCAGGCAATCTCTATAAATCCAACTTAATCCGGTAACGCATTGAAAAAATATTAAATTTACGCTTGACAGGTTTTGGAAAAAATCAACCGTATTTTTATCCTATTGAAAATACTGGAATGAAATGGGACTTGCAAAAGACCCTGAAACAGGATAAAGAATTCTCGCCCGATGTTTGAAAGGTTGTCCGGGACAGGCCCAGAAATGTTCAGGAAATCTTTTTATTTTGGGGGCAGAAACGGGGGTATCTAAATTTCTTATCAAAGCATATTTGAATTGTTTCACTGTGTTATTGATAAATATTGAATCCCGTCTCCCGCTCCAATACCGGCGGCATAGCCAAGTGGTAAGGCAGAGGTCTGCAAAACCTCCATCTCCAGTTCAAATCTGGATGCCGCCTCCAATATGAATGTACGACAAGCGTCTTTTTATGTCTCCGGAAATGGCATGGCATATCCCGGCTTCATCCGGTTTCATCTGCCCGACCAGGAAATCCCCCGGCTCTGTCGGGGGATTTCCTGGTCGGGCAAAATAAGTTCCCCTTGGCAAGGGGGCGGTAAAGAAGATTCCGCCGCCTGAATGTGGACATTTTGCCCAAATAAGGGCATATTGTCGCCGGGCTGAGCCTGGAGGCGGATAATGTCGTTGCGGATGGACATAGTCAGCCGGTGCGCTGACGAGGCCGGTAAAAAGCTGATGCGCAAGCTTGTTTCAAAGGCCGGCCGCAAAGCATTTTTTTCCGCGCTTTCCGGCCTTATTCAGGAATATTTTACTTTTGACAGGCTGTGCATCAATCTCTATGACCAGCATTCCGAAATGCTGACGTATTTCACGGCGGCGGAAGGGACTGTGGTCAGTACGCTGTCGCCCGTGCGCCCGGCGGACCCGTCCGGCACGGTGGCGGGGCACGTCATTGCCACGCGCAAGCCCGTCATCATAACGGATTTCGCCCGTTATTTTTCGGAGGCCCCGGTCCATCCCATCGCCGAGGCGGGACTGACGGTAACCATGGCTTTTCCCCTGATTCTGGACAATGAGATTATTGCCACACTGCACTGTTCTTTTGCCAAAAAACCGCAAAATCTCTATGAAATAACAGCATTTTTTCTGGAATTGACTCCCGCTGTCGCCATTTGTCTCGGCGCGGTGCTTTCTCTTGAGCAAACCGACACCGCGGTGAGCCGCATACAGCCGCGGCTCAGCCCCGAAGCCGCCGAGTGTGAAAAAATCGTCTGCTACAGCAAGGCCATGCGCAAGGTCATACGTCGTCTGGACGCCGTGGCCGGGCTTGACGTTCCTCTTTTGCTCCTGGGGGAAACAGGCACCGGCAAAAGTCTTTTCGCGCAGGAAATACATCGCCGCAGTCCGCGCAAGGAGCGCCCCTTTGTGCGGGTCAACTGTCCGGGGTTGGTGACGACGCTCTTTGAGAGCGAACTTTTCGGGCATGCGCGGGGAGCCTTCACCGGAGCGCTGGCAAAGCGCGCAGGCCGTTTTGAACTGGCTGACGGCGGCAGTCTGTTTTTGGACGAGATTGCCGAGCTTGCGCCGGCAATGCAAAGCAAGCTGCTGCAGGTACTGGAAGACGGCAGTTTTGAGCGTGTCGGCGAGAGCGTTCCCCTGCGGGCTGATGTGCGGATCATCGCCGCAACGAATGTGGATGTCGGCGCGGCTGTGGCCGAAGGCGGACTGCGTTCCGACCTGTTTTTCCGGCTGGCGTTTTTCAGCATAACCCTTCCCCCGCTCCGGGAGCGCAAGGAGGACATAGGCCCGCTCATCGCCCTGATCTCCAAGCAGGCGTCAGGCAATCTCGGATTGCCGCGAACGGCTTTCTCCCCCGCGGTGTTGCGCCCGCTGCTGCGCCATGACTGGCCCGGCAACGTGCGGGAATTGCGCAATACCATAAATCATCTCGCCATTTGCCAAAGTGTTTACGGCAGGTTGACGCCTGCCGATGTGGAATCCGTACTGGCGGAGAACAGACTTCACACGGTGGCGCCCCGCTGTGCCCCTCCTGCGGGAGCAACACGGACGCCGCGTGTTTTGCCGCCGAAACGCCGCACAGCGCCTTTCGCGGAAGAGGACGAGACTCTTGCCGGGGCGGAGCGCCGGCACATTCTTGAGGTTCTTTCCCGCACGGGTGGCCTTGTTTCCGGGCCGAAGGGCGCGGCCGCGCGGTTGGGTCTGCCCCGCAGCACGCTGCAGCACCGGATGCGGAAATTGGGTATTGCATAATGCCGCGGATTCAGGGCATACTGAATACAACATCACCCCTCGGACTCGGGTGAGGAACCACCCGGCGCGTTTGCAACTCGCCGTCGCTTCCGGTAGGCAAAGTTAGGCGACAGACCATAATGATTGAACAAATTCAGGAACTTATCTGTCAGGAAATTCAGCGTTCCCTTGTTGATGACGGTATATCCGATACAGGCGACAAAACTCCTGTAACTGATGTCGCCATGGCGCGGCAGCCCATTTTTGACGCCGACGGGAATATCTGGGGTTATGATTTGCTCTACCGTACGCTCTCCAATACGGAATGCGCCGACATCAAAAGCGACGCCGTGGCAACGTCCCGCATTATCGCCGGCGGATACAAAAGCGCCCGGCAGGGTTTGCGCCCTTCACAGAAACTGTGCATAAAATTTCCCGCATCCATGATTGAAGCGCAGGCCATCAAGCTGCTGCCGAACGAGCAGTGCATACTGTCGATTCTCAAAAGCGTGCGGCCGACGCCGGGTGTGATGGACGCCCTCGGCGCGGTAAAGGATGAGGGCTATAAACTCGCGCTGGAAGGCTACACGGGGCAGGACGATCTGGCTCCATTCCTTCCCCTGGTGGAATTTGTCAAAATTGACGTTCCCGGCTGCGGCGCGGAAAGGCTTCCGGTTGCCTTCGACAAGGCGCATGAAAACGGACGCGTTGTGGTGGCCGAAAAAGTGGAGGATTTCAAAGCGCGGGGTCAGTGTCTGGAACTGGGATGCTCCTTGTTTCAGGGGTTTTTCTTTAGCAAACCCGAAGTGTTGCACCATAAAGCGCCCGGCAGTTCCCAAGTGGAGCGCATGCACATTTTTTCCCTGCTCAGCCAGAAACCGATAAATGTTGAGGCATTGAGCGCCGCCATTCTGCACATGCCGCTGCTCACGGCCGGTCTGCTGACTTTTGTCAATTCAGCCCATTTCGCCTTCAACAAACAGGTCAAAGATGTGCTCACGGCGCTGCATCTTATGGGAAATGTCACCTTCACCCAGTGGTTGTGCGTCAATGTGCTCGGCACCCTGGACGGTGGCCCCGCCGCGTTTGAGCTTTCTTTCCTTGCCTCGCAGCGGGCGAAATTTCTGGAAAGCCTGGGTGAAACCGCCCGCGCCCGTTCCCGGCTGCCTTCGGGGATAGATCCGCAGGAACTTTTCCTGACGGGGTTGTTCTCCCTGCTGGAGAGCATTCTCAAAATACCGCTGGCAACCCTGCTGGACGGCCTGCCTCTGAATCCCGGCGTGCTGGATGCCCTGTTGGGGAAGCAGAGTCCCTATTCCCCCTGGCTCGACATGCTGGTGCATTATCAGCGCGGAGAATGGGACGAGGCAATTGAACTGGCGGAACGCTCCGGACTGACCGAGGCGGATTTGGCCGCCGCGTGGGCGGGCGCTCTGGGCTGGAGTTCGGATTTCTTCTTCGCCGGCAACCGCTGCCCCTGAGCCCGCCCGGGACTGACATGTTTTCCATCCCCTCTTGCCCCGCAAGGAAGCCGGTGACATAATTCCGCCATGTCATGAAAACCATACGCCGCTCCTTTATCGCCGCGGGCCAGGTACAGGGCGTTGGCCTGAGGCCCTTTGTCTTCAGGCTGGCGCGGGAGGAAAAACTCACCGGCTTTGTGGGCAACACTTCCGAGGGTGTGCGCATTGAAGTGCAGGGCGACGGCGCAAGGGTCGCCCGTTTCGAAAGCCGTCTGCTGGCGGAAGCGCCCCCCCTGGCCCGCATTGTGGCCTTGCGCGGGAGAGACATGCCGTTTCTGCCGGAGGAAAAAAATTTTATCATACGCCGAAGCTCCGTCCATGCGGGGCACAGCGTGTTGGTCAGCCCGGATATGGGCATTTGCGCGGACTGCCGCATGGAAATGCGCGATCCGGCAAACCGCCGCTTCGCCTATCCTTTCACCAACTGCACCAATTGCGGACCGCGCTACAGCATCATGCGCGCCATCCCTTACGACAGGGCAAGCACCACAATGGGCTGCTTTCCCCTCTGTCCCGCCTGCGCGGCGGAATACGCAAATCCTGCGGACAGACGTTTTCATGCGCAGCCCGTCGCCTGTCCCGTCTGTGGTCCGCATTTGTGGTTTGTGCGCGCGGCCTCGCCGGACAGCGCGCCTACAGCGGCAAACCGGCGCGATGCCCTTGCCCGGTCCTGCCGGGTGCTGCTTTCGGGCGGAATTCTGGCGCTCAAAGGGCTTGGCGGTTTTCAACTGGCCTGCAACGCGCGTGACGGCGCAAGCGTGAGTGAACTCAGGCGGCGCAAACAGCGTCCGCACAAGCCTCTGGCGCTGATGGCGGGCGATATTGCGGTGGCGCGGACTTTGTGTCTCCTGACCCCCGAACATGAGGCCCTGCTGCAAAGCCCGGAAAGCCCTGTGGTCCTCTGTCCCCGCCGCGAGGGCTGCCCCCTTCCCGGGGATGTGGCTCCGGATGTAAACAGTCTCGGCCTGATGCTGCCCTGCACACCGCTTCATGCGGCGATCTTTGACCACCTTTCCGGGCTTGCCCCCTCGCCGCCGGTGCTGGTGATGACTTCGGCCAATCCTCGCGGAGAACCTATTTGTCTGGGCAACCGTGAAGCCCTGTCGCGCATCGCCGGCATGGCCGACGCATTTTTGCTCCACGACAGGGACATTCTCACGCGCGTGGACGACAGCGTAATTGCCCTTGCGCCGGTGGCGCCGGAGGGGGGCTCCCGTATTCCGTCGCCGCCCGAAGACGGTTCACCCGAACGATTGTTTTTCCGCCGCGCGCGCGGTTATGTGCCGTATCCGGTTTCTCTGCCCCAGGACGGGCCGGTGGTGCTCGGAGCCGGGGCTGAACTCAAGAGTACCGTTTGCCTCACACGCGGAAATCAGGCATTTGTGGGACAGCATGTCGGCGATTTGGAAAATCCGGCAACCCTGAATTTTTATGAGGAAGTTGTCGCGCGGCTGGAAACCTTGCTGGAAATACGGCCCAAAGCCATTGTCTGCGATCTGCATCCGGATTTCCTTGCCTGTCGCTATGCCCACGCGCGTGCCGTCGCGGAGGGGCTGCCCTTCTGGAGGCTTCAGCATCACGCGGCTCATGCCGCCGCGGTGCTTGCGGAAAACAACTGTTATGACCCGGCCCTGGCCCTGTGCCTGGACGGCTCCGGACTTGGCGATGACGGCGGCATCTGGGGCGGGGAAGCAATCCTGATGGATATTTCCCGTGCGCGGTGGCAGCGGGTGGGGCGTCTTTCCCCCTTTCCCCTGCCCGGCGGAGACGCGGCCATCCGCGAGCCCTGGCGTTGCGCGCTGGCCCTGCGGGAACAGTGCGGCTCAAGCCGGGAGAACGCCGCGGCGCCCTGGGACGGCGAGTACGCCCACGCCGCCAGCGCCGTAAGAGAAATGCTGGGCCGCAACCTGAATTGCCCGCAAACATCAAGCTGTGGCCGTCTTTTTGACGCGGTGGCCGCGCAACTGGGCCTTTGCCTTGTCGCAAGCTACGAAGGGCAGGCCGCAATGCGGCTGGAATCCGCCGCTGATACCGGCCTGGTGGCGGATTTTGTCGCCCGTGGAGCGGACACTGACTTTCGGTGGGCCTTGCCGCTGATTGAGCGCGACGGTCTGCTCAATCTGGACAGCGCGCATCTTTTCGCCCGCGTGCTGGAAGCCCGGCGGGAGGGGGAGCCTGTCGGGGTTATTGCGGCCCGTTTCCATACCTCCCTGGCCCGGGGGTTTGCGGATATGGCCGCGCGCGCCGCGTCAACCGCCAATGTCGGCAAGGTCGGTCTGTCGGGCGGAGTTATGCAGAACGGCATCATGGCCCTGCTGCTGCCGTTTTGTTTGCGTCAGCGTGGGCTTGAGCCGCTTGTGCATCATGCATTGCCGCCCGGCGACGGCGGACTTTCTCTGGGACAGGCCGTATGGGGCCGCAGAATGCTGCACGATGAACATTGAGCGGCAATCCCCGGCATGCAATATTCTTGTCGCGCACAGGGCGGAAAGCGGCCTGAAACTTTTGCGTTTTCTGGAACGCCGGACAGGCCTGCCGCGGGCTTTGCTGCACCGCTGGCTGCGCACCGGGCAAATTCGTCTGAACGGCAGACGGGTCAAACCTTTCGAGCGTGTGCAGACGGATGACGGCGTCCGCCTGCCGCCTTTCGCCCCTGACATGATCAAGGCGGGGGGAGGGCTTTTTGCGTCCGGCGGCGAGTCTCCGCTCCCCCCGCCGTGTTTCGGTGTTTTCCCCGGCACGGGGAACTCGCCGTTTTTGGCGAGCATAGGGCATAAGGGGGACATCTGGGCCCTGTACAAGGCGCCGGGCCTGCCGACGCACGGCGGAACCGGTCACAGCGACAGCCTTGCCGCGCGGCTGGCCGCGCGGTATGCGGGCGCGCCCTTTATACCCGTGCCCGCGCACAGGCTGGACAAGGAGACCTCCGGCGTGCTGCTGGCCGCCGCTTCCTACAGGGCTTTGCAAGAGCTTCACGATGCGTTGCGCGAGCGCCGGACGCTCAAGGAGTATCTTGCATGGGCGCGCGGCGCCTGGCCCTTTGAGGGCATTCGTCTCCTGCGCCATACTCTGCGCAAACAGGAGACAGCGGGATTTGAAAAGGTGCGCGTCGTCCTGCCGCGGGACGCGTCTTCCCGTGAAGCCTTGTGTTTTGCGCAACCTTTGAAAATCCTGCCAAAAATGAGCCTGTTGCGGATATGCCTTCTCACGGGCCGGACTCATCAAATTCGGGCGCAACTGGCCGCCCTGGGGCATCCGGTGTTGGGCGACGCCAAATACGGGACGGACAAGGCGGGACAAATGTTCCTGCATGCCGCCCGCGTGGTTTTGCCTGACGGCACTGTTTTTGCGTGTCTGCCGCCCTGGCGGGGGCGGGAAGCTGTCGAAAAACTGCCCGGCATCATGCTCCGGGGGTAAAATTTTTCTTTGCCTTTCCCGCGCAAGGATTTGCGGGCAAATCCTTGCGGAGCGGTCCGGCTTTTTCAAAGTTGGACTGCTCCGCACATAACCCGCCCGCCTGTTGCGCCATAAGCGTGTATTTTTTGGACTGCGTGATGATCACGGGAACCATTTTTCCCGTGTAATCCTCCGTATTGCCGGATAACACAAGATGTACCGGAACGCCGTATGGGTCGCGTCCCTGCCAGCTTGTTTTTCCGGCTTCCTGACGACGGCTGCGGCCTTCAATCAGGATTTCGGTTTTCTGTCCCACCCGCTTTTCAAGCAGACGGCGTGTCAGCGCATCCTGCAGGCTCTGCAGACGCGCCAGACGCTCACGGCTGACTGCCGGGTCCACCTTGTCCGGGAAAAGGGCGGCGCGGGTGCCGGGGCGATCTGAATAACAGAATGAAAAGCTTGAGACGAATTCGCAGGCGTGCACCATATTGAGCGTGTCTCCAAAATCTTTTTCACTCTCGCCGGGAAAACCCACAATGATGTCCGTGCCGAGGGCCATGTCCGGCCGGGTTTTGCGCAGCCGCTCCACCAGATTGAGAAAATCCCGGCTGTCATATTTACGCCCCATGCGCTTGAGAACGGTGTCCGAGCCGGATTGCAGGGGCAAATGCAGACGCGGGCAGAGGGGGGCAAGATCGCCGAAAGCGGACACGTCTTCAAGCCCCATATCCTTGGGATGCGGCGTCACATAACGCAGGCGCGCAAGGCCCGGCAGGGCCGCAACGCAGGCCAGCAACCCGGCGAATGTACTCCCGTCGCCATGCCTGTCCAGTCCGTAGGCGTTGACGTTTTGCCCGAGCAGGCAAATCTCGCGCGCCCCTTCTTTCAGGCGCGCGCGGCATTCCTCCAGAACGGACGCGGCCGCGCGCGATTTCTGGCGGCCGCGGGTGAAGGGCACAATGCAGTACGCACAGAAATTGTCGCAGCCCTGCATGATGGTTACCCGCGCAACGGGAACGGGCGCGCCGCGCACCTGCCCGCGCTCTTCATAACTGTCGGTGAAGTCCAGCAACGAGAGCCGCAGTTCAGGTTCGGCGAGCAGTTGTTCGATGGCCCCGGGCGCGCGGACAAGACCGTCGCTGCCTATCAGCAGCCGCACCTGACCTCCCGGGGAAAACAGCTTCCCGCCCATCTGCTGGGCCACGCAACCCGCAACCGCCACCAATACCCTGGGATCCCCGCGCGTGACGCGCCGCACGCCATCCAGAGCCGAAGCGACTTTCTGCTCCGGTTTTTCGCGCACGGAACAGGTGTTGATCACCACCACCTGCGCATCCGCCGCCTCAGCCCTCACAAAGCCGCGATCCTCAAGACTGAGCGCCAGCCACCGGGAATCATTGGCATTCATCTGACAACCGAAGGTAATGATGTGAAAACTTTTATCAATCATGTGTTTCAATCCACAGCCGGCTCCATCCGTCGACCGACTTCGGCCCGGCGGACAGGATCCGGGTGAAAACTGCATGTTTTTTCAGACGGAAGCGCCGACGCCGGGGGGGCGGCTACTGCGTAACGCCGGGCTCCGAACCGTCGTACATGGCGCGGCCTTCCTCCTCCAGAGCGTCCAGTTGTTCCTCCAGCCACTCCAGAACGCCGCGCGCCGTATTGTAGCTGAGCAGCACGCGCGTGTGAATATGGCGCGTCACTTCCCTCAGTTCCTCATCCTCCGGAATGAATTCTGATCCCAGTGCTCCGTCCGGCTCCACAATTTGCTCGACAAACGGCGGCAGGGCCTCGCTCTCATAATAAAAATTCATTTCAATCTCTCCTTGGGAATTGACCCCGCCCCAGACGCCGTGGGCCGTTTGCAGACGGGCTTTGGGTTCCAGTCTGAAACTGTACCGGATTTTGGAGGGCATTTTGCTCATGAAGGACATCCTTGTGTAAATCAATAACAGTATGCTCAGGACAATTCATTTGGCTGTCACGGATTTCCGGAATACCTTAAAAAAGGTCCGGCCTCAAGCAAGGGCATTTATTTAAAATAACTATATTGAATGACATATAATTTTTCAAAAGACACATATATTTTATGTGCTCTGGAAACCCCAGGGAATATTTTCAGGCAAAATCTCATAAATATTTGTTATTTCAACATGCTATGAATTTTTCTTCGAGTGCCCCAAAAATTTCGGAGAAAAATCTTTACTTTCGCGCCGCGAACAG
>JAISLI010000035.1 GCA_031291035.1 Desulfovibrio sp.
TTCAACGAGGTGCGGCAGGATGTGCCCCGGGCCATGCAAATGAACGACCTGAAGTCGGACATCACCGCCCGCGCCGTCAGCGCGGGGCTGCGCGGCGAGTACAAAATCTCGACGGACGCCCTGGACATCGTGCCCCATGTCGGCTTCCGCCACATGAACCTGACCACGGACGACCATGACGTGGCCTCCGGCGGTGGCACGGTGCTGGAAGGGGACAGCCTCAGCCGGAACATCTGGACCTTCCCCGTCGGCCTGAGCTTCTCCAGAAACCTTGAAACCGGCAACGGCTGGTTCTTCAGATCCGGCCTTGACCTGGCCGTAATTCCGGCCGCCGGGGACATCGAGACAAAATCCTCGGCGCGCTTCACCGGCACGGGCACAAAGGTGGAGCTGGAAAGCCGGATCATGGATTATGTCTCCTATACGGGCGGAATCGGTCTGGACTTCGGCAACGGGGACGTCTCCTTCGGCCTGAACTACAACCTCATGTTTTCGGAGCACACCACGGGCAACGGGGTCTTCGGCACCTTCCGCTACGAGTTCTGAAGCCGTTGACTTGACGAGGACTCCCTGCCCTCCAACGGGGTGGTGAGCGAGCAGACATTCACCCTGAGCGGCCCGGCCACGCAAGGCCGGGCCGCTCCGTCTTCAGGCCATGCGGCTTGTCGCGGCAAATCCGCGCAAAGCCACGGCGAAACAGATTCTCGCGCCGCTTGAGGAACATTACTGACATTCCGGAATCCGGATATTCCGGAGTGTTGTCCACAGGCCCCGTCACAAGCATACGTTTTGGCCGCCTCAGCGTATCAGGCACATCTTTCCGCAGGCCTCCGCCCGGGAGCGCAAATGCTCCATTTCCACCGGGTTCAGGGCGCGCCCTTTGTTGTCCGCGAAGAAATCCGGGTCCAGAACGCGTTCAAGCCGTATTTTCTGCAAAAAAACCGGAATATCGCCGGACGCCGTCTCCAGAATCGCCTGGAAACTCTCCCCGTTTATAAAGGGATGGGCGCAGGGCACACGAAATTCGCGCCGTACCGGACTGCCGTTGAGAATGTCGATGCTCGCGGATATCGCGTCCCCCACGTCCGCGCCGGATATTTCACGGGGATAGCGGCGCGGGTCGGCCTTGACATCCAGGGCGACGTAGTCCAGAAGATCCTTCCGCAGCAGATGCTCCAGAATGTCCGGCCTGCCGCCGTTGGTGTCGAGTTTGACCGCGTAGCCCATATCTTTAAGCATGCGGCAGAATTCCGCCAGGTCTTCCTGCAGGGTCGGCTCCCCGCCGGTGATGACCACGCCTTCCAGAACCCGTTTGCGCCGCGTCAAAAACTTCAGAACCTCGTCGGGCGCCAGCGGACTTCCACCGTGCTTCAACAAATCCGGATTGTGGCAGTAGGGGCAGGCAAAATTGCAACCCCGGACAAACACAATGGCGCTGAGCCTGCCGGGAAAGTCAAGCATTGTGGTTTGTTGCAGCGCCCCTATCCGCACGGCCGGCTCACATTTCAGCGGGCATCCCGATCGGACAGTTTTTTCAGACCCTCAAGCCACTGCGCGACAAAAGCGGGATCTTCGCCAAGCCCCTTTGCAATCGCCCGGACCTGTATGCCGTTGGCGATGAAACGCTGCCGCCAGCTTTCCTCCCCGGCGCCGAACAGGTCGTTCGCGGCATGATCTCCGGCGACCGTCATGAGAGGGGCCATCCACACTTTCCGCGCCCCGGCGTCTTGCAGGCTTTTCAAAACCACCTCAAAGTCGAGGTCGCCCTCGACGGTCCCCACAAAGGCATTTTTGTCCAGCGTGTGCAAATAATATTGCAGCGCCGGATAATACACCCCGGACGCATGATGCGTGCCGTGCCCCACAAACAGCACAGCCTCGTCTTTTTTCCGCTCCGCGGGCACGCTCCGGACAAGCAGGCGCGACACGCTTTTCAGGCTGTCCGTACCGTACAGGAGTGGAGGGGCAAGGCGCACGCGCCGCAGCCCTTTCGGCAGCCCTTCAAAAGCGGCGGCCGTCCGGAGCAGGTCATTATACTCCGCGCCGGGAATGATATGCAGCGAAAGAATGGAGACATCTTTCGTTCCTTCGGCGGCGAGCTTCGCCAGGGCCTCCTGCGTCGAAAGCACCGGCTTTTTTCCGGAGGACGTCCCGAGCAGGGAGTTGGCGGTCCAGGCCCAGCGGACCTCCCTGCCGGGAAGGGCCTTTTTGACCTGCCGTTCAACATTGGCGTAGGAAACCCTCGCCTTTTCCACACTGGTGCCGAAAGCGACTATAAGAACCGCCGCCGTCGAGGAGGGCTGCGCCGCCGCGGGCGTCCCGCAGCAGACGGCGCACAGGACAAAAAGCGTCGTGACGAACCTCGTCCATGATTTTCCCGTTGATCCTCTCATCGCGTCATCCCCTTTGGCATAAGGCGTTATTACACCGCGTTCCGCAACTCCTCCCCGCGGCGCGCGGAGGAAGCGCGATTCCACCCGTCCGTCGCCCTGTAGGGCCTTCTCGCCGCATATTCCGCCTGTTTGCCGTCATTCCAGCGTCCCACCGGGCGCAGGTAGCCGACAACCCGGGAATATATCTCCGTGTCTCCATTGCAGACAGGGCATCTGGTCTGTTCGCCCTTCAGATAGCCGTGTTCGGCGCAGACGCTGAATGTCGGCGTCAGCGTGAAATACGGCAGGCTGTAGTTGGCGGTTACGGCGCGCACCATATTGCGCACAACGCCCGTATCCGTGACCTCCTCGCCGAGAAAGCCGTGCAGCACCGTTCCGCCGGTGTAGCTGCCCTGCAGTTTGTCCTGCAGGTCCAGAACATCAAAAATGTCCGTGGAATAGTCCACCGGCAGATGGGTGGAATTGGTATAGTACGGAATCCTGTCTCCGGATTTGCCGTTGGCGAAGATGATGCCCGGACATTTTTTCTTGTCGAGCAGGGCCAGCCGGTACGACGTGCCCTCGGCCGGGGTGGCCTCAAGATTGAAAAAATCGCCCGTTTCTTCCTGAAAGCGTTGCAGACGCCCGCGCATGCGGCCAAGCACCCGCAGGGCGAAGGCCTGCCCCTCCGGCGCGGCGATGCCTTTTCCCATAAGGTTCATGCAGGCCTCGTTCATGCCGACGACGCCGATGGTGGAAAAATGGTTCGCCCAGTACATGTTGGTGCGCGCCTTCACATCCCGCAGATAAAAAACGGTGTAGGGATACAGCCCGCCGTCGGTGAAGCGCTCCAGTTCCTTGCGCTTGATGACGAGACTTTCCCTGGCGAGTTCCATCAGGCGGTCCAGACGCATGAAAAAATCCTGTTCGTCCTTCGCCAGATAGCCGAGGCGGGGCAGATTGAGAGTGACGACGCCGATGGAGCCGGTCAGCGGATTCGCCCCGAAAAGCCCGCCGCCCCGCTTGCGCAGTTCCCGGGTGTCAAGACGCAGGCGGCAGCACATGGAGCGCGCGTCTTCCGGGGACATGTCCGAATTCACAAAATTGGAAAAATAGGGAATGCCGTAGCGCCCGGTCATCTTCCAGACGGCTTCGAAGCGGCCGCTTTCCCAGTCAAAGTTCCTGGTTATGTTGTATGTGGGGATGGGGAAGGTGAAGACCCGGCCCTTGTTGTCGCCCTCCATCATCACTTCGGCAAAGGCCTGGTTCAGCATGTCCATTTCCGGCTGAAAGTCGCCGTACACGGCATTCTGTTCCCGCCCGCCGATGATCACCGGCGTATTTTTCAGCGTGGCCGGCACATCCATGTCCAGGGTGATGTTGGTAAAGGGAGTCTGAAAACCCACCCGCGTGGGGATGTTGATGTTGAAGACGAACTCCTGCAGGGCCTGTTTGACCTCCTTGAAGCACAGCTTGTCGTGCCGGATGAAGGGGGCCAGCAGGGTGTCAAAGCTGGAGACGGCCTGGGCGCCGGCGGCCTCTCCCTGCAGGGTATAGAAAAAGTTGACAAGTTGCCCCAGAGCGGAGCGGAAATGCCTGGGGGGCGCGCTCTCCACATTGCCCGCGACGCCCTTGAAGCCCTGCCGGAGCAGGTCGGCCAGATCCCAGCCCACGCAATAGACGGACAGAAGATTGAGATCGTGCAGATGAAAATCCCCTTCCGTGTGGGCATGGCGGATAGCCGGGGTATAAATGCGGTTCAGCCAGTATTCCGAGGTGATGTCCGAAGAAATGTAATTGTTCAGCCCTTGTAGCGAAAATCCCATATTGCTGTTTTCCCGCACCCGCCAGTCCATTTTGTTGAGGTAGCCATCCATGAGATCCGTGGTGGCCCTGGTTTTTATCCGGCGCAACTGGGCGCGCTGCTCCCGGTACAGAATGTAGGCCCTGGCCGTGGCCCGAAAAGGAGAGTCCAGCAATACCCGCTCCACAACGTCCTGAATGCTTTCCACATCCGGAATTTCCGGCAGACGCAGTGTTCTGGCCAGGGAAAGCACCCGCATGGCCAGCCTTCTGGCCTCCCGTTCCTCAAATTCCCCGGTTGATTTGCCCGCTTTGAGCAGGGCCGAGGTGATTTTGGCGGCGTCAAAATCCACCGTACGTCCGTCACGCTTCAGGATGGCGGCAAAAGGCATGGGAAATCTCCTGCAATGAATGGGGCGGTTTCAGAAAAAGGGAACAAAAACTCCGCCCGCGTTGCGGGCGAAGGAAACGAATTTATCCCCTTCATGAACCATGCGGCAAAGGCTCCGTTGCCGACGGCTCGTCCTCTGCGACGAAACAATAAAGCAGGTCTTCCGGCTGTCCAGTCCCTTTCCGGCCTTCCCGGGATTACCCCAGTGGCGCGCGAGGGAAAGAAGATTATACCTGGTGTACGGCGGCGGGTCCGCTCTCGCTTTGCACGAGATTCCCTATCAAGCCCGTCAGGGCACTTTATTTCTAGAAAATGTCACGAAACGGAATTTTTGTCAATATTGCCATTCGCAGATTGTCTGGTACTGTGAGGCATGCACGCGAAAGTGACCATTCCCGCCCGGACAGGCGGGCGGACGGGCATCGCCCCCCTGGTGATTTCCGCGAGCAGGGCGACGGATCTGCCGGCCTTTCACGCGGACTGGTTCATGGACAGGCTGCGCCGCGGCGCTTGCGTCTGGGTCAACCCGTTCAACAGAAAGCAAAAAATCCTTGTCTCCTTTGAAAAATGCAGGGTGATTGTCTTCTGGTCAAAAAATCCCGCGCCGATACTTCCGCATCTGGACGAAATCGCCGACAGGGGAATCAGCTTTTATTTCCAGTTCACCCTCAACGACTACGCCGGAGAGGGACTGGAACCCCGTGTTCCGCCCCTGTCCCGGCGGATTGAAACATTCCTGCGCCTCTCGGAACATATCGGCAGGGAAAGGGTAATCTGGAGATTTGACCCCGTGCTGACCGCCGACGCCCTGCCGCCGGATGAGGTGTTGCGGCGCATTGACGCGCTGGCAAGGCGATTGTGCGCCCATACGACAAAACTTGTCTTCAGCTTCGTCGATATCGCCGCCTACGCGCGCGTTGCCGCGAATCTCGCGCGGGTATGCCCGTCCGCCAGGGAAGCGGCCCCGGAAGAGCGCCTGCGCTTCGCGCGGCAACTGGCGGCCCTGAACAAAACCTGGCCGCGCCGCCTCGCTCTGGCGACATGCGCCGAGGCGGACGACTTCGCGCGGCTCGGCATCATCAAAAACAGGTGCGTTGACGGAGAGCTGATTGGCGCATTGTGCCGGGGGGACAAAGAAATACTGTGGGAATACGGCGCGGGGCCGGGACAGGCATCACCGGCCGGCCGCAAGGGCGGCCGCAAGGACAAGGGACAGCGCGCCGCCTGCGGCTGCGCGCTGAGCAA
This sequence comes from Desulfovibrio sp., assembly GCA_031291035.1. GTDB lineage: Bacteria > Desulfobacterota > Desulfovibrionia > Desulfovibrionales > Desulfovibrionaceae > Desulfovibrio. The sequence goes on from JAISLI010000035.1 coordinate 5,812, forward strand.
GGATATCGGCTTCTACAACTCCTGCCGGCATTATTGCGCCTACTGCTATGCCGGGCGCCCTCAGGGCGGGATAACGGCATGAATTTTGCTATGGTATCGCACAGAAACCATTGCGGGCATTTTTTGCCCGTTTGCCGGGAGAGAAGCGATGTACCGGATAATTTACGAAAGTCTTTTTCGACAGGCCAAGGCCCTGGCGCTTCTGCACGATCTTCTGGAAGAGGAATACCGCCTGCTGCTCGCCCGCAGAACGGACGACATAGCCGCTCTGGAGTTTTCCGTTCACGAGATCATACGCCAGACAGCCGCAGAAAAAAGCCTTGTCGGCAGAAGCCTCAGCGGCGGCAGGGTCATGGACTACGCCGCCATGCTGCCGGAAGAACAGGCCCGGCCCCTGCGGGAGATGTTTCAAAATATTGACGACGGCGAGCAGGCCGTCTCACGCCAGGCCGCGCGCAACGCGCAGCTTTCTCTCGCGCTGCTTGACCAGAGCACTCGCACGCTGAACGCCCTCACGGGTCTGGCCGTGCCGCCCAGGGCGGAGACTTACGGACGCAAGGGCGGCATGCGTTTTCTGCCGCATCCCGAGGCCGCCATCATTTCCGGGAGGCTCTAGACCATGCTCAACCAACTGCTCAGTATCGGCTGGTCGGGCCTCAACGCCGCCAACGCCTGGATCAACGTCACCGGCAACAACCTCGCCAACGCCGAGACTGAAGGATACAGCCGCCAGTATGTGGACCAGCGCGACGCCACAGCCCTCACCGCGAAGCCCGGCGCGCTGGGCATGGGCGTCACCGTGCAGCAGGTGCTGCGCTTCTTTGACGCTTTTCTGGAAAGCTCTTACGTGGATCAGCACACCACCTCCTCCCGCTGGAACGAGCACGACAAGATCATGATGTCGCTCGAAAACCTCTTCAACGAGGCCAACCGCGAGGGAGTGAGCTCGGCGATGGACAATTTTTTCAAGGGCTGGCAGGCTCTCGCCCTGCGCCCGGACGACACCGCCACCCGCGTGAGCCTGCTCTCCTCCGCCGACAACCTGAGCGACATGGTCCGCGCCACCATGGACGGCATCAAAAGAATCCAGCGCGAAATGGACGTATCCATCCGCGACAGCGTGAAACGGGTCAACAACATCGCCAGGGAGATCGCCGACCTGAATCAGCAGATCACCGTGAACACCATAAAAGGCGTAAACAACCCCAACAACCTGCTCGACAGGCGCGACCTGCTGGTGCGCGAGCTGGCGTCCCTGGTTGATGTGGAAGTGCATGACAGCGAGGCCGGGGAATGGAAAGTGCAGCTCACCACGGGCCAACCGCTGGTGCAGGGCATAAACACCTGGGAGTTGCGCGTCATGGGCCCGCAGACCGAATACCGGCCCCGGCTGCCCCCCTCCAGCGGCGCCGCCTACACGGGCGGGATAGAATCCGTGGGTTCCGACGACTTTGAATACACGGTGGAAATCGTCACCGGCGGCAATGTGGGAGACACGCCCCCGCCGCAGTTCCGCGTCTCCCTGGACGGCGGCAGAACCTGGCTGCGCGACGACAAAGGCGAGGAAATTCATTACAGCATCACGGCTGACAACACCGGCAAGGTGGACCAGGTGCTGGTCAAGGACCTGAAAATTTCCTTTTCCTCCGGCCAGAATTTCAACGTCGGCGACAAGTTCGACATCATGCCCAAGGACGGCCTCTACTGGATAGAGCCAACGCGCGGCCCGGAAAACATCACGCCGCAGATTTACTTTGACGGCACGGACAACAACGACCGCGTCACCGGCGGCAAGCTCGCGGCCTGCTACAATATCCGCGACGACAACTGCGGCCGCTACATAGACGAACTGGACGCCACGATGTCCTCCCTGATATGGGAAGTCAACCGCATACACAGCCAGGGAACCGGCATCTCGCTGCTTGACGGCCTCGTGCAGGGCCGGCAGCGGGTGGACGCCGTCAATCGGCCCCTCGGCTCCTGGCAGGCCCTGCTGCCGTTCTCGAACCGGCTGCAGGAAGGCAACGTCACTTTCCATATTTTCAACAGCGCCGACGGCAGCCACATTGCCGCCGGCATGCCGGATTTTGATCCTTCGTCAGGCGTCCAGAATTTCGACCCGGCAAGACACACGCTTGATGACGTGGCCCAGGCCATCAACAACGGGCTTGTGGATGAAAATGGAACTCTCCTTCCCGTTCAACCCCTCACGGCCAGAATTCTGGACAACAAACTTGTCATCGAGGTTGATCCCGCCTATTCCCTCGGCATGGGCACGGACACGTCCGGCCTGCTCGCGGCCCTGGGCCTGAACTCCTTTCTCACCGGGGACAGCGCCGCCACCCTGGCCGTCAACAGCGGCCTGCACACCAATACCAATCTCATAGCCTCCCACCAGGTCAACGGCCAGCAGCAGTCCAACGTCGGCGACCCGGTGACCGCCACCAACATCGGCAAACTCCAGGACAAGGACGTCACCATCCACACCTTCTGGAAAACGACGACTGACCAGACCCTGGGCGAATACTACGCCAACCGGGTCGCCGCTGTCGGCGCGGACCGCCGGCTTTCCAAAACAAACGCCGAATACAATACCGCCCTCGCCGACAACCTGCTTGAGCGGGTCGCCGGCGTGACGGGCGTGAACATGGATGAGGAGATGGCCAATCTCATCAAATTTCAGCACGCCTACACGGCGGCGGCCAAACTCATCACCACGGCCGACCAGATGCTGCAAACCCTGCTCGGCCTCAAGCAGTAACGGGGAAAAACCATGCCTATTCGCGTCACCCAGCACATGATGTACCACGACATGGTGAACCGCATGCAGAAAAACCTTTCCGCCTACATGGAAAGCAACGAGCAGGGCTCCAGCCAGAAAAGGATCAACCGCCCCTCGGACGACCCGGCGGGCATGTACCGCGTGCTCACCACCCGCAACGCCATCAGCTCCACCGAACAGTATGAGGCAAACGCCAAGACCGCCCTCGGCTGGCTGCAGTTGAGCGACAATGTGCTCTCCACCCAGGTCACAACCGCGATCATCGGCCTCAGGGAACTGGCGGAACAGGCGTCCACGGGCAGCTATGACGCGAAAAACCGCGAACAGATGGCCTTCAAGGCGCGCGAGCTTTTCGGGCAACTGCTCAATCTCGCCAATACGGAATTCGAGGGCAGGAGCATTTTCGGCGGGCACGTTTACGACAGACCGGCCTTTGAGGAGGGACTGGCCCTGACGAGCTGGGACGAAAACTGGCAGTCCGTCACCGACGCGGGCGGGAAGGCCCTGACCCCTCCACCCTATGTCATTTCGGGAGCTTCGGACACCAGCATCTTGATCCGGTTTACCGGCGTTGACGACGGCAGCGCCTCTCCCCCTCCCAACCGCACTGCCGGCGCGACCGGCGAGGTTGGCACAAATCCCCTGTACTACAAATGGTCAAAAGACGGCGGACAGACTTGGTCATCAGAGGCTGTCCTGGCTCCCCCCGTCACTCCCGGAGACCCCGTCGTCATCACTGCCGACGGAGTGAATGTAACCCTGCCTTTCAAAGACGCATCCGCGTCTCCCCCCAAAGGTCTTGCCGTCACCGTCGCCGACCCCGGCCTCGGCCCCGGCGCGACCAACGGCACCCTGCTCTACATACGCCCGACAGCCATTTACATGGGCGACGACAACGACCCGCCGCCGGAAGTGACGTTTATGGGCAAAACGACTGCCGCTTCCATAACGCCTTCGGCCCAGGGGACGTTCCATCATGACGTTATCGTGCGCGTGGACGACGGCACCACGAATCCGCCGGAAGTCTCCTACTCCTACAGCACGGACAATGGTTCCACCTGGATTCCGGCAAAAACGGACGCCGGCGCGGCGCCCCCCTACCGTTTCACAGTGCCCGGCGGCTATCTGGATCTTGACGCGCTGCCCAATGACGGCGCGCAGGTCAAAATTCATCCCCACCGCGCCGACCTCGACTTTGAAATCATGAAGGACACCTTCCTGACCGTGAACAATGTGGGCAAGGACATTTTCGGCGGCCGCAGTCAAGATGGCGCGCCCTACCTGTACAACGACGGCGGCGACCTCAATATGACCAACGACCGCGCTTTGAGCGCAAATCTTTTTGAAGTCGTCGGCAACTTCATCGCCTATCTGGAAAACAACAATCAGGAAGGCTGCCAGCGCACGCTGGCGGCCCTGACCGAAGCGGAAAAGGTTATCCTGACCCAGGCCGCCAGGGTGGGCGGCAAGGAAAACCGTGTGCAGACGGCCCGGGACGTGCTGAGTTTTCAAAAAATCGACCAGCAGGAGCAGTTGAGCAACACCGAGGATATCGACTTGACCGAACTGCTGACAAAACTTACACAACAGCAGATGGCCTACAGCACCGTGCTCAAGTCCTCATCCATGATCATGCAGTTGAGCCTTGTCAACTATGTGTAGCGCCTGCCTGTAAAAACAACAGGTCAATGTATGCTGATATTGACGCGACGCCCCGGCGAAAGCCTCTATCTGGGCGAAAACATACGCATAACCATACTGGGAGTGCAGGGCAAACATGTGCGGATCGGCCTGGAAGCGCCGGACGACACCACTGTGTACCGCGAGGAGGTATACAAACGCGTCGAAGAGGAAAACCGCCGCGCCCTCATAACCAGCAACGAAGATGTTTTGGTGGCTGCATCGCTATGGAACGAAGCAAAGAAACAACAAACATGACGGAAATCGACACCCGTCTCGGCCTGCGCGGCATAGACGCGGACAAAATCGTGCATTTTCCGCGCGGCCTGGCCGGTTTCGAGGACGAGCGCGACTTCGTGCTGCTGCAGATACGCCCCGAAGCCCCGCTGCTCATTCTGCAGAGCGTGCACAACGCGGACGTGGGTCTGCTGGTGGCCGACCCCTACAGCTTTCTGCAAAACTACACGCTCGTGATAAGCGACGCCGAGGAAAAACTCCTGCGTCTGCGCGGCATGGAGGAAGCCGCCATTCTCGTCACCGTCTCCATCCCCGCGGGAGAGCCGGAAAACGCCGTTCTGCACCTCACCGGGCCCATAGTCATCAACCACAGGGCGCACCTTGGCCTGCAAATTCCCCAAAACGTCGAGGGGCCCGGGCAGGTGAACATGCACTCGCTCAAGCCCGTCGGCAACACCCCGGAAAACCGGGACAGGCTGACGACGGTGGCGGAATGAACCCCCGCTTGTAGCCATGCGCGTCATCGCCGGAGAACTGGGGGGCCGCCCGTTGAAGAGCGCGCGCGGCGAGGGATTGCGCCCGGCCATGGGCAGGACGCGGGAAGCGCTTTTTTCCATGCTCGCGGCCCGGGGCGTTGACTGGCCGGCTTCGCGCGTGCTGGATGTTTACGCCGGCAGCGGCAGTCTGGCTTTTGAAGCCCTGAGCCGGGGCGCGCCCTTCGCCGTTCTGGTGGAAAACGCGGACGGGGCCGTGCGCTGCCTGCGGGAAAATATCGCGGCCCTGGGGCTTGAGGGCAGGGCAAGCGTCGTGCGCGGGGACGCCCTGCGCTTTTTGCGGAGAACGCCCGCGGAGCCGGTTAACCTGGCATTTCTGGACCCGCCGTACGGGAAGAACCTCGTCGCGCCGTCCCTGGCCCTGCTCATGCCGCGCCTTGCCCCCGGAGCCTTTGTCGCGGCGGAAATTGAAAAAGAGGCCGACCCGGGCGCGCCGGACGATCTGGAGCTGACGGCTGAACGCTTTTTCGGCCGAACCCGCGTCTGCCTCTGGCGTTGTCCGGGACGGAAATGACGGCTATTATGCGGTTATGTATGGAGGAGAAGATGAAAACCGCTCTTTACCCCGGCACGTTCGATCCTCTGACCAACGGCCACATGAGCCTCATCCGCCGGGGCCTCGACGTTTTTGACCATATTGTTGTCGCCGTGGCCGACAATACGCCCAAAAAACCGCTTTTTTCCCGCGACGAGCGGGTGGAAATGGCCCGCGAGGCCCTGAAAGGGCAAAGCAACGTCACGGTGGAGCCTTTTTCCGGCCTGACGGTGGAACACGCGGCCGCCCGGGGCGCGTGCGCCCTGCTGCGGGGGCTGCGCGCCGTGTCGGATTTTGAGTACGAATTTCAGCTTGCCCTGATGAACCGGCGCTTGCGGCGCCGCATACAGACGGTTTTTTTGATGACCGACTATCAGTGGCTGTTCATCAGCTCCACCATAGTCAAGGCGGCGGCCAGCCACGGCGCGGACATAACGGGCCTTGTGCCGGAAAACGTGCGCCTCAGGCTGCTGGAAAAATACGCCAACGGCGAGGTCAGGCAGGGAACGCCGTGTCTGGCCGCCCCCTACGGGGGCTTCAACGTCACCTGACGGTTCCGGAGTCATGACAAACGGGGCGCACGGCACTCCTCTGCCGGTCGTATGCCTTGCCGGGCCGACGGGGACGGGCAAGACAGCGATGGCCCTGGCCTTGGCCGAGGCCCTGGGGGGCGAGGTCATCAACGCCGATTCCCGGCAGGTGTACGCGGACTTTCCCGTCATCACGGCCCAGCCCGCAGAGGCGGAGCGCGCCCGCTGCCCGCACCACTGCTACGGCTTTTTGCCCACAGCGCGGAAAACAAGCGCCGGGCGCTGGGCCGAAGCCGCCTGCGGGGCCGCCCGCGCCGCGCTCTCGCGCGGCAAGGCGCCCCTGCTCGTGGGAGGCACCGGCCTGTATTTTCAGGCGCTGCTGCGCGGCATGGCGGATATTCCGGCCCCGGACCCCTCCGTCGGCGCGGCGCTGGAGGCGAGGCTTGAGGCCGAGGGGCTGCCCCCCCTGCACGCCGAACTTGTCCGCGTGGACGCGGCCTACGCCGCGCGCGTACACCCCAACGACAGGCAGCGCATTCTCCGCGCCCTGGAAGTGTTTCACGCCACAAAGCGGCCCTTTTCCTGGTGGCACGCCCATGCCGGAACAAGGGCGCTGTGCGCCGGCCCGCTCATAGTGCTGGAGGCCGGCCTCAACGACCTGACGCCGCGCCTGGCGCGGCGCATTGAGCGGATGATCGCCGGCGGCGCTTTTGAAGAGGTCCGCCGCGCCCTGCTTGCCTGCCCGGACACCGCCGCGCCCGGCTGGTCCTGCATCGGCGCGGCGGAAGCGCTGGCCTGCCTGCGGGGAGAAATCGGCCGTGAGGAATGCGCGCGCCTCTGGCTCAAAAATACCCGCGCCTATGCCAAACGCCAGTTGACCTGGTTCCGCGCCCGGACCGGGGCGCGCTTTGTTGCGTCCGGAGACACGGCCGCCGCCCTGGCTCTGGCGCGCGGCGGCGGTTTTTAGCGCGGCGGGTTCGCCGCCCCGCCGTCCAGAAAGGCCCGGTATTCCGGCAGCACCGCCTCCGGCGGGCCGGAGGCGACCAGAGCGCCTTCGTCAATCCAGAGCAGCGTGTCGCAGCGCTCCACCGTGGAGAGGCGGTGCGCGATGATTATCGTGGTAATGCTCTGGGGCAGGGCGAAAATGGTGTTCATTATCGCGGCTTCCAGGCCCGTGTCCAGGGAGCTTGTAGCCTCGTCCAGAATCAACACGGACGGCCCGGCGTACAGGGCGCGGGCTATGGAAAGGCGTTGGGCCTGGCCGCCGGAAAGCCCGGTCCCGTCGGCCCCGACAATCGCGTCCGCGCCGCGCGTCTCCGCTATGTCCAGCTCCGCCATGCGGCAGACCGTTTTGACCCTTTCCTCGTCCCAGGGACTGCCCCAGCGGCTGAAGGCCACGTTTTCCGCCAGGGTGCCGGCCAATATGTACGGCGTTTGCGGCACATAGCCCACGCGCAGGCAATAGGCCGCCAGGCCGGCGGGGGAAAGGGGAAGGCCGTCAACCAGCACGGCTCCGGAGGTCGGCTCCACAAGCCCGCTCAATATGGCCGCCATGGAGCTTTTGCCCGCGCCGGACCGGCCGATGACGCCCAGGCGCGCGCCGCGGGGGATTGTGAAGGTCAGGCCGCGCAGGCAGTCCGCCTCCGCTCCGGGGTAGCGAAAGCATACGCCGGCAAAGGCGATGTCGCGGGACAGGGTGAAATCGGGATCAGGCTCCGGCGGTTCGGGCGCGGGGGCGGCCAGGGCCGTCTCCACCCGCGCGAGGCAGTCCAGGGCGAAGTGGCGTATGGCGTGCAGCGAGACAAAGATTGACAGCGAGCGGTTGAGCAAGGGCAGCACGCGCCAGGAAACCAGCATGATCATGGTCAGCACGCCGGTGATGCGCGCCATGGAAGCGTCCTGCAGGGCGTACATGGCCCACAGCGTCACGGGAATCATCAGAAAGCCCACCGTCTCCAGCGTCCAGGTGGGTATGGCCGGGGCCATGCGCAAAAAGGCCCTGTCTTTCATGCCGTTCAGGCAGGCTGCGCGAAATTTCCCGAAAAACGCCTCCTGCCGGCGGTGGATGAGGGTTTCCCGGATGCCGCGCATGGCGTTCATGGTGGCCCGCGTTTCCTCGCGCTCGTATTCCGCGGCTCCCGCGCCCGCCCGGTCAAGCCTGCCCTTGAGGCCCCTGTACAGTGCCCCGGCCGTCAGGGCGACGGCCAGGATAACCAGCAGGACCGCCCCCGGCGTGACCAAGAGCAGGGCGACGGCCATGCTCAGGGTGATGGCGGCATAGGTGTAGACCGTCATGAGGCCGACGACCATTTCGCCGAGATTCCTGCGCCAGGAAAGCGCCTGGAATATGGCCTGGCTGTCCCCGGCGAGGTGGTTTATATAGGGGCTGTAGAGGTAGTCGCGGAACACGGTTTCGCCGGCGAACAGTGATATGCGCTCCCCAAGCCGCGCGGAGCCGAGGTTGACGAATGCCGTCATGGCGTTTTTGGCGGCTGTGAGGGCCACCACGGACGAGGCCACCAGCAGGGCGAACAGGCGCTGGTCCTCGCACAGGGCGTCCAGCCAGGGGAATATGCGCAGCAGGTGGGCCACAGCGCCGAATTCCCGCAGTTTTTCCGGCGCGGCAATGCTGACCGCGAGAAAGGAAATGGACAGGATGGTTCCGATTTCCAGAACCGCCAGAAAGACGACGCAGACGAAAACGCGGCGCGTCGAACGGCGCAGGTCTTGCGGGAGGATTTTGCAAATCCGTATGAAGTCCGCGAGGAATTTTTCAAAGAGGTTGTGCAGTGCGCGCATGGCTCAAAAATTGTTAAAAATCAGCATAAAACTCTTCTATCTTGACTGACATCTTGCAAAATTGCAAATGTTTGAGCGGCCATTTTTCCGACGGGGTGATTGCGCAGAACGTACGCTCGCGCGTTATCGCCCATGACGCGGCACATGTCGTGATCATCCGCGAGGCGGCACAGGAGGGCGGCCGCGGTCCGGACATCTCCTTCAGGGTATACAAGGCCCGTTTCCCCGTCACGGACCACATCGCGGTTGCCCACCACATCGCTTGCAATGACCGGCAGCCCGTGGGCCATCGCTTCGAGAATCGACAGCGGCATGCCTTCCCAACGCGATGTGGAGAGATAGCACAACGCACCGGCAAAAAAGGAGTATGGCGCGTCCGATGCGCCGGGACAGCGCAGGGCGTCCTCCAGCGCTGTACCTTTTGCCGCGTCGAGCATCCCCTGTCTGTCGCTTCCGTCGCCGACAGCGGTAACGCGGAAATCGTCCAGCCGGCCAATGTCCTTCAGGGCGTACAGAACATCAAGAAGCACCGGGCTGTTCTTCTGGTAATCGAACCGGCTGAATGTCACTACCGCATACGGGGGCGAGGCCGTGAAATCATCCCTCCCTCCTCTCTTCTCGTCCGGAATCACAACCCCGTTGGGTATGAGGCGCAATTTGGACCGGGGCATCAGTCCACTTGCGACAATCTGGGTCAGTTCGCCTTCCGATACCGAGATGCCCGACCTGGTGAGCAGGGACATCATGCGCTCATAGAGGCGGTACGCGATCTGTTTTCCCGGTCGGTACCTGTCCATGTGCACGCCGTGGAAGGTGTGTACGCAGGGCAGACCCGTCAGCGCCGCGAGAAGCCGCGAGTACAGCCCCGCGCCCTTGCCGTGGGAGTGCAGGACCGTTATCTTCTTTTCGCGGCAGAAACCGCGCAGTCGCCACAGCAACCGCAGGCTGAATTTACGATGGGGAAGAAGGAATACGTTTTCCTTCCCTCCCACGGCGGCGCAATATTTTGCATAATAGGGATAATCAGGGGGGCAGGCGACGCAGGCCCGCATACCTTCGGGCATATGCCTGAGCAATTGCCACAGGTGCTTCGGACCGCCGCCGAAGTCGGCGCGCAAGGTGAGGAAAAGAATAATAGGCTGCCGCATGGTCCGCCCTATTTGCGCGACCGTCGGCGACGTGCCAGAAAATCGCGGATAAGGTACAACGGATATCCTGACTGGGTCACAAGTTCCTCCCAGCCCGTGATGTCCGCCCACCAGACATCTCCATTCACTACAGCCCGTTTAATGCAGGGAACGCCAAAAAGTTGCACGAGCTGCTTCCAGCAGGCATAGGCCGGCCCTCCTTTCAGCCAGGGCATCATGCCCCAATGAATATAAGCGCCGGGAATAAGACCATTCAAGGCGAACCACAGCGCCTGACTCTGCTCGAACCGCCGCACCACAAGCTCTTTATTAGAAGTTGTGTCCACATCGTTCCAAAAAGCTTCAAAACAGGGATGTCGTAACGCTTTCGCCCGGAACACCATGTAAAAGCTCGGCATGGCCGGAAGCTGATCTCGGCTTTCCAGCAAACCCCAGAAGTCGCAATCCACTGAGTCCATCACGGCATGCATTGCTCCTATATCATTTAAGGGAGCAAAGACGCTATCGTTCGTCAGCAGAAGTTCCACAGACTGGCGCAATGAGGGAAAGCACTCCAACGCGCCTTTCCAGCTGGTAAAATCGTACCCGCCGCATGTGCGGTATACAACCGCATCGGCATGCCGCAGTTCTTCTTCAGAAGCAATAGGCAGGGCGGCCGATGCAAGAATCGTCATAAACCCGGCTTGCTGAAAATGCCGCAAGGCGTAATCAACAAAAGGGTCAATCCAGTTTTCCGGATCCCAGTGCGCCAGGAGAACCACTTTTTTTCCGGAAAAATCCATGTCCGCACCTTTAATAACCCGGCAATACTCTATAATGGAGCACTTACCCCCAAAGGTGCGCGGCAACAAGGACCAAGCCAACTTCACAGCTTCCGTTTTACCGGCATTAAGCCCCGGTACAATATCCACCTGTTTACCGGGACTTCCGTTAAACCAGTGCGCACAGGACTCTTGCGCCATCAGCCGCGCGACAGCAATACGTCCGAGCCAGGGAACAGGCGCGAAAATGCGGCACAGGGGAAGAGGCAACGCATGGACGATGCCTCTGGCGCACCAGCATATGAATGCCCATGCCGGAGTTGTTTTAAGCCATATTTTTACGCCAGGATATTTGAGGGCATTAACAAAAGAATGATGCATGTCTTCTCTCACTCCATTGACGTGAAAACGCGCGAATAAGGCCGCAGTTGGCCCCCCGCCCCGGAAAGTGTATTATACCTGATTGCCAGACAAGAAACAGTCTTGACAAAAAATCCGCTCTCACGGGTGGCGGCCGTCCGCTCGTATCGGCTGTTCAAGGCCGTGAGACGAGAACGCCACAGATTTGAGAGAATGTCAAAATTTTTTGAGGGTATTAATAATAGAATGATTTTACGGTATGCTTTCTCCAAGCCATGAGGAGGAAGTATGCCCGAATGCCCAAAATGTGGATCAACGGAAACTGTCAAGAACGGTTTTCATCTTGGAAGGCAAAGACATCGTTGTAAAAAATGTGGTTTCCAATTTACTCGTACTACGCCG